>CAWFQP010000007.1:0-174675 GCA_963818005.1 uncultured Pseudomonadota bacterium
CATGCTCGACCGCCTGGAGCGCACGCCCGACGTGCGCCTGTGGCTGCAATGCGCCAATCTCAGCCTGCTGGTCGGCCTGCCGGGCATGGGGCGCGCTGCTTGAGCGCTTTGCCGTGGGCGTGACGCGGGTGGCCGGCCAGGCGCCGTCGCAGCTGCGCGCGGCGATGCTGCACGTGCGCGCCGGTCAGGCCATCGGCGCCGGCCGGCTGGACGAAGCCTGGGACTGGCTGCAGCGCGCCGACGAGGACTGCCGCTGGCTCGGCCGTCCGCGCCTGCTGATGACCGACAACGCTCTGACGCATGTGCTGCTGCACGCGCTGCGCGGCGAGCCCGAAGCGTGCTTCAGGCACGGCCAACAGGCCTACCAGGATGTGATCCAGAACAGCGCGCCCAGCCACCGCCGCGTGCACTTGTCGGACGTGCTGGCGGTGCGGGCGCGAGCCGCCTGGCTGCTCGGCGACGCCGACACGCAGCGCCGCGTCGACCAACTGCTGCACGAGGCCGCCCACCCATGGGAATGGGCCTCGGCGGCGCGTTGCCGCGCCTGGAGCCGGGCCTTCGTGGCGCTGCTCGACGGCCGGCTGGACGAGGCGTGCACGCTGCTCGAGCCGATGGCCCACGATGTCGAGCGCTACCGCTACTACGCTGGCGCGCAGGCGCGTTTCATGGTGGCCGACATCCATGCGCGGCAGGGCGCACTGGACGCCGCCGCCGCGCTGCTGCGCCCGTGGTTGCAGCAGGTGCTGCAGTGCGGCGACAAGGGCGGCGCGCTGTTCGCCGGTGTGGCCGTGCTGCAGCGGCTGGCGGAGCAGCCCTGGGCCGGCCGGCTCGATGCCGCGCAGCGCGAGCTGCTGCGTCAGCTGCCGGCACTGCCTCGGCCCCGGGCACGCCAGCAGGCCGGCCGCCGCCGAGGTGCCGGCCCGGCCGTGGGTGCCCCTGGGCTGGAGGGAGCTGTCCGAACGCGAGCGCGAGGTGCTGGAACGCATCGCCGCCGGCGACAGCAACAAGCTCATCGCCCGGGCCTTCCAGCTGAGCCCGCACACCGTCAAGCGGCATGTGGCCAACATCCTCGACAAGCTCGGCGTCGACACCCGCGGCCAGGCGGCCGCGCGCTGGCGGCAGCGGAGGGCTGAACCGGAGCCCTGGCGCGGCCGGCCCTGGCCCGCCGCCGCCGCGGCGTGCCGCCGCGCTACAGCAGATCCTCGGCGATGAACAGCGACAGCAGCGCGGTCTTCAGCCGCAGGCCCAGGTCGGCGCCGGGCTCCTGCTGCTGCACCCGCTCGGCGGCGCCGTCGCGCGTCACCCATTCGATGCCCTGGCCGGCACGGCGCAACCTGTAGGTGCTGCCGGCATGGGCGCGCTGCAGCAGGCTGCGCAGCTCCCAGGCCAGCTCGGGCGAATCGATCAGCAGGCCCAGCTCGGTATTGGCCAGCGCCGAGCGGCCGTCCATGTTCATCGAGCCCATCGCACCCAGCGCCGGTCGGCCACGGCCACCTCGGCATGCAGCCGCCCATCGGACGAGCGGAAGTCGCCGAACACCCCGGTCTTGCGGATCAGCCGCGGGCTCAGCTCGTGGATCGTCACGCCCATGTCGAGCATCGGCTGGCGGTAGCGCGCATAGGCGTGGTGCACCATCGGCTCGTCGGTGGCGGCCATCGAGTTGGTCAGCACCGTGACGCGCACCCGCGCCGCGGTGGCCTCGCGCAGCATGGCCATGCCGCGCACGCCCGGGATGAAATAGGGCGACACGATCACCACCTCGGAGCGCGCCTCGCGCAGCCGCCCCAGACCCTGGCCGAGCGCGCTGTCGTCCAGCGTTGCCGTCTGCACCACCTTGTCGGGCGAATCGGCCAGCACCTGCACCGGCGCGAACAGCAGTTCCAGGTGGCCGTCGGTCAGCTGCCGGCTCACCGCGCTATGGCCGAGCAGGTCGCGCCCACTCGGCGCGGCCAGCAGCCTGGCACGGCGCAACTGTTCAGCGAAGCGTTCGCGCTGCGCGGCTGTGTCGACAGTGCCCTGCAGCGCCTGCAGCGGGTAGGCATGGGTGCTGTTCCAGTAGCGCTCGAAGGCCTGTGTCAGCGGGCCCAGCACGGCGCCGGTGGCCAGGACATCCATGTCGACGAAGTTGGCTGCGCTGGCATGCATGAAGTACTCGTCGCCGACATTGCGCCCGCCGGTGACGGCCACGTGCCCGTCGGCGATGAACAGCTTGTTGTGCATGCGCCGATGCAGCTGCTCGAACTGGCTCGGGCTGAGCAGCAGGCGGGTCATCGGCGAGCCGCTGCGCACGGGCAGCGGGTTGAACAGCCGCACCTCGACGCGCTCGTGCGCCGCCAGCCCGGCCAGCAGATCGGCCACGTCGCCGCTGTGCAGGTCGTCCACCAACAAGCGCACGCGCACGCCGCGTTGTGCGGCGTCGCGCAGCGCCCCGAGGAACTGCCGGCCGGCGGCGTCGTCGGCGATCACGTAGTACTGCGCGTCCAGCGTGCGCTCGGCATGCCGGGCCAGCGCCAGCCGGGCGTCGAAGGCATGGTCGCCGGCGGGCAGCAGGCGCAGGCCCGACAGGTGGCGCTTGGCCGGCGGGGTCGAATCGATGGCGATGCGCGCCAGGGTGGTGTCCTGCAAGCGCGGTGCCGGATCTGCCGGCGCGGGGGACGGCAGATCCGGCAGGTCGGGCAGGCTGGCACAGGCACCGAGCAGCAGCGCCAGCAGCAGGGCGCCGAGCAGCGGGATGCGGTGGGTCGTGCGGGCGGTCATGGCGGTCTCCTGGGCACGGCGTCGGTGCACCGTTCGATGCCCCGAAGTCTGGGCTTCGGACCGCCGCCGCACATCGCTCGATGGAGCCATCGCGCCAGCGCCGGCGGGCCATGGCCGCCGGGCCATGCGCCGTCAGCGCCGCGCCCGGTACCAGGCCGCCGCCTGCCCCCGCGTCTGCAGCGCCAGCTTGTCCAGGATGTTGGCCACATGCCGCTTGACGGTGTGCGGGCTCAGGTCCAGCGCACGGGCGATCAGCTTGTTGCTGTCGCCGGCGGCGATGTGCGCCAGCACCTCGGCCTCGCGCGGGCTCAGTCCGGCCAGCGCATCGCCGGTCGCGGCCACCGGGGCCGCAACGGGAGCCTGCCGCAGCCGCTGCGCCTGCTCGGCCCAGCGGCGCAGTCGCTGCACGTACGCTGCGTCGAGCTGGCGGCCCCAGTCGGCGCGGGCCAGCGCCTGCAGCACGGCGGGGCCAGACAGCAGCACGGGCGCCATTTCGGTGGCGTCGTCGGTGGCCGCCAGCGCCGGGTGAAGTACCGCGCGGGCCGCGGCCGGCCCTTGGGTGGGCATCAGGGCCGCGGCCAGGCGCAGGCGCGTTTCCACCCCCAGGCCCAGCCGGCTGAGCAGCGCATCCTGTTGCAGGGCCGAGCGGCGTACGGCGATGGCCCGTGCCGTGTCGCTTGCGGCATCGGCCAGGTAGGCCGGCAGCAGCGCGCGCTGGGCCCGCGTCGGAGCTTCGAGCTCCTGCTGTGGTACACGCTCCAACGCGGTGGCGCACTGCTGCAGCCGGGCCGTGTCGCCCAGCAGGGCCGCCAGCCGCGCCTCGTGCAGCAGCAGCATGCTCTGGCCGTGGCGCCGGCGCGGGCCATCGGGTTCCTCGTCCATCAGCTCCGACGGCCGGCGCACCGCGGCCAGCGCCGCGGGCGCCTCGCCGCGCAGCGCGTGCAGCAGCGCGCGGCACAGCTGGGTCTGGGTGTAGAGGTTGCGCGTCTGGCCGAACCAGCGGATGTCTTGTTCCACCGCGCGCAGCAGGGCGTCGGCTTCATCGGGCCGGCCGGCCCACACCTCCAGGAAGGCCTGCACGGTGACGGCCAGCACGCGCAGCGGCGTGTGGCCGTCCTGCGCATGGCGCAATGCGCCGCTGACGTAACGCTGCAGCGCCGGCACGATGCCGGGCAAGCCCAGGTAGCGTGCCACCGGTGAGGCCTGGTACCAGCCGATGGTGCTGTCCAGCCGCTCGACCACGTCCAGCTCGCGGTGGAAGCGCGGGGCCACCTGATCGAGCGGCCCGCCGTCCAGCGCCTGCCACATGTGCGCGCGCAGCGCGCAGGCCAGCGCCTCGTCGTGCAGCGGCTCGGCCAGCAGGCTGTCCAGCACCGCGTCGGCGGCGGGCAGGCGGGACGCGCCACTCAGCGCAATGGCCTCGTAGGCCAGCGCCAGCTGCCGGTTCGGCGCGTCGCCATGTTGCGCGTAACCGGCGGCGGCGCGGCGCATGGCGTCGCACATGGCGTCGAAGTCCCAGATCGCCCACGAGCCCAGGCCGCGCAGCAGCTGCAGGCGCGGGCCGTCCCGCTGGGCCGGGGGGAACTGCTCGATCATGCGCAGCACCGGTGCGATCACGCCGCGGGTGATCAGGGCCGGGCCCTCGGTGCACAGCAGCGTACAGGCCGCGTCGATGGCGCCGGCGCGCAGCAGGTAGCCGATGCGGCGCACGGTGTCCTCCTCGCCGGCCGCGGCGCGCTGCAGCAGCGCAGGCACCTCGTCCGGCAGCTCGCGCAGCAGCCGGTCTTCCAGGAAATCGCGGAACAGGTCGTGCAGCCGCAGCGTCAGCTCGGGGCCTTCGAGGCTGGTGATGAACAGCCCGCGCTGCTCGATCTGCTCCAGCCAGTGTGCGGCGCGCGCGTCCTGCGACACCTGCCGGCAGCGCTCGGCACTCAGCTCGGGCAGCACCGAGCAGCGCAGCATGAAGTGACGCAGCCCGGCCGGCATGTCCTGCAGCACCTCGGTCGCCAGGTAGTCGAAGACATGCCGGTCGAGCGCAGCCGAGCGCAGCGCGCCGGCCGCGGCGCGGCCGTCGGACAGGGTGTTCAGCGCCAGGCGCAGGCCCACCGCCCAGCCCTGCGTGCGCGCCAGCAGCTGCGGTGCCGCGACGCGCTGCGCGGCACCGGGCGTGGCCTGTAGCAGCGCCTCGACCTCGACAGCGTCGAACTGCAGGTCGACCTCGCGAAACTCAGCCAATTCGCCCTGCACACGCAGCCGCGGCAGCGCCAGCGGCGGCGTCTCGCGGCCGGACAGCACCAGCACCCAGTTCGCCGGCAGGCCCGGCAGCAGCAGGTCGATGAACTCGAACACGCCGGGGTCCTGGATGCGGTGCAGGTCGTCGAGCACGATCACGCCGCGCGGCGACTCGCAGGCGGCCAGCACGTTGAGCAGTTCGTCGGCGGCCTCGCGGCGCTGCGCGCGCGTGCCGGCGGCGCGGGCAGCCAGCATGTCGGGGTCGGAGCGCCAGGGCGGGTCGAAGGGCTCCAGCGCCGCGCAGATGCAGCCCAGCAGGCGCTGCAGGTCGTCGTCCTCGTCGCAGCTGACCCAGGCGAGCGCGCTGCCAGGCGGCAGCCGCGCGATCTGCCGCGTCAGTGCCGCGGTCTTGCCGAAGCCGGCCGGCGCGCTGAACAGCACCAGCCGGTGCTGCTGCAGCGCCGCGTCGAGCCGGGCTTCGAGCGCAGGCCTCTGTACCCAGCCGGGACGCGACCGCGGTGCCTGGATCTTGGTGCGCGCAAAACTCATCGCCGTTGCGCCGGCGCCGTCGTCGGGCCCTGGCTCAGGCCGCCACGACCGGGATCTTGCCGATCCGGGCCTGCCACTCCTTGGGCCCGGTGTCGTGCACGCTGGTGCCGTCGGAGCTGACGGCCACCGTCACCGGCATGTCCTTGACGTCGAACTCGTAGATGGCTTCCATGCCCAGGTCGGCGAAGCCCACCACCTTGGCGCCCTTGATGGCCTTGGCCACCAGGTAGGCGGCGCCGCCCACGGCCATCAGGTAGGCGCTCTTGTGCTTGCGAATGGCTTCGATGCCCGCAGGGCCGCGCTCGGCCTTGCCGATCATGCCGATCAGCCCGGTCTTGCTGAGCATCATCTCGGTGAACTTGTCCATGCGGGTGGCGGTGGTCGGGCCGGCCGGGCCGACCACCTCGTCGCGCACCGGGTCCACCGGGCCCACGTAGTAGATGACGCGGTTGCTGAAGTCCACCGGCAGCGTCTCGCCCTTGGCGAGCATGTCCTGGATGCGCTGGTGCGCGGCGTCGCGGCCGGTGAGCATCCTGCCGTTGAGCAGCAGCGTCTGCCCCGGCTTCCAGCTCGCGACCTCTTCCTTCGTCAGCGTGTCCAGGTTGACGTGCTTGCTCTTGTTGTAGTCGGGCTGCCAGTGCACGTCGGGCCACAGATCCAGGCTCGGCGGGTCGATGTAGGCCGCTCCGCTGCCGTCGAGCACGAAGTGCGCATGGCGTGTGGCCGCGCAGTTGGGGATCATCGCCACCGGCTTGCTGGCGGCGTGCGTGGGGTACATCGCGATCTTCACGTCCAGCACCGTGGTCAGGCCGCCCAGGCCCTGCGCGCCGATGCCCAGGGCGTTGATCTTGTCGCACAGCTCGATGCGCAGCTCTTCGGTCTTGTTGCGCGGGCCGCGCGCCTTGAGCTCGAACATGTCGATCGGGTCCATCAGCACTTCCTTGGCCATCAGCATGGCCTTCTCGGCGGTGCCGCCGATGCCGATGCCCAGCATGCCCGGCGGGCACCAGCCGGCGCCCATGGTCGGCACGGTCTTCATCACCCAGTCGACCACGCTGTCGCTGGGGTTCAGCATGACGAACTTGCTCTTGTTCTCGCTGCCGCCACCCTTGGCTGCGACCTGCACGTCCACGGTGTTGCCGGGCACCAGGCTCATGTGCACCACGGCCGGCGTGTTGTCCTTGGTGTTCTTGCGCTCGAACTGCGGGTCGGCCACGATCGACGCGCGCAGCACGTTGTCGGGGTTCAGGTAGCCGCGCCTGACGCCTTCGTTGACGGCGTCTTCGATGCTTCCGCCGAAGCCCTCGAAGCGCACGTCCATGCCGATCTTCAGGAACACGTTGACGATGCCGGTGTCCTGGCAGATCGGCCGGTGGCCTTCGGCGCACAGGCGCGAGTTGGTCAGGATCTGCGCAATCGCATCCTTGGCCGCATGGCTGGCCTCGCCTTCGTAGGCGCGCGCCAGGTGCGCGATGTAGTCGGCCGGGTGGTAGTAGCTGATGTACTGCAACGCGGCAGCGACGGATTCGACGAGGTCGTCGTGGCGGATGGTGGTCATGATGTGGGCCTGGAGCAGCGAAACTGAAAGTGTAGCGAGCCCTCATGCGCGGCTGAGAACGCCTCCCTGCTCCGCGCGCCGGGCGACTGCAGGAAAACCCGAGCGGCCCGAGCGGCAGTCGGCGTCGGGCGGCTGCCTACAATGAAGCCGTCCTGGCTCGCGATTGCACCCCGTGTTCCACTCGGCAAGCCTGTTCTTCTTCCTGTACCTCTTCTGGCTGCTGCTGTCGGGGTTCTTCACGGCCTTCCTGCTGTCGGCCGGGGTCGGGTCGGCGCTGGCCGTGGTGTGGTTCGCGCGCCGCATGGACGTGGTCGATGCCGAAGGCCACCCGATCCACCTGGGGCCGCATGCGCTGCTTTACTGGCCGTGGTTGCTGAAGGAAATCGCCAAGTCGGCGTGGGACGTGAGCAAGATCATCGTTCACCCGAAGCTGCCGATCAGCCCGACACTGGTGCGCTTCAGGCCAAGCCAGAAGACCGATGTCGGCCTGGTGCTGCACGCCAATTCGATCACTCTGACACCGGGCACCATCACGATCGAGGCGGACCGCAACGAGTTTCTGGTCCACGGGCTGACGCGCAGCGGGGCCGAGGGTGTGGTGGACAGCGAGATGGACCGCCGCTGCAGCGCCTGCGAGGGCAAGCGCTGATGTTCGCGGCCGCCGCGCTGGCGCTGCTGGTGACGCTGGCGTTGACGCTCGTGCGCGCCGCGCTCGGGCCGACGGTGTTCGACCGGGTGCAGGCCGGCAACACGGTCGGCACGGTCGCGATGCTGCTGCTGGCGGTGCTGGGGTTCCTGAATGGCCGTCCGGAGTTCCTCGACCTGGCCATCGTCTACGGCCTGCTCAACGTCATCGGCACGATCGCTGTGCTGAAGTACTTCCGCCGCGGCGACCTCGGTGATGCGGGCGACCGCGAGGAGGCTGCCCGGTGAGCCTGTGGATCGACGGCCTCAGTTGGATCTGCCTGGTCGTGGGCGGCATCTTCTGCGTCATCGGCGCGCTGGGCTTGCTGCGCATGCCCGACTTCTACACCCGCATGCATGCGGCCAGCGTGATCGATACGCTCGGCGCCGGGTTGATGCTTGCTCGGCCTGATGCTGCAGGCGGGGTTCACGCTCGTGGCCGCCAAGCTGCTGATGGTGGCCATGCTGATCTTCCTGGCCAGCCCGACCGCGACGCATGCGCTGGCGCGCTCGGCGATGCTGCGCGGACTGAAGCCGCTGCTTGCCGATGAGGAGGGCAGGCCATCGAAACCCTGATCATCAACGTGCTGCTGGTGCATGATGGCCGTCACGGTGTGCGTGATCGCGCGCAGCCGCAACCTCTTCGGCGTGGTCATCCTCGGCCGGCATTTACAGCTTCCTGATGGCCACCGTGCTGGTGGCCATGGACGCCGTCGACGTGGCGATGACCGAGGCTTCGGTCGGGGCCGGCATTTCCACCGTGTTGTTCCTCGGCGCGCTGTACCTGTGCAAGAGCGAGGAGGCTCGGCCGCTGCACAAGCCCTGGCTGCCGCTGGCCTTGTCGACGGCCGTCGGCGCGGTGCTGGTCTACGGAACGCTGGGCCTGCCGGAGTTCTCGGATCCGGCGGCGCCGATCCACACGCATGTGGTTCCGCGCTATC
The DNA here is from genome assembly GCA_963818005.1 of uncultured Pseudomonadota bacterium. Taxonomy (GTDB): domain Bacteria; phylum Pseudomonadota; class Gammaproteobacteria; order Burkholderiales; family Burkholderiaceae_C; genus Rubrivivax. Next base: position 8,722 of record CAWFQP010000007.1, read on the forward strand.
TGAACGACATCAAGAAGGAAGTCGACGTTCCCAACGTCGTGACGGCGGTGCTGGCGAGCTATCGCGGCTACGACACGCTGGGCGAAACCACGGTCGTCTTCACCGCCGGTGCCGGCGTGGTGGCGCTGCTTCGCCGCCGCCGCAAGGATCGCAAGCCATGAGCCCGCGGGCCGCTGCCACGGCACTTGCCCGCCCGCGCGTGGGCGGCGCGCGGCGCGGGGGTGGCCGCATGAGATACGACCTGATCCTGCGGGTGGTCGCCAAGCTGCTGATTCCCTTCATCCTGCTGTTTGCGTTGTACGTGCAGTTTCATGGCGACTTCGGCCCGGGCGGCGGCTTCCAGGCCGGCGTCATCCTCGCCGCGGCCGTCATCTTCTATGCGCTGATCTACGGCCTGCGCGACGCACGCAAGGTGGTGCCCGAGCCGTTGGTCGAGTCGATGATGGCCCTCGGCGTGCTGATCTACGCGGGCGTGGGCGTGGCCGGACTGGTGCTTGGCGGCAACTACCTCGACTATTTCGTGCTCGACGCCGACAGCGTGCACGGCCAGCATCGCGGCATCTTCTGGGTCGAGGTGGGCGTGGCCACCACCGTATCGGGCGTGATGCTGAAGATCTTCTACATGTTCGCCGACCGCGGCAAGGTGGGACGAGTGATGAGATGGGCAGGCCATTTCACCTACTTCGTCACCGTCTTCCTGATGGTCGCGGGGCTGTTCATCGTCATTGCCCGCGATAACCTGATCAAGAAGCTGGTGGGCCTTGGGCATCTTCCAGACCTCGGTCTACCTGCTGTACATCGCTCCGGGCAAGCTGGTGGGCGGAACGGCGCCGATCCTCAGCGACGCGTTCACGGTCTATTCCAATCCCTTGCCGCATGTGCTGATCCTCACGGCCATCGTCGTCGGCGTGGCCACGCTGGCGCTCGGCCTGGCGCTGGTGGTGCGCATTCGCGAGGCTTACGACAGCATCGAGGAAGACGAAATCCTGCGCCTCGACGCTGCTGGTCCGAGCTCGCGGGCGGAACAATGAGCTTGGCGCAGCATCTGCCTGCACTGCAGGTTGTCGTGCCCTTGATCGCTGCGCCGCTGACGGTGCTGCTGCGGCGGCGCAGCCTGGCCTTCGCGTCGTGCTGGCAGCCAGCTGGACCGCGTTCGCGATCGCCGTGCTGCTGTGGCTGCAGGTGGGCGAGCGCGGCACGATCTCCTATGCCATCGGCAGCTGGCCTGCCACCGTGGGGCATCGAGTACCGAGTCGACCGGCTGAGCGCCTTCGTGCTGGTGCTGGTGGCCGGCATCGCGGCCGTCGTGCTGCCCTACAGCCGCGCCAGCATCGAAGCCGAGGTGCCGCCCCAGCAGCAGTATCTCTTCTACACGATGTTCGTGCTGTGCCTGACCGGGTCTGCTCGGCATCACGATCACCGGCGACGCCTTCAACATCTTCGTGTTCCTGGAGATCTCGTCGCTGTCGACCTACGTGCTGATCGCGCTCGGCCGGGACCGGCGCGCGCTGGTGGCCGCGTACCAGTACCTGATCATGGGCACGATCGGTGCCACCTTCATCGTCATCGGCATCGGCTTGCTGTACCTGATGACGGGCACGCTGAACCTGGCCGACATGGGGCGGCGTATCGGCGCCGTACAGACCACCCGTCCGGTGCTGGCTGCGCTGGCCTTCCTGACCGTGGGCATCTCGCTGAAGCTGGCGCTGTTCCCGCTGCACCAGTGGCTGCCCAACGCCTATGCCTTCGCGCCGTCGGCGGTGTCGGCCTTCCTCGCGGCCACGGCGACGAAGGTGGCGGTGTACGTGCTGCTGCGCTTCTATTTCTCGGTGTTCGGCCAGTCGCAGGTGTTCGAGAAGCTGCCGATGCCAGAAGCCATGCTGCTGCTGGCACTGGCCGGCATGTTCGCGGCCTCCACGATCGCCATCTTCCAGACCGACCTGAAGCGCCTGTTTGCCTATTCGAGCGTCGGCCAGATCGGCTACATCATTCTCGGCCTGTCGTTCGGCTCCACCGACGGCCTCATCGCGACGATCGTCCATCTGTTCAACCACGGCGTGACCAAGGGGGCGATCTTCATGCTGCTGGGCGGCGTCGCGCTGGTGATGGGCGGCACCAGCCTGTCGCGGGTGCAGGGCCTGGGCAAGCGCATGCCGCTGACCAGCTTGGGCATCGTGATCTGCGGCTTGTCGTTGATCGGCGTGCCGGGCACGGCAGGCTTCATCAGCAAGTGGTACCTGCTGCTGGCGGCCCTGCAGAAGGGCCAGTGGTGGCTGGTGTTCCTGATCGTGCTGTCGTCGCTGCTGGCGGCCGCCTACGTGTGGCGCTTCGTCGAGGCGGCCTACTTCCGCGAGGTGCGCAAGGACATCGGTGACGCGGTGCTGCCCTGGTCGATGGCGCGTACCCGCCGGGCTGCTGGTGGCCGCCACGGTCTACTTCGGCCTCGACACCACGTTCACTGTGGGTTCGGCCAGACAGGCGGTCGCGCTGCTGATGGGAGGGCTGCGCTGATGGCCGTCCCGAGCAGGCGATCCTGGCCGCGCTGGTGGTACCGCTGGTCGGCGCGATGCTGATCGCACTGGCCGGCCGCTGGCCGAACCTGCGCGAGACCATCACGCTGCTGACGGCGGTGCTGTTGCTGGCCTGCGTGCTGTCGCTGCTGTCTGCGGTGCTGGGCGGTGCGCGTCCGGCGCTGGCTCTGTTCAGCGTGCTGCCGGGCCTGCAGATCGCGTTCAAGGTCGAGACCGCTGGGCATGCTGTTCGCGCTGATCGCCTCGGGCCTGTGGATCCTCAACTCGCTCTATTCGATCGGCTACATGCGCGGCAACCAGGAGGCACACCAGACGCGCTTCTACGTCTGCTTCGCGCTCGCGCTGGCGGCGACGATGGGCATTGCCTTGGCCGGCAACCTGTTCACGCTGTTCGTGTTCTACGAACTGCTGACGCTGATCACCTACCCGCTCGTCACCCACCACGGCACGCAACGAGGCGCGTGCCGGCGGCCGTGTGTACCTGGGCCTGCTGATGGGCACGTCGATCGTGTTCCTGCTGCCGGCGCTGGTGTTCGTCTGGCTCGTCGCCGGCACGACCGACTTCACCCCGGGTGGCATCCTGGCAGGCAAGCTCGGCGCGGCCGGTCTGGCCGGCCTGCTCGCGCTGTGCATGTTCGGCATCGGCAAGGCTGCGCTGATGCCCTTTCACCGCTGGCTGCCGGCCGCGATGGTGGCGCCGACGCCGGTGTCGGCGCTGCTGCATGCGGTGGCCGTGGTCAAGGCCGGCGTGTTCAGCGTCGTCAAGGTCATCGTCTACGTGTTCGGTGTCGACAACCTGGCCAGCACGGGCAGCGGGAGCGCCGCGGGTTGGCTGATCGCCGTCGCCGGCTTCACGATCGTGGCCGCCTCGGTGGTGGCGCTGCGGCGCCGACAACCTGAAGCGCCGGCTGGCCTATTCCACGATCAGCCAGCTGTCCTACGTGGTGATGGCCGCGGCGGTGCTGGCGCCGCTGTCGCTGATCGGTGCGGCGCTGCACATCGCCGCCCACGCGGTCGGCAAGATCACGCTGTTCTTCGCCGCCGGCGCCATCTACACCGCGGCACACAAGACCGAGGTCAGCCAGCTCGACGGCATCGGCCGGCGCATGCCCTGGACCATGGGCGCGTTCGCCATCGCCGCGCTGTCGATGATCGGCCTGCCGCCCGCGGTCGGCTTCATCTCCAAGTGGTACATGCTGTCGGGCGCGATGGAGGCCCAGCAATGGTGGGTGGTGACGGTGATCGCGGTGAGCACGCTGCTCAATGCCGGCTACTTCCTGCCCATCGTCTACCGCGCGTTCTTCGTCGCGCCGAGCGACGGCATTCCTGGCGACCCGCATCACCATCCGCATGGCGAGGCGCCGCTGCCGATGGTGATCGCACTCACGGCCACGGCGGCAGTCACCGTGCTGCTGTTCTTCATGCCCGACGTGCCGCTGGCCCTGGCCCGCGGCATGCTCGCTCCCTGAGCAGCTCCGAGGTGACGACGATGGACGAGCGACCCCACTGGCTCGACCAGCCGCGCAACGTGAAGCGACTGTGGCGCGGCATTCCTGGTCGTGCTGGCGCTGACCGTGCTGGCGGAGGTGGTGGTGCAGCTGCATCCGCACTTTGCCGTCGAATCGGTCTTCGGCTTCTACGCCTGGTTCGGCTTCCTCGCCTGTGCCGCGATGATCGTCGTGGCCAAGGCGCTGGCGCTGGCTGTTGAAGCGGCCCGACAGCTACTACGACGACGGGGCGCGCGATGACTGAGATCGCGTTCCATCCCGGTCTGGTGCTGATCGCCGGCGCGCTGCTGCTGCCGTGGCTGCGTGGCACTTGCGCAACGTCGCCGTGGTGGCGCTGCCGCTGCTGGCGCTGGCCCTGGTGTGGCAGGTGCCCGACGGGCCGGTCTGGCAACTGCGCTTTCTCGACCACACGATCACGCCGCTGCAGGGCGACAAGCTGTCGCGGTTGTTCGCCACCATCTTCGCGCTGATGGCTGCCGGCGGCGGGCTGTTCGCGCTGGGCCAGCCGAGCCGCGTCGAGGTGCCCGCCGCATTCGTCTATGCCGGCTCGGCCATCGGGGTGGCGCTCTGGCTGGCGACCTGGTCACGGTGTTCGCGTTCTGGGAGCTGATGGCGGTGGCTTCGACGCTGGTGCTGTGGAGCCAGGGCCAGGCCCGGCCTCGTACCGTGCGGCCCGGCGCTACCTGATGATCCACCTGCTCGGTGGCGTGCTGCTCTTCGCGGGCGTCACCGGCCATATCGTGCAGACCGGCGACGTCGCCTTCACGCGCATGGCGCTCGACTCGCCGGCGCATTGGCTGATCCTGATCGGCTTCCTCGTCAACGCCGGCGCACCGCCGCTGTCGGCCTGGTTGCCCGACGCCTACCCCGAAGCCTCGTGGAGCGGCACGGTGTTTCTGTCGGCCTTCACCACCAAGACGGCGGTGTACGCGCTGATCCGTGGTTTCCCGGGCACCGAGTTGCTGATCTGGGTGGGGCTGTTCATGGTCTTCTACGGCATCGTCTACGCGCTGCTGGAGAACGACATGCGGCGCATCCTGGCCTATTCGATCGTCAACCAGGTCGGTTTCATGATCGCCGGCATCGGCATCGGCACCGAGATGGCGCTCAACGGCGCCGCGGCCCATGCCTTCACTCACATCATCTACAAGGCGCTGCTGCTGATGTCGGCGGGCTCGGTGCTGCTGATGACCGGGCGACGCAAGTGCTCCGAACTCGGCGGGCTGTTCCACACCATGCCGCTGACGACGATGTGCGGCACGATCGGCGCCCTGGCGATCTCGTCGTTCCCGCTGACCTCGGGCTTCGTGTCCAAGTCGATGGTCTCGCAGGCCGCGGCCGACGGGCATCTGCTGACGGTGTGGCTGCTGCTGACGGCCGCGTCGGCCGGGGTCTTCCTGCACGCCGGCATCAAGTTCCCGTGGTTCGTGTTCTTCCAGAAGGATTCGGGCCTGCGCCCGGCCGAGCCGCCGGCCAGCATGCGCTGGGCGATGCTGTTGTTCGCCTTCCTGTGCGTCGCCCTGGGGGTCTGGTTCGAGCCGCTGTACGCGCTGCTGCCCTATGCGGTGAAGTACGAGCCCTACACCTGGGCGCATGTGCTGACCCAACTGCAACTGCTGCTGTTCTCCGGCCTGGCGTTCTTCGTGATGCTGCCGTACCTGAAGCGGACGTTGACGATCACGCTCGATACGGACTGGATCTGGCGCAGGCTCCTGGCGCGGCTGGCGCATGCGATGCAACGCCAGATGCATCGGGCCGGCAGGGCGGCTCCCGGGTGGCGGCGCAGCTCGGTTCGGTGGCGCAGGCCATGGTGGTGCGGCAGTACGGCCAGGAAGCCCGCCTGGCCCGCACCTGGCCGACCCGCAGCATGGCGTTGTGGGTGCTGCTGCTGCTGCTCGGCTACCTGCTTCTGTACTACGTCTGAGCCGGACCCGGGAGTCTGGTGCTCACCGCGCTTGCGGTCCGGCATCCGCCGGTCGCTGGCGGCGATGACCAGCGCCAGGGCGAAGAGGATGCGTTCCATCGACACCGGGCCGACGCGCGGACCCGCAAACGGCGTGCCTCGGTCGCCAGCGTCTGCATCGTCGACGGCAGCCGCCGCGCTCCGCTTACCCACGCAGAACGCAGGAAATTCAAGGGCGGGCAGGCTGCAGGGACAAGCGGTGTCTAACCCAGCGCAGCGTCCCTAGAATCGCGCGCTTGCCCGTACGACCACGGCGGCCCGGCCGCACGTCATGCAAACCCTCCCGCTGATCGTCCTGCTGCCCTTGTTGCTCGGTACCGTGGTGTGCCTGTGGTTCGGTCGGCGCGCTCGCCAGGCGCCGGCCTGGGCCGCGGCCGCGGTCACCGCGGCGGCGCTGGCCCTGCTGAGTAGCCATGCGCCGGCGGTGCTCGACGGGCAGACGCTGCTGACGCAGCAGCCCTGGGTGCCGGCGATCGGCCTGGACGCCAACTTCCGGCTCGACGGCCTGGCGCTGATGTTCGGCTGGATGATCACCGTCGTCGGCCTGCTGGTCATCCTGTATGCCGCGTACTACCTGGGCCCGAACGACCCGCCGGGGCGCTTCTACGCGCTGATCATGCTGTTCATGGCGGCGATGCTGGGCGTGGTGCTCAGCGACAACCTGCTGCTGCTGGTGGTGTTCTGGGAGCTGACCAGCGTGTCCTCGTTCCTGCTGGTCGGCTACTGGGGCCAGCGCGCCGATGCGCGCGCCGGCGCGCGCATGGCGCTGGCCGTCACCGGCGGCGGCGGGCTGGCGCTGCTGGCCGGCGTCGTGCTGCTCGGGCAGATCGCCGGCAGCTACGACCTGTCGGCCATGCTGAGCCAGGGCGCGGCCGATCCGCGAGGACCCGCGCTACCCGGCGGCGCTGGTGCTGATCCTGCTGGGCTGCTTCACCAAGAGCGCGCAGTTGCCGTTCCACTTCTGGCTGCCCGAGGCCATGGCCGCGCCGACGCCGGTGTCGGCCTACCTGCATTCGGCGACGATGGTCAAGGCCGGCGTCTTCCTGCTGGCGCGGCTGTACCCGGTGCTCGGCGGCTCGGCGCTGTTCGAGCTGCTGGTGGCCGGCGTCGGCCTGGCGACGCATGCTCTTCGCCGCCTACGTGGCGGTGTTCAAGCACGACCTCAAGGGGCTGCTGGCCTATTCGACCATCAGCCACCTGGGGCTGATCACCTTCCTGATCGGGCTGGACTCGCCGCTGTCGGCCGTGGCCGCGGTGTTCCACATCCTCAACCACGCCACCTTCAAGGCCGCGCTGTTCATGACGGCCGGCATCATCGACCACGAGACCGGCACGCGCGACATGCGCCGCCTGGCCGGCCTGTGGCGCCTGATGCCCTGGACCGCCACGCTGGCGATGATCGCCGCCGCGGCGATGGCCGGGGTGCCGCTGTTCAACGGCTTCCTGTCCAAGGAGATGTTGTTCGACGAGTCGCTGCAGGCACGCGTCGGGCCGTTGGGCAGCGGCACGGTGGTGGTGCTGGTGGTGCTGGCGGCCACCTGCTCGGTGGCCTATTCGCTGCGCTTCATCCACGACGTGTTCTTCAACGGCGAGCCGCAGCGACCTGCCCAAGCCGCACCCGCACGAGCCACCGCTGTTCATGAAGCTGCCGGTGGCGCTGCTGGCCGTGGTCTGCGTGGCGGTCGGCGTGCTGCCGGCGCTGACGCTCGGCCCGCTGGTGCAGGTGGCGGCCGCGGCGGTGCTCGGTGCCGAACCGCCGCCGTACAAGCTGGCGCTCTGGCACGGCGTCAACCTCCGCTGCTGATGAGCCTGCGTGGCCATGGCCTGCGGCGTGGCCTTCTACTTCGCGCTGCAGCGCGGCTACAAGCTGCACCTGCACCACCCGCGCGGCTGGACCGGCCGGCTGCTCTACACCCATGCCATCGACGGCCTGCAGGCCTTCGCCGCGCGGCTGACGCGGCGCCTGGAGAACGGCTCGCTGCAGCGCTACCTGGCCTGGATGCTGGCGGCCGCGGTGCTGCTGGCCGCGCTGCCGTTCCTGTTCGGCCACGGCGCGGCGCCGGCCACCGGCACGCGCACGCTGATGAACGCGCCGCCGCTGGCGCTGGCCGTGTGGCTGCTGCTGATCGCGGTGGGCGTGGCGCTGCTGAAGCTGCAGCGCCAGCGCTATGTGCGCGGTGGTGCTGACCGGCGTGGTGGGCCTGGTGGCCTCGACCGCGTTCATCGCGCTGTCGGCGCCCGACCTGGCGCTGACGCAGCTGTCGGTGGACGTGGTCTCGACCGTGATGCTGCTGATGGGTCTGGCGCTGCTGCCGCAGCGCTCGCCGCGCGAATCGCCGCTGCCGCGGCGCTGGCGCGACGCCGGCCTGGCCGCGCTGGGCGGGCTGGGCATGGCCTGGCTCAGCTGGCTGATGCTGACGCGCGACTTCGATTCGATCTCCTGGTACTTCCTGGAGCAGGCGCTGCCGCTGGGCGGCGGCACCAACGTGGTCAACGTGATCCTGGTCGACTTCCGCGGCTACGACACCTTCGGCGAGATCACCGTGCTGGGCATCGCCGGCGTCGGCGTGCTGGCGCTGCTCGACGGGCTGCGCCTGCGCCGGCCCGAGCTCGACCCGCTGGGCCGGCCGTGGAGCTACCGCCGGAGCCGCTGCTGCTGCGCCGCGCCGCGCGCCTGGTGCTGCCGCTGTCGCTGGTGGTGGCGGTGTACATCTTCTGGCGCGGCCACAACCAGCCCGGCGGCGGCTTCATCGCCGGCCTGGTCACGGCGGTGGCGCTGGTGCTGCAGTACATGGCGCTGGGCCAGCAGCGCGCCGAGCACCTGCTGCACGGCCAGGCCGGCCGGCGCTTCACGCGCTGGGTCGGCATCGGGCTGGGCATCGCCGGGCTCACCGGCGTGGGCGCCTTCGCCTTCGGCCAGCCCTTCCTGACCAGCGCGCATGGCCACCCGACGGTGCCGCTGCTGGGCGAGCTGCCGCTGGCCACGGCGGCGCTGTTCGACCTGGGCGTGTTCATCACCGTGGTCGGCGCGACGCTGCTGATGCTGTCGATGCTGGGCGCCGCCAGCCGGCCGCCGCCTCGGCCGTCGCGAGGTGTGCCGTGATGCCGAGCATGGAGTTCCTGCTGGCCACCGGCATCGGCTGGGTGGCGGCGGTGGGCATCTACCTGCTGCTGCGCGGCCGCACCTTCACGGTGGTGCTGGGACTGTCGCTGATCGGCTATGCGGTCAATGTCTTCATCTTCGCGATGGGCCGGCTGTGGAGCGGCACGCCGCCGATCCTGGGCGGCGCCGGCGGCTGGCCGACCCGCTGCCGCAGGCGCTGGTGCTGACGGCCATCGTCATCGGCTTTGCCACCACCGGCTTCGTGATCGAGCTGGCGCTGCGCAGCCGGCACGAGAACGGCAGCGACCAGGTCGACGCCCGGCCCGACCCGGCGGAGCCGCGGCCATGACCGACTGGGCCGACCACCTGCCGATCCTGCCGGTGCTGCTGCCGTCGCTGACGGCGATCGTGCTGCTGCTGATCGGCGACCACGGCGGCGACGCGCAGGCCGGCCATGGCCACCGCCGGCTGCTGTGGGCGCGGCGCATCTCGCTGGGCTCGGCGGCGCTGGGCCTGCTGCTGGCCGCGCTGCTGGTGCTCGACGCCGACGGCGGCGGCCTGCGCGTGTACCGCGTCGGCGACTGGCCGGCGCCCTACGGCATCGTGCTGGTGCTCGACCGGCTCGGCGCGCTGATGCTGCTGCTGACCGCGCTGGTGGCGCTGCCGGTGCTGTGGTACGCCTGCGGCGGCTGGGACGCGCACGGCCGCTACTTCCATGCGCATCTTCCAGTTCCAGCTGATGGGCCTGGCCGGCGCCTTCGTCACCGGCGACCTGTTCAACCTGTTCGTGTTCTTCGAGGTGCTGCTGATCGCCAGCTACGTGCTGGTGGTGCACGGCCTGGGGGCCGAGCGGCTGCGCGGTCGGCGTGCACTACGTGGTGCTGAACCTGGCGGCCTCGGCGCTGTTCCTGGTCGGCATGGCGCTTGCTCTATGCCGGCACCGGCACGCTCAACCTGGCCGACCTGGCGCTGCGCGTGCCGCGCGTGGCCGGGCCCGATGCGGCGCTGCTGCAGGCGGCGGCCATGCTGCTGCTGGTGGTGTTCGGCTTCAAGGCGGCGCTGCTGCCGCTGTCGATGTGGCTGCCGGCCACCTACGCCGCGGCCACGCGCGCCGGTGGCGGCGCTGTTCGCCATCATGACCAAGGTCGGCGTCTACGCCATCCTGCGCGTGCACGGCGTGGTCTTCGGCGCCGCGGCCGGCGACTCGGCCTACACGGCCGCGCCCGTGCTGCTGCCGCTGGCCCTGGCCACCTGCCTGGCGGGCGCGCTGGGCGCGCTGGCGGCGCAGACGCTGCAGCGTCTGGTGGCCTGGCTGACGGTGGCCTCGGTGGGCACGGTGCTGGCCGCGCTGGGACTGTTCAGCACCGCGGCCTGGGGCGCGGCGCTGTACTACATGGCGCACAGCACGCTGGTCGTGGCCGGGCTGTTCCTGCTGACCGAGCTGGTGGCGGCGCAGCGCGGCGACGCCGCCGACCGGCTGGTGTCGGCCTCGCCGGTGGCGCAGCCGGCGCTGCTCGGGCTGATGCTGCTGCTGGCGGCGGCCTCGGTGGCCGGTCTGCCGCCGCTGTCCGGCTTCATCGGCAAGCTGATGATCCTGCAGGCCTCCAGCGCCCATGCGCTGCAGGCCACGGTGTGGGCGGTGGTGCTGGGTGCGGGCTTCCTCGCGCTGGTGGGGCTGGCGCGCGCCGGCTCGGTGCTGTTCTGGAACGTCAACCAGGCGCTGCCGCGCAGCGGCGCGTCGGGGGCCAGCGCGTCGCTGGTCGGCGCCGCGCTGTGGCTGCTGGGTGCGAGTGTGCTGATGAGCCTGCTGGCGGCACCGATCCAGCGCTACACCGCCGCGCCGCGGCCCAGCTGCTCGACCGTGCCGCCTATGCCCGCGCGGTGTCTGGGGCCGCAGGGCGAGGCCACCCAAAGCACGCGGCCCTACCGCGGCACCCCGGGCAGTGGGGGGGCGCGATGACCGGCCCCGAGGGCGATCCGCGCAGCCCGTCCCGGCTGGCTGCCGCACCCGGTGCTGTCGCTGGTGCTGGGCCTGGCCTGGCTGCTGCTGCAGCGCAGCCTGGCGCCGGCGCAGCTGCTGTGGGCGCATCGTGCTGGCGCTGGCGGTGCCGCGCCTGGCGCATGGCTTCCTCGGCGACAGCGTGCGCGTGCGCTCGCTCGGCACGATGCTGCGCCTGACGGGCGTGGTGCTGTGGGACATCGTGGTGTCGAACCTGACGGTGGCGCGCCTTGGCGCTGGACCCGCGGGCCGAGCCGCAGCCGGCCTGGGTGGAGCTTGCCGCTGACGGCCACGCACCCGACGGCGGTGACGCTGCTGGCGACGATCATCACCATCACCCCCGGCACCGTGTCCTGCGTGGTCGACGAGGCGCGCCGCGACGATCCTGATCCACGCGCTCGACTGCGATGACACGGCCGCGCTGGTGGCGCAGATCCGGCAACGCTATGAGCGGCCGCTGTGCCGCATCTTCGAAGGAGTCGACACATGATCGTCGAATGGGCCCTGGACTTCGCGCTGCTCGCGGTGGGCGCGGCGCTGCTGCTGTGCGCGTGGCGGCTGCTGCGCGGCCCCGAGCTGCCGGACCGCGTGCTGGCGCTGGACACCATGTACGTCAACATCGTCGCGCTGGTGGTGCTGCTCGGCCTGCGCCAGGGCACCCAGCTGTTCTTCGAGGCGGCGCTGCTGATCGCGTTGCTCGGCTTCGTGGCCACCGTGGCGCTGGCGCGCTACCTGGCGCGCGGCGACGTCATCGAGTGAGCGCGGCGATGGACTTCGACACCCTGCACTGGGCCTGGCAGGCGCTGATCGCGGCGCTGCTGGTCGTCGGCGGCCTGTTCACGCTGATCGGCGCGATCGGCATGCTGCGCTTCAAGGACTTCTACATGCGCCTGCATGCGCCGACCAAGGCCACGACGCTGGGCGTGGGTGGCGTGCTGCTGGCCAGCATGGTGATCGCACTGGGCTGCGAGGGTGCCTGGCTGCTGCACGAGCTGCTGATCGCGCTGTTCCTGTTCGTCACCGCGCCGGTGTCGGCCAACCTGCTGGCCAAGGCGGCGCTGCACCTGCGCGTGCCGTCGAAGGCGCCGGTGCCGCCCGATCAGCCGCAGCCCTGAGCCGGCCTCAGCGCGACGGCCGCCGCCTTGCGCCGGACGCAGCGACATCACCACCAGCGTGACCACGGTGATCGGGATCACGAAGCTGAGCATCACGCTGGAGAAGCTGCCCAGTGCGTCGTGCTGTTGCGCCGCCAGGATCAGGTAGGCGACGTAGGCCACGTAGTACAGCAGGAACACGCCGCCTTCCCAGCGCGCGATCTCGCGCCCGGTCAGGAACACCGGCAGGCAGGCCAGCGCCACGGCGATCATCACCCAGAGGTCGAAGTTCAGCACCGACGGCGGTATCACCAGCCCCGTCGGGCCAGCCACCAGACCCGAGATGCCCAGGCAGCCAAGGATGTTGAAGGTGTTGCTGCCGACCACGTTGCCGACGGCGATGTCGCGCTCGCCCTTGATCGCGGCCGTGATCGATGTGGCCACCTCGGGCATCGACGTGCCGGCGGCGACGATGGTCAGGCCGATGACCAGGTCGCTGACGCCCAGCGCCTTGGCAAAGACGATGGCCGAGGACACCAGCCAGTCGGAGCCGAGCACCAGCAGGCCCAGGCCGACGGCGATCAGCACCAGTTGCACCGGCAGCCGCGCGTCCCAGGCGCCGGGCGCGCTGCGGCTTGGACTCGGCGGCGTACTCGTCGCGCGCCGCCTGCGTCTCGGCGCGCGACTGGCGCACCAGGAACACGGTGTAGGCCAGCAGCAGCCCGAACAGCAGCGCGCTGTCGATCAGGCCGAGCCGGCCGTCGAGCGCCAGCGCCAGCAGCAGCAGCGACGCGCCGATCATGATCGGCACCTCCTGCCGGATCGAGCTGGATGTTGACCACCAGCGGCGTGATCAGCGCCGACAGCCCCAGGATGAAGAGCACGTTGAAGATGTTGCTGCCGACCACGTTGCCGATGGCGATGTCGGTCTTGCCGCCCAGCACCGCGCCCACCGACACCGCCACTTCGGGTGCGCTGGTGCCGAAGGCGACGATCGTCAGCCCACCACCAGCGGCGAGATGCCGAAGGACAGCGCCAGCTTCGACGCGCCGCGCACCAGCAGTTCGGCGCCGGCGACCAGCGCCACCAGCCCGGCGATGAACAGCAGCAGCGTCACTTCAGTGATCGCTGCCGCGCTTGGCGTGCGGCATCAGCCGGTCGGTGGCGGCGATGGCCAGCGCCGACAGCAGGAAGGTGACGTGGATCAGCGTCTGCCACAGCAGCACCTTCTCGCTGTAGTTCTCGGCGTTGATGAAGGTCTTGAGCAGGTGGATCGAGCTGATGCCGATGATGGCGGTGGCCAGCTTGACCTTCAGCACCGAGGCGTTGACGTGGCTCAGCCATTCGGGCTGGTCGGGGTGGCTTTCCAGGTTCATGCGCGAGACGAAGGTCTCGTAGCCGCCGACGATGACCATGATCAGCAGGTTGCTGATCATGACCACGTCGATCAGCGCCAGCACCACCAGCATGATGATGGTCTCGTTCAGGCTGGTGACCGTCGACCGTGCTCTTGTAGCCGATGCTGGTGACCAGCTTGTCCAGCGCGCCGGTGTTGCCGAAGGCCGCCTCGATCAGGTGCGACAGCTCGACCCAGAAGTGGAAGACATACACCGCCTGCGCCAGGATCAGCCCCAGGTACAGCGGCAGCTGCAGCCAGCGGCTGGCGAAGATCAGGTTGGGCAGCGGGGGCAGTCGGGTGCTGGGACGGGTGTCGGTGGGTTGGCCATGGATGCCTGTGGGGTGGATTCTTCGGGATAGCCCGATTGCCGCAAATTGTAGTTGCGGGACCATTTGCGCCTGGCCGCGAGGGCACAGTAAGGCATCAGTCAGAGCGGCGCCTTACCTTTGCGCCTGTCATCGCCATAACACCCCAGGAGACCCGCATGTCCGATTCCCAGGCCCCCACCGCGTTGAAGGTCTATCCGCCGAGCGAGGCGTCGATGAAGGGCGCCTACGTCTCCGGCATGGCCGCCTACCAGGCGCTTTGCGACAAGGCCGAGGCCGACTACGAAGGCTACTGGGCCGGCCTGGCGCGCGAGTTCGTCAGCTGGAAGACGCCGTTCACCAAGGTGCTCGACGAGAGCCAGGCGCCGTTCTTCAAGTGGTTCGAGGACGGCACGCTGAACGTGTCCTACAACTGCCTGGACCGCAACGTCGAAGCCGGCAAGGGCGACAAGGTCGCGATCATCTTCGAGGCCGACGACGGCAAGGTGACACGCGTCACCTACAAGCAGCTGCTGGAACGCACCTGCCAGCTGGCCAACGGCCTGAAGTCGCTGGGCATCAAGAAGGGCGACCGCGTCGTCATCTACATGTCGATGAGCATCGAGGGCGTGGTGGCGATGCAGGCCTGCGCGCGCATCGGCGCCATCCACTCGGTGGTCTTCGGCGGCTTCTCGGCGCAGTCGGTGCGCGACCGCGTGCAGGACGCCGGCGCGGTGGCGATCATCACCGCCGACGAGCAGCTGCGCGGCGGCAAGCAGCTGCCGCTGAAGGCCATCGTCGACGAGGCCATCGCGCTGGGCGGCTGCGAGAGCCTGAAGAACGTGGTGGTCTACCAGCGCACCGGCGGCAAGATCGCCTGGGAGCCGTCGCGCGACCGCTGGCTGCACGAGCTGATGCGCCAGCCAGCCCACCACCTGCGAACCCGAATGGGTGGGCGCCGAGCACCCGCTGTTCCTGCTGTACACCAGCGGCTCCACCGGCAAGCCCAAGGGCGTGCAGCACAGCACCGGCGGCTACCTGCTGCATGCGGCGCTGACCACCAAGTGGACCTTCGACCTGAAGGACGACGACGTCTTCTGGTGCACCGCCGACATCGGCTGGGTCACCGGCCACACCTACATCACCTACGGCCCGCTGGCGCTGGGCGCCACCGAGGTGGTGTTCGAAGGCGTGCCCACCTACCCGGACGGCGGCCGCTTCTGGAAGACGATCCAGACGCACAAGGTCAGCGTGTTCTACACCGCGCCGACGGCGATCCGCTCGCTGATCAAGATCGCCGAGGGCAACGAGGCGGTGCACCCGAAGCAAGTACGACCTGTCCAGCCTGCGCATCCTGGGCACGGTGGGCGAGCCCATCAACCCGGCCGCCTGGGAGTGGTACTACAAGCACGTCGGCGGCGGCCGCTGCCCGGTCGTCGACACCTTCTGGCAGACCGAGACCGGCGGCCACATGATCACGCCGCTGCCGGGCGCCACGCCGCTGGTGCCGGGCTCGTGCACGCTGCCCTTCCCGGGCATCATGGCCGCGGTGGTCGACGAGACCGGCAAGGACGTGCCGTGGGGGCAGGGCGGCATCCTGGTGGTGAAGAAGCCGTGGCCCAGCATGATCCGCACCATCTGGGGCGACCCGGAGCGCTTCAAGAAGAGCTACTACCCCGAGGACTTCCAGGGCAAGTACTACCTGGCCGGCGACGGCGCGATCCGCGACGCGAAGACCGGCTACTTCACCATCACCGGCCGCATCGACGACGTGCTCAACGTCAGCGGCCACCGCATGGGCACGATGGAGATCGAATCGGCGCTGGTCAGCTGCACCGAACTGGTGGCCGAAGCGGCGGTGGTGGGCCGCCCCGACGAGACCACCGGCGAGGCGGTCTGCGCCTTCGTCGTGCTGAAGCGTGCGCGCCCCAGCGGCGACGAGGCCAAGAAGATCGCCAACGAGTTGCGCAACTGGGTGGCCAAGGAGATCGGCCCGATCGCCAAGCCCAAGGACATCCGCTTCGGCGACAACCTGCCGAAGACGCGCTCGGGCAAGATCATGCGCCGCCTGCTGCGCTCGCTGGCCAAGGGCGAGACGATCACGCAGGACACCAGCACGCTGGAGAATCCTGCCATCCTGGAGCAGTTGGGCCAGGCCTACTGATCCAGGCGGCGCCGCCAAGCGCCGCGCGGCGTCAGCCGCGACGAGAGGTTCGGGGTCGCTCATATCGCGAAGCGATGTGGGCGTGCCGCAGAACCCGGCGATCCTCGAGCAGTTGGGCCAGGCCTGCTGATGCGCGCTGCCTGGCACTACTTCTGGCTCAGCACCCACTGCGCCAGCTTCAGCGCCTCGGCCGGGCTGACCTTCGGGTTGGCCGGCATCGGCACCGGGCCCCAGACGCCCGTGCCGCCCTTGATGATCTTCTCGGCCAGCATGGCCGCGGCCTGCTTCTGGCCGGCGTACTTGGCGGCCACGTCCTTGTAGGACGGCCCGACGATCTTGCGGTCCATCGCATGGCAGGCCATGCAGGTCTTCTGTTGGGCCAGTTCGGGGCTGGCCCAGGCGCCCTGGGTCGCGACCAGCGCGGCCAGCAAGGGCAGCGCATGCGGTGCATTCATGATTTCCTTTGCGTTTGGAACGGGCTCGTTCCGCTACAGTGACCGCTCGCATTGTAAAAGCGCGACTTGCGCCGCTGCCCTCCGGGCACCGCATGGCGCCATGGAGACGCAATGGCCTTCCTGATCCTGGGCATCCTGCTGCTGGCGATGAAGCTGGCCGAGTTCGGCCCGGTCGCGACCTGGTCCTGGTGGGTGGTGCTGCTGCCCTTCGGCCTGGCGACCGCTTGGTGGGCTTTTGCCGATTCGATCGGCCTGACGCAGCGCCGCGCCATGGACAAGATGGAACAGACCAAGGCCGAGCGGCGCAACCGCAACCTGGAAGCGCTGGGCCTGGGCACGCGCCGCGACCGCAAGGCGCGCCGCGCCAATGCGTTCCCGGCCTCGGACGCCGGCAAGCGCGCCGCCAAGGACCCGACCACGGCCACTGCCGACGACGTCGGCCGGCGCTGAGCGACAGCCGCCTTCAGTCGAACTTGTCGAGCACCGCGCCGCTGCTGGCGCTGCTGGCGTTCTTCGCGAACTTGGCGAGCACGCCGCGGGTGTAGCGCGGCGCCGGCTTCTTCCAGGCCGCGCGGCGGCGCGCCAGTTCGGCGTCGTCGACGTTCAGCTGCAGCAGCAGCTGGTGCGCGTCGATGGTGATGGCGTCGCCTTCCTGGATCAGCGCGATGTTGCCGCCCTCGTAGGCCTCGGGCGCCACGTGGCCGACCACCATGCCCCAGGTGCCGCCGGAAAAGCGCCCGTCGGTGATCAGGCCCACGCTTTCGCCCAGGCCCTGGCCGATCAGCGCGCCGGTGGGCGCCAGCATCTCCGGCATGCCCGGGCCGCCCTTCGGGCCCAGGTAGCGCAGCACCATCACGTCGCCGGGCACGATCTTCTTGGCCATGATCGCCGCCAGCGCCGACTGCTCGTCGTCGAAGACGCGCGCCGGGCCGGTGATGACCGGGTTCTTCAGCCCGGTGATCTTGGCCACGCAGCCCTCGGGGACGAGGTTGCCGCGCAGGATGGCCAGGTGGCCCTGCGCGTAGATCGGGTCGCTCACCGGGCGGATCACCTTCTGTTCGGCCGACAGCGGCGGGCACGTCGGCCAGGTTCTGCGCCACCGTCTTGCCGGTGATGGTCATGCAGTCGCCGTGCAGCAGGCCGGCCTTCAGCAGTTCCTTCATCACCGCCGGGATGCCGCCGGCGCGGTGCAGGTCCACCGCCAGGTACTGGCCGCTGGGCTTCAGGTCGCACAGCACCGGGGTGCGCTGGCGCACGCGCTCGAAGTCGTCGATGGTCCACTCGACCTCGGCGGCGTGGGCGATGGCCAGGAAGTGCAGCACCGCGTTGGTCGAGCCGCCGGTGGCCATGATCACCGCCACCGCGTTCTCGATCGCCTTCTTGGTGACGATGTCGCGCGGCTTGATGTCGGCCTTGACGGCTTCGACCAGCACCTTGGCGGCGCGCTCGACCATGCGCGACGATCTCGCCCTCGACGTTGGCCATCGTCGACGCATAGGGCAGGCTCAGGCCCAGCGCCTCGAAGGCCGAACTCATGGTGTTGGCGGTGTACATGCCGCCGCAGGAGCCGCTGCCCGGGATGGCGTGGCGCTCGATCTGGCAGAAGTCTTCCTCGCTCATGTTGCCGGCGCTGAACTGGCCCACCGCCTCGAACACGCTGACGATGTTCAGGTCCTGGCCCTTGTAGCGGCCCGGCAGGATGGTGCCGCCGTAGATGTAGATCGACGGCACGTTGGCGCGCAGCATGCCCATCATGCCGCCGGGCATGTTCTTGTCGCAGCCGCCGATGACCATCACGCCGTCCATCCACTGGCCGCCGACGCAGGTCTCGACGCAGTCGGCGATGACCTCGCGCGACACCAGGCTGTACTTCATGCCCTCGGTGCCCATGGCCATGCCGTCGCTGATGGTCGGCGTGCCGAAGATCTGCGGGTTGGCGCCGGCCTCCTTCAGGCCGATGACCGCCGCGTCGGCCAGGCGCTGCAGGCCGGAGTTGCAGGGCGTGATCGTCGAATGGCCGTTGGCCACGCCGATCATCGGCTTGCCGAAGTCGCCTTCGGTGTAGCCCATCGCGTAGTACATCGAGCGGTTGGGCGCGCGCGCCACGCCTTCGGTGATGTTCTTCGAGCGGCGGTTGGAGCTCATGGCGGGACCTTTGTCTGCTGGCGAGGCGCGCAGTATCGCGGTCCGCGCGAGTGCATCGTCCAATATATTATTGAGGTCGAATTGATCCCTTCAGACATATCAATGATCGAACTGCGCACGCTGCGCCAGTTCATCGCCGTGGCCGAGGAGCTGCACTTCAGCCGCGCCGCGCAGCGGCTGCACATGACGCAGCCGCCGCTGAGCCTGGCGATCCAGGGCCTGGAGCGCGAACTCGGCGCCGAGCTGTTCCAGCGCACGCAGCGCCGCGTGGCGCTGAGCCCGGCCGGCGCGGCGCTGCTGCCGCGCGTGCGCCGCATGCTGGCCGAGGCCGAGGAGCTGCCGCGCGTGGCGCAGGCGGCCGCGGCGGGCCGGGCCGGGCGGCTGCGCCTGGCCTTCGTGTCGAGCATCGCCTACGGCCCGCTGCCGGTGTGGCTGAGCGGCTTTCGCGACACGCATCCCGACGTGGCGCTGCAGCTGCGCGAGGCCACGCTGGACGTGCAGCTGGCCGCCTTCGACGCGGACGAGATCGACGCCGGCTTCGTGCTGCACGCGCCCGGCGCGGCGCCGCCGGGCTTTGCCGCCTGGGCCGCGCTGCTCGAGCCGATGGTGCTGGCGCTGCCGCAGTCGCATCCGGCGGCGGCCGGGCGCCGGCTGGCGTTTCGCGCGCATCGCCGCCGAGCCGCTGCTGATCTTTCCGCGCGCCATCGCGCCGTCGCTGTACGACGCGGTGCTGGGCTTCTACCGCGCGCACGGCGCCACGCCGCACATCGCGCAGGAGGCGATCCAGATGCAGACGCTGGTCAACCTGGTGTCCAGCGGCATGGGGCTGGCCTGGGTGCCGGCGTCGGTGATGCAGCTGCAGCGGCCCGGCGTGGTCTACCGGCCGCTGGCCGACGCGTCGCTGCAGTGCGAGACCAGCCTGGTGTGGCGCGAGAGCCCGCCGCCGGTGGTGCAGCGCTTCGTCGACCATGTGCGCGCGCAGCAGGCGACAATCGCGGCCTTCGCGCAAAGCCGGAGCCCGCTGATGCTGGTGCATCCCCAGTTCGACCCGGTCGCCCTCGCGATCGGGCCCGTGCAGATCCACTGGTACGGGCTGACCTACCTGGTCGCCTTCGGCCTGTTCCTGTGGCTGGCGCGCGCGGCGCGTGCGCTACCCCTGGCTGGCCGAGGCCGGCTGGACGCGCCGCGACGTCGAGGACCTGCTGTTCTACGGCGTGGTCGGCGTGGTGCTCGGCGGGCGCATCGGCTATGCGCTGTTCTACAAGCCGGCGCTACTACGCCGCGCACCCGCTGGAGGTGCTGGCGGTGTGGCAGGGCGGCATGTCCTTCCACGGCGGGCTGCTGGGCGTGCTGGCGGCGATGGCGCTGTTCGCGCGCAAGCGCGGCCGCACCTTCCTGCAGGTGACCGACGTGATCGCGCCCTGCGTGCCCACCGGGCTGGCCTCGGGGCGCATCGGCAACTTCATCAACGGCGAGCTGTGGGGCCGCGCGGCCGACCCCTCGCTGCCCTGGGCGATGGTCTTCCCGCAGTCGGGCAGCGACATCCCGCGCCACCCGTCGCAGCTGTACCAGTTTGCGCTGGAAGGCCTGCTGCTGTTCGTGCTGCTGTGGTGGTATGCCAGCAAGCCGCGGCAGACGGGGCAGGTGTCGGGCGCTTTCCTCATCGGCTACGGCGTCTTCCGCTTCATCGCCGAGTTCTTCCGCGAGCCCGACAGCTTCCTCGGCCTGCGCGCCTTCGACCTGAGCCAGGGCCAGTGGCTGAGCCTGCCGATGATCGCCATCGGCGCGTGGATGTGGTGGTGGGCGAGCCGGGCACAATCGGCGCGATGAGACAGATCTTCCTGGACACCGAGACCACCGGCCTGAATGCCGAGGGCGGCGACCGCATCGTCGAGATCGGCTGCGTCGAGATGGTCGGCCGGCGCCTGACCGGCGACAACCGCCACTACTACCTGAACCCGCAGCGCCCCAGCCACCCGGACGCGCTGCGCGTGCACGGCCTGACCGAGGAGTTCCTGGCCGACAAGCCGCTGTTCGAGGCGGTGGCCGACGAACTGATGGACTACCTGGCCGGCGCCGAGATCGTGATCCACAACGCCGCCTTCGACATCGGCTTCCTCGACAAGGAACTCGAGCGCTGCGGCCGCGCCCGCGTGGCCACGCAGGTGGCGCAGGTCACCGACAGCCTGCTGATGGCGCGCGAGATGTTCCCGGGCAAGAGCAACTCGCTCGATGCGCTGTGCAAGCGGCTGGAGGTGGACAACTCCAACCGCACGCTGCACGGCGCGCTGCTCGACGCCGGGCTGCTGGCCGAGGTCTACATCTGCATGACGCGCGGCCAGGGCTCGCTGGTCATCGACGAGGGCGAGGCGCGCGACGCCAGCGGTGCGATCGAGCATATCGACCTGTCGGCCTTCGAGCTGCCGGTCAGCGAGCCCAGCGACGAGGAACTGGCCGCGCACCGCGCGGTGCTGGCCGACATCGACAAGGCCAGCCGCGGCAAGCTGCTGTGGCAGGCTGATCTGGCATAATCTCGCGCTTTTCCGGACACCGCATCCGGGCGGTTAGCTCAGCGGTAGAGCACTGCCTTCACACGGCAGGGGTCGCAGGTTCGAACCCTGCACCGCCCACCAAAGAAGTCAAGCACTTGGCAACGATGCCAGGTGCTTTTTTCTTGTCCAGGCCAGAGTTTGGGACAATTCTGGGACAGTGACCGGAAGCGGGACAAGCACTCGCGATCACCGGCACGAGGAGGCAGCGGTTGCAACTTTCGAGAAGCGGGGACAGTACTGGCGGGCCAAGGTGCGTCGCCGGGGTTTCCCTGAGCAGTCCCGCAGCTTCGACACCCACGCGAACCGACGCACGAAGGGGATTGTCAATTTCATCCGTACGCCGATTCGGACGTATCAGCTTGGCCGACGCGGACATCGACCCAGACTGGGGTGACAAAGGGCGGTTCGGGCCACAAAAGCCATGCTGATGGCCGACAATGTCGGGCATGGAGACCTACAGGCGGGCGTGCATGCTGGCGACCTACGGTGCTGCGGCCGTGGGAGTCGGGCTGACGCCCGTTGATGCACGCGCCGAGTCCGGTATGTGCCCCGCGCCGCAGCGCGCAGTGTTTTCGTGCGGGGTCGGGGCGAAAGAGCTCAGCGTCTGCGCCTCGGGCAACCTCACGGAGACGACGGGGACCATCCAATACCGTTTCGGCCAGCCGTCGCGCGTGGAGCTTGCCTATCCGCCCGCAGGAAGCGATTGGCGCGCCGTCACGCGGGGCGGCACCGTAGCGTTCTCTGGTGGCGGCGGCGCCTTCCTGGCTTTCGAGAAGCGTCCTTACCGGTACGTCGTCTACACCGCTGTCGGGCAAGGCTGGGGCACCAAGTCCGGCGTGGTCGTTGAAAGGTCCGGCAAGCGCGTCGCGAACTTGTCCTGCGCCACCGTGGCGACCTCCGAACTGGGGCCTGCCTTGTTCTCTCAGGCTGGGATCAAGCCATTCGAGGAAGACTTCGAATTGCCTTGAGCGTCTGCCGAACGGCGCCTGGCACTGGGCAGTAGACAGTCTTGGGGATGGACGTTCGGCCAGGCGGACACGATACTGACATCTTGTGTCGCCCGGGGTGACGACAGGAGACGGAGATGATCGACGTCGATGCGCAAACCATGCGCGAGATTGCACCGAATTTCAGTGGTGCCAACGCCCAGCGGCAGAACGCCATCATCACTGCCGTTGGCGAGGTGCTGGCCAAGACGCTGCAGGCGTACGCGATTGATACCCGCCTGCGGATAGCGCATTTCCTTGCGCAGACTTGCCACGAATCCGCCGGCTTTCGCACAACCGAGGAATTCGCCAGTGGGCAAGCCTACGAGAACCGCAAGGATCTCGGCAACGACCAAGCAGGCGACGGGCCTCGCTACAAGGGCCGCGGGCTGCTGCAACTGACCGGTCGAGCCAACTACCGCGATCTGGGAAAGACTCTCAAGGTCGAGCTCGAGGAGCACCCGGAACTTGCAGCCGAACCAGTGCTGTCGCTGACGATTGCGTGCGAATTCTGGAAGAAAAAGCGCATCAACGCCGCTTGCGATGCAGACGATGTCGTGCGGGTGACGAAGCTGATCAACGGTGGCACGAACGGGCTGGACGACCGCCGTTCATTGACTTCGAAGGCGAAGACAGCGATCGCACGGCTGGAGGGGTTCGTGCTAACCGGCGAAGCCCCCCCCACCAAGGATCGGCCCGTGCTGCGCCGTGGCTCCAAGGGCGACGCAGTCGGCGGCTTGCAGCGGCTTCTTCAGAGTCAAGGCTTCATGATCGCTGTGGACAACGACTTCGGCGCCGGCACCGAAGTGGCGGTCGCCGCGTTCCAGAAACAGCGGGGCCTCGTGCCTGTAAACGGTATCGTGGGCAGCGACACCTGGACAGCGCTGGGGCCAGTCAGCTAAGCCCTGACAGCCCGCGGCGAGCGTCGGCGGTTGGCGCAGCGATGTCCGTTGCAGCACTTCTCCGCCGCAGCATGGGGCTTGCGAATGAACCCGGTGGCCAGCCGTCCGCCTGGCATATGAACCGCGCCGATCGAGGAGACTCAGCATGCTCAGCGTAGGCGCGTTGGAGCTGGTTATGTCCGTGGCCTACGGCGTCATCAAGCTGGCCGGTCGGCTCGATCTCCTCATGGCGGAGAAAGAGGCGGTGACGGGCCCGCTCGTCATTCCCAGACCAGATATCCAGTTCGCGGCTCTGAACGCAGGAGAGAAACTCAAGGCCCTCAGCGAGTATCTGGACAGAACCAGGAACGTAGTACCCCATCCTCTGGGGCCCCATCTGGCGAAGCTCGCAGCCGTGGTGGACAACGAAGGTCCGGGCGACGACGTGCGGGCCTTGTTTGCCCGCCTCTTTCCCGAGCGCGACGGCGTCACCAAGATCGACCTGGAGGCGGAGTTCATACGCGGGCTGAAGGAGCGCATGCCGGCTCTGAATCTCGACGATCCGGACGTGCGGCTCGCCGCGTTCTACGTCATGTCGGGCAAGGACAGGCGGGAGATCGGCTATGTCACGCGCACCGCATTCCTGGTCGCCGACGTGGTCGGCGAGCTCGGGGTCGAAAATGCGTCGCGCTTGATCCGCCACGAACCCACGCGCAATCTCGTCACAAGCATCGTCGGCCGGTTCGCGCAGCCCGACCTGGAAAGCTTCACCGAGTGGAGCCCTCTGCTGAGGCATGCGCTGGGCGCAGCACTCGATGGGTTGCTGGAGAACAGGGGCACCCTCGGCGGCGCCCCATGGCTCGATGCCGTGCTGTCCGCCGTCGTTGCGGCACGCGACGATCCTGCGGCCGGAGATGACTTCGTGACCGGTCTCATCAATGGCCAGGGCTATCCGCTCCTGTTCAGCAAGGGCTTGCTGCTCACCGCCGAGCGACTGGCTCCCGACGGCGCCGAGCTGTACAGCGCGGTCGTGGCTGACGTGCTGCGCGGTGCGGCTGCGATCGTGAAGGACAACAGCGGGAACTTCCGCAACTTCTTCAACGACCATTGGGGAGAACTGCTGCGCGCCACGCTGAGTTCGGTCGAAAAGCATGGGACGGAGTTGCTGCAGGGTGCCGATCCGCTGGTGCGCGAGATCACCGTGTCCCTCATCAAGGAGCTGTCAGCCCGACCGCACCTGGCCACCCTGTCCAAAGAGACGGTGTTCAGGCTCGCGGATGCGGCGCTCGGGGCGGCCGCGAGAGACCGCTCGCTGCTCGCCGGTGTCGAAGGCGCGCAACGGCTGAAGCAGTTCATCGACGCTGGCATGAATGTGCTCGGCGACAGGGGCCTCACTCAACGCCTAAGCCGCGAGGGTGTGGAGCAGGTCGTACTGCAAGCGCTTGGCGCGCTCGCGGAGCATCCAGAGCTTCTCGGCGGCAAGCCCGGTGCGCAGCTCGAGCTGGCGGGGAGAATCCTCCAGACCGTCTCCGCAGCGGGTGCTTTCGATGGCAGGGCGCTTGCCAACGCGACGGTCAGTGGCCTGATGGAGCAACTCGGCCACCGCCCCAGTCTCGCCGACACCCGTTATGGCGACATCATCGTCGCGTTCTCCAAGACGGCGACCGAGCTCGTGACGACCAGAACGCTCACCGGTCTGCAAGCGGCCGACGTGATGCGCGCCGCCCAGGATGCGGTGCTGCGCAACCCTGCGCTCTTCGCGCGCTTCGACGACGAACTGGCGTCGATCGTGGTGAGCGGCGTGCTGAACGGCATCCAGTCGGGCACCAACGGACTCGTCGCCGGCGCCACCCTCGTGGCTGTGGTCGACCAGACACTGCAAACCGTCGCGCAGCGCGGCGTCCTGTTGTTGGAGAAGTTGCCCACGAAGGCCGCCCTGCAAGCCACTGTAGACAAGACGGTGGCCGCCGGGATCCGGCGCGCCGAAGCCGAGCTGGGTCGCAGCATGGACGCGAGCGGACTGCCGTTCGTATTGGCAGGACTGGTGGCCGCAGTCGCTAGAGGCGATCTCACCCAGCTTCAACTGGATGCAAGCGCTCCGGAGTTCCAGGCCGTGTTTGGCGGGTTGTCAGAGGCGGCCTGCTCAGGCGCAAACTAAGAATGGGGACGGACATGAACGGATCGGGCAACGGGTTGATGCGTGCCGTCAGCCGCGTGGCTGGCGGCATCTGCATGTTCCTGCTCATCCTGGCGGCACCCGGCTGTGCAACGCAGGAGCAGGTCAAGAAGATCGTCGCTGACTCCAATGCGCAACTGGCCGCGAGCCGGTTCGAAGAGATCCCGCTGAACCCGAGGCCGGACGATCCACGAGATGTCGACGCCGCGAGGCAAATCGAAGGATTCATTGCCGCCCACCCCGACCAAAAGCGCTCATCGGCTCGCTCCGCGTGCGTCAGGCGATGATTTACCTGAGCCGCAAGCAGTACAACCTGGCTGAGGCGGCGTTCAATGCCGCGACAGACCTCCAGACGGATCGCGACCAGGCGCTGGTGGCTGTGCACCAGAGCCTCATCTGGTGGTACGAGAACAGCGCCACGCAGTTCGACGACACCAAGGCGAAAGCCTCGATCTCGCATCGCAAAGCGTTCAGCAGCGAAGCGAAAAAGCGGTCCGCCAGCCCGGAGATCCGCGACTTCCTGGCCGAGTCAGGGGCCTGGGTCGGTCTGAAACAGTTTGAGGCGACGACCAAGCGAATCGAGCGCAAAGAGATCATGGAAGAGACGATGAACGACTATGCATTCATCCTGGACGGCAAGGACCTGGAGTGGCTGTGCCGGCCGTCGCCAATGACCGACAAGACCGACATGCAGGCAGCCCGCCGCCGAGTGTGGGCGGAACTGGTACTCGACGAGAGCGCGAAGCAGATCTCGACCATGGATGACAAGCCGAAGTTCGCGTCACCCATGCTCCAGGAGATTCTGACGAGGCCCGGTGAGAGGTGCATCTCCCGTCCGCGCAAGAAGATCTAGGGTGCCGCCCCGAGGGGATCGACCGGCCAGCCGGTTTCGCTGCGTCCGAGAGTTGTGCGCGACGACGGTCTTCAAGTGCGCCGCCGCGGTTCAGGGATCGATCTCAGGTCAGCGCCGGCGCAAGCCTTGACGAACCCAAAAAACCGCAGCCGCGTCCTCACCGCCGAATCGGCGCGGTTCCTGAACACCGCTGACAGTTGGGCGACGGTGAGGGTGTCGAGGCGGTGCAGCGGATGCTGAGCGTCGGCCTCTTCTTGGAGATCACACCGTCAAACCCCGCACGAGACTTGACTCCAGCCTATTGTTCTATAAACTTAGAAATGTGGATGAGAAAGCCGCCGTCACTTCCCTTGCCGCTCTGGCCCAGGAAGCCCGCCTGCGCGTGTTCCGTGCACTGGTGGGTGCCGGCCCGGCGGGCATGACACCCGGGGCGCTGTCGGCCATGCTCGACATCCCGAACTCGACACTGTCCTTCCATTTGAAGGAACTGATGCATGCCGGCCTGGTCAGCGCCGAACGCGAGGGCCGCAAGCTGCACTATCGGCCGGCTCTGGTCCGCATGAACGACCTGCTCGCCTACCTCACCGACCACTGCTGCATGGGCCAGCCCTGTGCACCCCGCGGCGCCAGGCGCCGCGCCTCCTGCTGAACCGAAGGACCACCATGAAACGCTTCCACGTCCACCTGCATGTCGAAGACCTCGCCAAGAGCATCGCCTTCTATTCCCAGCTGTTCGCCGCCGAGCCGGCGCGCATCGAGGGCGACTACGCCAAGTGGATGCTCGACGACCCGCGCCTCAACTTCGCGATCTCGACTCGCGGCGCCAGGCCCGGCATCGACCATATGGGCTTCCAGACTGACGACGCCGAGGAATTGGCGGCACTGAAGACGCG
Source organism: uncultured Pseudomonadota bacterium (assembly GCA_963818005.1). GTDB lineage: Bacteria > Pseudomonadota > Gammaproteobacteria > Burkholderiales > Burkholderiaceae_C > Rubrivivax. Next base: position 35,729 of record CAWFQP010000007.1, read on the forward strand.
CGCGAAGGCGGCCGACATGGCGCTGCTTGACGAAGGCGAGGCCACCTGCTGCTATGCGCGCAGCGAAAAACACTGGGTCACTGACCCACAGGGCATTGCCTGGGAGCACTTCCACACGCTCGGCAACATCCCTGTCTTCAGCGAAGGCCCCAAAGTCGAGACGGCCTCGCCCTGCTGTGCGCCCACGACTCGCGGCAAGCCGGTCGGCATTGTCGTCAAGGCATCGAACTCCTGCTGCTGAAGCCACCATGTTTTTAGACGCTGCAACTTGCCGTTCGTCTGCACGGGCGAGTCGGCGATTGAGCCGACTCGCCTGACCCCCGGCCGCCACTGAAGGTACGGCCATGGGTCTGTTCGAGCGGTTCCTCAGCGTCTGGGTCGGCCTGGGCATGCTTGCCGGCGTCGGCCTGGGGTTGGTCATGCCGGGCGCCTTCCAGGCCATCGCGGCGCTCGAAGTCGCGCATGTCAACCTGGTGGTGGCCGTGTTCATCTGGGTGATGATCTACCCGATGATGATCCAGATCGACTGGTCGGCGGTGAAGGACGTCGGCCGTCGCCCGGGCGGGCTGGTGCTGACGCTGGTGGTCAATTGGCTGATCAAGCCCTTCACGATGGCGCTGCTGGGCGTGCTGTTCTTCGAGCATGTGTTCGCGCCCTGGGTCGACCCGCAGTCGGCGCGCGAGTACATCGCCGGCATGATCCTGCTGGGTGTGGCGCCTTGCACCGCGATGGTCTTCGTGTGGAGCCAGCTGGTCAAGGGCGACGCCAACTACACGCTGGTGCAGGTGTCGGTGAACGACCTGATCATGGTCGTCGCGTTCGCGCCGATCGCCGCCTTCCTGCTCGGGGTCACCCACATCGTCGTGCCCTGGGAAACGCTGGTGCTGTCCACCGTGCTCTACGTGGTGCTGCCGCTGCTCGCCGGCATGGCCACGCGCCACGTGCTCGCCACACGCTCGCCGCGCGCGGTGGGCGACTTCGTGGCCCGACTGAAACCGTGGTCAGTGCTGGGGCTGATCGCCACGGTGGTGCTGCTGTTCGGCTTCCAGGCCAGCACCATCGTCGGCAAGCCGCTGGTCATCGCCATGATCGCGGTGCCGCTGGTGCTGCAGAGTTACGGCATTTTCGCCATCGGCTGGGCCGGCGCCAGAGCTGTTGAAGCTGCCGCACGACATCGCCGGCCCGGCCTGCCTGATCGGCACCTCCAACTTCTTCGAGCTGGCGGTGGCGGTGGCGATCTCGCTGTTCGGGCTGAACTCGGGTGCGGCGCTGGCCACGGTGGTGGGCGTGCTGGTCGAGGTGCCGGTGATGCTGTCGCTGTGCTGGCTGGTCAACCGCAGCGCGGCGGCGCGGGTGTTGGCACCGGCCTGACAGGCGGATGACTGGATCACGACCATGAAGACGAGCGCGCAGGCCCGCGCCGTGGTTCCGCTGGGCCTGGCCCAGACGCTGGCCTGGGCCTCGTCCTACTACCTGCCGGCGATGCTGGCCGCGCCGATGGCGCGTGATCTGGGCATCGCCACACCAACGGTCTTTGCCGCCTTCTCGGCGTCGCTGGTGGTGTCGGCCGTCGTCGGGCCCGGGACCGGCCGCCTCATCGACCGGCACGGCGGCCGGCCGGTGCTGATCGGCACCAGCGTGCTGTTTGCCACCGGCCTGGCGGCACTGGGCCTGGCCGACAGCGCCGTTGCGTTGTTCGCGGCCTGGGCCTTGATGGGCGTTGCGATGGGGAGCGGCTTGTACGAAGCCGCCTTCGCGGCGCTGGTGCGCCTGTACGGCCACAACTCGCGCAATGCCATCACCGGCATCACGCTGATGGCCGGCTTCGCCAGCACGGTCGGCTGGCCGCTGTCGGCCTGGCTGGAGCTGCGCTTCGGTTGGCGCGGCGCTTGTTTTGCGTGGGCCGGCCTGCATCTGCTGGTCGGACTGCCGCTGAACGCCTGGCTGCCGCGTGCCGCTGCGCAGCCGCCGGCGCCTGCCGACCCGCCCGCGCGTCGCGCCGAGCCTGCCCGCGGCGGACGCCGGCGCCCACCACGCAGTCCGCGGCGCGCACCACCTTCTTGCTGGCCTTCGTCTTTGCCGCCACCTGGTTCATCAGCACCGCGATGGCCGCCCACCTGCCGCGCCTGATGCAGGCGGCCGGCATCACACTCGCGGTCGCGGTCGCCGTCGGGGCCTTGATCGGGCCCGCCCAGGTCGCGGGCCGGTTGCTCGAGTTCGGCCTGCTGCGGCGCATGCATCCGCTGCTGTCGGCGCGCCTGGCGGCGCTGGCCCACCCGGTGGGCGCCGTGGCCCTGCTGCTGGGCGGGCCGGTGCTGGCGCCGCTGTTTGCCGTGCTGCATGGTGCGGGCAATGGCATCCTCACCATTGCCAAGGGCACGCTGCCGCTGGTGCTGTTCGGCCCACAGGGTTACGGCGCTCGGCAGGGCTGGCTGATGATGCCTGCGCGGGTGATGCAGGCGCTGGCGCCGTTCCTTTTCGGCCTGATCCTGGATCGCCTGCAGGCCGGCGCGCTGTGGGTCACGGCCGGCCTGGGCTTCGCGGCCTTCGTCGCGCTGATGCTGCTGCGCGGCCACAATGCGGCCCCTGCAGCACCGCAAGCGATGCTGGCACCCGAAGGCCGCAGATGAGTCGCGGTCCCGCCGCCTTCGGCCCCGACGCTGCCTTTGCCTGCGTCGCCACGGCCTAGCCCCAATACTGTTCAGATACGTAGCGCCGGAATCGGCTGATGGCGCTGGTGCAGCCGTTCGCCGCGATGGCGGACGTTGAAGTTGCTCATCTTGCGCTTGACCCCGCGCGGGTTGAAGCGCCCGCGGCTGCTGACGCAACGACCGCGAGCGATCTGCTCGAGCAGCGCGTCGCGCCATGCCGTCAAGCGCTCAGGGGGGAACGGCCGCGGCTTGCGGCATCTTGCGCTTGATCACGCGCACGGCGTGCGTGAAGCTCAAGGCGTCGGGATCGAGCCCGCGTGGCCAGGCGGCTTGCGTCATCAGCTGACGGATGGCGAAGTGCGCCAGCAGCAGCCCCCACAGCTCTTGCTGCACCAGATCGGGCGTCTTGCTGCGCAGCACCGTGCTGTTGGCGCGCAGGTGCGTCTTGAACTCGTCGAACACGCCCTCGATCTCCCAGCGCTCGTGATACAGCGCGGCCAGTTCCAGCGCCGGTGCGTCGGCCGGGTCCAGGAGGTTGGTCACCAGCCGGTAGCTGTCCTGCGGGGGTGTGGCCGAGTCCTGCAGTGTGTAGTCGATGACGCGCACGTTCTGTCCCGCGCGGCGCCGGGTGTCCTGGCTGTCGAAGACGGTGCTGAGGTACGAGCCGTCGCTGAGCAGCTGTTCGGCCGGCAGCTTCAGGTTGGACTTGACCCGCCAGGCCAGCTTGGCGCCGCTGGCGCATGCCAAGTTGCCATAGCTTGAAGCCGTAGAAGTTGCGGTCGGCCAGCACCAGCATGTCCGGCTGCAGCTTGGCCGGCAGCAGCTGCGCGGCCATGGCCTGCTCGCTGCGCGCGTAGGGCGCCACCTCGGCGGCCGTGACCACATGCGTGCCGCACTCCACCAGGCCCAGCAAGCGGGCCTGCGGGAAGGCGCTCTGCCCGCGCGAGGCCCCCGGATAGCCAAAGTACTCGGCATTGGCCGCCTCATCGGCCACGTCCATGCAGCTGCCGTCCAGGGCCATCACACGCAGGCCTCGGTACCACGCCCCCGGCGCTCCAGGCGTTGCCAGCGGGCGCAACACGCGTTCGGCCAGTCGGCGCATCACCTCAGGCCCCAGTCGGGTGCGCGCCTGGGAGATCGCCGACTTGCTGGCCTGCACCGCGCCCGCCTCGCCGCCGCCGAGCCACTGCAGGCCTTCGCACACCACCCGCAGCACTTCTTCCAGCGGCGCCTCGCGCCACAGCGCCAGCGCCATCACGTAGTACACCACCGCCGGGGCCGGCAGCAGGCGCTCGCGCTGGCTGGCCTTGCCGGTGTCGGCCAGCACTTCCTCGATCAACGCCCTCGGACACACGCTGGCCAGCACCCCCGCGCTGATCAGGTGCGCAACGTCAACCCTCGCCGGCAACGCCTTGCGCGTTCTCGCCATCGTCCATGCCCATCGAAGTCTCGACGGACATGGATTATCAACGAGATTCTTCTATCTGAACAGTATTGGGCCTAGCCCGGATATTTCACGCATCTGCGTAGAAACGAGGACGGCATTGCCCTTTGGGTGCCCGTTGATCGAGGTGTCGAATCTTGATGAACGAGCGGGCAATGCCGAAGCCAAACTGTACCGAAGAAGTTGACGTGGGGACGATCGAGTTCGGCCGTCTTGGCCGACGCGTCGTGGAGGGCCGCTTCGACGGCGGCAGCATGACCAGCGATGGCGGGGTGATGCTGCTGGGCGAGGTCGATCGCAAGCTCGGTTTGCTCGAAGCAGCCGCGCGCTGCATCGCCGACCCGCGCAGCCCGCTGCTGATCAAGCACGGCGTGCGCGACATGCTGCGCCAGCGCGTGTACGGCCTGGCGCTGGGCTGGGAGGACCTGAACGACCACGGCGCGCTGCGCTGCGACGTGGCCATGCAAACGGCAGTGGGCGTGGACCGCGAGGTCGCCAGCGCGCCCACGCTGTGCCGGCTGGAGAAGTGGGCCGACCGCGCCACCGCGTGGCGCTTGCACCAAGTGCTGGTCGATCAGTTCATCGCCAGCTTCAAGACCGCGCCCGAAGAGCTGGTGCTGGACTTCGACGCCACCGACAACCCGCTGCACGGCCAGCAAGAGGGCCGCTTCTTCCACGGCTACTACGACAGCTACTGCTACTTGCCGCTGTACGTGTTCTGCGGCCAGCAGCTGCTGTGCGCCTACCTGCGCCCCAGCTGCATCGACGGCGCGCGGCATGCCGCGGCGATCCTGAAGCTGCTGGTGCGCCGGCTGCGTCAGCAGTGGCCCGACGTGCGCATCATCTTCCGAGGCGACTCGGGCTTTTGCCGCCAGCGCATCATCAACTGGTGCGAGCGCTCGGGCGTGCACTACATCGTCGGTCTGGCGCGCAACGCACGCCTGGAGGCGCAGGTCGAGTACGCGCAACTGGCGATGAAGGACCAGTACGAACAAAGCGGCGCCAAGCAGCGCTGGGTGGGCGAGTTCAGCTACGCCGCGCAGAGCTGGGCGCACGAGCGGCGCGTCATCACGCGGCTCGAATGGGGCGAGCAGGGCTGCAATCCGCGCTTCATCGTCACCAACCTCGAAGGACAAGCGCAGACGCTGTACGACGAGCTGTACTGCCAGCGCGGCGAGGCCGAGAACCGCATCAAGGAAGCACAGGTCGGTCTGTTCGCCACGCGCACGAGCTGCCACGTGCTGCGCAGCAACCAGCTGCGCATGCTGCTGGCCGCACTGGGCTACGTGCTCATCGAGCGCTTGCGCGCGCTGGCCTTGCAGGGCACGGCGCTGGCGTCGGCCCAGGTCGATACCTTGCGCATCAAGCTGCTCAAGGTCGCCGCGGTGATCACGCGCAACACGCGGCGCATCCGGCTGTACCTGGCCTCGCACTGGCCCAGCGCGGAGATCTTCGCGCACGCGATGAGCCAGCTGCGCTCACCTTGAACTTCATACAGCGCATGGCCCGCGCGATGACACAAAAAAGGCCCGCAACCCAAGCCGGGGTGGGGGTTGTCATGCACCGAACACCGCGCACTGCAACCCGCAGGTCAATGAATGAGCGATGCGGTGCACCTCACGCCCAAAAACGACGCCGGGACAGCCCGAAAATCCATCCAGTACGCTATGCGTGAAATATCCGGGCTAGATCGTCGGCAAGGTATGGCCCTACGTCCTGGCTGGCATCGCCATCGGCGCTGGCGACGACGGCGTGGACCTCAGCGCGGCCGTGAAGAGCTTCGAAGCTGCACCCTTCACGCGACTGCGCAATGCCACCGAACGCATGCCAGGCAATGCCAGCCGCACCGATCCCGAAATCCTGCGAGGGTGATCGCGACCGCAGCATCCGCAGCACCACCGTGACGATGACCGACACTCCCGTCTCGCCGCTCGAGCAGCTCAATCGCGACTGCTTCTGCTTCAGCCTCGATCGCGATGCGCTGGCGCACGCGCTCGATGCCGAGCTGGGCCAGCCGGGTCTGTCGGCGATGGTCCGGGAGCGCTGCCCATCGGTCTTCGCGGCGCAGCCGGTGTTCGTGGCAGCGCCGCAGATGCAACGCATCGCGCAGGTGGTGCGGGCGGTCGAATCGGTCGTGGCACTGCCGGCCTACCGCGAGCAGGTGCTGGCCGACGCGCCGGCGATCGCGCGTGCAGCGCCAAGCGGCGTGCAAGGTGTCTTCTTCGGCTACGATTTCCACCTCGATCATGGGCGCCTCGGGCTCATCGAGATCAACACCAACGCCGGCGGGGCGATGCTCAACGCGGTGCTGGCGCGGGCGCAGCGCAGTTGCTGCGCGGCGATGGACGCCATGGTGCCCACGCGGGCGCATGTGGAGGTCTTCGAGCAGCGGCTGGTCGACATGTTCCGACGCGAATGGCGCCTGGCGGGTCACTCGCGTCCGCTGCGCAGCATCGCCATCGTCGACGACACACCCGAGCAGCAGTACCTGTACCCGGAGTTCCTGCTCTTCCAGCGGCTGTTCGAGCGCCACGGCCTGCGCGCGCTCATCGCCGACCCGGGTGCGCTCGCAATGGCACGAAGGCGCGCTGCGGCATGGCGACGTGGCCATCGACCTGGTCTACAACCGCCTGACCGACTTCTACCTCGAGCGGCCTGGCAGCGCCGCGCTGCGCGAAGCCTATGAGCAGCACGGCGTGGTCTTGACCCCGCATCCGCAGGCGCACGCGCTGTATGCCAACAAGCGCCGCCTCGCGTTGTTCAGCGATGCAGCACGGTTACAGGCGCTGGGCGTGCCCGAAGCCACCCGGCAGGTCTTGCTGGACAGCGTGCCACACACCGAGGTCGTGACCACAGACGCTGCAGATCGCCTGTGGGCAGCGCGCCGCGGCATTTTCTTCAAGCCGGTCGCGGGCTACGGCAGCCGAGCCGCCTACCGCGGCGACAAGATCACGCGCCGGGTCTGGCAGGAAGTCCTGGCCGGGGACTACGTGGCCCAGGCCATCGTGCCACCGGGAGAACGTTTGATCGACGGCGAGGACGATGCCCGGCCGATGAAGTTCGACCTGCGCGCCTATGCCTATGGGGGCCAGGTGCAATGGGTGGCGGCCCGGCTGTATCAGGGCCAGACCACCAACTTCCGCACCCCCGGCGGCGGCTTTGCGCCGGTTTACGGCAGTGTCGATGCCTCGGGCCGCACGCTGCGCCAGGTCGACGGCGAGCACGCGTCGTACGTGTTCCTGTTCGACGACACGGGCGGAGTGCACGCGCTGCCGCACGCGCTCTACGTGGCACTCGTTCGCCACGAGGCCGCGGCGCCGATGCTCGCCGGCCAGTGCCTGCGCGTGGCGGACTGGTACGTGCGGCTGCAAGACGGAGAACCCAGGGCCGTGGTCAACGAGACCTACTCTGTGGTGCGTGTGGACGCGCGGGGCCAGGTCGAGTCGGTGCCCGCAGCGGCCGATGCGCCCTGGCCGACCCTGGCGGAGCGTGAGCGCATGCACGCCCTGCTGCTCGAAACGGCAGCATCGGCCGCCTGAGTTTCCACTTCCAAAGCAGACTGCATGGACATCAAGGCACTCGACACCGGTTGTGCCAACTGCAATAGCACGATCGCGCTGATCGGGCAGGTGGCCAAGGCCAAGGCCAAGGCGTGAACGTCACGCTGAGCAAGGTCGAAGTACTGCGCGACATCATGGGCTGTGGCGTGATGAGCACGCCCGGCGTTGTGGTCGAAGGCAAGGTGGTGCATGCCGGCGGCGTAGCCAGCCGCGACGAGATCGAACAATTGGCTGGCCGCCTGAGGACCAAACAATGAACGAATCCGGCCAACGGCAGCCCTGATTTCGAGCGGCGACTGCGCAAGCTGGGTCTGGACGTCGCCGGCTTGCCGAGCCTTCTGCAGGTGCGATGGCGGCGTTCGCGAAACTCTCGGTTGCTGGGCTGCAGACGAAGGCTCAAAGGCTTCTCGCGGTCTTTGCCATCGATCCAATTCAGGATCCACCAGCGTTGAAGAAGCTCGTGGGAGATCTCGACGCAACCTATTCGCGCCGAATCAACATCCAACACCGTGTCGTCTACGAAGTGTTCAAGTAAGAGCGCACCGTGCGTGTACTGCGCATGTGGTCGCACTACGAATGATCCAGACGGCAAACCCTTGCTTCGAGCGGAAAGTCAACGGGCTGCGCCCGTCGCCTGACGTTCAAGTCGAACGTTGGGCAATCAGCGCGATGCGGTCGGGCGTGGTCTCGGCCGCCCAGGCCAGCAACTCGCCGAGCGTGAAGTCTCGCAGCGGCGCCTGCGCCATTCACCGTCAGGTGTGCGAGCAGGCGGCGCAGCGTGCTGACCTGGGCGGCGGCGCGGTCGTGGCACTGGGCGAGCATCGCCAGTGGCTCGTCGAAGCTGGCGCAGGGGGACGAATGTCCGGGCTACGGCAGGTCCTTCGTGAGGATTCCTACAGATCGACGACCAGGGTGTCGCCTTGGTTCTTCATGCGCGAGCAGCACAGCAGCAGCTGACGTTGGCGCTGCGCAGCGCCGAGCATCACGTCGCGGTGCTCGACCTCGCCCGAGGCCGACGCATCGTAGGCCGTGATGCAGATGCCGCACAATCCGTCGCTGCACTTGGTCGGCACGACGATGCCGACGTCGGCCAGCACGTCGACCGGGCTGCGATCGGCCGGCACGGCCAAGCTGCGGCCGCTGCGTGCGAGCTTCAGCACGAACGCGCGGTCGATGCGGTCGGGGTCCTCGGGCAGGCTGAAGTACTCACGGTGCAGCGCCTGTGGCGGCCAGGCTCGTGCGGCCGCGGCGGCGAACACCGCGTCCATGTAGCGCGGCGAGCCGCAGGTGTAGAGCTGCCACCCCTGCGCATGCGGCGGCAGCAGCCGGCCCAGGTCGGCGCGGCAGCCCTCGTCCTTGAAGTGCAGCCGCACCTGTGGCGCCCACGGTGCCGCCAGCAGATCGTCGACAAAACCGGCCTGGCTGCGCGCCGCGGCGCTGTAGTGCAGTTCGAACGACCGGCCCAACGCATGCAGCCGGTGGGCCATCGCCAGCAGCGGCGTGATGCCGATGCCGCCGGCGAACAGCAATGTGTGCGCCGCGCTCTCGTCGAGCGGGAAGTGGTTGATCGGACGCGACACGAACACGCGCCGTCCGGCGCGGAAGGCGCGGTGCATCAGCGCCGAACCGCCGCGCCCCTGCCTTTCGGCCAGCACGCCCAGCACCCAGCGGCTGCGGTCGGCCGGGTCGCCGGCCAGGCTGAACTGGCGCAGGTACTCCGGTGCGACGACGACATCGATGTGCGCACCGGCGTCGAAGGCCGGCAGCTCGCCGCCGTCGACGGCGCGCAGCTCGTAGCGCGCGATGTCGCCTGCAAAGTCCTCGCGCTGCGCCAGCAGCACCGGGAACACCGGCGGCTCGCCGGCCGGCAGCGTGAACTGCGGCACCAGCGCGGCGGTATCGCCAGCGGCCAAGCGCTCGCGGTGCTGCTGCGGCGTGAGCAGCGTGCGGTAGCGCGCAATGCCTTGCTCGCGCTGCACCGGAAAGGCCACCGGCACCGGCGGCGGCATGCGGTCGGCCGGGTACACCGCGAGCACCTGGTCTTCGTACTTCAGCTGCAGCTGACGGTTCAGCCCGCGCGCATGCGTGCTTGCCGCACGCACATAGCGGCCGCTTTGGCGGTCGAGCTCGATGTCCCACCACCACTTCTTCACCGGGTTGATCGAGCCGCGGCCGAGCGCATCGTCCAGCTTCGCCAGCCAGGGCGCAGCCGCGGGAACGTGGGTCGCGGCCCAGCGGAACGGCGCTTCGGCGAACAATCCTTCCAGGTTCCACGGGCAGGTCTTCATGCAGCGCCCGCACATGCCGCCGCCGGCGTTGGTGATGCGGTAGCGCGCGCATTTTTCGGCGTCGCTCTTCCAGATCTCGTAGCCGTTGTACATCAGCTTCGGCCCGGCGGTGATCGCGCCGCTCGGGCATTCGCGCGCGCACTTGTTGCAGCTCTCGCAGAAGCGCTGCAGGCCGAAGTCGATGGGCTTGTCGCAGGCCATCGGCAGGTCGGTGGTGACGCTGCCGCTCTTCAACCGCGGGCCGAGGAAGGGATTGAGGATTACCTCGCCGATGCGGCTGACCTCGCCCAGGCCCGACAGCAGCAGCAGCGGCGGCTGCAGCACGTCGCCGTCGAGCACCGAATGCACGCGTGCGCTGTAACCCAGGCGGCGGATCTGCTCGGCCACCACGCCGCCCAGCAGCGAAAACCGCAGGTAGGCACGCATGCTCTGCGCGACGCTGATCCAATCGTCGCCACTGGCGCCTTCCATCGTCTCGTGGCCCTGGTCGACCAGCAGGTTCAGCGCATTCGCGTGGTACGCCGGCAGCGGGTTGCCGCCGGCATCATGCGAATACCAGGCCCATTGCGGCACCGCGCAGATGCCGGCCGCGTCGATGCCAAGCCAGTACGACGTGGCCTTCAGGTTGTCGGCGTTGCGTTGCGCGTCGGCGGTGGATGGCGAGACGGGGCCGCGCGCCTCGCCGAACTGCAGCAGCAGCAGGGCACCGAGCGCACGCCGTGCGCAGGCGCCGATCGGGCTCTTCATCACGTAGTGCGCGTTCTTCGCCTGTTCCTGCACCGACTTGCCGAGGTCGCCGAACAACGCGCGGGCGAAGAAGTCGGCGCGCTTCGGAAAACGCGGCACGCGCTCGTGGTCGATGAAGGTGGTGGGTGTGTCACGGCGCTTCAGCGTCTCGAACGGGAATGCGCCGAGCCTGAATTCGCGCCGTGCATAGGGCTCGGCGTTGAATGCATTCTTCGCCGCACCCCAACCCAGCCACCATGCCGGGCCGTGCGAACGCCAGGCCGCGGCGGCACCGGGTTGGGCCAGCGGCAAGTCGGGCGTGAAGGCCAGCGTGGTGCTCACGGCCGCCAGGCCATAGCGCCGGCCGACGTAGGGGTTGTGCAGGTCGGCCAAGGCCAGGCCGCTGGCGACGGCAAGCTGGTTCAGATCGACATCGCTGCAGGTGGCCGAGTGTGCGCGGCCTTCGTGGCCCAGCAGCCGCAGGTAGCTCGACAGCAGCACGGCGGTCTGCGCCGCCAGCAAGGCAGCGCGCTGGGCCTGCGTTCCGGCGATCCAGTCGCAGCCGCGTTCGCCGGGCGCGGGGTCGCGCGGATACTGAACCAGCAACACGATGGCATGCGTGTGGTGGCCGATGCTGCCGTGCTGAGCGCGCGCTGAATCCAGCACATCGGCCAGGATCATGTCCATGCCGGCGGCAAAACTCTTCGGCTGGCTGCGTTCGAGTTCTTCGCCGAGAGCGGCGACCATCGGGTTGCGGATCGGCTGCGGCAGCAGGGCACTGCGCGGCAGCTTGCATAGGCCGACCATCTGCACGTCGAAGTAGGTGGCCGCGGCCTTCAGGTGGCAACCGCGCTCGTCGGGGTCGTCGGGGATCTCGGCCGGCGCGGCCTGCAACGGGCCATCGCGCACCAGGTCGAACATGCCCATGTAGCGCGACATCGCATGCGCCAGCGACTCCGGGTTCGGGTCGTCGAAGGGCAGCGCGCGCATCGCCTCGACGCCGGACAGGTCGGGCAGGTCGGTACGACGCGGCAGCCGCTCGAGCGGGAAGGGGCCGAGGTGCACCGGGCGCGAGCGGGTCGAGAACAGACGCATCGGCGAGAGCATAGGTGCTGCTGGGCCGCGTGTTTCGGGTCGTGGAATCAAAGCCGCGGCACACCCGGGGAATTCCCTATGACCCCTGCGCGGACGCCCCTAGATTGGGCCTCTCCCCGATTCAGGGAACTGGGGCCGATCCGCCAAGGAGTGGCGCGAAGCGATGAACCAGTTCGCGATCGCCTGCGGCGATAGATTGATCAAGAGCTCCGCATGACAATGCGGCGCCGACTTGCCCACCGCGTCGGTCGTCCGTCGCAAGCGACGCCCGCCGCCGTGGACAATTCTCCGAGCGCCGCACGCAGAAATTCAGACAGCCCGTCAAGCGCGCGCTGGCTCTGCCGCGCCGCGTTGGCCCTGCGACGACTATTTCTTCCGCCAGGTTCCGTCGGCCTGGCACACATAGCCACCAACCTCGGCGCCGGTCGGATATGGCTTGCCGTCCCGATAGCAGACCGCATGCGCCGACGTCGCCAGCCACATTGCCATCACCAGAATAGATAACCTCGACATTGTTTACCCCCTTTGAAATGGCACCCACCGCGGCGCCCTTCAGTTGCATTCCTCCGGAACTCCCCCATGGTCCTCGAACCACTTCACCTTCTTGTCCTTTCTGACCCAGTACTCACCCGCGCATAGCCCTCCGGCAGTCTTGCGCAGAGCCGCCATCAGCGGTGAAAGCTGAACTGGCGTGTAGGGGCCTTGGTCGATCTTGAGTTGGACATACTCGACGGCGGTCATGCGCATTTCACGCGCCGTGATGGGATGGTCGGCATCGCCAACCCGCACAGCCATCCCGAGCAGTCGCCCCAATGCGTCCACACCGCTGAGCTTGATGGACTCTGGTCCAAGCGCGGCGAAGAGGGTGGGATCGCAGGGGTCAACCTCATCCGTAGGCAAGACCGCTTTGATCCACTTTGGCAACTTGGACACGAGAGTCGAGCCAACGGACCTGCAGTTCTCCAGATAGATCAAGGCCGACGCGATGTTTCGCTCCTCTTCGACATCTTTCCAGTCGGGATGTAGCGGAACAAGCGTTACGAGCTTTGCCTCGAGAGCCGCCACGCGCCTGGCGTAGCTGTCCTGGACCTTGTCATGGACGAAGTAGCCCAGCAGCGCCGTCGTCAAGAAGGTCGCCGCGGCGCCGAGCAAGAGGCGCCGTCGCAGCCTTCGACGCTCGGTCAGGACCCGCACCTGCTCCGCCGCCTCGCGAATGGGCCGCAGCAACAGGTCGTGGCTGATCTCCAGGCGCTGCTCACCAGCGAACCACTCCTTGCGCAGGATGCCCTGGTCGAGCAGCGGCGCGATCGCCCGCAGCAGGCCGCCTCGCTCGGCTTCAACGGCCTTCACCGGATACAGCACCCGCTCGCCGTCAGAGGTGACCAGGTGCGTCTCGACGAATTGCCGTACCTGCGGATCGACCGCCGCCATCGCCTTGCGGTAGTAGTCGTCGAAGATGTCCCCGGGCTTCTTCAGCTTCACGAGCCCCACGTCGATGGTGGACTGGCCCCGCTGCCGGCGCTCGGCGTTGAGGTAGAAGCAGACCACCGATAGGATCGACGGTTCGACCTCCAGGTTGGCCAGCGAGGCGTCCGGCGTCGTGTCCGCGGCCGCCGGCGCCGGTCCGAGAAGCCGCTGCAGCAGCCCGGCAGGCCTGCCCACGCCGGCGACGAGGGCTCTCGCCGCCTCGCGGTCGACGAGGCTGCCACCCGCCTTCTCGACGACCTCCAGTGCCTGCCGGCCGCTCAGCGGCTCGAGCCGCACGTGGTTTTCGATGACCGCTGGAACGATCGCGTGCAGCTTGCGCACCTGAGGCAGGTAGTCCTCGCGGAACGACAGCACCACACGGTAGTCCTTGGCCGCGATATCGAAGCGGTAGGCCTCGCCTTCGGGTAGATCCATCGCCGCCAGCCGCGCCGGCAGCCGGTTCTCGACCAGTTCGGCGATGTTGTCCAGCAGCGCCTTAACGCGCGGCGCGGCGGCCGGCTCGTCGTCGATGAGCTGGAAGATCTCCTCGAACTGGTCGAACACCAGCACCGCCGTGACCAGCCGGTTGCTGCTGTCCCACAGGCCGAAGGAGTCGCGGTGGAAGAGCTCCCACAGCGAGGGCGCGTCGAACGCGGCCGTGGCTTCGACCCCGGCCGCCTTGGCGGCCGCCTCGATCGCGCGCGCGGTCGTGACCACCGGGTCGCTGCCGTCGGCGAGCAGCGCACGCGGGCGCAGGTACACCGGCAGGTAGGCGTGCCCGGCCAGCCGCGGCGCCATGCCAGCGCGCACCAGCGAGGTCTTGCCCAGGCCGCCGCGCCCGTAGAGCAAGGTCAACATCGAGCGCTCGACGCGCGCCTGCAGGTCGGCGGTCTCCGCGTCCCGGCCGAAAAAGAAACCCGCGTCGGACTCGCGGTACGGCCGCATGCCCGGCCAGGGCCGGTCGGCCGACAGGGCGACGTGGATGGCTTCGTCCACGGCGCTTGCCTAGCGGCCCCCCTTGCGCTGACGCTGCTGCTCCTGGCGCAGGCTAGCGACCAGCGCATCAACGTCGCCGGTGTCGGCGAGCTGGGTCGCCTGCATGGCGCGGAACTGCTCTGGCAACTGCGCGCCGGCATCGCACAGCACCGGGAAGATGAAGCGCCTCAGGTCGCGGTTCATCATCTTGAAGCGCTCCAGCGCGAGGTACCACTCCTTCCAGAAGTACGACTCGGTGCGCTCGCCGGTGTGCCGCGACACCAGCGGCACGAAGCACGCGCAGTCGGCGACCCTGCGCTCGATCTCGCGGTCCCAGGCGGAGCCCTTGGCAAGCGCGTCGTCGCGATCGTCCTTCCAGACGTCGACATGGCTGGCGCGCAGGCGGTCGTACAAGCGCTGCGCGGCTTCGCGGTCCTCGTGGCAGTAGCTAATAAACACCTTGCCCGGCGCTTCGGTGGCCTCCTCCGGCCCGCCGCCGGGGCCGGGCGGCAGCGGCGGCGGCGCGTCGCCGAACCGCTGCTTCCAGCGGCGGTTCAGCTCGCTGACGAAGGCGAACGCGTCGCCCGGCGCGACGTACGACTCCTGGCCGAAGGAGTTCAGGTACTGCGCGAAGGCGACGTCGTTGTCGCGCGCGTCTTCGACCAGCAGGTTGACCTCGCGCTGATCGGCGATCGGCCCGCCGCGCAGCGAGCGCAGGAAGAAGCGGCCCAGCCAGTCGGGGATCTGGCAGCCGATGGCCAGGATGTGGTGGTCGTGCAGCGCGTCGAAGAGCTGCTGGGGTCGGTACTTTTCGCTCTGCAGCGCGAGCACGAACTCCACCAGCGACTCGACCGTCACCGCCCAGTCCGGATAGGTTTCACGGCTGCCGAGCAGGTTGTAGACACAGACCTCGCCGGGTTGCAGCAGCGCCTGGCGTGGCCCCACGTGGCCGGGTGCGAAGGTGTAGGCTGCCACCGTCTCGCCGCGCGCGGCGCTCACCTCGCGCACCGCTTGTTCAAGGAAGCCGTCGATCGCCGTGCTCAGGAACAGCCTGAAGTGCACGATCTCGGCGATCTTGCGCAGCGGCTCGAGCTGCGGTTTGAGGCTCTGCAGCACGCGCCTGAGCTTGGGGTGGAAGGTGCCGGCCGAGAAACTGCTCTTGTTGGCGATCGACAGGTACAGCTCGTTGAGGCCCCAGCCGGTGGGCAGCGGATCGACGCCCAACTCGGCGGCGAGCCGCTCGGCCAGCGCCTGCTGCATCGGCAGCGTCCTGCCGTCGCCGGCATCGACCAGCGACATCCTGCGGCCCACGATTGGGACGACGTTGCCGGTCTCGATCAGGTCGAGAAGGTCTTCCCACTTCGACTCGGAAAAGTCGGTCAAATCGGCCATCCGTGCCCATCCTCCGCAGGGGAATGCATCGCCGCCTCGGGCCGCTGCGGGCCCTGTCGGGCGGCCGGCACGCACCCCGGCACCTGCCACGCAGCGTCGTGCTGCGCCATGCGGGGTCCGGATCGCCTGGCATCCTGCCGACGCGGCCGGCACCGCTCGTTGTTGTCGATGTAACAAGTATCGACGCTGGCCTCGCACGGGTCAACGTCATCCGCGCATATGGGCGCCAGGTCAGCCGCCGCGGAATCACAACCGGCAACCACCTTCGTGGATTTCGTTCATTGGTACGCTCCGGCGCGGCCGCGAACGGGTGGTCTGCTACCTGGAATGCCACTCCGTAACTCTCTTGCCGAAACATCGCTGATCACAGGCGCCGTGCAGCATCGATCTCGTTGTTTCGAAGCGTCGCCGCGTTGCGTGCCAGAATGCGGATGGCGCCCAATCACCTGCCGCTACAGCGCTGCGCGGCACCAGCCATGATCCACCGACGCAGGCCACGTTCGGCAGCGCCAGGAAATCGGCGGCCGACTCGGCATCGATACCGCCGGTCGGGCAGAAACTGACATCGGCTAAGGGCCCGCTCATCGCCCTGAGCATGCCGATGCCACCCGTCTGCTGTGCCGGAAACAGCTTCAACTCGGAAACCCTGCGGCACGCAGCGATGACCTCGGAGGGTGTCACCTCGCCAGGCAGTAGCGGGATCGGGCCACTCGCCGCAGCCGCGCTCAGTGCGGGCCTCAGCCCGGGGCTGACGGCGATGACCGCGCCGACATCGGCAGCGTTGACCAGATCGTGCGGCTGCACCACCGTGCCCGCACCGACGATGGCGCCGTCGACTTCAGGCGATGGCCCCCGGCGTGCGCAAGGTGATCTCCAGCACGCGCACGCCACCGGCCACCAAGGCGTCGGCCAGCGGCACCGCGTCTTGCGGCCGATCGATGATGATGACCGGGATCACCGGCCCGCAACGCATGATTTCCAGCAGTGTCGTCACTTGAACCTCACTGTCGTAGAAAGGTGCGACCGCTGCATCCTCAGCGACAGTGCGTGATCGTCGTCATGGCCACTGGCCGTGATTCGGCGCCACCCAGCGCCGCTGAGATGCGCTCAGGTGCGAACGCATCGCTGTCTGGTCAGGTCGCGTCGCTCAAGCATGCGGTAGATCGCTTCGTGTTCGTGCAGCGCTTCGGTCCAGGTCAAGGTGCTTTCGGCGCGAGCGCTCAGTTTCGACGAGATCGGACCGTGGCGCTCGTCGAACAGTTCGCCGACCAAGCGCACCAGCACCGCGTTTCCGGTGATCGCGGCAATGCCGACGTGGAACTCACGGTCGTGCATCCAGGGTTCGCGGCGCTCGAAGATCGCCAGCCGCATGGCCTCGATGGCCTGCGCCAAGGGCCGCAGCACATGCGGCGTTGCCGCTGCGCAGGCCATGGCGATGACCGTGCCTTCCAGTGCGGAGCGCGCCTGCATCAGTTCGATGGGGCTTTCGCCCATCGCAGGCGTCTTGTGCTCGGTCTTTTCGACCGGAGAGCACACGAAGACGCCCGCGCCCATGCGGATTTCGACGCTGCCTTCGATTTCGAGCGCAATCAATGCCTCGCGCACGGAAGGGCGCGACACACCCAGTTGCTGCGCCAGTTCACGCTCGGGCGGCAACCGCGTTCCCGGCAGGAATTCGCCGCTGTGGATCAAGGCGCGTATCCGGTCGGCGATGCGCTGGTACAGCCGCCTGCTGTCGGCGGTTCTGATGGGCTCGATCTTCAAATTGGCCTTACCAATGATTCGACTTCATGTCGAACTAACGAGACTATATGTCAGGCCAGTCTGCCGATTGTGGAGACTGGCCTTACCATAGCGGATCTCACGCTTGGCTTCAGCGCCACCACCAGCTCAACGAAGGTAATCCATGCTTACCGTCATCTGCGAAACCCCAGGCGCCTTGATTGCGCAGCAACGCCCGGTGCCACCGCGAAGCGTCGACGAGGTGCTGTTGCGCGTCAAGCGGGTGGGCGTGTGCGGCACGGACCTGCACATCTTCAGTGGCAACCAGCCCTATCTGAACTACCCAAGGGTCATGGGGCATGAGCTGTCGGGCGTGGTCGAGCAGGCGCCGCCCGACAGCGTGCTCAGTACGGGCGACACGGTCTACGTGATGCCCTACCTGTCGTGCGGCAAGTGCATCGCCTGCCGCCAGGGCAAGACCAACTGCTGCGTCAACATCCAGGTGCTCGGCGTACACCGCGATGGCGCCTTCACCGAATACCTGAGCATCCCTCAGGCCTTCGTCCACAAGGCCGACGGTGTCAGCCTGGACCAGGCGGCGATGGTCGAATTCCTGGCCATCGGCGCCCACGCGGTGCGCCGCGCGAACGTGCAGGCCGGCCAACGTGTGCTGGTGGTCGGCGCGGGTCCGATCGGCATGGCGGCGATGATCTTTGCCGGGTTGCGCGGCGCGAAGGTCACGGCGCTCGATTCGCGCCAGGATCGGCTCGACTTCTGCAAGCAGCATCTCGACGTTGCCGGGGTCATCGCGCTCGGTGCCGACGACACGCAGCAGCTGGCCGCGGCCAGTGACGGGGAATCCTTCGACGTGGTGTTCGACGCTACCGGCAACCCCAAGGCGATGGAACGCGGCTTCAGCTTCGTGGCCCACGGTGGTACCTACGTGCTGATCTCGATCGTCGGCGCGAACATCAGCTTCTCGGACCCGGAGTTCCACAAGCGCGAAACCACCTTGCTGGCCAGTCGCAACGCCACCACTGAAGATTTCGAGACCGTGCTGCAGGCGATGCGCGCCGGGCAGATCCCGGACAAGGCACTCAACACCCACCGCATGACCCTGGCCGAGGTGCCCGGCGAATTCAGCAAGCTGCTCGATCCGACGCGCGGCGTAGTCAAGGCCATTGTCGAATGCTGAAATCCGCCAACCCGATCCTGCAGTTCGGCACCAGCCGTTTTCTGCAGGCGCACGTCGACCTCTTCGTTTCGCAGGCGCTCGAGCGCGGCGACACCGGCCAGGCCCTGGGTGGCATCACCGTCGTGCAGACGACGGACAGTCCGGCCAGCGCACGGCGCGTCGCCGCATTGACTGAAGGCGACGGCTACCCGGTGCGCATTCGAGGTCTGCACAACGGCCAGGCGGTTGACCACACGCTGCGCTGCCGCAGCGTGCGCCGGGCCTTGCAGGCCCATGCCGATTGGCTGCAGGTGCTGGACGCCGCCGCCCGCGACGCGCAGGTGATGGTCTCGAACACCGCCGACCGGGGCTTCCAGCTCGATGCGCTCGACGGCCCCGGATTGATCGGCAGCACGCAGCAGGTGCCGCGCAGTTTCCCAGCCAAGCTGTCGGTGCTGCTGCACCACCGCTGGCAGCTCAACCCCGATGCCGCGCTGTCGATCTACCCGTGTGAACTGCTGGAGCGCAACGGCGACACCTTGCGCGATCTGCTCGTCGAATTGAGTGGTCAATGGGACCTGCCCGACGCATTCGTCGGCTGGTTGCAGGGCCACTGCGTATGGGCCAACTCGCTGGTCGACCGCATCGTGTCGGAGCCGATCGAGCCGGTCGGCGCGGTGGCCGAACCCTATGCACTGTGGGCCATCGAACGCCAGCCGCGGCTGTTGCTGCCTTGCGTACACGAAAACATCGTGCTCACCGACGACCTGACCCCGTACGCGCGGCTCAAACTGTTCCTGCTCAATGCCGGCCACAGCTACCTGGCCGAGTTGTGGTTGCGTGGCGGCCGCAGCGCCGACAAGACCGTGGGGCAGGCGATGGGCGAGCCGGCGCTGCGCGGCGAACTCGAAGCCCTGTGGGCCGAGGAGATCGTGCCCGTGTTCGACGCGTTCGGCAAAGGCGATGCCGCGCGCACCTACCTGGTCGACGTGCGCGAGCGCCTGTCGAACCCGTTCCTCGTGCACCGGCTCGCCGAGATCGCGAACAACCACGAACAGAAGAAGCAGCGCCGTTTCGCGCCATTGATCGACCTGGCGGCGCAGCGGCAGCTGACGTTGCCCCAGCGCAGGCTGCGTGCCGCGCTGGCCTCGGGCGGTTGAGCATCGTAGATGGACGAATCACTTGACGAGGGCCAGACGTTCGCTGATCAGGCTGAGCGGCATCGACAACGTCTCGGTCGCCCGCGTGCGATGCACGCGCAGTACCCGGGCAAGTCCATCCGCCTCGTGCGTGCGCTGGCCGAGGGCGATCTGGTCGCGTTGCACACGCACCAAACGTGGCCCGGAGACGATCAGTACGTCACCATGGACTTCTTCCGCTTCGATGCCCGCGGCAAGATCGTCGAACATTGGGACGCCATTCAATCCGTACCGGCCGAGACCACGAGCGGCCATACGATGTTCTGATCGCGCAGGAAAGGCTTGCCATGAGCGCTCGAGAAATCACGGACCCCTGCGCGATCGAGCAGGTTGTCGCCCGGCGCTTCCTGGTGCCGCTGGCCGAGGTGCTGGTCGATGCCATGCACGGCGAACACCATCACTTCGAACTGGTCACCGCCACCGTGCGCACGAGCAACGGTCGCGAAGGCACCGGCTACACCTACACCGGCGGGCGCGGCGGCGCAGCCATCCTGGCGATGCTGCGTCACGACCTGGCGCCCTGGCTGGTCGGCCGCGACGCGGCCGCGGTCGAGCAGTTGCACGACGCGATGCAGGCGCACCAGCACTACGTCGGTCGCGGCGGCGTGGCCTCGTTCGCGATCTCGGCGGTCGACATCGCGCTGTGGGACCTGCGCGGCAAGCGGCTCGGCCAGTCGCTGGCGCAGATGGCCGGTGGCGCCGGCGACCGTTGCCGCGCCTACTGCGGTGGCATCGACCTGGGCTTCGAGCTGCCGCGGCTGCTGGACAACGTTCGCGGCTACCTGGCGCGCGGCTTCAATGGCGTGAAGATCAAGGTCGGCCGCCCGGACCTGACCGACGACGTGGCGCGTGTGCGCGCGGTGCGCGACTTGATCGGCACGCAGGTCGCGTTGATGGTCGACGCCAACTATGCGCTCAGCGAGTCGCAGGCGATCGCCGCGGCTCGGGCCTTCGAACCCTTCGGCCTGCTGTGGTTCGAGGAACCCACGTTGCCGGACGACTTCGACGCCTATGCGCGCATCGCGGCGGCCACCACCGTGCCGCTGGCGATGGGCGAGAACCTGCACACGCAGCAAGAGTTCGAGGAGGCCTTTGCGCGCTCCAGGCTGTCGTGGATCCAGCCCGACGCGTCGAACTGCGGCGGCATCACCGGCTGGCTGCGGGTGGCCCGGCGGGCGCACGCGCTGGGCATGCCGGTGTGCAGCCACGGCATGCAGGAACTGCACGTCAGCCTGATGGCCGGTCAGCCCAATGCCGGCTGGCTGGAGGTGCATTCGTTCCCGATCGACCAGTACACGCGCAGGCCGCTGGTGGTACAGGCGCATCTCGCCGTGGCGCCGACCGCGCCCGGTGTTGGCGTGCAATTCGACTGGGAGCGGCTGGCGCCGTTGGAGGCCAGTACGATCTGAGCGGCCGGGCTGGACTGCCAACGGGACGCCCAGGCGCCACCGTGCGCAGTGTCCTTTGCGGGCCTGTCAAGGCACGCGCGCGCTGCCGTGGCTACCCTCGCTACGACAGCCGCGCAAGCATCCCGATGTTCATCTGGCATCCCAAGTACCCAGGCGGCCGGAGCCTGGAAGGCACAGCCGCAGCGCGATGTCATGGATCTCGAGATCAAGAGCAAAGGTGCACGACGCTGCATAGCCGCCGCGCTGCCCGTGCCTAAGGGCAGCGCGCGTTGGTCGCCTGGACCTGACGCAAAGGTGTCTACCGCAGCGACGCCAGTCGCGCTGCAGCTTCCTTCTTGCCCAGGGTCCTGAGAGCCGCAAGGGCCGGAAGGTGCTTGGCCCGAGGACGCGCCTTGCCTTCCTCCCAGTTGTAGATCGACTGCCCGGAAGCACCCACCAGCAATCCGATGTCCTGGGCCGACAGGCCCAGGCTGCGCCGTTGCGAAGCCAGGCCCTTTGCGGTGAATCGAATTTGCGCAGGCTGCGCCTGCACATCGACCGGCACCGCTTTCGCCTGGGCCTTGCTCAAGCGGCGAAGCTCGAGCTCCAATGCCTGCGCGCGCCGCTTCAGCGCAGCGATCTCGGCGCGGTACACACCCACGGCCTTCTTGAGGCTGGCGGTCTGGGCGCGAACTTCCTTGCGTGCCACGCGGGAGATCTCGGACTTCAACAGGGATGCCATGTTTGTCATGCATGTGATTGTGCCGCGCGGCACGCCTGACGGGTTTGCAGAGATTCATCCGCATCACGCACGAGTTCCCGCGCATAGAATGCGCCGCCCTGACTCAGGGGCACCATCAACTCTCTACACACAGACTCAATGGCAACTGCAAAGAAATCGATGACCAAGGCTGCGGTCAAGAAGGCCACTCCCGCGAAGAAGGCGGCCGCGACGCCCACCAAGTCCACGGCCGTCAAACCCATCAGCACGGCATTCAACAAGAGCAGCCTGATCACTCACCTGGCCGAACTGGCCGCGGTGGAGGTCAAGGCCGTGCGGGCCATCATGGCCTCGCTGGAAGCGACGATCCTGGCATCCGTGCACAAGAAGGGCTTGGGCTCGTTCACGCTGCCCGGTCTTCTGAAGGTCAACGTCGTCAATGTGCCGGCGAAGAAGAAGCGCACGGGCATCGATCCGTTCACCAAGCAAGAGCGTGTCTTCGCTGCCAAGCCGGCGACCGTGAAGATCAAGACGCGCGCGCTGAAGAAGCTGAAGGACGCGGCGGTCTGAGCTGACAAGACCCGGGCCGGCGGTGGCTTCAGGTGCTGCCGCCGGCCTTTGTCGTTCGAGCCACGCTCGATGGTGCACCAGCCGTAGGCGCAAGGCTCACGCCATCGGCTTGCGCACCATCTCCAGAACCTTGCCGGCGTCCAGCGTGCGCGCCTGTTGCTGGATTTCAGGCAGCGCCTGCTGCTGCAACTGCCTGGCGCTGACCAACAGGTCTTGATAGGTCTGCTGCAGCAGCGCCGTGCTCATCTGCCGACCCCCGCCGTAGTAACGCACGGCCAACTGCCCGAGCGCGTAGGTGGTGGCAAAGCTCATCGCCATGCCCGTGCCCAGGCTGCCCACGCCGCGCCCCAACCCACCCAGCATAGAACCCAGCAGGCCACCGACCAGCTTGCGACCGAACTGTTCCAGGTATTGCCCGGTCAGGCCCACACCTGCCGTGGCGATGAATTCCTTGACCATGCCGGCGTCGACGTTGGTGATGCCGTGGGCCTGCGCGACGCCATGCACCAGCTTCACTTGCAGCGGGATGATCGCCATGCTGGCCCAGCTCTGCGGCAGCAACTCCAGTGCCCCACAGAGCACGGCGCAGTTGAAGATGCTCTTGTCAAGCGCAGCGCGGTCGATGGGGGTGGCAGCGGCTGTGCCGGCGTTCGCGGCTGTAGGCGCGTCGGTCTCGCGCGCCAGGCCGTCGGCCTGGGCCTCGAATGCCGTGTTCAGGGTGCCACCCAGTTCGGATTTCAGGCTGCTAAGAAACTGGCGCTCGGCCGGCGACTGCGTGCCGTCGGCGTCGCAGACACACACTGCCAGTTCGTAGGCCAGCTGTCGATGTTCCGGCGCCTTCAGCGCGGCCACGGCATCGGTCAGGCTCAGACGCTTGAGCAGCACGTCCTGCATCAGCGCCGGAATGTTCAGCCCGCCGACCTGCCCGCCCAGCGTGGCGGCGATGCGCTTGACCTCCTCGCGCTCGGCCTCGGACTTGTCGCCATCGGCAAAAGCGGCCAGCAGGGCTACTGCGAGCAGAGCGCGTTGCTCTTCAACGGTCATGGGTTCTCTCCTTCAGTGATCTGGGGATTGTCGCCAGTCGCTGCCATGGACCAGCGTGGCGCGCGACTGCCGCTGCTGCTGGCCAAGGTCAGGGCCGACTGATGGCTTACGTCCAGGCGGTGCGGCAGCTCACGCCGAGCTTGCGCATGAGTTCCGGTGCCGCGACGTTGTTCTTCGACTGGGTGAGCGGTTGCATGGCCAGAAACCAGCGCGAAAGCCCCAGCTTGCTGGACTCGAAGACCGTGCCGTCGATCAGGCTGCACTGGTGAGCAGACTGCGCACTGCCAGTAGGGCAGGCCGCGGCGAAGGAGGCTGGTGCGTGCGCTCGGTTCATCTTCACGGCGCACCTCCTGTGTGGGCAACGCCATATTCCAAGCTCACAGTCTCATCAGATGCGCCTGCTGAGGAATCTCGCCAATCAGGTCGCCACATGACCGACTGCAATGGGGAATGTGCCCGTTCAAGCGACCGTCGGCCAATGAATGCAGCACTGTCTGCGGCGGACTTGATCTAGGTTCAAATGCGCGGCGCCGCGGTGGCTACACTGGCCCTCATGGATTCGAGTGCGTGCCTCGTGCGGCGCTGGTGGCTAGGGCGTTGGCTGTTGGGCTTGGTGCTGGTGGTGGCGAATGGCTCAGTGTGGGCCAGCGTCGATCATGCGGTCGGTGCCGGCCAGCGCCTCGGGCAGTGGGCTGAAAGTGCGGCCGTGGCTCCGCTTCCGATGCAGGTCGCGCATGACGTGGTGGCCCGCGGTGTGGTCTTGCGAGTTCTTGCCGTACACGGCACGAACCCGGCTGAGCAGCCCTGCGGCCACGCGATTCCGGCTGCCGGTGCCCTGGGCGGCGGCCCGTGCATTTCGGGCGATTCGCCCTGCGCCGGCCTGTGTGCGGCGGTTTGCCTGCCGGCGACGGGTGCCGGCCCGGCGTTGCCGTTCGCCTCGGCGGAGCTGTCGGCCACCGTGCTGACCGAGGCCCGTCCGCAGCGGTCCGGCTGGACCGGTACCGGGCGCATCGTGCCGCCCGAGTCACCACCGCCGATCGTCTGAGGCCTGCCGCGGCGTGCCCGCGGCCCCGCGGCCCGGCGATTGCCGTCGGGCCCGCTTCAGCGGTGCAGCGGTCCCTCGAGGGACGGCACCGGGCCTCAAACCCTGCTTTCCCAAGGGAACGACGATGAACATGACCCACTACATGGAACTGCTGGCCACCCGCCAGCCCTGGAACCTGCTGCTCTTCATGGCCGTGCCGGTGATCCTGGCCGAGACCGTGGCCATCACCGAGCTCTTCGTGCTCTACCACCGCGCCACCAGCGGCCGGCTGGTGGCGATCAACCGCGCCGCCAGCATCGCCGGCGGCTTCTACTTCATCGGCGTGGTGGCCTACCTGCTGCCGAACGCGGTGCTGCCGATCACCGCCGGCGGACAGTGGCGCGGCCCGGCCGACGTGATCGCGGTGGGGGCCTACCTCATCGGGGTGGTGCCGCTGGTGACCATGGCACTGTTGGACCTGCGCTGGGTCGGCGGCGGCTGGACACACGAGCGGCGGATGTGGTGGCACGCCGCCAGCGTCGCGGTGTTCCTGGTGGTCGCGCACGTCGCGATGGTCTTCGGCATGCTGGATCCGACGCTGCTGCAAGGCGCAGCCATGCCGTCCGGCCACACGACGCACTGAGCGCGCACCCGGCGAGGGGGCGCACTCACGGCGAAACGCACCACGGTCGCACCTGCGGCAGCGACCGCACCGGTCAAGTTGCGCCTGCGCGATGCGGTTCGAAAATTTCAGGGCTCGCGAAAGAGCCGGTCCAGGCCAAGCCTAGGCCATCTCTTCCGCGTAGGCACGGCGGGTGCTGACCAGCGTGGCGACGTGGCTGAGGAGGATGTCATCGACCCAGGGCTTGCGGTGCACGCCGGCGATGTTCCGGCATTCGTTGAACTTGGCTCGCAGACCTTCGTGGCCGCTGATTGCCAGGATCGGCATGCGCGCTGCATGCGCACGGTCCAGCCAGGTGTTGATCAACGTCACGCCGTCCATGTTGGGCATTTCCAGGTCGGTGATCATCAGTGCATACCGACCTTTGTCCAGCAAGGCCAGTGCTTCGACGCCGTCGCAGGCCAGATGCACCTGGTAGCCGGCCGCTTCGAACAGCCTGCGCAGCTTGGCACGGGCCACCGCCGAATCGTCCACCAGCAACAGGTCGGCGACTTGCGGCAGCACCGGGCCCGTCAGCAGCCGCGACTTTGCCTTGATTGCAGCAGTGACCGGATGCATCTGCGCGGGCAGGGCGCGTTCGGCGAAGGTCGGCTCCATCGCGACCGGCTCGCTCCGAGCGCTTGTGCCATGGCGGCGCAGGGCCAGCAGGTAGCCCGCAAGGACACCCACCAGCGGCAGCAGGATCAGCAGCAGCACGTCTTGGATCTGCGAATGCATGGTTGAACCTGTGGGGTGGATGGCGATGGACACGTGGCCCACCAGGGCGGCAAGCCCCTGCACAAATTGTCGGCTACCGGCATGGCGCGCTGAACGTCACGCACATGCATGCTTTGTGTCCGAACGTGAATTGGCCACGGCGCAGCGATGTTGAATTCGCGCAACAGGAGCGGCGGCCGAGCCCGCGACATCCCATGGTCCGCTGACGCGTGTCCGCTGACGCGCTGCGGCCGCCGCAGCCTGGACTCACAATGCCGCAGCTGCCAAGGACAGGAGTTGCGTCGATGAGTGCAAGGCCGATCGTGCTGGTGCATGGTGCCTGGGGCGGCGCATGGATCTGGCGCCGTGTGCTCGCGCCGCTGCGCGGCGCTGGTCACGAGGTGCATGCGCTGACGCTCAGCGGCGACGGCGATCGCGCGCACCTGCGCCATCCGGGCATCAAGCTGGCGCAGCATGTGCAGGACGTGGTCGCCGCGGTGCAGGCCGAGGAACTGCGCGACGTGCTGCTGGTCGGCCACAGCTACGGCGGCATGGTCATCACCGGCGCGGCCGACCGGCTGCTGCAGCCTGACCCGCGCGCGGTGGCCGGCCTGGTGTATGTCGATGCCATGGTGCCGCTGCCCGGCGAAGGCTGGGGCGACCAGCACAGTGACGAGGTGGTGGCCGCGCGCACGGCCGCGGCGCTGGCTCACGGCCATGCGCTGCCGCCGCCCGACCCGGCCGACTTCGGCATCACCGGTGCCGACCGCGACTGGCTGGCGCGCCGCCAGGTGCCGCACCCCTTCGGCCCGTACCGCGACCCGCTGCAGTTCGACGGCGCGCGCTGGGCGGCGCTGCCGCGCACCTTCATCGACTGCACCCGGCCCGCCTACCCGACCATTGCCGCGATGCGCCAGCGCGTGCGCCAGCTGCCCGGCTTCAAGGTGGTGGAGCTGGCCACCGGACATTGCCCGATGGTCACCGAGCCCGAGGCGCTGGTGCGGCTGCTGCTGCTCGCCGCGGCTTGAGCGCGCCGCCATCGCCCGCGCCGTCGGCGCCGCTGGTCGGCAACCGCCGCGCCCTGGGGGCGGTGCTGATGGCGGTGTCGCTGGTCACGCTCGATTCGTCGATCACCAACACCGCGCTGCCCAACATCGCCGCCGCGCTGCAGGCGCGGCCGGCCGAGTCCATCTGGGTCATCAATGCCTACCAGCTGGCCGTGGTGGCCGCGCTGCTGCCCTTTGCCGCGCTGGCCGACCGGCTGGGCGCGCGCCGCGTGCACCTGGGCGGCATGGCCTTCTTCGTGGCCGCGTCGCTGGCCAGTGCGCTGGCCTGGAGCCTGAGCGCGCTGGTGGCGGCGCGCGCGCTGCAGGGCCTGGGCGCGGCGGCGATGATGAGCGTGAACATCGCGCTGGTGCGGCAGATCTACCCGCCGCAGCAGCTGGGCCGCGGCGTCGGCCTGAACGCGCTGGTGGTCGGCGTGTCCTTCGCGCTCGGGCCGACGGTGGCCTCGCTGCTGTTGGCGCTGCTGCCCTGGCCCTGGCTGTATGCGCTGAACCTGCCGCTGGGGCTGCTGGCCTTTGCGGTGGCCTGGTCGTCGCTGCCGCGCATGAGGTCGCGCGGCCAGCCCTTTGATGCCACGGCCGCGCTGCTCACTGCACTGACCTTCGCCGCCCTGTTGGGTTGCCTGGCCAGCGCCGCGCAGCGCGGCTCCTGGCTGCTGGTGCTGGCGCTGGCCGCGACGGCGCTGGGCAGCGGGCGCTTGCTGCTGCGCCGCCAGGCCGGGCACGCCGCGCCGATGCTGCCGGTGGACCTGCTGCGCCGGCCGCTGTTCGCGCTGTCGGTGGCCACGTCGATGGCCTCTTTTGCGGCACAGGGCCTGGCCTTCGTCGCGCTGCCGTTCTTCATCGAGACCGTGCTGCAGCGTGCCGCGGTGCAGACCGGTTTCCTGATCGCGCCCTGGGCCATCGTGGTGGCGGCGGCGGCGCCGCTGGCCGGCCGGCTGTCCGAACGCTACCCGCCGGCGCTGATGGGCGGCATGGGCCTGGTGCTGCTCAGCGGCGGGCTGGCCTCGATGGCGCTGCTCACGCCCGGGGCCTCGACCACCGCCATCGTGCTGCGCATGGCGCTGTGCGGCGCGGGCTTCGGCTTGTTCCAGTCGCCGAACCTGAATGCGCTGATGTCGGCCGCGCCGCCCGAGCGCAGTGGCGGCGCCAGCGCCATGGTGGCAATGGCGCGGCTCAACGGCCAGGCCATCGGCGCGGCGCTGGTGGCGCTGTGCTTCGGCCTGGCCGGCGCGCGCGGGCCGGTGTGGGCGCTGGGGCTCGGCGCCGTGCTGGCCGGCGTGGCGGCGCTGGCCAGCCTGGCGCGCCTGAGGGTGGCCTCCCCAGACCGAGCGGCGGACGGTCGAGTCCGCTAGAGTCGCCGCTTGCCCGTATCGCCGGAGTGGCCTGAATGACCGATTCGACAGCCTATGTCCCGCCCGAAGTCTGGACCTGGAGCAAGCCCAGCGGTGGGCATTTCGCCAGCATCAACCGGCCCATCGCCGGGCCGACGCACGACAAGGCACTGCCGGTGGGCAAACACCCGCTGCAGTTGTATTCGCTGGCCACGCCCAACGGTGTCAAGGTGACGGTGATGCTCGAGGAGTTGCTGGCGCTGGGCCATACCGGTGCCGAATACGACGCCTGGCTGATCCGCATCAGGGAAGGTGAGCAGTTCGGCAGCGGTTTCGTGGCGGTCAACCCGAATTCCAAGATCCCGGCGTTGATGGACCACAGCGGGTCGAAGCCGATCCGCGTGTTCGAGTCGGGTGCGATCCTGATGTACCTGGCCGAGAAGTTCGGCGCCTTCATTCCGACCGAGCCGGAGGCGCGTGCCGCCTGCCTGTCGTGGCTGTTCTGGCAGATGGGCAGCGCACCTTATTTGGGTGGCGGCTTCGGCCACTTCTATGCCTATGCGCCGCTGAAGATCGAATACGCGATCGACCGCTTCGCGATGGAGGTCAAGCGCCAGCTCGACGTGCTCGACCGCCATCTGGCCGACAGCGAGTACCTGGCCGGCGCGGTGTACAGCATTGCCGACATGGCGGTGTGGCCCTGGTACGGCGCGCTGGTCAAGGGCCTGGTGTACGAGGCCGGCAGGTTCCTCAGCGTGCAGGACTACAAGCACGTGCAGCGCTGGACCGAGCAGATCGCCGCGCGGCCGGCGGTCAAGCGCGGCCGCATGGTCAACCGCACTTCGGGCGCGCCGGCCAGCCAGCTGCACGAGCGTCACGACGCCAGCGACTTCGACACGCGCACGCAGGACAAGCTGGCCGCGCTTTGAGTGCCCGGTCGCCGGGACTCGCCAGCGGCCCGGCGCAAGCTCAGTCGTTGTAACGCTGCAGCACGTAGCGGCCTGGCGCGTCGCCCAGCGCCGTTGCGGCATCGATGCGGCGCGCCGGCAGCTGCTCGCCGCTGCCGTGGCGCAGCAACCAGGCATGCCAAGCCGGCCACCAAGAGCCCTCGTGGCGCTGCGCCTGGGCCTGCCAGGCGTCGGCATCGCGCACCGGGTCGGTGCTGCGGCGGGTCAGTTGCGCAAAGTGGCGCTGTGCATGGCCCGGCTCGCTGACGATGCCGGCGTTGTGGCCGCCGTTGGTGAGCACGAAAGTCAGCTCGCCGTGGGTCAGGCGGTGCAGCTTGTAGACCGAGCGCCACGGCGAGACATGGTCCTTCTCGGTGCCCACCGCGAAGATCGGTTGCCGGATGTCGGCCAGCGACACCGGCCGGCCTTCCACCGGGTACAGCCCTTCGGCCAGTTCGTTGCGCAGGTAGCAGCGGCGCAGGTACTCGCTGTGCATGGCGGCTGGCATGCGCGTGACGTCGGCGTTCCAGGCCATCAGGTCGTTGGGGCGCAGCCGCTCGCCGAGCAACCGCTCGCGCGTCAGCGCCGACCACACCAGCTCGCGCGAGTGCAGGAACTGGAAGCTGCCGGCCATCTGCCGGCCGGTGAGGAAGCCGCGCTCGGCCATCTGGTCCTCGAGCATCGCCACCTGCGATTCGTCGATCAGCACGCCCATTTCGCCGGGCTCGCTGAAATCGGTCTCGGCGGCCAGCAGCGACAGGCTGGCCAGCGGTGCCAGCAGCTCGGCCCGCTCGATGCGCTGCGGCCGGGCCAGTGCTGCCGCGCCGATGGCCAGCAAGGTGCCGCCCAGGCAGTAGCCGCAGGCATGCACGCGGGTGTGCGGGCAGCAGCCGGGCGATGGCAGCCAATGGGTCGAACACGCCGAGCTCCAGGTAGTCGTCCATGGCCAGCAACGCATCGCCTTCGTCGGGGTTGCGCCACGAGACGATGAACACGGTGTGGCCCTGTTCGACCAGCCAGCGCACCATCGAGTTGTGCGGTGACAGGTCGAGCACGTAGTACTTCATGATCCACGACGGGACGATGAACACCGGCTCGGCCTGCACCTTGGGCGTCTGCGCCGTGTACTGGATCAGCTCGACCAGCGCATTGCGGTGCACCACCTTGCCGGGCGTGACCGCCAGGTCGACGCCGGGCTGGTAGGCGTGCTCGGCCGGCTGCAGCGGCGGCAGGCCCTGGCGCAGGCGCCATTCGTCCATGGCGATGGCCGCGCCGTCGATGAAGTTGCCACCCCAGCGCTCGGCGGTGCGCTCCAGCACCTCGGGATTGCTCAGCACGAAGTTCGCCGGCGACAGCGTGTCCAGCCACTGCCGCGCAAAGACGCGCACCAGTTCCTGGTGATGGGCGGTCATGCCGCGCAGCGCGGTGGCGTCCTTCCACCAGGCCTCGGCGGCGCGGTAGGCCTGCACCCAGTTGGCATAGGGCCATTGCTGCCAGGCCGGGTGACTGAAGCGCAGGTCCGCGCCGTTCTTACCTGGCGGCGGCTGGCTGGTGCCTGGGCTGTCGGTCCAGAGGTCGAACAGGGCGCGCTGCGCGTCCGTCGCCAGGCGCAGCGTCTGTGCCGGCTGGGTGGCGAGATGCAGCGCCCAGTCGGTCTGCGCCAGCAGCAGCGAGATCGGCGACAGGCCGCCCGTCAGCGGCGCCGCCGCGGCATGCAACGCGCAGTCCAACGCTGCGGCGCGCTCGCGCCGGCGTGTATCCAGGTCGTCTTTCGGTCTTGAAGCGATGGCGGGTCTCGGCATCGCGCTCCTCGCGTGAACTGCAGTGCCGGCAGTATCGGCCTGCGGGCCTACAGCCGACTGACGCAGGACAAGAACCAGCCTGCGTGTCGCCCTCGACCGAAGTGTTGCCGCCCAATTTGGCCGGATGCGGCAGTGCGTCGCCGACTTCGGACGCTGCCAAGGGCCGCGGCCTTCGATCGGATTGAAGCCGGGTGCGGCCCTCAGGGGCCGTGGCTGGCGATGGCGCGCATGAACTCTGCGCGCAGCTGCTCGTCGCTGTCCAGGCAGCCGGCGAAGGCCTGGGTGTAGACGCGTTCGTCGCCGCGCCGGTCCTCGCCGAGCAGCAGGCACAACTGCTCGGCCTCGATCACGCAGGCCGCACCCTGGGCCTGGCCGTGACGCACCAGGGCCTCGGCAATGTCGCGCGTCATCCATTCCTGGTAGGTCAGGCGGTGGCCGATGGCATCGACCAGCCGGGCGATGCGGCCGAAGCCGTGCAGCCGGCCGCCGGGCACGTAGGCCACGTGGGCGATGCCGCGGAAGGGCACGAGGTGGTGCGGGCACACGCCGTGGATGGCGATGCCGCGCACCACCACCATGTCCTCGCGCGGGTCGGCGAAGCCCGGACCGAGCACCTCGGCCGGGTCGAGCGCATAGCCGCCGAGCAGGCGGCGCTCCCACAGCTCGCGCACGCGCCGCGGCGTCTTGCCGGTGTGCACACCTTCGCTGGAGATGCCACAGGCCTGCAGCAGGTCGCCGATGGCACGTTCGAAGGCCGCGGCGTCGAACTCGCCGACACGCGGGATGCCCAGGCTGTGCGCCGGCGGTGTCGCGGGGTCATGGTCGCAGGGCTCGTGCATCGCCGCGCCTTGGGTCGAGTGGAGACGCCGCCGACCTTAACCCATCGCGAACCGGTCCCAGGCTCTCAGTGGAACCAGATGCGCCACAGGCCGACGATCACGTGTCCCCAGATCAGGAGGTTGCCGGCGAACAGCGACAGCAGGCGGGTGTAGTTCCACAGGCCGCGGGCGCGGCGCAGGCAGGCATCCTCGCCGGTCACGGCGTAGAGCACCAGGTACAGCACCGAGGGCACGAAGGTGCCGACGATGAGTACGCCCATCACCCAGTAGAAGACGGTCATCGGGGCATTATCGGCGCCATGGCGACGCGGCTCATCCTGCGAACTGTCGAGAGCTGCGCATGTCCGGGCCCGTATCGCAACCGCCGCGTGTTGGCCGGCCGCGCGGGGACTGCCGGGGCCGGCGGCCGAGCTGCTGTTACCTTTGGTGGCATTTCGTGTGCCGTTGCCGGCCTAGCATCTGCAGGTGAAAGGCGGACACGTCCCATGCTTGGCTGCGCTGTGGCTGCTGCTGGCCCTGCAGGCCTGCACCACGCTGCCCGGCCCGCCGCCGCCCGCGTCGGCCCCGAGCGCCACCGTGCCGGCCGCGCCGGCGCCACGGCCGTCGTCGCTGGCCGTCGAGCGCCAGTGGCTGCAGTCATGGTTCGAAGGGACGCCGGTGCGCATCACGCAGCGCAGCGAAGCTGCGTTCACCGTCGATGTGCCGCGCGACTACTGCTTCGATGCCGGCCGCAGCGCCATCAAGCCGCCGCTCGCCGCGGTGCTGGACAAGCTGGCGCAGAGCCTGCAGCGCAAGCCGGCAGCGCGTGTGGAACTGCTTGCCGCGCCCGGTGACACCGCTGCCGCATCGGCGCTGGCGCAGCAGCGCGCCGACAACGTGCGCAAGCACCTGATCGAGCGCGGCGTATCTTCCGAACAACTCGGTCCGCCGACCACGACCTCGGTGGCCGCGGTGCAACTGCGCATCGGCCAGGTTTCACCCTGAGTGCCAAGCGCTGCGCGGTCGGCGCAGCGGTTCCCCACGCTGCGGGGGGCCCGGGCCAGCTTCCGGGCCGCGCGGTGGGTGCTCTGCGTGGATGCTGCTCAGGCGGGCGGCCTGGCGGACTGAAGCCGGCGGTTCAGCAGGACCAGTTCCGCGGCGCTGAAGGTCGCCATCGCCAGAGGGCTGCTCGCGGCCAGGCTGGCGAACTGTTGCAGCGCCTGCGGGTCCACCTGTTCGACGAACTGCGCCAGATCGTGCACCTGACGGCTGGACAGCTGCGCCACGGCCGCCGGGTCGATGACCGGCTCTGTGCCACCGCGCGGGTCCAGGAAGGCGGCAAAGGCTCCCGCCGCGACAGCGGCGGCGCCGAGCGTGCCCAGCGGGTGCATCAGGCAACGCAGCAGGCGCACGCGCAGCGGGTTGCCGGCGGCGGCGAACAGCCGCGCCACCAGGCGCGCGGCGGGCGTGCCGGCGCGCGCCGCAATGCGATCGGTCAGGATCGTCGGTTCCAGGATTTCGTCAAACTCGTTCGACATGCTGTCCTCCGTCGGTGATGGCCAGTGCGTCGCAGTCGCATCGATGGCCCGTTCAGAACCGTAACCGCTTGGCAAGAGCTGCGGTGTTGCAGGAGTGCAACCGCCCGTAAAGGCCGTGGCAGCGCTGCGCAAAGGCACAGGCCTTGACGCGGCGATTCATGCGGCGCTTGGCCGCAGGCCCTTGCGGGTACATCATGTTGCAGTTCGTACCGACTTGCGGTGTAGCTTTCAGTTCTGTTTCTCAAGCCGGAGTTCCGCAGCGTGTTTGCACGTTCTCGTCCTGCGATGTTCGATTCCCTGGGCGGCCGCCGTCCACGCCGGCGGCTGCCCGGCTGGCTGTGGCTGTTGTCGGGTGGGGTGGCCGCAGGGGTGGCCGGCGTCATCACCGTGCAGGAGCGCTACCTGCCGCCGCGGCTTTCTGCCGGCGAATCGGCCTCGCTGCGTCAGGCCTACGAGCAGGCCGACGGCGAAAGAGTGCGCCTGAAGGCCGACCTCGCGCAGGCTCAGGAACGCCTGCAGGCGGCGCTGGCCGACAAGAAGGTGTTGGGCGACGATCTGGCCGGCAGCCGGGCCGTGGCCGAAAGGCTGCGCGACGACCTGAGCGCGGTCATTCAGTCCTTGCCGCCCGACCCGCGGGGCGGCAGCGTCGAGGTGCGTGCCGGCCAGTTCAATGCGCGCGGTGGGGTCCTCGACTACCAGGTCGTGCTGCTGCGCGAGGGCAGAGCGCGCACGCCGCTGTCCGGAGTGATGCAGTTCACCGTCGCCGGCGAATCGGCCGGAGGCGTCCCGTCCACGCTGGCACTGAAACCGATTGCGCTGAATCTGGGCAGCCACGAGGTGATGCGCGGCAGCCTGCCGCTGCCCGAAGGCTTCAAGCCGCGGCAGACCACCGTGCAGGTGCTCGACCGCGAGGCCGGCAAGCCGCTGGGCATGCGCGTGCTTCGGGTGCGCTGAGCGGCGCAGCGGTGAGTGGGCCTTGCACGAAGACATCGTGACCGGCTTGGAGAGCGCCGGCGCTGATCGGCATGATGAAGGGCGAGGTCGTCGGCGAGCGCCTGGTTCAGGGGCGCCGCAATGAGCCGCGCGCTGCTGCTGCCGATGCTGCTCGCGCTGCTGCTGTCCGGCTGCGCCGGCAGCCGCATCAACGCGCAGTGGAGCGATCCGCAGTTCGCCGGACAGCCTCAGCGCGGCGCCAAGGTGCTGGTGGCCTGCCAGGGTGGCGAGCCGACGCTGCGCCGCATCTGTGCCGACCGCATGGCGGCCAAGCTGTCGGCGCTGGGCACGGTGCCGGTGCTGGCCCCGGACAGCAGCGACACCGCCGAGGCCGCTGCACTGGACGAGGCAGCATTGCTGCAGGCGGCGCGCAGCGCAGGAGCGGCGGCGCTGCTGCGCACCCAGCTCGCGCCCGAGGTGGTTGCGGTCGCGCCCGGCCCAAGCATCGGCATCGGCATTGGCGGCTTCGGTGGCAGCTATCGCAGCGGTGTCGGTGTCGGCTTCGGCGTGTCGGCTCCATTGGGCGGCGCAGGGCCGGCCGAAACGGGTTATGGCGCCGCGGCCGCGCTGATCGACGTGGCCAGCGGCCGGCTGATGTGGAGCGCGCGAGCCAGCGCCCCAGCGTCGGCCGATGTGGGCCAGCAGTTGTCGACGCTGGCCACGTTGCTGCTCGAAGCGGCGCGCCAGGCCGGCCAATTCGGTTCCTGATACCGCTTCGCTGTTGCAGCCTTGTCGGCGTCGGCGAACGGAGAGCGCTTATCTGCCGCGGCAAAGCGGCGCGCCCAGTCAACGCTGTGCGCCGGCAGGTAAGCGCTCTCCGTTCGCCGCCATCGGCGTTTGCGGGGCGGCCTTGATTGCGATGGCGTGCCTTGCATCCGGCCCGAATGCCCCCACCTCCGGTGGCATGAAGACTTTGCAATCAATGCAGTCCCCGGCTCGGCTGGCGGTGGCTGTGCTGTTGTCGCAGCTGCTGGAGCGGCTGGACCGCAGCGCAGAGCCGGTGGGCGCGGAGCAGTACCTGTCGGTGGTGCGCCACTTGAAGGAGGAGTTCGACGAACTGGGCACCGAAAAGGCGCTGTCGGCGCTGCTCGATGCCTACCCCTCCGCGGCCGAGCTGTACGAGAACCTGAACTACCAGCACGCGGGCCTGTGCCGCTCGCCGCTGGACCTGTCGTTGGACGCCGAACAACGCGCCCGCCGGGTGATCGAGCGCGCGCGCCGCGGCGCCGCGCGCTGAAGCTCAGCGCGACGCCTTGTCGCCGCTGAACATCGCGGCCACCAGGTTCTCGCGCTGCCGCAGGCTGGTGAACAGCACGCCGGCCACGTGCAGCAGCACCAGCCCGAGCAGCGTCCAGGCCAGCGCCAGGTGCGCCTGTTCCACGCTGGCGTCGCCCCAGAAGCGGTCGGTGGTGTAGAGCCAGCCGGTCAGGCCCAAGCCGGCCACGTTGGCCAGCAGCGCCAGCACCATGCAAGCCCCGAGCGGGTTGTGGCCCAGGTGGCGCGGCTCGCGTCGCTGCAGCACGGCCGCCAAGTAGGCCCAGGTGGCGCGCGGCCCGCGCACGAACTGCGCGAAGCGCGCGTAAGGGCTGCCGATGCCGCCCCACAGCAGGCGCAGCAGCACGATGGCCAGCGCCAGGTAGCCCAGCGGCTGGTGCGCACCGGCAATGGCGAAGGTGCCCAGCCAGGACAGGGCCAGCGACAGCACCAGCGCCCAGTGCAGCACGCGCACCGGCCGGTCCCACACGCGCACGAGCATCGCTGCGGCTATTGCGGCGCGGTCACGAGCTGCAGCGTCCTCGGATGGAAGAAGACTTCCTTCTTGTCGTTCTTCGCATCCCGCGCGTAGACCTCGTAGCAGCCGTTGGTGATCTTCACGCGGGCGATCTTCCAGCCCTTGTTGACCAGCATCTGTTCCAGGTCGGCCTGCGGGCGCCATTGCTCCTTCGGGATCGGCTCGCACCTTTCCTTGTGCTCTTGCGCCAGCGCAGCGCCCGCGGCCAGGGTGATGGCCAGGGCCAAGCTCAGGGTTCTCATCGATGCAGTCCTTTCGAATGCGGTTCGGCGTGGCAGGCCGCTCACATGTCGGCCCAGGCGCGCAGCAGGTTGTGGTACATGCCGGTCAGGCCGATGACCGCCGCATCCGCCTCGCCGACGCTGGCGCGCAGGTGCATCAGGTGGCGGTCCATCTCGTAGAGCATGCGGCGCTGCTCGTCGCTGCGCACCATGCTCTCCACCCAGAAGAAGCTGGCCACGCGCTGGCCGCGGTCACCGGCTCGACGCGGTGCACGCTGGTGCCGGGGTACAGCACCATGTCGCCGGCCGGCAGCTTGATCGACTTCGCGCCGAAGGTGTCTTCGATGACCAGCTCGCCGCCGTCGTACTCGTCCGGTTCGGCCAGGAACAGCGTGCAGCTGATGTCGGTGCGCACCCGTTCGCCGAGCGTGCCGGGAATGAAGCGCACGGCGTTGTCGACATGGTTGCCGAAGGCGTTGTGCGCGCCGCCGTAGCGGTTGAACAGAGGCGGGAAGACGCGCTTGGGCAGCGCCGCGGAGAAGAAGTCCATGTGCCGGTTCAGGCCCTGCAGCACGATCGGCTGCAGCGCCTTCGAGGCCTCGCCCTGCTGGTCCAGCTGCTGGTTGTTCTTGGCCAGCGCCGACTGCACGCCGGCGGTGACGCGGCCGTCGCCCCAGCTTGCGTTGTCGAGGATGGCGCGCGCGGCGCGCAGTTCCTCGCGCGTCAGCACCTGCTTGACATGGACCAGCATGGCAATGGCCTCAGAAGCGCACCGTCAGCGTGCCGCTGATGGCACGCGGCGCACCGGGCACGTAGTGGCCGGTGTAGAGGCTGTCGGCGTAGTAGCGGTTGGTGACGTTGGTGACGTTGAGCATGAGGGCGACGCGGTCGCTGAAGTCGTAGGCGGCCATCATGTCGCCGGTGATGAAGCTCGGCGCGACGATGCCCGGCGGATTGCGGTTCGGCGTCTGCGAGCTGCGTCCGGAGATACCGGCGCCCAGCCGCAGTTGCGGCAGCACCTGGTAGGTGGTCCAGATCGAGCCGCTGTGGCGCGGCGTCAGCGACGGCCGCTCGCCCACCCGTTCGCCGGTCAGCGCCGAGCCGTCGGCATTGCCCTCGTCGATCTCGGCATTGGGGATCCAGGTATAGGACACGAACACGTCCCACAGCGGCGTGATGCGCCCGGCGATGTCGATGTCCAGCCCGGTGGCGTGGCGCTGGCCCGACAGCAGGTAGTCGTCGATCGGCGTGCCGGCGGGCGAATCGCGGTTGCGCTCGTGGTACTTGGTGATGTTGAAGATCGAGAAGCGCGTGCTCAGCAGGTTGTCCAGCAGATCGAGCTTGGCGCCGAGCTCGATGTTGCGGCTGGATTCCGGCGGCGTGTTCGATCCCGGCAGGTCGTAGGCATAGGTGTCGCCCGAGGTGTTGAACGAGGTGCCGTAGGAGAAGTAGTAGGTCATCGTCGGCGACGGCTGGTACAGCACGCCGAAGCGCTCGCTCCATTCGCCGTCGGAGCGACTGCGGTCGGCGGTGACCGAGCCCACCGGCACGTTGCCGCCGCTGGCCGTCTGGAAGCTCTGGTAGTCGCCCTTGAAATAGTCGTAGCGCAGACCGAGCAGCAGCTTCCAGTTCTCGGCCACCGTGATCAGGTCCTGCGCGAAGATGCCCGCCGCGCGCGCGTCGAAGGCCGCCTGCTGGCGCTTGATGCGCGCGTCTTCGTCGACCCAGCCGAAGCCGTTGTCCGGCGTGCCCAGCGTGGTGCGCGGCGAGTTCTTGTTCAGGGCTCCGCCGGGGGGCGCGATCATCGCGTAGCCGGAGAAGTCCTCGTGCGCCAGGTCGATGCCGGCCAGCAGCTCGTTGTCGACGCCGAACCAGTTGAAGCGGTTGCTGTAGTCCACCTGCAGGTAGGTGGTGCGCATGTCCTGCACCTTGTTGTTGGTGCCACGGTTCAGGATCGTCGCGTCGCTGATCGTGTCCACGCCCTGGGGCGTGGCCGGGCAGTCCGGGTTGGTGACGGCGCCGGTGTTGGGGTTGGTGGTGCGCTGGCAGAAGCGGATCGTGCTGGCCCGCATGTCGCGGTCGTAGGTGCCGTAGCGCAGCGCCGAGCGCAGCTGGCCGCCGTCGTCGAAGCGGTGCTGCCAGCCCAGCGTGGCGTAGCTGGCGCCGCCGGCGTTGTAGTCGCTGGGCGCACCGTAGTACACATTCGACGGGTCCAGCCCGGGGATCATCTGCGACGGGTCGCTGCCGCTCTGCGTGGAGCTCTTGCGCAGCCACGGCAAGCCGTAGTTGATGCCGTTGTCGTTGTGCAGGTAGTACAGGCTGGCCTGGAACTCGTCGGGCGTGCCGATGCCCCAGCGGAAGTTCAGCGCCGCACCTTCCTTGTCGATGAAGTTGCCGTTCTGGTCGGCGGTGTTGCGCATCAGATTGATGCGCACGGCCGAGGTCTCGCCGGTGTGGATGTTGAAGTCGCCGACGAAGCGCAGGAAGCCGTCGTTGCCGACGGTGAAGTACGTGCTGCTGGCATCGTCCAGGAAGGCCTGCTTGGACACCTGGTTGACCACGCCGCCGGTGGAGCCGCGGCCGAACAGCATCGAGGCCGAGCCGCGCAGCAGCTCGATGCGGTCGAAGTTGAAGGTGTCGCGGTCGTAGAAGCCGGGGTCGCGGATGGTGTCCAGGAAGATGTCGCCCGACATCGAGAAGCCGCGCAGCCGGATGTCCTGCTCGCCGCCCTCGGCCGCCAGGAAGCTGATGCCGCCCATCAGCTTCAGCGCCTCGGTCAGCGTGTCGACCTGGCGGTCGCTCATCAGCCGCTCGGTGACGATGGTCACCGACTGCGGCACGTCCATCAGCTCCTGGTTGCCCTTGGCGACGGTGGTGGTGCTGGCGCGCAGCGAGTTGGCGTCGGTCTCCGCCTTGGCCTTGACTGCGATCGCTTGCATCGTCGTCTCGGGCTTGGCCGCCGGTGCGGAGGCGGCGGCGGCCGGCGCGGCCGGCGGCACCGCGCTGCTCTGCGCCCAGGCGCAGGTGTTCAGCAGCCCGAAGCCGGCCGCCATCGCGCCCAGCGGCAGCAGGCGGTGCGGCGCCGACGGCAAGGGCCTGGCTGCATTGCGGGGGGTGGGCTTGGATCGTCGGGGCTGGCGCGGCACGGTGCTCTCCTCTTGGGGGTGGGGCACGGGCTGGCTGCGGCTTGCTGGTGCATGGGGTGGATTCGAGTGGCGCGCGGGGCGCTCGCTCGGCAACGGAATTCGGTTACTGGGCGGCTTCGGGCTCGCTGACGAAGCCCACCTTGGTCAGGCCGGCCTGCGAAGCGTCGGCCAGCGTCTGCGCCACGAAGCGGTAGGCCACGTTCTGGTCGGCGCGCAGGTGCACCTCGGGCTGCTGCGGCTTGCTGCCTGCGGCGGCAAAGCGTTGCTGCGCGGCGGCGCGCGTCACCGGCTCGCCGTTCCAGAACAGCGCGCCGCCGGCATCGATGGCGAATTCGATGCGCTCGGGCCGCAGGTCGTTGGCCTGCGCGTTGGCCTTGGGCAGCTCGAGCTTGACCGCCTGCGTCAGCAGCGGCGCGGTGACGATGAAGATCACCAGCAGCACCAGCATCACGTCGATCAGCGGCACCATGTTGATCTCCGACATCGGCGCGCCGGAGTGCTTGGCATCGAAGGAGGCGAAGGCCATGTCGTGTTCCTCAAGCCGTGGCGGCGCGCGCCTGCAGCTTGTGCACGCTGCCCTGCGCCGGCGTGCCGCCGTGGCCCAGCGCCTGGCCCATGCAGACGAAGGTGTGCAGCTCGTAGGCGAAGGCGTCCAGACGCGCGGCCAGCACGCGGTTGGCGCGGGTCAGCGCGTTGTAGCCCACCACGGCCGGCACCGCGACGGCCAGGCCCAGGCCGGTCATGATCAGCGCCTCGCCCACCGGGCCGGCCACCTTGTCCAGCGTGCCGGCGCCGCTCATGCCGATGGCCACCAGCGCGTGGTACACGCCCCAGACGGTGCCGAACAGGCCGACGAAGGGCGCGGTGGCGCCCACCGTGGCCAGCACCGACAGGCCGTTCTCCAGCCGCGTGGTTTCCTCGTCGAGCACTTTCTTGATGGTGCGGGTGACGAAGTCGCTGGAACTGCCCGCCTCCTCCAGCTTGGCGGCGCCGTAGCGCGCATGGTGGGCATGGGCATGCATGGCATGCGCCGTCAGGTGCGAGAACGGGTCGTGCGCACCATGCGCTGCCAGTTCGCCGGCCACCGCGTCCAGCGAGCTGGCGTTCCAGAACAGTTGCAGGAAGCGCGTCGAGCGCGCATTGCGCAGGGCCAGCGAAATGCCCTTGAGGGCGATGATGGCCCACGAGGCGATGGACATGGCGATCAGGATCGCCAGCAGCGTCTTGCCGACGATGTCCGCCTGCGCGAGAAAGTGGCCGAAGCCCAGTGCCGAGTGGTCGAGGTTCACGTCATTTCTCCAGTTCGAATCGGATCGGTACCAGCGCCCAGCCTTCCACCGGCTGGCCCTTCTCGGCATAGGGCTTGAAGCGCGCCTTGTGCACCGCGGACAGCGCGGCCTGATCCAGGCGCGCATGGCCGGAGGACTTCTCGATCTGCACGCTGTGCGGCGCGCCGCCGCCGGTGCCGATGTAGGCGCGCACCACCACCAGGCCGGTCTCGCCCTGGCGCTGCGACAGGCGCGGGTACAG
The DNA here is from genome assembly GCA_963818005.1 of uncultured Pseudomonadota bacterium. Taxonomy (GTDB): domain Bacteria; phylum Pseudomonadota; class Gammaproteobacteria; order Burkholderiales; family Burkholderiaceae_C; genus Rubrivivax. Next base: position 76,732 of record CAWFQP010000007.1, read on the forward strand.
CACTTCGGGCAGCTGCAGGAATTGCACCGCCGAATCGGGAAGCTGGCGTGGTGCCGGCGGCGGCAGCGCCGCGGCCTCGGGTTCGGCAGTCATCGTCGGCGCGGCGGACACGCTGGGCGGGACCGGCGTAGCAGGGGCGGCGGGCACGCTGAAGCTTTCCGGCTGCGGTGTCGGCGTGGGCGGGGCGGCGATCAGCGGCGCCGGCTTCGGCAGCGGCTGCAGCTTCGGCAGCGGCCTGGCCGGCGGGGGCAGCGGCTTCGGGGCGGGAGGCGGCTCGGCCGGCGCCACCAGGCTGACGAAGATCGGCGCCACCTGCTGTACGGCCTGGCGCACCGCGTCCACCTGCAGCAGGGCCCAGATGGCAATGCCGTGCACGGCGAGGATGCCCAGCACCACCAGCCGGTGCTGGGCGGGGCTGAGCTCAGCGTCATCGGTGGCGGCAAAGGGCAGTGCGGGAAGGCGGGCGGACAACAGGGCACCGATGCATTGGATTGGAAATAAATCATAACACGAATGCGAACGATTCTAATTTGATCACAAGACAGGATGTCTCGAATCGCCGACGTGACCTTGCCATCACAAGGCCGATGCGCCTTGTGCGGCCTTGCTCAGTCGACCACCGCAATCGCCTCGATCTCCAGCATCAGGTCCTCGTGCACCAGCGCCGTCGTGCCGACCAGCGTGCTGGCCGGCTGGTGCGCGCCGAAGTGGCGTTGGCGGATTGCGCGCAGGGTCTTGACCTTGTCGCTGGTCAGGTCGCGCACGTAGACGTTCATCTTGACGATGTGATGGAACTGCGCGCCGCCGGCGGCCAGCGCGATGCCCAGGTTGCGCAGCACCTGCTCGGCCTGCTCGGCAAAGGTCTGCCCGACCACCTTGCCGGTTGCGTCCATGGCCACCTGGCCCGATACGTACAGGGTGCGCGAAGCACCGCTGACGGCGGCCACGTGCGAATAGGTGCCCTGGCTCAGTTCCGAGGGGTTGATGAACTCGACCGGCATGGGGCGCTCCTGCGGGTGGGTGGAGCGCGTACTGCATTCGTGGCGAAGCAACGCCACGAGGAGCCCGGGATGAAGCAGCAGACCTTTGCGATGGCCGCCGACCAAGGCGCGGGATTCGAGCGGTTTCGTCGACGTACCAAGCGCGAGGACTTTCTCGACGCCATGGATGCCATCGTTCCCTGGGCGGCGCTGTGCGCGGTGATCGAGCCGCACTACCCCAAGGCCGGCAACGGACGCCCGCCGATCGGTCTGGAACGCATGCTGCGCATACACCTGCTGCAGCACTGGTTCAACCTGGCCGACAACGCCGTGGAAGAAGCGCTGTACGACATCGCCAGCCTGCGCCGCTTCGTGGGCGTCGATCTGGGCTGCGAGCGCGTGCCCGACGAGACCACGGTGCTCAAGTTTCGCCACCTGCTGCAAGCGCACGACCTGGGCGAGAAGCTGTTTGCCGAAGTCGGCCGGGTGCTGCAGCGCAGCGGCTTCGCGCTGAAGACGGGCACCATCGTGGATGCCACGCTGATCGGCGCGCCCAGCTCGACGAAGAACGCCGACAAGGCGCGCGACCCCGAGATGCACCAGACCAAGAAGGGCAACCAGTGGTACTTCGGCATGAAGCTGCACATCGGGGTGGACAGCCAAAGCGGGCTGGTGCACAGCGCCGTGGTGACAGCGCGAACGTGCACGACAAGCACCCGCTGCCAAGCCTGCTGCACGGAGCCGAGCGACGCGTCTACGGCGACAGCGCCTACGCCAGCCAGAAGGCACTGATTCACGGCAAAGCGCCCAACGCGCAGGACTGCACCAACCAGCGAACACGCAGAGACGGCAGCCGGCTCGATGAGCGCAAGCGGGCCAAGAACCAAAACAAGTCGAAGATCCGCGCCCGCGTCGAACATGTGTTCGCCGTGGTCAAGCGGCTGTGGGGATTCAACAAGGTGCGCTATCGCGGCTTGGACAACAACGCCACGCGCGCCTTCGTGGCACTGGCGCTGGCCAACATCTACCTGGCACGCCGACCACTGTTGAAACAAATCCGTGCATAGCGCTGTGGCCGCAGGCCAATGGCCTGCGGCAAGCGCTCAAAGCGCCAAAATCCCAAGGCAATGCGAGCGCAGATGGGGATCGCAGCACCGAAACAGCGCAATCTGAGCCTTCTCGATGACCTCGCTACTGGATGAATCCAGAATCGGAACTTGATCAGCGTTGCCTTAGTTCAATCGGGCCGGAAGGCCGAATCCAGCACCACGCTGCCGCTGACGCGCGACACGCAGGTGCACAGCCGCTGGTTGGACTGTTTTTGGTGGCTGCTGAAGAACACGTCGCGGTGGTCCACCGTGCCCTGCACCTCGACGATGTCCAGCGCGCACAGCCCGCATTCACCGCGGCGGCAGTCCGACAGGGCCTGCACGCCGTGTTCCTCCAGCATGTCGAGCAGCGTGCGCTCGGCCGGCACCTGAAAGCGCAGGCCGTGGCGCGGCAGTTCCACCCAGAAGGGCGCGGCGTCGAACTGCCCGCTGTTGCCGAAGGTCTCGAAGCGCAGGTCGGCCGGCGGCCGGCCGGCGCGCTGCCAGGCCTCGCGCGCCGACTCCATCAGGCGCAGCGGACCGCACAGCGCGAGCTGGCCGCCGGCGGGCAGCGCAGCAATCTGCGCATCCAGATCGATGCGCTGGCCGGCCTCGCTGCAGAAGCTGCGCACACGTTCGCCTAGAGCGGCCTGCAAGCTGTCAAGGTAGATCAGTTCATCGGCGCAGCGCGCGGCGTACAGCATGCGCACGCTCGCACCCTGGCGCGCCAGCAGCAACGCCATGCCGAGCATCGGTGTGATGCCGATGCCGCCGGCCACCAGCAGCGTGTGCGGCGCCTTGATGCCGATCTCGAAGTGGTTGTTCGGCTCGCCGATCAGCAGCTCGTCGCCAATCTCGCGCTGCCAGAGCCAGCGCGAGCCGCCGCGGCCCGGTTCGGCGCGGCGCACGGCGATGCGGTAGACCTCGTCGGCGCCGGGCGCATCGGGCAGGCCGACCAGCGAGTAGCTGCGCACCTCGTCGCGGCCATCGACCCGCACGCGCAGCTGCAGGTGGCTGCCCACGGTCCACGGGCGCACGCCACGCTCGGGGCGAATCTCGAATTCGCGCACGCTGGCGCTCAGGTCTCGGTGCGAACGGATGGTGGCGCTGTGCCACTGCGGGTTGTTGCGCATCTTCGATCAGCGGGTGTTGCGGCGGCGGATCAGGCCGGCCCCCGGCAACTGCTGCCAGGTGCGGTGGTCGGCCAGCGCGGCGCGCAGGTTGGCGTGGGCGATACGCGCGTGCTCGCGCATCAGGTTCTCGGCACGTGCGCCCTCGCGCCGCTGGATGGCGTCGAGCAAGGCGCGATGCTGGGCCTGCGCCACCACCAGCACGTCGCGCGCATCGGGCCCGGTGGCGCGGGACATCACGAAGCCGTTGGGCGAGGCGAAGGGCAGTGTCTTGGCCCGCTCCAGCTGGCGGCGCACCATGTCGCTGCCGGCCATCTCGGCCAGCAGGTCGTGCAGGCGGCCGTTGTGCAGCACGTAGCCGGTGAAGGACTCCTCGCTCAGGCTGGGCGCGGAAAGCAGCTCGTCGATGCGTTCGACGCAGTCGCGCGCTTCGGCCAGCAGCACGGATGGCACGCCGCGTTCGGCGGCCAGCCGGGCGCACAGGCCTTCGAGCGTGCCGCGCAGCTCGATGGCGTCGTGGATGTCGTTCTCGGAGAAGTCCTTCACCGCATAGCCGCCGTGGGGCAGCGCTTCGAGCAGGCCTTCTTCCTGCAGCCGCACCAGCGCCATGCGGATCGGCGTGCGCGACGCGCCCAGCAGATCCACCAGCGACAGCTCGGCGATGCGCGCGCCGGGCTTGAGCTCGCCGCCGAGGATCAGCTCGCGCAGCCGCAGCTGCACGCGCACCGTCTGCGACGGCTCGGCGATGTCAGCGGTGCCGCTCATCAGGCGGCGCGCAGCGGGATCACCCCGGGGCGCTCGTGCGTCGGGGTCTCGGCGCGCACCATCGCGTCGATCAGGCGTCGCGCCCACATCGAGCCGGCGTCGATGTTCAGGTTGTAGAAGCTGTAGCCGGGCCGCTCGTCGATGGCCTGCTGCTGGGCTTCGAGGATCAGCTCGTCCTCGCGGAAGATGCTGGACACGCCTTCGCGCAGCTGCGTGCGTCAGGCGCTGTTCGCCCAGGCAGTAGTTGCGCGCGAAGGCCCAGAAGTAGTGGCAGGTCCTGTCGGTCTCTGGCGTGATGGTGTTGAGCACGAAGCCGTTGACGCCCTTCGAGCGGTCGCCCTCGCGGCGCGCCGCTGCCGGCCGGGGCCACGCCGACGTCGATGGCGATGGTGCAGGGCGCTTCGAAGCGGATGATCTGCCAGCGGTCGACGCGGCCCTCGTAGCCGGTGGCGTGCTTCAGCTGGCCGGCCCAGAAGGGCGGCGGATCGATGTCCTCCATCCAGCGCGTCACGGTGACGGTGCGGTGGCCGTGGGTGACGACGAAGGGCGCCTCGGCCACGGCCAGCTGGCCGATGCTGCTGCCGTGCACGAAGGTCTCGTGCGTCAGGTCCATGAGGTTGTCGAGCACCAGCCGGTAGTCGCACTTCACGTGGATGAGCTTGCCGTCGCCGGCCCAGGCCGGGTCGTCGTTCCAGTGCAGGTCGGGGATCGTTGCCGGGTCGGCGCAGTGCCGGGTCGCCGGGCCAGACCCAGACGAAGCGGTGCCTCTCCACCACCGGGAAGGCGCGCACGCAGGCGGACGGGTTCAGCGTCTTCTGCGAGGGCATGTAGGTGCAGCGGCCGTCGCCGTTGAAGACCAGGCCGTGGTAGCCGCACGTCACCTCGTCGCCGAGCAGCGTCCCTTGGACAGCGGCAGCAGCCGGTGCCAGCAGGCGTCCTCCAGCGCGCGCGACCTGGCGTCGCGGCGCCGGAACATGACGAGCTTCTGGCCGCAGACGGTGCGTGCCAGCAGGCGCGTGCTTGACTTCGACGTCGTAGGCGGCGGCGTACCAGGCGTTGAGGGGAAAGGATTTCATGGCAGCAGTATTGAATACGTGATGTATACAGCAGATGAACTTTATCTGAGTTGATCGGCCATCGGATAAGGGTTAACACCCATTAGTTTGCAGTTACTGTATTCAATGAGTCGGAATGAAAGTGCGTTACCGTTCGGTCTGAGCCGCAACCTATGCAGACGGAGACCGCATGAGCACACGCACCGCACCGCCCTTCCGCGCCGACCATGTCGGCAGCTTCCTGCGCCCGCAGTACCTGCTCGAGGCACGCGAGCAGTTCTTCGACAAGAAGGCGATCAGCGCCGCCCAACTGCGCGAGGTCGAGGACCAGGCGATCACCGAGATCGTCAAGTTCCAGCAGGACGTGGGGCTGAAGTCGATCACCGACGGCGAGTTCCGCCGCACCTACTTCCATATCGATTTCCTGGAGCAGCTGGGCGGCGTCAAGACCGACATCCCGGTGACGATCCGCAAGCCCGATGGCAGCGAGGAGCTGGCGCCGCCGGTGATCCGCGTGACCGGCAAGGTCCGGCACGTCAAGGACATCCAGAAGGCCGACTTCGAATACCTGAAGAGCCAGGTCGCCGCCGGCCTGACGCCGAAGGTGACGATCCCCAGCCCGACCATGCTGCACTTCCGCGGCGGCCGCGCCGGCATCGACAAGCTGGCCTATCCGGAGCTGGACCCGGTGTTCTACGACGACGTGGCCCAGGCCTACGGCGAAGAACTGCAAAGCCTGTACGACGCCGGCTGCCGCTACGTGCAGATGGACGACACCAACCTGGCGTACCTGTGCGACGACCGGATGCGCGAGGCTGCGCGCCTGCGCGGCGACGACCCGAACGAACTGCCGCACCGCTATGCCGGTTTCATCAACAAGGTGGTGGCGCGCAAGCCCGCCGGCATGACGCTGGCCATGCACCTGTGCCGCGGCAACTTCAAGAGCACCCATGCCGCGGCCGGCAACTACGAGCCGGTGGCCGAGGCGCTGCTGTCGGAGATGAAGCTCGATGCCTTCTTCCTGGAATACGACGACGAGCGCAGCGGCGATTTCCGCCCGCTGCGTTTCCTGAGCGAGGGCAAGATCGTCGTGCTCGGACTGGTGACCACCAAGTTCGGCCAGCTGGAGAGCAAGGACGCCCTCAAGCGTCGCATCGAAGAGGCCGCCCAGTACGCACCGCTGGAGCAACTGTGCCTGAGCCCGCAGTGCGGCTTCAGCTCGACGGTGCACGGCAACAACATCGCCGTCGAGGACCAGCGCCGCAAGCTTGCCCTGGTCGTGCAAACCGCCGCCGAAGTGTGGGGCTGAGGGCGATCCGGGCGGGCCGCTTCAGCCTGCCGGACGCCGGCCGCGGCGTGGCGTGGGGCCGGCTTGCGATGCGCAGCGGCTGAAGTCCGTCCCCCAAAGGCGCTCGAACTGCGCGGCGGGCAAGCTCGCGGCACCCAGTGGGGGCAGAGGACCGTGGCGAAAGCTCATTCGAAGGCACAGATCTTCCTGGCTCGGCTGGTCGTTGCACTGTCGGTTGCAGCGCTCGCATTCGGCCTCGTGATGTACGGCATCTCGGGCGAGGTTCTCGCGCGCGTCTGGCACAACATGCTCGATCGTCCGGGCGGGCCGTTCGTCTTTCGCTTCGTCCTGCAGCCGATCATGGCAACGATGGCCGCGCTGCGCGATGGCATCCACGACGCCCGAACCGGGCACACGCCGTTCCTGTGGACTGTTCTCAGCGACCCGGCGCAGCGTCGCGGTCGGCTGGACGAGGCACTGATCGCCACGTCTCGAATCGTTCTGCTCGGGCTGGCCATGGACACGGTCTATCAGGTCATCGAGTTCGAGACCTTTCATCCCGCCGAGGCGGTGATCATTGCGCTCTTGCTCGGCTTCTTGCCCTATGTGGTGCTGCGTGGCATGGTCACGCGGATCGCGCGCCGGTGGGTCGGCAACAGGCCTGCCAGCGACCCACGGTGAACCGGGAAGGAAGCTCGAAGCGATGACGAAGTTGACGCGTCTTCAACAGCTTCGGTCGAGGGCCCAGCGCCTGAAGCCCGAGCGTGGCCACCTCGCCTCGGACCTGATGGCTGCCTTCACCTTCGCCGTGGTCAACGTACCGCAGGCCATGGGCCATGCCCTGCTGGCCGTGGTCAACCCGGTGCTCGGCATCTACACGCTGATGGTCGCGGTGCCGGTCGGCGCCATCTTTTCCAGCTCGGTCTTCATGAACGTGTCGACCACCGGTGCGCTGTCGGTGGCCGCCGGCGTGGTGCTGCTGGAGTTCCCCCCGGCCAGCGGCTGCAAGCGCTGGTCGTGCTGGTGCTGCTGGTCGGTGTGATCCAGGCGCTGGCCGGCGTCTTCCGGCTCGGCTACCTGATCCGCTTTGTCTCCAACGCGGTGATGACCGGCTTTCTCAACGGCGTGGCGGTGCTCATCATCCTGGGCCAGTTGAGCGACCTGACCGGCACTCAGAGCGGCTTCTCGAACCGTGTGGCGCAGGCGCTGGATCTGCTGCTGCGCCTGGGTCGGGTCGACCCGCACGCCACCACCATCGGCGTGCTGTCGCTGGCGTTGATCGTGGCGCTGCTGTGGCTGCCGGCCTTGCGGCGCTTCGCCTTCATCATCGCCATCGCTTTGGCCACCGTGCTGCTGGCGCTGCTGAGCCTGCCGGCGCTGCCCACCGCCGCCGGGTTCGCCGCGGTCGCCACCGTCGGCAGCATCTCGACCATCCCGCGCGAATTCCCCCAGCTGATGCTGCCGCAGCTGTCGCTGATCGGCTCTCTGTGGCTGCCGGCCTTGTCGATCGCCATCATCGGCCTGGTGCAGGGTGCCGGCGTCAGCCAGGGCACGCCCAATCCCGATGGCCGCTACCCCGACTCGTCACGCGACTTCTTCGGCCAGGGTGCCGCCAACATCGCCACCAGCCTGGTCGGCGGCATTCCGGCCGGCGGGTCGGTCTCGGGCACCGCGCTGATCGTCGGCGCCGGCGCCCGCTCGCGCTGGGGCAACATCTTCGTCGGCCTGTTCGTGGCGCTGATCGTGCTGCTGGCTGCGCCGCTGGTCGAGCGCGTGCCGATGCCGGCGCTGGCCGCGCTGCTGATCGTCGCCGGATTCCAGGGCCTGCGCGTGGAACAGGCGGTGATGGCCTGGAACACCGGGCAGATCTCGCGGATGGTCATGCTTGCGACCTTTCTCGCCACGCTGGCCATCCCGTTGCAGTTTGCGGTGCTGTTCGGTGTGGCCATGAGCATCCTGCTCAACACCATCCGCCAGTCGAACAAGGTCGTGGTCACCGAGTGGGTGCTGCAGCCGCAAGGCTTCCCGCTGGAGCAGCCGCCGCCCCGGCACCTGCCCAGCCAGCGGCTGACCGTTCTGCATGTCTACGGCAGCCTGTTCTTCGCCGCCGCCAGGAGCATGGAAGAGATGCTGCCGGCCGTGGGTGATGCCCACCGCGCGGTGGTGGCCGTCAACCTGCGCGGCAAGGGCGAGATCGGCAGTACCTTCGTGACCGTGCTGCAGCGCTATTCGCAGGCGTTGCAGGCCCGACAGGGCAAGCTGATGCTGGTAGGCGTGGATCCGCTCGTGCGCGAGCAACTGGCCAAGACCGGGGTGCTCGGCCTGATCGGCGACGAGAATGTGTTCCTGGCCACGCCGCAGCTGGGCGAGGCGCTGAACCGGGCGGTCGCGGCGGCCAACGCCTGGCTGGACCCGTCTCCGGCGGCGGCGTCCCCCACAATGCCCCGCAAGTGATGGAGTGACAACTTGAGTGCTCTGGCCGACCCCGTCGTGATGCCCGCGCCGCCGCCCGGCAACGCGCCGCCGGGCTTCCATCTGCTGGCCAAGCCGAGCGGGTCCACCTGCAACATCGACTGCACGTACTGCTTCTTCCTGTCCAAGGAGGCGCTGTACCCGAACGACAGGCACCGCATGTCGGATGCCACGCTCGAGGCCTACCTGCGCCAGCTGCTCGAAGCGCACCGCACGCCGCAGGTGACGGTGGCCTGGCAGGGCGGCGAGCCGACGCTGATGAAGCTCGAGTTCTTCCGCCGCGCGGTCGAACTCGTCGACAAGCACCGCCAGCCTGGCCAGAGCGTGCAGCACACCTTCCAGACCAACGGCTTGCTGCTCGACGACGAGTGGTGCGCGTTCTTCAAGCAGCACGGCTTCCTGGTGGGTTTGAGCGTCGACGGCCCGCGCGAGCTGCACGACTGCTACCGCGTGGACCGTCGCGGCCAGGGCACCTTCGAGCTGGTGATGCGCGGCTGGCGCTGCCTGCGCAAGCACGGCGTCGACTTCAACATCCTGTGCACGGTGAATGCCGCCAACCAGCAGCACGGCCGCACGGTCTACCGCTTCTTCCGCGACGAACTGGGCGCGAAGTGGGTGCAGTTCATCCCGATCATCGAGCGTGCCACCGAGCAGACGATCCAGATCGCCAACAAGGGCTGGAGCGAGCAGCCCGGCAAGCAGCGCCTGCTCTACACGCAGGCCGGCAATCGGGTCACCGAGCGCACGGTCGGCGCCGAACAATACGGCCGCTTCCTGATCGACATCTTCGAGGAATGGGTGCGCCACGACGTGGGCCAGGTCTACGTGCAGCTGTTCGACGTCACGCTCGAGGCTTTCTTCGGCCGCCACCTGCTGTGCATCCACGCGCCCACCTGCGGCTACGGCCCGGCGCTCGAGCACAACGGCGACCTGTACGCCTGCGACCATTTCGTCGAACCGAAATACAAGCTCGGCAACATCCACCGCACGCACATGATCGAGCTGATCGCCTCGCCCGAGCAGCGCAAGTTCGGCCAGGACAAGCGCGACACGCTGACCGCGCAGTGCCGCGGCTGCAAGGTCCTCAACTGGTGCAACGGCGGCTGCCCGAAGGACCGCTTCGCGCTGTCGCGCGACGGCGAGCCGGGCCAGAACTACCTGTGCCCGGGGCTGGAGCTGTTCTTCACCCATGTCGGGCCCGACCTTCAGCGTGATGGTGCAGCTGCTGCGCCAGGGCCGGGCGCCGGCCGACGTGATGCCGTGGATCGCCGCGGAAGATGCCAGGCAGGGGGCCTATCGCCCCTGCCCCTGCGGCAGCGGCAGGAAATTCCGCTTCTGCCATGGCGACAAGGCACCGGCTTCAAGCTTCAGCAGGGTCGATCTCGCTACGCCGGCAGGCGATGCCGCAACGCCGCGATGAGGGCGAAGACTATTTGGAACCGGGCTGCCTCGGGCAGTTCCGGAGTTTGTGTGAACACTGAAAAGGGAAGAGAGCATGGCAGCGAAGAAGCCGAACATCCTGATCCTGTGGGGCGACGACGTGGGCTGGTGGAACATCAGCTACAACAGCCGCGGCCAGATGGGATACCGCACGCCCAACATCGACCGCGTGGCCAACGAGGGCGTGGCTTTCACCGACTACTACGCGCAGCAGAGCTGCACGGCAGGACGGGCAGCGTTCATCACCGGGCAGAACCCGATCCGCACCGGGCTGACCAAGGTGGGCATGCCTGGCGCGCCCAACGGGCTGCAGGCCGAGGACCCGACCATCGCTGAGCTGCTCAAGCCGCTGGGCTACGCTACCGGGCAGTTCGGCAAGAACCACTTCGGTGATCGCGACGAGCATCTGCCCACGCTGCACGGCTTCGACGAGTTCTACGGCAACCTGTACCACCTGAACGCCGAGGAAGAGCCCGAGGACCCCGACTACCCGAAGGACCCGGCCTTCAAGAAGCGCTTCGGGCCGCGCGGCGTGCTGCACTGCAAGGCCGACGGCAAGGGCGGGCAGACCGTGGTCGACACCGGGCCGCTGACGATCAAGCGCATGGAAACCATCGACGACGAGGTGACCGAGCGCGCGCTGCGCTTCATCGACCAGGCGCACAAGGCGAAGACGCCGTTCTTCCTTTGGTACAACACCACGGCGATGCACTTCCGCACGCACTGCGCCGAAAAGCACAAGGGCAAGAGCGGTCAGGGCGACTACAACGACGTGATGGTCGCTCACGACGAGAACATCGGCATGCTTCTCGACAAGCTCGATGCGCTGGGCATAACCGACGACACCATCGTCATGTACTCCACCGACAACGGCGTGCACTACAACACCTGGCCGGACGCCGGCATCACGCCCTTCCGTTCCGAAAAGAACACCAACTGGGAAGGCGGCTGGCGCGTGCCGTGCTTCGTGCGCTGGCCAGGCCAGTTCAAGGCAGGCACGGTGCTCAACGGCATCTTCTCCCACCAGGACTGGCTGGCGACCTTCCTCGCCGCCGCCGGCGAACCGGACATCAAGAAGAAGCTGCTGAAGGGCCACAAGGCCGGCAAGAAGACCTTCAAGGTCCACATCGACGGCTTCAACATGCTGCCCTACCTGAGGGGCGAGGTGGCGGACAGCCCGCGCAATTCCTTCTTCTACATCAGCGACGACGGCGACATCCTGGCGATCCGCATGCAGGACTGGAAAGTGGTGCTGATGGAGCAGCGTGCCAAGCAGCTGCAGTGCTGGCTCGAGCCCTTCGTGAAGCTGCGTGGACCGAAGCTCTTCCACCTGCGCCGCGACCCCTTCGAGCGCGCGGACGAGAACTCGAACACCTACTACGATTGGTTCATCTCGCACGCCTACGTCATCTATCAGATGCAGGCCGTGGTGGCCGGCCAGATCGAGAACTTCGTGAAGTTCCCGCCGCGGCAGAAGCCGGCGTCGTTCAACCTCGACGCGGTGATGCGCGACCTGGAAACAGCCGGCGGCGGCGGCAACCACTGAAACCGGACCGAGGCAGTGCCTGCGCACTGCTGCGTCCCGGTCGAAGGCCCGACCCCTCGAGCGGGTCGGGCTGAGCCTCGTGCAATGCCCGCCAAGGGCCTTGCGTCTTGGGAAACAGGGGACTGCCATGACGATCGTGCCGAAGTCGACCGGCAAGCGCTTCAGTCCGCACCTCACGACGGGCATTGCGCGGCGCGACTGCCTCGACAAGAGGCTCGCCGAACCGTTCGAGACGTTCACGTTCTCGCCGGCAGGCGCAGCGGTGGATGCGTGACCTGGAGGCAGCCGGCGGCGCCAAACACTGACGCGTGGCGGGCCCCATCGGATCGTCCAGCGCTCCAGGCATGCGGTGCCGGGCGCGATGAGCCGGCCCGCGCCGCGCGGCCCTTGTATGCTTCGAATACGAGGGCCGTGGCGGCCACATCTTGGAGACGGGCATGACACAGGACCTGGTGCTGCGCGAGACCACCGGCGCGGTGCGCACGATCACCCTCAACCGCCCGGCGGCGCTGAACAGCTTCACCGGTGCCATGCACGAGCAGTTGCTCGCGGCCCTGGATGCGGCCGCCGCCGACGCTGCTGTGCGTGCGGTCATCGTCACCGGCGCCGGTCGGGGCTTTTGCGCCGGCCAGGACCTGAACGACCCCGACATGAGCTCGCCCGACGGCGGTGCGCCCGATGTCGGTGCGGTCATCGAGCGGCGCTATGTGCCACTGGCGCTGCGCATTCGCTCGATGCCGGTGCCGGTGATCGCCGCGGTCAACGGCGTGGCGGCCGGCGCAGGCGCGAACTTCGCGCTCGGCTGCGACATGGTGGTGGCCGCGCGCAGCGCCGGCTTCATCCAGGCCTTCTCGAAGATCGGCCTGATCCCCGACTGCGGCGGCACCTGGCTGTTGACGCGGCTGGTCGGCCGTGCCCGCGCCCTCGGCCTGGCGATGACCGGCGACAAGCTGTCGGCGGAGGAAGCACAACGCATCGGCCTGATCTGGCAGTGCGTGGACGACGCCGCGCTGCTGGACAGCGCGCTGGCGCTGGCCACGAAGCTGGCGGCAATGCCGAGCAAGGCCCTCGCCGATACGCGCCGTGCGCTCGATGGCGCGGCCATGCTCGACTACGCAGGCGCACTGGCGCTGGAGGCGGGTTTGCAGCGCGAACTGGGCCGCGCCCACGACTACGCCGAGGGCGTGGCTGCCTTCCTGACCAAGCGCGCGCCGGTCTTCAGCGACCGCTGAACATGGACAGCCAGCATCCCGCCGATCGGCTGACGCCGCGCGAGGACCATTCGCGCTACGAGACCGACGCGCCGGTGCTCTATGCCGTGGCCGATGGTGTCGCCAGCGTCACGCTCAACAGGCCGCGATTCGGCAACGCGCAGAACTCGCAGATGACCTATGCGCTGGATGCGGCCTTTCGCCGCGCGGTCGACGACGATGCGGTGCGCGTCATCGTGCTGCGCGGCGCCGGCAAGCACTTCAACGCCGGACACGACATCGGCACGCCGGGTCAGGACCTGGACAAGCCCTTCGAGCGCGTGCAGCTGTGGTGGGACCACAGCAACAAGCCCGGCGGCGAAGCCGGCTACGCACGCGAGCAGGAGATCTACATCGGCATGTGCCGCCGCTGGCACGATCTGCCGAAGCCGACCATCGCCATGGTGCAGGGCGGCTGCATCGCCGGCGGGCTGATGCTGGCCTGGGTCTGCGACCTGATCATCGCCGCCGACGACGCCTTCTTCCAGGACCCGGTCGTGCGCATGGGCGTGCCCGGCGTCGAGTACTTCGCCCACGCGCAGGAGCTGAACCCGCGCATCGCCAAGGAATTCCTGTTCCTCGGCGAGCGCATGCCGGCCGAACGCGCCTACATGATGGGCATGGTCAACCGCGTGGTGCCGCGCGAGCGGCTCGAGGCCGAGACCTATGCCATCGCCGCGCGCATCGCCACGCAGCCGCGCCTGGGGCTGGCGCTGGCCAAGCAGGTGCTGAACCGCGTGGAGGACCTGCAGGGCCTGCGCGCCAGCATCGACATGGCCTTCGGCTACCACCACTTCGCGCATGCGCACGGCCAGCTGGTCAGTGGCAGCGCCATCGGCGCTCAGGATGTGCGTTCGATGGCCGCGGTCAACCAGGCCGGGCCGGCCAAGAGCTGAAGGCGTGCGCAGCCAGCAGGCCGAGGCGGGGCAGCGCCGCTTCTCGCGTTGCCCCAAATGTGGCCAGCGCCCGCTGCCCGCAGACCAGGCGCTGCCCGCCGCCTGCCCGGCCTGCGGCGTGATCCTGGCGAAGATGGCGGCGCTGGAGGCACGCCCGCGCCCTGCGCCCGCCGCTGCTGCGGCCGACGACGGCGAGAGCCTGGCCGGACGGCTGCTGCAGCTGCCCGAGCGTGTCGATGCGCTGCACTGGTGGCTGCGCGCGGCGCTGCTGGCGGCTTTCACGCTGTGGGGCTTCGTGCTCATCGCGATGGACTACCGCGTCGGCGAGATCGGCCAGTCCTTCCTGCACGGGCCGTTGCTGGTGTTCCACGAAGCCGGTCACGTGATCTTCCGCCCGCTCGGCGCATGGGTCGGGGTGCTCGGCGGCACGCTCGCGCAGCTGCTGCTGCCGGCTTTGATCGCCGTCGCATTCCTGTGGAGGAACCGCGATCCCTTCGGTGCGGCGATCGGACTGTGGCTGCTGGGCGTGTCGCTGCTCGACGTCGCACCCTACATGTACGACGCGCTGCAGCCCCAGCTGACGTTGCTCAACGGTGGCGTGGGCGAGGAGGGCGGCCACGACTGGATCTTCCTGTTCGAATCGCTCGGCTTGCGGCCGCGTGCGCAGTTCATCGGCGCGGCCACGCACAAGCTGGGCGCGCTGCTGATCCTGCTCGCGCTGGGCTGGGCCGCATGGCTGCTGGCGCTGCAGCGCCGCCTCATGCGCGGCGACGTGCTGCACGAAGGCTGACGCCGTGCGCAGGTGGCTGTGGTTGATGTGTCTCGTCGCCGGACGTACGCTGGCCGCGGACGCACCGGCGTGGTTCGAGGCCGGCCGGCCCGGCGCGCAGGCGCAGCAGGCGGTGCAGCTGTTGGCCGACGCCGCCTCGCACGGTCTGGACCCGCGCGACTACGACAGCGCCGCGCTGCGGCAGGCCGTGGCGCGCGCGCAGCAGGGTGCTGCCGGCCGACACGGCCGCGCGGCTGGAACAGGCGCTGACGCTGGCGATGCAACGCTACCTCGGTGACCTGCACGACGGGCGCATCGATCCGCGCGGCATCCACCACGACTTCGACGTCTCGCGGCGCGGGCCCTTCGATGCGTTGCAGGCGCTGCGCACGCTGGGCCCGGACGCGGCCGCGCGCGCGGCCGCGCCGCAGCTGCCGCTGTATGAGCAGCTGCGCGAGCTGCTGGCGCGTTACCGCGCGCTGGCCGGCGACGCTGCTTGGCGCAAGCCGCTGCCCTCGCTGCCGGCCCCGGCGCGCGGTGCGCCCAAGCTCGAGCCCGGGCAGGACTGGGCCGGGCTGGCGCAGCTGGCCGAGCGGCTCGCGGCGCTCGGCGACCTGCCCTCCACGCCAGCGCCGCTGCTGCGCTACGAGGGCGAGCTGGTCGATGCCGTCAGGAGCTTCCAGCGGCGCCACGCGCTGGTCAGCGACGGCATCATCGGCGCGGCCACGCTGGCGCAGCTGCAGGTGGCGCCGTCGGCGCGGGTGCGCCAGATCGAGCTGATGCTGGAGCGGCTGCGCTGGACGCCGCTGCTGCAGGGCCCGCGCATGGTGGTGGTCAACATCCCTGAATTCGTGCTGCGCGCCTACGAGGTGAAAGGCGGACGCATCCACGTGCAGCGCGAGATGCGCGTCATCGTCGGCAAGGCCTACGACACGCGCACGCCGC
This sequence comes from uncultured Pseudomonadota bacterium, assembly GCA_963818005.1. Lineage (GTDB taxonomy): Bacteria > Pseudomonadota > Gammaproteobacteria > Burkholderiales > Burkholderiaceae_C > Rubrivivax. The sequence continues at coordinate 92,356 of CAWFQP010000007.1, forward strand.
TGTTCGACGAGGACATGCGCTTCATCGAATTCAGCCCCTACTGGAACGTGCCGCCGTCGATCGCGCGCGGCGAGACGGTGCCGCGGCTGCGCCGTGACCCGGGCTACCTCGAGCGCGAGGGCTTCGAGTTCGTCGCCGGCGACGGCCGCGTGCAGACCACGCTGACGCCGCAGGCGCTGGACGCGGTGCTGGCCGGGCAGCTGCGCATCCGCCAGCGCCCGGGCGAGCGCAACGCGCTCGGCGACATCAAGTTCGTGTTCCCCAACCGCGACCACATCTACCTGCACCACACGCCGTCGACGCAGCTGTTCGAGCGCGCGCGGCGCGACTTCAGCCACGGCTGCATCCGCGTCGAGCAGCCGGTGGCGCTGGCCACCTTCGTGCTGCAGGGCATGCCCGATTGGAGCGAGTCGCGCATCCGCGAGGCGATGGCCGCGGGCCGCTCGAACACGCTGCGCCTGGCCGAACCGGTGCCGGTGCTCATCGCCTACGGCACCACGCTGGTGAAGGGCGGCAGTGCGTACTTTTTCGACGACATCTACGGCCTGGACCGCGTGCTCGACGCGGCGCTGCGCCAGCGCCCGACGCGGCCGCCGATAATGCAGCCATGAAGCCGCAACACCTTGCCGCGTCGCGCCGTCGCCTGCTGCGCCAGGGTGCGCACGTCGCTGCCGCCGTCGCGCTGCCGCTGCTGGCGCTGCCGTCGCGCGCATCGGTGCCGGCCGCGCGCTCGCTGGCGCTGTCGCACACACACACGCGCGAGCGCATCGACCTGGTGTATGCGGTCGCCGAGGACTACGTGCCCGAGGCGCTGGGGGCGCTGAACCACTTCCTGCGCGACCACTACAGCGGCGAGGTCGGCCGCATGCATCCGCCGCTGTTCGACGTGCTGCATGCGCTTCAAGCCACACTGGGTCAAAGCGGGCCCTACGAGATCATCTCCGCCTACCGTTGCCCGGCGACCAATCACAAGCTGCGCAGCACGCGCGGCGGCGGCGTGGCCAAGGAAAGTCTGCACCTGCAGGGCCGCGCCATCGACGTGCGCCTGCGCGGCGTGCCGCTGGCCGAGTTGCGCGACGCCGCGCTGTCGCTGCGCGCCGGCGGCGTAGGCTACTACCCCGACAGCCAGTTCGTGCACCTGGACACCGGGCGCGTGCGCAGCTGGTAGCCGCCTTGGCGGCGCGTTCAGCCGCCGTTCGCCGCCGTCACCACCCAGGTCGATCCGCCCAGGCTGACCGAGCCGTCGGCGGCCGTGTGGGCCTGCAGCGCCTGCTCGATGGCGGCGGCGATCATCGGCTGCTGATCGGGTGCCGCCGTGCGCGCCAGCCGCGACGCCGGGCCGAGTTGCAGGCTGTGGGTCGCGGCCTCGGCAGCCGATGCGCCGATGTGCACCGGCGCGTCCACGCGCTCGAAGGCGATGTCGGCAAAGCCGGCCTGCGTCAGCAGCGCTCGCAGGCGCTTGTCGTCGGCAAACGCGAAAGGCCCCGGCGCCAGTGGGTCTGCGGGCGGTGGCGTGACGCCCAGCGCCTGGCGCACGGCCATCAGCGGCGCCATCGCCCAGGGGTTGTCGCGCGGCGCGCGCCAGCAGACGAAGGCGCAGCGCCCACCGGGCCGCAGCGTGCCGCGCAGATGGCTCAAGGCCTCGGCCGGGGTGTCGAAGAACATCAGGCCGAAGCGCGAGAACAGCAGGTCGTGGTCGGTGGGCAGCAACGCGCTGGATGCATCGGCCTCGGCGAATCTCAGCGGCAGCCCGGGGTGAGCTGTCGACAGGCGGCGCGCCACCGCGAGCATCGGGCGCGAGATGTCCACGCCGAGCACACGGCCGTGTGCCCCCACGGCTTCGGCCAGCGCCAGCGACGTGCTGCCACAGCCGCAGCCGACGTCCAGCACGCGTTCGCCCGGCCGCGCTGCGGCGCGTTGCAGCGCGGCGTTGCCGAAGGGCTCGATCATGCGGTCGAGCACGGCCTGGTGGTCGACCCAGCCGCGGCCCTGCTCACCGTTCCAGTCGATGACCTGTTCGCTGTTGGGCATGCTGTTCACTCGCTGTCAGCGCGTCGCCCGGCCGGTGCCGAGACGGTGCTGGACCTCGTGGCCGATACCCTGTCCGCGCCGGCATGTCGTCGAACCGCCCGGCCCGAGGGCGGCCGCGGCTCGCGCTGCGTGCGTTGGCACGCGTGTCATCGCGCGGCTCGGCCAGGACCAGAGACGGCGCAGGCCCTCGCGGCCGATGAATGTCCGCTTCGGACATTTCATCGCGCCGCTCGGTCCTTCGCATTCTGCGCCTCGATGCGTTCGCGTGCGACGCGCCAGTCGTCGTCGCTCCAGCTGCGCAGTTCGTAGAAGTTGCCGCCGGTGGCCAGCGCGCTGCCGCCGTCCATCATGATGCTCTGGCCGGTGAGCCAGTCGCACTGGCCCGGCGCCATCAGGAACGCGGCCAGGTTCTGCAGCTCGCTCATCAGCCCCGGCCGCGCCATCGGGTTGCGCTCGATGCTGCGCTGGCCCGGCTGCTCGCCCGGGTTGAGGCGCTTGCTCATGCCTTCGGTCGGGATCTCGCCCGGGCCGACGGTATTCAGGCGGATGCCGAACCTGGCCCATTCCACCGCCAGCGACTTGCTCATGATGTCGATGCCGGCCTTGCTCATCGCCGACGGCACCACGTAGGGGCTGCCGTTGTCGACCCAGGTGGTGACGATGCTCATGACGCTGCGGCAGGGCCGGCCGGGCTTCCACTCGCCGGCCTTGGCCTGGGCCACCCAGCGCTTGCCGATCGCCTGCGTGACGTAGAAGCTGCCGTGGAAGACGATGCCGGCAATGGCGTCGAAGCCGCGCGGCGACAGCGCCTCGGTCGGCGAGATGAAGTTGCCGGCGGCGTTGTTCACCAGCCCGCTCAAGCCGCCGCTGGCGAACAGCGCCTCGACCATCTCCTCCACCGCGGCTGCGATGCGGATGTCGACGCCGAAGGTGTCGATGCGCGCTTGCGGAAACCTGGCGCGCCAGGCCTCGGCGGTGGCGTCGCACACCGCCTTGCGCCGGCCGCAGATGGCGACGTCGGCGCCGAGTTGCAGGAAGCGTTCGGCCATCGCCTGGCCCAGGCCGGTGCCGCCACCGGTGACCAGGATGCGCTGGCCTTGCATGAGATCGGGCTGAAACATCGGGCTGTCTCCGTCGGAGGGCTTAGGGTCGATTCGACTGTAGCCGAAGCCGTATCGCGCCTACGATGGGCGACCGCACCGGCCCGTGCCATCCTGGAGAGCCCGAATTGCACGATCACCCCCCGTGCGCTGCCGGCGGCACGATCGTTCGACCACTGGCGACTTGGAGGAGGCGATGCGCTACCTGTTCTCGCGGATGCTGGCGCTGGCCGGCCTGGTGTTCTGGTTGCTGGGCGCGCAGGCGCAGGGTGCCGACGACGCGCCGCGCGCGCCTTGTGGTGCGGCACCGCTGCCGGCCTATGCCGAGCCTGGCGCCGCGCCGAATGTGCGCGCCTGGGGCGGCGGCAGCAAGTTGGCGCGAGAGTGGGTGGCGCCGGCGTGCATCGGCTGGGCCACGCCCGGCTTCGATGTGCTGGTCGCGGTGTCCGGCAGTTTCAAGTACGACGGCGAGACCGAGCACCTGCTGGCGCGCATCGGCGCGGTGTCGTCGATGACGGGCATGCGCTACTGGTCGACCACCGACAAGGCCTGGCGCCCGTTGGTCACCGACGCCTTTGCATTGAGCGGCCCGGACGCGTCGCTGAAGCGGCCTGATTTTGCTGCCACGCAGTTCACGAAGGGCCAGAGCCTGTACTTCGCGCAGAGTGACAACCGCTCCACCGGCAAGACGGTCTATCGGCAGCGCGTGCTCGCGGCCAGCCGCGAGCATGTGAGCATCGAGTCCGAGAACGCGAGCGCCGTGAAGATGATGCTGCTGACGTTGTTCGGCCCCGGCGACGTGCAGTCGGTGATTTTCCTAGACCGGCGCACGACTGGGGTCTGGAACTTCTACAGCCTGTCGCGCACGCGCGCCGGCTCGAGCATGCTGCCGGGCAGTCACGAGGCCTCGTACATCAACCGCGCGGTGGCCTACTACCGGCACATCGCCGGCATCCCGACCGACCAGGAGCCGCCGGCCGCGCGCTGATCCGCGGCGATCGGTGGCACACTGCACAAGGGGCGCGCGGGCTCTGCCGGCCGCGCCGCACCGGTAGCGACGAAGGCCGGCGGGCTTTGCGATTGACGGGCCTCAACGGCAGGGTGAGGCTTCTCGAATAACATTGCGAGGCTTGGTTCTTCGGTTGCTGGGCGGCGTGGCTTTTCGCGCGGCGATCGCAGGCCTTGTTTGCTTTGAAGCGCCACCGAGATCCAGCAGATTCCAAATCCTCATCAGGAAGTCCCGATGCGCCCCACAAGTCGACTCATGGCTGCGTTCGTCCTGGGCGCTGCCGCGATGGTTGCTCAAGCCGCTTGTCTGCGTTGCGAACCCATCTTGAATGTGAAGGACGCCGCTGTCGCCAGCCAGAGCAACAAGTTGAGCGAAGACCAGGTCAGGGCCGCGATCATTCGCGCCGGCGCGGCGCTCGGATGGCAGATCAAAGAGGAAGCCCCCGGAAAACTGGTGGGAACGCTCGTTCTTCGCTCGCACACCGCAGTGGTCGACATCTCCTATACGGCTAACAGCTACAGCATCCAGTACCGATCCAGCATCAACCTGAATGAGCAGGATGGCCAGATTCACAAGAACTACAACGGCTGGATCAGCAATCTCGCCAAGGGCATCAATTCCCAGACCCTGTTGAACTGAGCTGCGGACCCTGTGGACATGAAGGTCGTATCGGCGCGTGAACTGGCATCGTTGGTCGTCGAGTCCTTGGGCTTGGACGAAGTCGATGCCGAACAGATCGATCTGGACGGGCCGCTGTTCGGTGAAGGTCTGGGCCTCGACTCGCTGGACATGTTGGAGTTGTCGCTGGCGATCCAGCAGCGCTACGGCGTGAAGCTGAAGGCCGACGATCCGCGCAACGAAGTGATCTTCTCTTCATTGCGTGCCCTGGCCAGCCACGTGGGCGCATGCCAGTCCGCGCCGGGCTGATGCAGGACACTCTTGACTACGCGCAGGGCTGGGCGGGCTGGCGCGTCCTGCAGCCGTTGCTTCTGTTGTGGCTGGCCTTCTTCTTCGGCAGGACCTTGCGAGCCGGTGCCACGCCGTTGATCGAGCGCATTGCGCGACGCAGCAACGCCGTGCTGCCGGCGCAGCTGTGCCGCTACGCCAGGCGGCTCACGGCGCTTTGGTGCGGCTACTTCGTGTTGGCGGCTGTGCTGTCCGCGCTGCTCGGCACCTCGGGTGGGACCGCACTTGGCTGGTTTGGCATCGTGGTCCTGGCCGGCAGCGTGCTGCTGTTCGTGGGCGAACATCGGGTGCGTGCGCGGATCTTTCCGCACGAAGCGTTCCCGGGTTTGCTGCAACAGTTGCGCGATACCTGGGGTACCTGGAGGACTCGCGATGGCTCCAGCACGCCACCCCGGTGCTGAAGCGGCCGGGGCTGGATTCAAATCACCCTCGGGCACCCTGTTGCCGCCGATGGATTCTTCGATGGCGACGGCCGAGGTCGTCGCTGAACTGGAGCATGCCCCGCTGCTGGCGTCGCTGCTGGACCAGCCTGCGGTGGTCGGCCTGGACCGAATTCGGACATGGCGCCAGGTGCATCAGGCCTCGATCGAACTGGCTGCGCGCTTGCGTCATGCGTCGGCGGTGTGCAACCTGTGCAATTCGCGGACGAACTTCCTGGTGACATGGCTCGCTGCACTGCGCTGCCGCGCACCGATGGTGCTGCCGCCATCGGGTGGCCATGCCGACCTTGCCGGTGTCCTGGCGTCGACACTTCGTCCGGTGATCGTGGTCGACCGTGAAGAGGCGATTCAGCCTGCTTGGCGCGGCAGCGCCGATTGCCTGGTCGCGTCATCGACCTGGTCTCCTGCGAAGGCGGGTGCGACAGATCCGACCTGGCTGCCCGATTGGCATGGCACCGCGTCCGTGCTCTATACCTCGGGAAGCACCGGGGCCCCCGAGCCGCATCCCAAGAGCTTGCTCCAGCTGGTCTCGGGCGCGCTGGCACTGGGCGATCGGCTTGCGCAGGATCTCGCAGGGGGCCTGAGTGCCATCCGGCGCCTCGTTTGCAGTGTTCCGCCACAGCACATGTTCGGCTTCGAGGCCTCGGTCATGTTGCCGCTGGTGCATGGCATCCCGGTCAACGAAGGCCGGCCGCTGTTGCCGGCCGACGTGCGGCAGGCGTTCACGGCTTCGCCCGCATCGGCATGGATCACCACGCCCTTGCACATGCGCGGCCTGGTGCGATCGAGCGAAGCGCTGCCCAATTGCAAGCTGGTGCTGGCCTCGACGATGCCGCTGACACAACAGCTGGCGCGGCAGACGGAAGGCCTCGTCGGCGCGCCGGTTCTGGAGATCTACGGCTCGACCGAGACGGGTGTGCTCGCGATGCGCTGCCCGGCCCACGACACAAGCTGGCGCCCGGTGCGCGGCGTGCGGCTGGCAGCTGCGCATGACGCCACCCTGTCCTGGGGCGCCCACTTCGCGTCGCCCGTACGCTTGCCCGACCAAACCGAGATCGATGCGACGGGCTGCTTCGTGCTGCTTGGCCGCTCGACCGACATGATCAAGATCGGCGGCCGGCGCGCCTCGCTGGCCGGTCTGAATCTGCTGCTCGAAGGCCTGCCCGGCCTCGAGGATGGCGTGTTGTACTGGCCGAACTCCACGAAACCAAGCGAGCGACTGTGCCTGATCTATTCGGGCCCGGCCCTCGACCGTCCCACAGTCGAAGAGTGGCTGCGCGCCCGCCTGGATCCGGCCTTCATGCCAAGGACTCTGATTCACGTCGACAGCTTGCCCCGAAGCGAAGGCGGCAAGTTGCCGCGCCAGGCCTTGGATGCGCTGTATGCGGCATGGCAACACCGAACCGGGCGGTCGAGCGCATCGGCATGATCGCGCCGTCGCGCACCTTCGAGTTCGAGTTTGCCGTCGAGCCCACCCATCCGGCCCTGCCGGGCCACTTCCCTGGGCATCCGATCGTGCCAGGGGTGCTGCTGCTGGACCAGGTATTGAGCGCGGCGGCCGCCGAACTGGAGCGTCCCGTGTCCGTCCTGAAGCAGGTCAAGTTCGCGGCAGCCTTGCTGCCGGGCGAATGCGCCATGGTGGCTTGTGATGCGTGCGGCGACCGCCTGCGCTTCACCGTGAAGGCCCGGCGCGCGGACGTCCTGGTGACGCTGGCGAGCGGCCAGGCCATCCTGGGGCATGGGCCGGCCTCGGCGGCGCGTGCGGCACCGCAGCCGGGAGTGGCCTGAGGTGAAAGCGTGGACCGCCAAGGCCGAACGCGGCAGCACCTGGCTCATTCGACTGATCGCATGGTTGGCCCGGGCCGTCGGGCGACCTTTCTGCCGCGCGCTGCTCTACCCCATCGTGCTGTACTTCGTGCTGTTCGATCCGACGGCACGGCGTGCATCGCGCGAGTTCCTGGGCGCCGTCACGGGCCGCCAGGTGCGCTGGAGCGAAATCTTCGGGCATGTGTATTCATTCGCTGCCACCTTGCTCGACCGGGTGTACATGGCCGCTGGCGAATTCCACCGGTTTCGCGTCACGATCGAGGGCGATGATCTGGTGCGCAGCGTTCTGGCATCGGGCAAGGGCTGCCTGTTGCTGGGCTCGCACCTGGGCAGCTTCGACCTGCTGATGCTGGCCAACAAGGCGTTCAAGGGCCATCCGGTCAACATCATGATGCACGTCGATGCGCGCGCAAGGGTGCGCCAGATCGCCGGCATCGACGACAGCCAGTCGAAGCTCATTCCGCTCGGCCGGCCCGACAGCTTCCTGCGCGGCTACGAACTGCTCGAACGCGGCGAGATGGTCGCGGCGCTGGCCGATCGTGTCGACGGCTCCGGCGCCAGCCTGGAGGCGTCGTTCCTGGGGCGGACCGCCTCGTTTCCGCTCGGGCCGCACATCCTGGCGGCGCGTGCGCGCGTGCCGGTGGTGCTGTGCTTCGGGCTGTACGAGGGCGGTGCGGACTATCGAATCGAGTTCGTCGATTTTGGCCCTGCGGCAGCGGTCGACTGCCGGGGCGCCATGTTCCAGGCGACGATCGATCGTTATGCGCGCGCGCTCGAGCAGGCCGCGCGGCGCCACCCGAAGAACTGGTTCAACTTCTACCCCTACTGGACACGATGAAGCGCCGCGTCGTCCTGTTGGCATCGCTGCGTTGCTGCTTGTTGCCCGGCCTGTCCGGCACCGCCGTCGCGCAAGGCTTCGGCATCGCCCGCTTGCAGCGTTTGCTGCAAGACGCGCCCCAGGTCGCAGTGCGCTACACCGAACTGCGCGAATCGCGCTGGCTGGCTGCGCCGATCGAGTCGTCCGGGACGCTGAGGTCGACGCCGACGATGCTGGAAAAGCGGGTCGAGCAGCCTCGGCCCGAAACCTGGCGAATCCTCGACGACCGGATGCAGATCGGCACACCGGGTGCGGTTGGCACCAGGGAGATCATGCTCGACCAGGCTCCCGCCGCGGCCGCGCTTGCGCAAACGCTGCGGCGTGTGCTGGCGGGCGAACTGCTGGCGCTGCACAAGGATTTCCGCCTCGAGTTGTCCGGTGACGAACGGGCATGGACCCTGCAACTGACGCCTCGCCAAGATGACGTGGCGCGTCAACTGAAGCGCATCGACCTGCACGGCGCAGGACCACGCCTGCTGGTCATGGTCATCCTGGAGACCCAAGGCGATCGCACAACCACGCGCCTGATCCATACGAATTGACACCTGGAAGCAGCATGTTCGAAAAAGACCCTCTGAGCGCACTTGAAGCCATCACGGCCGCGCAGCATCTGGCGTTTGCGCCGCTGGCCTTTCAGGCGGCATCGGTGATGCGCGATCGTGGCGTTCTCGCTGCGCTGGCAAAGGCTGCTCCCCATGGGCTGGACATTTCTGAAGTCATGGTGCAGACGTCGCTGCCGCGCTATGCGGTACGCATCCTGCTGGAGGCAGGCCTGGGCATGCACGTAGTGTGGCGCAATGGTGAAGACGAGCGCTTCCGTCTGGGCAAGTTGGGGCACTTCCTGCTCGAAGACGAGATGACGCGAGTCAACTTCGATTTCACGCGCGACGTCTGCTATGCCGCTGTCGGCGCACCTCGACGAGGCCTTGGTCGAAGGGCGGCCGGCCGGGCTCAAGGCCTTGGGCCCGTGGGCGTCCCTGTACGAAGGCCTTTCGGCGCTGCCCGAGCCTGCCCGTCAAAGCTGGTTCGCCTTCGACCATTTCCACTCCGACGCCGCGTTCCCCGAGGTGTGCGCGCGCCTGGCGTCGAACCCGCCGGCCAGCCTGCTCGACATCGGCTGCAACACCGGCCGTTGGGCGAGCATGTGCCTGCAGCGCTTGCCCGCAATCAAGGTCGGCCTGTGCGACCTGCCGGTCCAGTTGGACCTGGCCCGCGAGAAGCATCGCGCGACCGGCACTCTCGATCGCGTTTGTTTCCACCCCACCGACCTGCTGGATGGGGCGCAGCCATTGCCGCAGGGCTATCAATTGATCTGGATGAGCCAGTTGCTGGATTGCTTTTCCGAGGAACAGATCGTCGCGGTCCTGAGCAAGGTGCGCGCTGCCATGCCGCCACAGGGTCGACTGTGGATTCTCGAACTGTTCTGGGACCGGCAGCGCTTCGAAGCGGCAGCCTTCAGCCTGCAGCAGACCTCGCTGTATTTCGCTTGCGTTGCCAACGGCAACAGCCAGATGTATGACTCGAAGGTCTTTCTGGCGCTGTTGCCGCGCGCCGGTTTCGAAGTCACGCAACTCATCGACGGCATCGGCGGCTACCACACGCTGCTCGAATGTGTGGTGTCGCCGCACGCGCCTGCAGTGCCGCGCCTCGAATAGACTTCGCGGCACAGCGCGACCCGGCTTCGACTGTCCACCCAACACCTCATCGGAGTCACCCGTGTCAGGAATTGCGGCGTACAGCACCGTGCATGCTGCCGGTGCCGACAACCTGGCGTCGTGGCAGGCGATCCTGTCGGGCCGTTCCGGCCTGAAGCCCAACACCCTGGACTGGTGTGGCTTGCCCACCTGGATCGGCGAGGTCGCGGCAGCCAACGATACCGCCTTGTCCGCCGAGCTGCACGGCTGGGATTGCCGTACCCACCGCCTGACCTGGCTGGCCCTGCAAGCAACCTCGTTCCGACGCGCCGTGGATGATGCGGTCGCCCGCCATGGTGCATCCCGCGTCGGGCTGGTTCTCGGCTCGAGCACCGCGGGTATTCGCAGCACTGAAGTTGCGTACAAACACTGGCGCGAGCAAGGGCACTGGCCCGCGGATTTCGACTATCGGCGAACGCATTCCCTCGATGCGCTGTGCCGCTTCAGCGGCGGGCTGCTCGGCTTGCGTGGGCCGATGCTCACGATCTCGACCGCTTGCTCGTCCAGCGCCAAGGTCTTTGTCGTGGCGCAACGCTGGATGGATGTCGGCCTGATCGATGCGGCCGTGGTGGGCGGCGCGGACAGCCTGTGCCTGACGACCTTGCACGGATTCAACGCGCTGCAACTGCTTTCCGGCGAGCCATGTCGGCCCTTCGATATCGCGCGCAACGGCATTTCGATCGGCGAAGCCGCCGGCCTCGTGCTGCTCGACCGGGCTGCTGCTGAGGTCAACTTGCTGGGAGGCGGCGAGTCCAGCGATGCCTGGCACATGTCGTCGCCGCATCCGGACGGCCTGGGGGCCCAAGCGGCCATGCGACAGGCGCTGCAGGCGGCAGGGCTGGGGCCGCAGGACATCGGCTACGTCAACGCCCATGGCACCGCGACGCCGGCGAACGATCGCGCCGAGGCGGCCGCGATGCGTGCCGTCTTCGGCGCCAACGCGGTGCCGGTTTCATCGACGAAGGGCATCACCGGCCACACGCTGGGCGCGGCCGGCATCACCGAGGCCATCGTGGCGATTCAGGCCCTCGAGCAGCAGACCCTGCCGCCGTCGGCCAACCTGGCCGAAATTGAGCCGCGCCTCGGGCTGGACGTGGTGATGCAGCCGCGCCGCGCCAAGTTGCGCCATGCGATGAGCAACAGTTTCGGGTTCGGCGGGACGAATTGCTCGCTGGTTTTCGGCCGGGCGCCCTGAGTGAACCACCCCCTGCGCGCTACACGTGTCCGCTCGAAGAGGGCACCGCTGGCGGAGCGGCAGAGCCGGATCCGCGGCGGCCGCTTGATGCACCACTTCATGCGTCGCGGGTCGCGCGATGCGCGGTGGAGCAACTGAGATGGCGCTGCGCTTCGTGCTTCGTGCGGCGGGTGTGCTGGCGCCCGGTGTGGGTTCGCTTGCCGAGCTCCTGGCCTTGCACGGGCAAGGGTGGCCCGAGGTCGCGCAGGCGCTGGTGCTGCCGAGCCCGGCGGTGCTGCCGGCCAACGAGCGACGGCGCGCCAGCCAGGTCGTGCGCCTGGTGTTGGCCTGTGCGGCGCAGGCCCTCGCCAACGGTCGCTATGCCCCCGACGAGCTGCGATGCGTGTTTGCCTCCGACGAGGGCAGCGGCGAGGTCTGTCACCTGATGCTCGAAGCGCTGGTCAGCTCCGGACAGGTCTCGCCGCTGTTGTTCCACAACTCGGTGCACAACGCGCCGGCAGGCTACTTCTCCATCGCCTACCAGAACCACTTGCCGGCCGTCTCGGTCAGCATGGGCAACGAGAGCTTCGCCGCTGGTCTGCTGTGCGCCGTCAGCGAGGCCAGCACCAGCGCACAGCCCGTGCTGTTCGTGGCCTATGACGCGCCATTGCCCGAACCGATGCGTGCGCTGCTGCCCATCGAGCAGGCCACTGCAAGCGCCTGGATCATCGAGTCCGATTCCGGAACGTCCGGTAGTCACGCGGCTGTACCGTCCCCGGCTCGACTGTCGCTGGGCCGCTTCGAGCTGAGCCTGCATGAGGTCGGCGAGTGCGGCGACGCGGCGCCGTCAGGGCTGCCGACCGCCTGGGCGGCCAACAGCAGTGCCGGTGCGTTCGAGGTCCTGGGTCTGCTGGCGGATGGCCACGGCAGCTGCGAGTTCCCGCTGGGCGCGCAACACCTGCGGGTGACCCTCCTGGAGGGGGTGGCTGCATGCTGAGCCGCGCGCAGATCGAAGCGCTCGTCCCGCACGCAGGCTCGATGTGCCTGCTGGATCGGGTGCTGCAATGGGACGAGGCCCACATCGTCTGCCACGCCGCGACACCCACATCGAGCCACCCGTTGGCGGCTTCGCAGGGCGTGCCGGTCGTCGCGGCGATCGAATACGCGGCGCAAGCGACGGCCCTGCACGGCGCCTTGCTGGACGGCCGGCGCAAAGCGCGCAATGGCATGCTGGCCAAGCTCACCGACGTCGAGTTGTTTGCACAACGGCTCGACGAGTCTTCGGGCGCGCTCGACATCCAGGCTGAACTGCTGGTGCGCGGCGCTTCGGCCTGCACGTATTCGTTCATGGTGAATGACGCGAGCGGATGCCGTGCCCGTGGACGCCTGCTGGTAGCCTTCACGAATGACGATTGAGGGGCAAATGCGCAAGCGGGCGTTGGTCACCGGCGGCAGTGGCGGCATCGGCGAGGCCATCTGTCGGGCGCTGGCGGCCAGTGGCGTGCATGTGATCGTGCATGCCCACCGTGCCCTCGACCGTGCACAAGGCCTGGCCGCATCCCTGACGGCAGAAGGTGGGCATGCCAGCGCCGTGGCCTTCGACCTGGGCGACGAATCGGACGTCCACCACGCCGTTGCTGCGCTGCTGGAAGAAGGGCCAATCCAGATCCTGGTCAACAACGCCGGCATTCATCAAGACGCACTCATGGCCGGCATGGACGCGCACACCTGGCACAGTGTCATCGACACCAGCCTGAACGGCTTCTTCCGGGTCACGCAGCCCTTGCTGCTGCCCATGGTGCGCACCCGCTGGGGGCGCATCGTCAACATCACCTCGGTGTCGGCGCAAACGGGCAACAAGGGTCAGGCCAACTACGCTGCGGCCAAGGCCGGGCTGCATGGCGCCACCAAGTCGCTGGCGCTGGAGTTGGCCGGGCGCGGCATCACGGTGAACGCCGTGGCACCGGGCATCATGCAGACGCCGATGATCGAAAGGGCCTTTCCGCCCGAACGCATCAAGGCGCTGGTGCCGATGGGCCGTGCCGGGCGTCCTGAGGAAGTGGCCGCACTCGTGGCCTTCCTGGCGTCGGACGCGGCCAGCTACATCACCGGCCAGATCATCGGCGTGAACGGCGGGCTGTATTGAGATGGACGCGCCTGCACCTGAGGACGCGGATGTCTGGCGCGGCGTATGGATCGCCATCCCGGCCTACAACGAGGAGCGGACCATTGCTTCCCTGGCACGGACGGCATTGACATTGTGTCCGCGGGTGATCGTGGTCGATGACGGATCCACCGACGCGACGCTGCAGCAACTGCAGGGATTGCCTGTCACGCTGTTGCGGCAAGCGTCGAACACGGGCAAGGCCGCCGCTCTGCGGGTCGCATTCGCAGAGGCGATTCGACAGCGCGCGTCGGGCGTATTGACGCTGGATGGCGATGGCCAGCACGACCCGAACGATGCACCCGCCCTGTTGAACGCCTGGCGCCGTCACCCGCACCACCTGATCGTCGGGTCTCGCCTGCACGACAAGGCGCATTTCCCGCCGGCTCGCTACCGCGCCAATCGTTTCGCCTGCTTCTGGATCTCGTGGGCGGCGGGGCATCCCATCGCCGATTCGCAGTCGGGCTTTCGACTCTACCCTGCGGCGGCATTGAGCATCGCCTTGGGCGAGAAGGTGCGTGGCGATCGATTCACTTTCGAAAGCGAAATCCTGATCGAGGCTGCGGATCACGGCATTCATACCCTCGCCGTTGCCATCCCCGGACGCTACCCGCCGAATGCCAGGCCGAGCCACTTTCGCCCGGTCGTGGACATCGCCAAGATCGTCGTGATGGTGGCCTCGCGCCTGCTCAAAAAGGGCCTCTATCCGGCAGGTTTGTGGCGCAGCCTGCAACCGGCGAGCGTTCTGTCGCCAAGTGACCCCACAGCGTCGAATGGCTAGTTCGCCTATGCGCGTCGACCCTGAAGGGCGACAGTCGAGTTGCGTCGGGATCGCTCGGCCAGGTCCCGCGCCGTGACGCCCGTTCTGCTCGCGGCCGAGGCCCTACGCTATCGGTACCCGCAACAATCCACCTTGGCGCTGGAAGACGTCAACCTGAGCTTGACGCGCGGCGAAATCGTCGGTCTGCTGGGTCCCAATGGATCGGGCAAGTCGACATTGATCAATTTGCTGAATGGGTTGCGTGAACCACAAGCCGGCTCGGTCCGGCGCATCGGCAATCCGCCGCCGCGGGTGGCCTGGGTGCCGCAGGAATATGCCTACTACCCGCAGCTCACGTGTCGCGAGAACCTGCACTTCTTCGCATCGCTGCTTGCGGTGTCGCCGCAAGAACGCGCCACACGCATGGACCAGGTCGTCAAGGCCTGTGTCCTGGACGAATTCCTGGACAAGCAGCTGCGGCACTGTTCCGGCGGCGTGCGTCGGCGCGTCAATATCGCGATCGGGCTGCTGCAGGCGCCGGACGTGCTCTTGCTGGACGAACCCACGGTCGGTGTCGACCCGCAGACACGCGTCTTTCTGCTCGAGCAGGTGCGGCAGCTGGCGCGTCAGGGGGCGGCGATCGTGTATGCCACGCACTACATGGACGAGGCCATGGCGGTGTGCAACGACATCCTCATTCTCGATCACGGTCGCGTCGTGGCCAGCGGCGACCTCGCGACGCTGCTGAAAGGCACCGCGGGTGCCGGCCCGTTTGCCAATCTGGAAGCGCTGTTCATGCACTACACCCGGCGCTTGTTGCGCGACTGATGGCCTGCCCATGGCTGCGCTGAATCAAGCCATCGTCATCTTCGGCAAGGAGTGGCGCCTGCTGTTGCGCAACCCTCATGGTCTGGCAGTGCTTTTCCTGATGCCTGGGATCTTCCTGCTGGTCATGTCGTTTGCGCTGAAGAACACCTTGACCTCCGAGGACATCGCGCTGCCGCGCACCGGCTGGGTCATCGAGGAGAAGTCGCCGCTGGCCGCGAACTGGTCGAACGACTGGATCGAGCGCAAGGGCGGCGAGCGCTTCGCTTCGCGCAAGTCGTTGCTCGATGCGCTTCGGACGCGACAGGTGCAGGCGGGCGTGATCGTGCAAGAGGCTTGGGTGGATGCCAAAGGGACACCGCGCATCGAGCGCATCGAGTTGTGGCTGAGCAACCGCATCCAGCCTGCGTCTGCCGGGCGATTGCGCGCGGAGGTCACCGCGTCGATGCTGCAGTTGCAGTTGAAGGGCCGGGTCGCGGCCGCGGGCCCCTTCGGCAGCATGCTCTTGGACGACGCATCCCGAACCGATCTGTTCGCGGCACTGGGTCCGATGACGATTCGCTATCTGTACGAAATCGAGTCCGGGCGCAAGATGACGGCAGTCCAGCAAAGCGTGCCAGCCTGGCTGATCTTCGGCATGTACTTTGTCGTGATTCCACTGACCGGCGTGCTGATCCAGGAGCGCAACGACGGAACACTGGCGCGCCTGTCGACCTTTGGCGTGTCGCCATTTGCCATCCTCGGCGGCAAGCTGTTGGCCTTCATGGCCCTGAACTGGGTGCAGCTGTTGCTGATGCTGTGGGTCGGACGCTGGCTCGTGCCACTGCTGGGTGGCGACGCGTTGTACCTGGACCTGCAATTCACCTGGTTCGCGCTGATGGTGTTCGCCACCAGCGCCTCGGCGGTGGGGCTGGCGCTTCTGATCGGTGCCTACACACGCAGCTTCGACCACGCCGCCGCGCTCGGTGGCGGCGCCAACGTGGTGCTCGCGGCGTTGGCGGGCATCATGGTGCCGCGCCCCTTGATGCCCGCGGCCATGCAGACGGTCTCGGAGTGGTCGCCGATGGGCTGGGCACTGGACGGCATGCAGGCTGTGTTCCTGGGTGCACCCGACGCGTCGCAGGTCGTGCCCAAGGCCGTGATGCTGCTGTTGTTCGCCAGCGCGTGCCTGCTTATCGCCTGGCACCCTATTCGCCATCTGGATCGCTCTGCCTGACCTGGATGGGCCACGGCTGAGCGCGATGCCAGCCGTTCTTCGTGGACTGATCCACGAAGAGCGAAGACCAAGCTTCGTGCGTCCTATGCGTCGATTGAGTGCCATCAATGCGGCGGATGCGGTGTTGCCGAGAATTTGCACGGCACCACATTCAATGCTGGAGAGAACAGGATGCTGCAGAGAGCGAGAAGGTTTTGGGCCACCGTGCTTGCGGGGGTCGTGGTTCTTGGAATGGGGGGGTGCGCTGCGACGCGCTCGACGTTTGACGTGACGGGCGCGAGCGCGGATCAGGGCACCTTGGCGAGCCCGACAGCCCACGTCAACATCGTTCGCGTGACTGACAAGCGCGTGTTCGAAGCCAACCCGCGCAATCCGTCCATGCCGTCGCTCGAGAAGCCGGAAGACCTGAAAGACCGGGCAATCACGGCCAGAGCCATTGCCAGAAAGCGGGGCGGCTACGGCAACGCGATGTCCGACATCCTTCTTCCCGAGGGGCGGACGGTCGAATTGGTGGTTCGCGAAGCAGTGACCAAGGCGTTGCGCGAGAAGGGCTACCGCGTCGTCGAGCCTGCCTCGCCGGAAGCTGCCAAGGCGCTGCCGCTCGAAGTGGATATCCAGCAGTTCTGGATGTGGATGACACCTGGCGTTTTCGCGATCACTCTGGAACAAAGAGGCATCGTCACCATGAACAGCGTCGCCCTTGTCGGAGGCGAAGCGGTAGTGGTGCAGGGCTATGCCAAGGTGTCGACGATGGCTGCCACGGACGACGAGTGGAAGAAGACCATCACTCAAGGCGTGAACGACCTCATCGAACAGATGAAGGCGAAATTGCGCACCCCGTAGGAGCATCGAACACCTGTGATGCGCATCTAGAGGCTGCCAGCTGAGCGATCGATCGTACGATCCAAGCTGATCAGGGAGCGTGCTGCAGGGCGTGGGCGACGACGATTGGCTATCGCCGCATTGAACCTATGGACCTGTCAGTGGCGCTGCTGAACTCGAAGCGCGAAACCACTGATGGGGAGCTCGGTGTGAGCAATGGCAGCGTTTGGACAAAGCTCTTCGCCGGGGGCGTGCTGGCTGCGGCGCTTCTCCTTCTTACTTCCTGCAGCCTGCTGGCGCTGCATCGCGACCTGAGGGCCGGAGCGACGGTCGGGGGCGTTGCTGGCAAGGTGATGCATGGCGAGATCGACGCCTCGACTGTCGTGGTCGTCGGATTGCGGGAAGAGGGCGACACCTGGATCGCGGACAACTATGTGCACCTCGCGACCCGGCAGGACTTTCTGATACGGCTCGTTGCCGGCATGCGTTACGTCGTCGTGGCCTTCGCGGACCGGAACGACAATCTTCGCCTGGACGATGACGAGCCGGCAGTGCTTTCACCGGACCCCGTGACTGTCGCGCAGGGATGGAAAGGAATCACCAAGATCAGCCTGACGCTCGCGCCGGCCGGTCGTCTCGATCGGACAATGGCCTCAGCGCTGCAGAACCTGGTGAAGATTGAACGCCGGCCACTTCCGGTCTGGGTCGGCGAAGTGACGGACCTTGGCGACGAACGGTTCTCGGCCGAGAGCGGCAGCATGGGCCTGTGGCAGCCGTTCGAGTTTCTCGCCAACGTCGGCATCGGCGTCTTCCTGCTCGAACCCTATGACGCGAAGCGGATTCCTGTTCTGTTTGTGAGCGGCGCGGGCGGAAACCCATGGGAGTGGCGCGTCCTGATTGACGCGCTTGACCGTTCACGCTACCAGCCTTGGGTATTCGTCTATCCGTCCGGACAGCGGCTCGGGAGCTCGGTCGCGGTGCTGCAGCGCTGCGTCGCGGCGTTGCAGCGGGAGTATGGTTTCGGCCGCCTCTACGTGACCGCGCACAGCATGGGCGGCTTGGTAGCGCGCGACTTCATCCAGCACTATGCGGGCCCGGTGCCGGTGTTCGTCTCGCTCGTCACCCCCTGGCGGGGTCACCGGGCGGCGGCCATGGGCGTTGCGCACTCGCCAGCGGTCGTCCCGTCATGGGTCGACATGCAGACCGACAGCGAGTTCCAGCGGGCGATCTTCGCCCGGCCGCTCCCGGCTACAACCGCCCACTACCTGCTCTATGCACAAACCGACCCTGCTCAGCCGTTCGAAAGGGCCACCGACGGCACCATCGCCGTGTCGAGCCAACTGCACGCCGAGGCCGTCCGCGACGCGAGGCAGGTCTTCGGCTTCACCGAGAGCCACACCTCCGTTCTCGACAGTCCTGCGGTGATTGCCGCCTACCTGCGCATCCTGGCGATGCCGGTGGATGCGCGCTGACCGATCAACGGCTCACGCCCGTGCAGCAGGTGCCCCGGGTGCCCGCCATCACGCTGAGACGGTGACCCGGACGCACGCCCGTCCGCGCTTCAGAGCATCGTCCGTGCGTTGCGCCAATTGCCGTGGAAGCCGGCCGGCATGCGATCCGACGCTGACGATCTGTTGATCTGAATCAGCCTCGTGAAGTGTGGAGCCCGATAAATTAGTGAAAATCATTCGTATTCGCAAAATTGATTGAGATGAATGTCTGCGCACAAGGAGAAATACAGATGCTGCGTCTAAACTCGTGGAAATGGGTGGGGCTCGGGCTGAGCCTCGTGCTGCTCGTCGGCTGTGGTGGCGACGACGACTCGGCCGAGGCACCACGCTTGTCGGAAAAGGCGGCCCTGGGCGAGAAGATCTTCGAGGATGTGTCGCTGTCCGCGTCAGGCCGCCAGTCCTGCGCCAGCTGCCACAGTCCTGACGTCGGGCACGCACCGGACAACAGCCTGGCGGTGCAGCTCGGTGGCCCGCTGCTCGATCAACCCGGCAATCGGGTGGCGCCCGGGTTGAACTACCTTTCCAGCAACACGGCGTTCCACTTCGATGACGAGGGCACGCCCACGGGTGGCTTCTTCTGGGACGGTCGCGCGGCGTCGCTGCAAGCCCAGGCCAGCGGGCCGCTGCTGGCCGCCAACGAAATGGCCAACGCCAGCGTGGCCCACGTGGTGGCCAAGCTGTCGCTCGCGTCCTATGCCGAGGAATTCAAGCGCGTCTTCGGCGCCGACATCTTCACCCGGCCCGACGAGGCGATGGCGCAACTCACCCTGGCGCTGCAGATGTACCAGCTGGAGGACACCGACTTCCGCGCCTTCTCCAGCAAGTACGACCAGTTCCTGCGCGGCCGTGTGGCCTTGTCGGAGCAGGAGGCCCGCGGGCTGGAGTTGTTCAACAGCCCGAGCAAGGGCAACTGCGCAGGCTGCCACCCCTCCGAAAAGGGTGCCGACGGCAGCCACCCGCTGTTCACCGACTTTACCTACGACAACCTGGGTGTGCCGCGCAACACGGCCCTGGCGCAGAACGCCGACCCGGCCTTCTACGACCTGGGCTTGTGCGGTCGCGCCGATCTGGCGTCGCGCACCGATCTGTGTGGCGCGTTCAAGGTGCCCTCGCTGCGCAATGTGGCGCTGCGCAAGGTGTACTTCCACAACGGCCGGTTCACCACCCTCAAGGACGTGGTCACCTTCTACGTGCAACGCGACACCCACCCCGAGAAGTGGTACCCGCTGAATGCGGACGGCACGGTGAACAAGTTCGACGATCTGCCGCCGCAGTACCACGCCAACGTCAACACGGCCGAAGTGCCTTACGACCGCGTGCTCGGCGACGCGCCCGCCCTCACGGATGCCGAGGTCGACGACGTGGTGGCTTTCCTCAGAACACTGAGCGACGGCTACCGGCCCTGACGCGGCGCGGCGAATCCGCTGCATTACCCAAGGCGCCCGCCGGCGCGGTGGCTGCACGGTGGGCACGCTACTGCGTTGGTGCGTGGGCGCGTCGCTCGGCCTACACAGGCGCAGGCCTGGCTGCCTGCTTGGTCATGGTCGCACCGTCGTCGATGGAATTCGCTTGTAAATACGAACGATTCGCATTAAAGTGGATGCCATCGTCAACCCACGCAGGCCAGCCGGCCCGAGTGCGAATGCTGCCCACCCAGGACACCGCCGAGACGCCCACCACGCTGGCCTGCTGCGGCTCGAAGGTGCTGGAATTCAACCCGGCGGACCCCGGTTCGCGGCGGCGCCGGCTGTGGGAGCTGGATTCCGCCGCGCACTGCCCGGTGCTCGGCGTGTGCCTGCCGATCGAGCTGCTGCGCCGGCTGGTCGGCCAAGTCCCTGCCGGCCCATGCCGGCGACGACGACTACCGGCTGCACTGCATCGCGGTGCGGAATGCAAGCGCCGCGCGGGTTGTCCGAGGCGCTGCACAAGGCGCTGGAACAGCGCTTCGTGCTGGCCTTGCGGCAGGCTGCCGCGGCGCGCAGCGGCGACGCACTGGCCGCAGGGTGGCGGCAGATGCGCGGCGACGAGCGCATGCCCGGCGCGCTGTGGGCCACGCTGACCCATGCGCGCTGCGACACCGTGCTGGAGAACCAGGTGCTGGCCGACGTGCACATGCTGCAGCATCAGCTGGGCGCGGCGCAGCGCGTCGACCTCGCCCGCTTCGAAGCGCTGCAGGCCGAGGCCGGCGCGTTGCGTGCCGAGCTCGCCGCCTGCCGGCAGCGCGCCCAGCAGCAAACCGGCACGCTGCAGCTGCAGCTCGACCGCGCGCAGGCGCGCGGCATGCGGCAGCAGGCCGACGCCATCGGCCGCGACACCGCGCTGGCCGCGTTGCGCGACGAGCTGCAGGCGCTGCAGGCCATGGCGCCGGGACTGCAGCGCCGTGCCGAACTGGCGCGCCGCGTGCAGGCGCAGGCCGAGCGCATCGCCGAGCTGGAGCAGGCGCTGCGCCGCGCGCGCCAGCAGGCCGAGCGGCTGCTGCCGCAGCCGGCCGCGGCGGCCGCGGCGCGCCGTGGCCGCCGGTCGAGCCGCCATGGCCGTCGCCCGCGCCGCTGGGCGACCGCGCCGTGCTGTGCGTCGGCGGCCGCCCGGCCAGCGTGCCGCTGTACCGGCACATCGTCGAACGCAGCGGCGGCCGCTTCCTGCACCACGACGGCGGCGACGAGCAGAGCGTGCAGCGGCTCGACGCCACGCTGTCCGCGGCCGACCTGGTGATCTGCCAGACCGGCTGCATCAGCCACGACGCCTACTGGCGCGTCAAGGAGCACTGCAAGCGCCACGGCAAGCGCTGCGTCTTCGTCGAGAACCCCGGCAGCGCCAGCCTGAAGCGCGCCCTTGCGGAACTGAACCCATGCGCATCGACCTGAACACCTGGCTGCCGCTGCCTGCCGACAGCACGCTGCGACGCGAACGGCGCAGCCGCGGCATCGTGCACCGGCGCGAGCGCTGCCTGATGCTCGGCCCGGCCATGTGCCTAGCCTGGCAGCGCGCCATCCCGGCGTCGGTGCTGGAGCGGCGGTGCGCCGAGGCCGCCTGCGCACATGAACCCCAGGCTGCTCAGCCTGCTCGAATGGGCGCTGTTCATTGCCGTGGTCACGGCGATCTGGCTGTTGCTGCCTTATTCACCCGTGCCATGAAGCCCCCCCAGCTTGCGGCGACAGCGCGCCTACAACTGTGGGAGTTGGACGTGGAGTGCCACAGCCCGCTGGTCGGCAGCTGCTGGACGGCGGCCGAACTGCGGCGCCTGACCGACCGGCTTTTCGGCGGCAGCTCCAGGCTGGACGACTTTGCGCTGCATGCCGCGGTGGTGGCGCAGTGCACCACGCGCAACAAGCTGTCGCTGGGCCTGCAGCGCGTGCTCGACCAGCGTGCCGCCGAGGCGCTGCGCCGCATTGCCGCCGCGCCCGGTGTGGCGGCACGCGAGGCCCTGTGGCGCGAGGCGCTGCAAGGTGGCGATGTCGGCGCTGCGCTGTGGGCCCTGTGGACCGATGCGCAAATCGACGACGCGCTGCGCCGGCGCATCCACCAGGACCTGTACCTGCTGCAGCACCAGCGCGTGGCCACGCTGCGCGCCGACGCCGCCGAGCGTGCCGCCTGGCGCGCCGAGCAGCAAGCGCTGCAGGACGAGCTACGGCGCGTGCAGGATCGCCAGGCGCGTTGGCGCAGCGAAGCGCTGGCCGAGCGCGATGCGCTGCAGACCCAGCGGCGCAGCTGCGGCAGCGCGTGCTGGCGCAGCAGACGCAGATCGAGCGGTTGCGCCGGGCCGCACCGGCCGAGCCCGCTGCCGGGCGCGACAAGCTGCTGCAGCGCATTGCCGAGCTGTCGCGAGAGCTGGTTGCGGTCCGACCCGTGGATGCGACCACGCGCTGCACAGCGCAGTCAGACCAGGCCGTAGAACCGCCGCCCGCCGCGCCGGCCATCGAGGTGGCGCCTGAGCCGGCGGGCGCGCTCGCCTCGGCCAGCGTGCTGTGCGTCGGCGGGCGCAGCGGCCATGTGCCGCTCTACCGCGAGCTGGTCGAGCGCACGGCGGCATCTTCGTGCACCACGACGGCGGGCTGGAGGACAACCCGCACCGGCTGGACGCGCAACTGGCCGCGGCCGACCTGGTGGTCTGCCAGGCCGGCTGCCTGAACCACAACGCCTATGCCCGCGTCAAGGCGCACATCAAGCGCAGCGGCAAGCCCTGCGTCTTCCTCGACAAGCCGGGCGCCGGCAGCTTTGCCCGGGCGCTGGCCCTGGGCGCCGCCGCCGGGCTGCAGAACTTGTAGCCGACGCTGGCAGCACCCGCCTGCCGCGCTGGCCGGCACGGGCGGCGCGCTGTGCCGCGCATGGAAGGGCTACTTGGTCAGGATCAGCTTGCCCAAGGCAGTCTGACGCAGGCGATACAGCGAGCCGCGGTGTTCGATCTGCAACTCCGCCGCGCCGCGGAACAGCGCTTCGCTCTTGATGGCTTGCACGGCCTGCACCGCCTCGGCGCGGTGGCCTGGTGCTGCATCGACCGCGGCGCCGGCGGGCTTGACGGGGGGCGGGGCGGGCGGGTTCAGCATGGCACGAAGTGTATGGCAAATGCGAACCATTCGCGATCGCGAAGCGTGTATTTCGCACCACAGTGCGCGCCAACCTGCACAATGGGCCTTCGATCAACGCAGGAGGACAAGCCAATGAAAGGCGATGCCAAGGTGCTGGAATACCTGAACAGCCAGCTAAAGAACGAACTCACCGCCATCAACCAGTACTTCCTGCACTACCGCATGCTGAAGAACTGGGGCTATGCACGTTTGGCCAAGCACGAGTACGAGGAGTCGATCGAGGAGATGAAACACGCCGACAAGCTGATGGACCGCATCCTGATGCTCGACGGCCTGCCCAACCTGCAAGACCTGGGCAAGCTGCTGATCGGCGAATCGGCGGTCGAGGTGCTGCATTGCGACCTGAAGGCCGAAGTCGGCTCGCAGACGCTGCTGAAGGAAGCCATTGCCCACTGCGAGACGGTGCGCGACTACGTGTCGCGCGAACTGCTCGAAGAGATCCTCGAGGACACCGAGGAGCACATCGACCATCTGGAAACGCAGATCGGCCTGGTGGCCCAGGTGGGCGAGCCCAATTGGCTGCAGTCGCAGATGGGCGAGATGTCCTGAGCCTGTGTGATTTACCCTGGCAGCGACTCGACTATATTATTGAGAAGCATTCCTATTCCGTGTAGACTGCGCGGCAAGCTGATCCCGAGGCTGCCCGCGCACCATGATCGTCTGCCTTTGCCACCGCGTCTCCGACCGCGACATCCACCGCGAGGTGTCGACCGGCACGCATTGCTTTGATGTGCTGCAGGATCAAACCCGCGTGGCTTCGTCCTGTGGCAGCTGCCATGACTGCGCGCGCGAGGTCTTCGAGACCGCCTGCGCCCAGTCGCGTTGCGCACACGCCCAGCCCCAGGCCGAGTCAGCGCTGCGCATGTTCTGATTGCCGCGTCGCGGCGGCTCAGCCGTCGAGGCGTCAGCGCCGGCGCCGCGGCATCCAATGCACAGGCTGCGCTGTCTGCGCCGAGCCGGGCTCGGACCGGGCAGCGCCGGCATCGCAGCCATCACAAGCGCAGCCCGAAGGTGCGCGCGCAGCAGCCTGCAGCCACCGCTGAAGGCCTTCCGGCCAGCGCCTGCGCAGCAGCGCCTGCGCCAGCCAGCGGCGCAGGGCGGCAGGCAGCAGCAGCGTCCAGCCAGCATAGGCGGCGCAGGTGGCGACGATCAGGCCGACCAGCAGGTCCTGCGCCATCAGCTGCCTCCCAGTGCGAGCGTGATGCGGTAGGTGGCGAAGGCCGCCGCATAGGCCAGCACGAACAGGTAGCCGGCCATCAGCAGCGGCCAGCGCCACGAGTTGGTCTCGCGCTTGGTCACCGCCAGCGTCGACAGGCATTGCGGTGCGAACACATACCAGGCCAGCAGCGAGTAGGCGGTGGCCAGCGACCAGCCGCCGGCGATGATCGGCGCCAGGCTCTGCGCCACCTCGTCGCCCGCGGCCGAAAGCGAATACACCGTGCCCAGCGCGCCCACCGCCACCTCGCGCGCGGCCAGCCCGGGCACCAGCGCGATCGAGATCTGCCAGTTGAAGCCGATCGGCGCGAACACATGCTGCAGCGCCTGGCCGATCCAGCCGGCGATGCTGTACTGGATGGCCGGCCCGGTCGCGCCTGCGGGCGGCGCCGGGTAGCTGCTCAGGAACCACAGCAGCACCATCAGCGTGAAGATGATGCCGCCCACGCGCTGCAGGAAGATGCGCGCGCGCTCCCACAGCCCGATGAGCAGATTGCGCAGCCCCGGCACGCGATAGGGCGGCAGTTCCAGCATCAGCGGCTGGTAGCGGCTCTTCAGCCACAGCCGCTTGAAGGCGAAGGCCACGCCCATGGCCGACAGCACGCCGGCCAGGTACAGGCCGAAGAGGGTGAGCCCGCGCAGGTTGAAAGGGCCGACGCTCGTTTCGGGCACGAAGGCGCCGATGAGCAGCGCGTACACGGGCAACCGCGCCGAGCAGGTCATCAGCGGCGCCACCATGATCGTCGCCAGCCGGTCGCGCCAGTGGGTGATGGTGCGCGTGGCCATGATGCCCGGAATGGCGCAGGCAAAGCTCGACAGCAGCGGGATGAAGGCCCGGCCCGACAGGCCGACGCGGCCCATCAGGTTGTCGAGCAGGAAGGCGGCGCGCGGCAGGTAGCCCGAATCCTCGAGCAGCAGAATGAAGAAGAACAGGATCAGGATCTGCGGCAGGAACACCAGCACGCCGCCAACGCCGGCGATGACACCGTCGACCAGCAGGCTGCGCAGCGCGCCGTCGGCCAGATGGGTCATCGTCCAGTCGCCGAGTGCAGCCATCGCCTCCTTGATCGCATCCATCGGCGCAGTGGCCCAGGAGAACACCGCCTGGAACATCAGGAACAGCAGTGCCGCCAGCAGCAGCAGGCCCCACACCGGGTGCATCACCAGCGCGTCGACGCGTGTGTTGAAGCGCCGCGACGGCAGCGCCTGCGGTGCCACCGCGGCCAGGATGCGCCGCACCCGCTGCTGCAGTTGCAGCGGATCGAGCGCATCGCCGCCGCCTGGCGCGCGCCGGCGCAGCCAGCCCGGCCAGCTGCGCCTGGATCTGCTGCACCAGCTGCGCATGGCCGTTGTGCCGCACCGCCACGGTTTCGACCACCGCGCAGCCCAGCTCCTGCGCAAGGCGCGCCACGTCGATGGCCAGGCCCTGGGCGCGGGCCACGTCGGCCATGTTCAGCGCCACCAGCATCGGCCGGCCCAGGCGCTGCAGCTCCAGCACCAGGCGCAGGTTCATGCGCAGGTTGGTGGCGTCGACCACGGCGACGATCAGGTCGGGCACACGCTCGCCTTCGCGCCGGCCTTCGATCACCTCCAGCATCACCTGCTCGTCGGGCGTGGCCGGGTCCAGGCTGTAGGCGCCGGGCAGGTCGATCACCGTGACCGTGCGGCCGTCGGCCAGGCGCGCGCGTGCCGGCCTTGCGCTCCACCGTCACGCCGGCGTAGTTGGCCACCTTCTGGCGCGCGCCGGTCAGCAGGTTGAACAGCGCGGTCTTGCCGCAGTTCGGGTTGCCGACCAGCGCCACGTGCCAGTCCGGCAGCGGCCCATCGGCAGCGGGGCGCAGCGCCATGCTCAACCCGGCTCGACTTCGATGCAGCGCGCCTCGGCGCGGCGCAGCGCGAAGAGGGTGTCGCCCACGCGCACGGCCAGCGGGTCGCGGCCGCCAGGGCCGCGGCGCAGCACCTGCACCGGCTCGCCGGCGATGAAGCCCAGCTCGGCCAGGCGGCGCAGCATCGCGGCGTCCAGGTCGGGCGAATGCGCGCACACGCCGCGCACGGTGGCATGCGCGCCGTCGTCAAGCTGGTCCAGCAGCAGGTTCATCAAATGAGAGTGTATCTCATTTGCATTGGATCTGAAGCTGCTTCAGTCGTCCAACCGGTACACCCGTGCGGCGGTGTCGTGGAACAGCGCGGCCTTCTCGGCGGGGCTGAAACGCCGCGGCCAACCGCTTGAAGCTGTTCCACAGCACCAGGTAGGAGCACGACACCTTGTCCACCGGGAAGTTGCTCTCGAACATGCAGCGGTCGGGACCGAAGCGCTCGATGGTGTGCAGGTAGTAAGCGCCGCGTGGCGTCGGCCAACTGCTGCGAGGTCGGCGTGGCTTCGCGCTTGTGCCAGCCGAAGCCGTTGATCGGCATCGCCAGGCCGCCGAGCTTGGCCACCACGTTGGGGCAGCGCGCCAGCTCGTCGATGTCGCGCCGCCAGACGGCGTACACCGCATCGGCCTGCCCGTCATAGGGCCCGATGCCCAGCGGACCGCCGAAATGGTCGAGCACGATGGTCGTGTCGGGGAAGGCCCGCGCCAGTTCCGTCAGCTCGGCGATCTGCGGATGGAACAGCCAGGCATCGAAGCTCAGCCCCAGCGGCGCCAGCTGCGCGAAGCCCTGCGCGGAAGGCGGCGTCGCGCAGCAGGTGCTCGACCGGGTGGCTGTGCGAATTGCGGATCATCTCGCTGGCATGCCAGCCGGCCGCATGGCGGATGCCGCGGAAGCGCCCGCGTGCCGCCGCGATGTGCGCTTCGAGCACCTCGCGCACCGCGGCGCCGAGGCACAGATTCGCGAAGGACGACGATGCCGGCGGCGACGCGCGTGGCGCCGTAGCCACCGCTGGCGCTCATCGCCGCGATGCCGTTGACGAACTCGGTCTCGCCCACCGGCCGCAGCGCCACCGGGCCGTCGGCGCGGTACATCGACGCGCATTCGACGTACACCGTGCTGCGCACGTTGTGGCACGCGCCGCGGCCATCGGCCTGGCCGGTGTCGGCCAGCAGCTCGTCGAGCAGGTAGCGGTGGCCGTGACGGTCCCACAGGTGGTGATGCGGGTCGCAGATCGGCAGATCGGGGTCGATGAGCTCTTCGATCGGCAACGTGGAGCTCATGCCAGTTCCTTGCGGTGGCGCAGCCAGAACAGCGCCAGCAGCGCGCCCAAGCCGATGCCGATGGCGTCGGCGCCCAGGTCGGTCCACTCGCCGGCGCGATTCGGCAGCTGCAGCTGCATCAACTCGATCGCAGCGCCGAAGGCCAGCAGTGCCAGCAGCACCAAGAGCCGCGCGGCGCGCGAACTGCGCCAACCGAACACCGCACACACCGCCAGCGCGGCGAAGGCCGCCACATGGTTGAGCTTGTCCCAGCCCAGGTCCATCTGCCGCGGCGGCGCCGGCACGACCGCCAGCACGGTGATCAGCGCAGCCAGCAGCAGCAGCGCCCAGCGCCAGGGTCGAAAACACGCGCGGTCATTGGGCATGGGGCCGGAGTCTAGACGCCTGGAAGCCCGCTCCTTTGCAGTCGCGCCCCATGCCTGCCTGCTGCGCCATCGGCTTCGTCGCCTCCAACTCGGCCATCGCGCCGCCGTCAGGCGAGGGCGTGCGCGTGGCCCACGAACGGGTCGAAGCGCGACGCTTCAACGGCGGCTCCACCGGCCCGGCACGGCTGGCGCAGCGCATCGCTGCGCGCTGGTCTGCCGCGACGGTGGTGCGCGGCGACCGCTTAGCCAGCGTGGCGCGGGGACTCGGCGCGCACGCACTGCGCGCGTTCGGCGCCGGGCGCTGAGCCGCGAGCCGCTGCACTACGATCGGCCACGCGCAAGCCAACGGGAGCAGGTACATGGCGGACACCGTCTTTGTTTCGGGCGGCAGCGGCTACGTCGCCGGCTACCTGATCCGCCAGCTGTTGGAGCAAGGCTGGAGGGTGCACACCTCGGTGCGCGATCCGGCCCGCGAGCCGGCGCTGCGCCGGCTGCTGGCGGTGGACAACACGCGGCTGCAGGTCTTTGCCGCCGACCTGACGCGCGACGCCGGCTGGCTCGAGGCCATGCAGGGTTGCAGCCACGTGGCGCATGTCGCCTCGCCGCTGCCCGGCAACTGGGTGAAGAAGCCGGACGACCTGATCGTGCCGGCGCGCGACGGCGTGCTGCGCGCACTGCGCGCCGCCCGCGTGGCCGGCGTGCGCCGCTTCGTCATGACCTCGTCGGTGGCGGCCATCATCTACGGCCGCGGCCGTGGCGTGCATCACTTCAGCGAGGCCGACTGGACGCCGAGCGACTTTGCCGGCGCCTCGCCCTACACGCGGTCGAAGACGCTGGCCGAGCGCGCGGCGCGCGACTGGGTGGCCCGCGAGGGCGGCGGCATCGAGTTCTGCAGCGTCAACCCGGCGGTGGTGCTGGGGCCGGTGTGGGGCGCGGACTACTCGTCGTCCATATCGCTGGTGAAGAAGCTGCTAAGCGGCAGCCTGCCGGGCTGTCCTGACCTGGGCTTCGGCGTGGTCGACGTGCGCGACGTGGCCGAGCTGCATGTGCGCGCGCTCGTCGCGCCGAACATGGCGGGCGAGCGCTTCATCGCGTCGGGCCCGTTCCTGAAGGTCATCGATATCGCACGCATCCTGCGCCAGCAGCTGGGCGAGCAGGCCAGGCGCGTGCCGACGCGCCGCCTGCCCGACCTGCTGGTGCGCGTGGCCGCGCTGTTCGACCCGCTGGTGCGCACGGCGCTCACCGAGCTTGGCGCCGAGCGCCACACCGACCCGCGCCATTCACATGAGGTGCTGGGCTGGGTGGCGCGACCGCCGCAGCAGACCATCGTCGACACCGCCAGAAGCCTGATCGAGCACGGCCTCGTCAGGGTCTGACGCAGGTTCGTTGCAGAAGGCATCGCGGGCTGCTGTAGTTCAGGGTGTCCGACACCTGCCCTCAGGCCGGCGCAGATCAATGCCTTGCCGCGTGCGCGGGCAGGTGTCCGACCACCCTTGACCCATACCGCCACGAGGCAGCCGCGTGCTGCACTTCGCATCGGCGCGAAGACGCTTCAGGCTTCGACCGCAGCGGTGAGCAGGAAATGCCCGCGGGCCACCGCGATCGGCAGCTCCGGGCCCTTCTGCCAGCAGCGCACCTGCACCAGCGCGACGCGCGAGCCCACGCGCACCACCTCGCAGGCGGCGAAGCTCTCCACCGGCCGGCCGCTGCGCAGGTAGTCGATCGAGAAATCGATGCTCTTCGGAAACCTGGCGCCGCGCAGCGTGCGAATCAGGTGCAGCGTGGCCGCGGTCTCGGCAAAGCCGGCAATCACGCCGCCGTGCAGCGCCGGCAGGTGCGGGTTGCCGATCAGCTTTTCCTGGTAGGGCAGGCGGAACAGCGGCGGCTCGACATGGCTGGTCGCGCGGATGCCCAGGTAGTCGACATAGGGGATGGCCGTGCCGGCCAGCACCGGCTCGCTGCCAGCCGGCGCTTGCCAGGGGCTCGCGTCGCTCTCGGGGCGCGGCGTCGCCTCGGCGGGGCGGCCGCTTGCCGTCGGGCGTGGACAGCATGAAGGAGGCCTGGGCCACGGCGATCGGCTGCTCGCGGTCGGCCTGGTAGACCTCGCCGCGCACGAAGGCCACGTTGCGCGTCAGGCGGAAGCAGTGCGCGTCGCAGTGCACGTCGGCCTCGGGCCCGGCCGGACGCAGGTAGTCCATGCGCAGGTCCAACGTGGCATAGGGCGCGCGTTCCTTCAGTGCCGCGCCCACCGCCAGGCCGCAGGCCGAATCGGCCAGCACCGTCAGCGCGCCCGGGTGCAGCTGGCCGCGCAGCGGGTCGCCCACCCATTCGGCCCGGGCCGGCAGCGTCATCGAACCGCGCGACGGTGCCACCGCGGTGATGCGGGCACCGATCTCGCGCATGTGCGGCGTGCGCCCGACGAACTTGCGATTCAGGTCTTCGAGGATCGAGTTCATGCTGCGCATGCTATCGGCCCGGGGCGCGGACAATGGCCGGCGAGCACACGGCGACCGCCGCAGACCCGATTGATCGAAGGACACGACCATGAACCCCCCGTTTGCCGAAGCTCCCTTCCTGTGCGGCCCTTACCGCAAGCCGCGGCAGATGCTGGCCGAGCAGGTCTACGACAGCCACAAGTCGATCCACGACGATGCACACCGCGGCGTCGCTGGGCCTGCGTGCCGGCCCGATCGAAGGGCCGACGCACTTCAGCCAGTTCGACCCGCTGCTGTACCAGCTCTTCGGCCAGGCCTGGTTCGAGACCGGCTGCATCAGCGCGCACTACCAGAACATGGTGGTCGAAGGCGAGGAGGTGCGCGCCTTCGTGCAAGTGGCCGGCGCCGGGCGACAGCGTCACCCGGCATCTGGGCCGAAAAGCGCGACGGCACACCGGTGTTGACGGGCACCGCCTCGGTCGGCGCGCTGACCCCGCGCAGGCCGCGGCCAGCGAGATCGGCCAGCGCCTGGCCAAGCTGCGGGCGCCGGCGCAACTGGTCATCAACCGCGAGCTGCGCGTCGGCCAGCAAGGCGCGGGCAATCCGGAGCGGGTGCGCATGGGCTTCACGCAGCACATGGGAGCGCACTACCCGTTCACGCTGGCCGACAAGCTGGCGGTCATCACCGAGCCCTGCGCCTGGTACACGCGCGACGGCGGACCCGCGTCGCCCTGGGGCCGGGCGATCATTCCCATCGAGATGATCAGCGTGCTGCTGGGCAGCACCATGGACCTGGCGGGGTTCCGCGGCAAGGGGCCGGCGGTGGGGCTGTTTGCCGGCCAGGAGATCCGCCTGATGCGCGGGCCGCTGTTCGTGGACCACCCCTACGAACTCGAGCGCGAGATCATCGCGCTGAGCGAAAGCGCGCGCACCGAGTCGGTTTGGGTGCGCACGCGCATCCTCGATGGCCAGACCCAAGCTTTGGTGGGAGAAATGATACTCAACAGCGCCACGCTGAAGGCGTCCTACGCGGCCTACGACAGCGAGGCCAAGGCGCTGGGCCGGGTGGCTTGAGGCCCGGGCGGCCGGCAGGCCGCTGCCGCGCCGGGCTGGCCGCGGCGATGGTGGAGCGACCCGTGTGGCTTTGGCGTTGTAGGTGCCGTGCCCGCGTGCCAGAATCGCGCTCCCGTTTCGACGCCAGGCTGCGTCGAGCAGCCCACGGCCGGCGCCGCGCGGTCCCATCTCTTTGCCGGAGAAGGAGACACCATGAAGTTGCAATACTGCTCGACTTGCGCCGTCTGCCGGGGCAGGAAGGGCCTGGTGATGTTCCGCCGCAAGAGCGAGGCGCGGGTCAGCCGCGCACCAGGGACGTGGGATCGGGTGCGTTTGTTGCAGGTGGACATCGATCTGAGCGAGTTGTCTGCCCAGGCTGGCCCGGCCCCGCCGCCGGACAGCGGCTGGCTCGAATCCTCGCGTGACTTGCAGCGCGGCATGCGCGCGCGCGAGACGCCAATCGATTCGCTGCCCGCCGACTTGATCGACGCCTTGCTTCAGCGCAGGCTTTGAGGCGGCGCGCTGCCGCGGTCCGGGCCCAGTTCGAAGGCGCTCGCATCAAGGGCAGGACGCTTGCCGGCTTGGCCCGCCGATGAACGACGCGTTCGGCTGAATGGGTCGGAGCGCGCTTCAGTCGGCCGCACTGGCCGCACGCGTCAAGCCGGCATCCTGCGCGGCCTTCAGGCCGTCCACCACCTGGGCCTGCTGTCGCCGCGCCTGGGTGGCCTGCTGGGCCTGCAAGCCGCCCACGACCGCGGCGCCGCTCGCCACTTCGGCGCCGCAGCCGGCCATGGCCAGCATTGCCATGGCGACGGCCACCGTGGCGGCGAGCCGGTGCGCAAGGTTGCGAGTATCGAGGGCCATGGGCTGCGTCAAGATCCGCACGGATGGTAGGCGCAGGCGCTGCAATCGGGTAGGTACTTTTTTGCGCCCGACGCGGTGTCCGAAGAAGCCTGGCCCATCAACGCTTGCGCGCGGGCGGCCTGCAGTGAAAGGGCCGGCCCTGACTGCCCACCACCTGGCGGGCGCTGCAGCCCGCGGCCAGCGTCGTCCTGTCCATGGCCGGGCCACGGCACCTGTCGGACCTGGGTGGCCGATGCGCAAATGGGTGCCGTGCTGCCGGTGCCGGGGGTGCTCATTCGACACAGGCACAGCGCGCCAGTCTTTGCATTCGGCGCGCAACACCGTCGTGCACGGCGATGCGTCGGCCGAAACCCCGAGAATCTGCAGCTGGCTCGCAAGGCGTGGAAAGGGCGATGAACGCAATGGGATTCACCGGTGTCTCGACGGCGCAATGCCGGGACATTGACCGCTGCGCCTGTCCGATCCGAGGGTCGCGCTGGGCGCGCAGGGGTTCTGAGCGGCGACAACAGCATGGCCCGGGCAGCGACGGCGGAGAAGGTTTGGCTTCCTTAGGCTCCAGCGCAGCGCCAACGCTGCCACCAGAGCCGGATTGGGCGGGATCTCTGCGACCGGCAGCGCGCCCGGGTCGACGAACGAAGGCTGAACGCAGGCGTTTGACGCTGGCTGTTGCGCTCTCGCTGGTGCTGCACGCGCTGTTCTTGAGCCTTGCTTTCGGCGGCCAGGGACTTGGGCTTCCGGGCATCGGCTTGCCTTGGCGCGAGCGGCGGGTCGAGGCGCCCGACTTGCGCTTCGTGCTGGTGCCTGCGCCGAGCGCCACAGCGGAGCAGGCCGGCACGCCGGTCAGCGGGCCGACGACCAGAGCAGTGCATGAGCGGCCTGTTGCAGGTGCTTCGGTGCTGGAGCTTTCCGCGCGTCCTGCGCCCACCCGGGTCCGGCGGCCCCCGCAAGGTCGCCGAAGTCCAGGCAGGCGGCAGCGGCCAAGTCGACGCCTGGAGCCAAACCCCGACCCGCGCTTGCGAGCCGGTGTGCCTGGCGCGAAGGCGCCATCGCATGCCGGCGAGTCGGGTGGCACGGCACCGCCACCGAGCGCAAGACCGGGGGTCCTCGCCGTGAACCGGCCAGGCGAGACCGCGATGATCGTGCCGGCCGCTCCATCGGTGCCGGCGCCCGTGATCGCCGCAGCATCCGCCGCCTCGAGTCCTCGGCGCGTGACGCCGGCGCCACGGCGTGCGCGCGATGCCCAGCAGGAACGTGGCGACCCCGAGGCGCACGGGCGTGCCGCCGAACGCGCCAGGCGCGCCGCCTCGGAGCGCGATGCGCAGTGGCAGGCCGCGCGATGGGAGGCGGAACGCCAAGAGGCAGCGCGACAGGAGGCAGCGCTGCAGGCGGTCGCCAGGCAAGAGGCGGTGCAACTGCAGGCCGTTCGTCAGGAAGCCCAGAGGCTCGAGGCTGCGCGCCTGGAGGCCGAACGCCAGGAGGCGCGCGGGTGCGGCGGAGAGGCGGCACGGGTGGAGGCCGCTCAGCAGGAAGCGCAGCAGCTCGAGACCGCGCGACGCTGGCCGAACGCCAGGAGACTGCGCGGCAGGCGCAGGCCCACCAAGAAGCGCTCGTCTGGAGGCGGCTCGACAGGAAGCCCAGCGGCTCGAGGCCGCGCGGCTGGAAGCCGAACGCCACGAGGCAGCGCGCCACGAGGCAGCGGCGGCGCCAGGATGCGGCTCTTCAGGAAGCGCGGCGGCAGGAGGCGGCGCGGCAAGAGACGGCACAGCGAGAGGCTGCTCGTCAGGAAGCCCAGCGGCTCGAGGCTGCACGGCTTGAGGCCGACCGCCAGGAGGCTGCGCAGCAGGCGGCGGCCCGGCAAGACGCGGCGCGCCTTGAGGCGGCCCGACAGGAAGCAATGCGGCAGGAGGCAATGCGGCAGGAAGCTGCGCGGCTGGAGGCCGAACGCCAGGAGGCGGCGCGGCAGGCGCAGGCCCGGCAAGAGGCGGTGCGCCTGGAGGCGGCTCGACAGGAAGCCCAGCGGCTCGAGGCGGCGCGGCTGGAGGCCGAACGCCAGGAGGCTGCGCGGCAGGCGCAGGCCCGCCAAGAAGCGGTGCGCCTGGAGGCGGCCCGACAGGAAGCCCAGCGGCTCGAGGCCGCGCGGTTGGAAGCCGAGCGCCACGAGGCAGCGCGGCAGGAGGCAGCGCGGCAGGAGGCAGCGCGGCAGGAGGCGGCTCGCCAGGACGCGCAGCGGCTCGAGGCGGCGCGGCTCGAGGCGGAGCGCGACGAGGCCGCGCGGCAGGCGGCGGCCCTGCAGGAGGCAGCCCGGATCGAAGCCGTACAAGCCGAGGAGGCCAGGCGCGAAGCGGTGCGTCGTGCCATCGGACGACAACTCGACGAGGAGGCCGCACGGCGTGACGAAGCGAGGGTTTCCCCAGGCCTGCCGTCCCGATTGCCGCCTGCGGCCGGCGGCGCGCGTCGAGGCCGGCTGTTCGGGCGCGCCGACGCCAACGCCGAGCTGGTGCTGTACGCCGAAGCCTGGGCCCGCAAGATCCAGTTGAACATGACCTTCGACATGGTCCGCGAAGCGGCGAAGCGGCCCCATGCTCATCCTGTGGTGACCGTGGCCATCCGCAGCGACGGATCCGTGGAGTCCGTGACCTTCGTGCTGTCGAGCGGTGTGGCCGAGATCGACGAAGCGGTACGTCGCATCGTGCACAGCCAGTTGCCCTACCAAGCATTTCCGCCGGCACTGGCTCGCGAGTTCGACGTGATCGAAATCCGTCGGACATGGCATTTCGATTCTGCAGTCAGGCTGTATTGACTGTTCAGACGATGGCCTTGGCCCGGGCGCTAAGATCGCCCGAGTGCCGCAGCAAGGAGGGCGCCGCGATGAGCGTCTACGAACAGGACCTGGACAAGACGCAGGCCAACCATGTGGCGCTGTCGCCGGTGAGCTTCGTCGAGCGCAGCGCCGAGGTCTTTGGCGAGCTGCCGGCAGTGGTGCACGGCACGCGGCGCTACAGCTGGGCGCAGTGTCGCGAGCGTGCCGCGCGGCTGGCCGCGGTGCTGCGATCGTTGGGCATCGGCCGGGGCAGCACCGTCACCGTGATGCTGCCCAACACGCCGGAGATGGTCGAGGCGCACTACGCGGTGCCGGCGCTGAACGCCGTGCTCAACACCTTGAACACTCGGCTGGACGCGCCGCTGCTGGCCTGGCAGATGAACCACTGCGAGGCACAGGTGGTGATCACCGACCGCGAGTTCGCGCCGGTCATGGGCGAGGCGCTGCGCCTGCTGAAGGCCGAGCATGGCCGCGCGCCGATCGTCGTCGACGTCTGCGACAGCGAATTCACCGGCGCCGGCGAGCGCCTGAGCACGCACGAGTACGAGGCGCTGCTGGCGGCGCACGACCCGGTGCCCAGGCTGGAGGGCCCGGCCGACGAGTGGGACGCGATCGCCGTCAGCTACACCAGCGGCACCACCGGCGACCCGAAGGGCGTGGTCACGCACCACCGCGGCGCGTACCTCAACGCCGTCTGCAATGCGGCGACGTGGACCATGCCGCACTTCCCCAGGTACCTGTGGACGCTGCCGATGTTCCACTGCAACGGCTGGTGTTTCCCGTGGACGGTGGCCATGCTCGGCGGCACGCACGTGTGCCTGCGCCGCGTCGAGGCCGCACCGATCCTGGCGGCGATGCGCGAGCACCAGGCAGACCACTACTGCGCGGCGCCGATCGTGCACAACCTGCTGATCAACGCACCGGCCGCGCTGCGCGAAGGCATCGACCACAAGGTGCGCGGCATGGTCGCCGGCGCCGCACCGCCGGCGGCGATGATCGAAGGCATGGCCAGGCTCGGCTTCGACATCACCCATGTCTACGGCCTGACCGAGGTCTACGGCCCGGCGGCGGTGGCGGTGAAGCGTGACGATTGGGCGGCGCAGAGTCTGTCGGAGCAGGCGCGGCTGAACGGCCGGCAGGGCGTGCGCTATGCGCTGCAGGAAGGCATGACGGTGCTCGACCCGCTGACGATGGCCGAAGTGCCGGCCGACGGCCAGACCATGGGCGAGATCATGTTCCGTGGCAACATCGTGATGAAGGGCTACCTGAAGAACCCGAAGGCCACCGACAAGGCCTTCGAGGGCGGCTGGTTCCACACCGGCGACCTGGCGGTGCTGGAGAGCGACCGCTACGTGAAGATCAAGGACCGCAGCAAGGACATCATCATCAGCGGCGGCGAGAACATCAGCTCGATCGAGGTCGAGGACGCGCTGTACCGCCACCCCGCGGTGATGGCCTGCGCGGTGGTGGCGCAGGCCCGACCCGAGGTGGGGCGAGTCGCCGGTGGCCTATGTCGAGACCAAGGCCGACGCGCAGGTGACGTGCGGACCGAGCTGATCGCGCACTGCAAGAGCCTGCTCGCCGGCTACAAGGTGCCGAAGGAGATCCGCTTCGAGCCGATCCCGAAGACCAGCACCGGCAAGATCCAGAAGTTCCAGTTGCGCGAGCGGGCGAGGAGCGCCAGCGCGATCGAGTAGGGCACTGCACGGCATTGGCGGATCGCGGCCGGCAGTCGAATCACATCACTTCACTGGAACCCCGACGAAAATGGCATGCGTGGATTCTGCCAACAACCCCTGCGTCGTGGAGTCGCGCGACGCGCGCGGCGTGGTCACGCTGACGCTCAACCGCCCGGCGGCCTTCAATGCGCTGTCCGAAGGCATGCTCGAGGCGCTGCAGGCCGCGTTGGACAAGGTGGCCGCCGAAGATGCGGCGCGCGCCGTGGTGATCGCCGGCGCCGGCAAGGCCTTCTGCGCCGGCCACGACCTGAAGGAGATGCGCGCCGCGCCGTCGCTGGGCTACTACCAGCGGCTGTTCGCACAGTGCGGCCGCATGATGATGACGATCCAGAAGCTGCCGGTGCCGGTGATCGCGCGCGTGCACGGCATCGCCACCGCGGCCGGCTGCCAGCTGGTGGCGATGTGCGATCTGGCGGTGGCCGCGCGCGATGCGCGCTTCGCCGTCAGCGGCATCAACGTCGGGCTGTTCTGCTCGACGCCGAGCGTGGCCTTGAGCCGCAACCTGGCGCGCAAGGCGGCCTTCGAGATGCTGGTCAGCGGCGAGTTCATCAGTGCCGACGAGGCGCTGGCCAAGGGGCTGGTCAACCGCGTCGCCGAGCCGCAGGCGCTGGATGCGGAAGTCGAGGCGCTGCTCGCGCCGATCCTCGCCAAGCCGCGCGTCGCGCTGGCGCTGGGCAAGCAACTGTTCTATCGCCAGCTCGAAAAAGGCATCGAGGCCGCCTATGCCGATGCCGAGGCGACGATGGCCTGCAACATGATGGAGCCTGCCGCGCTCGAGGGCGTGCAGGCCTTCATCGACAAGCGGGCGCCGGACTGGGCGACGTCAAGCGGTGATTGACGGATTATGGTGAAAACTGCATAATTCACCATGCCACTGCGCGCCGACGAGCAGCAACACCCGCAGGCGTTTCGGGAGTGCATGGAGATTGCCGATGACGTGCGACGCTTCAACTCACTCGAACACGGGCATGCGCTGTCGTCGCTGGGCGCTGCCTTCGACAGCCTCTTCAGCGGGCCGGGCAAGTCGTGGGCAGGAGCGAAGGCCAGGCTCGGCGACTTCTGTTCCCACGTGCCGGGCACGTCGAACCCGAGGTTCTTTTTGGAGCCTTTCTATGGCAACGGCAACGAAGGTGTGGTCGCCGCCTTCTGCGAGACTGCGGCGGGGCGACCGGTCTTGTTGTCGGTGGTCGCATTCATCGGGCCCGGGCCAAGCGATGCGCCCAACAGTGCCGCCGCCCGGGTGCTGGCTTTGCGCCGCGCCCGGCAGCGGGCACGCGACCTGTAAGGTTGAAGGAGGAACGGATCTTGAGCATCAAGCAGACCGAACTGACCCGGCGGCTTTCGGGCACGCCTGGGTTCGATGAGGGCTATGAGCAAGCGCTGCGCCGCCAGGAATTCGGCGAACGGCTGCGCAAGTACCGCGAGGCCTTGGGCTTGGCGCAGAGCGAGCTTGCCGTGCGGGCCGGGCTGGATCAAGGCGATGTCAGCCGTTTCGAGGCCGGCAAGTGGGGCAAGCGCGGGTTGAGCTTCGAGAAGCTGGAGAAGATCCTGCCGATCCTGGGCCTGCAACTCGAGCACAGCATCCGGCCATTGCCCGAACAGGCGGTGAGCAAGGAGATGCAGCAGCATCTGCGCGCATTGAGCTCGCTGCTCTGAAGTTTCAGCCGACCATGAGTTGGAAGTTCATCGGCGAACTGCTGGGCGTGATCAGCGGGGCGCTGTTCATCCTGCCGGCGCTCGCGCTGAACAAACATCTGCGCGCCATCAAGACCTCGCAGGACAAGCTCGCGCTCGGTGCCACGCAGCTGTCGCAGGCGATTGCCAGCAGAGTGCAACCCGTCCTGGAGGACGCGAAGACTCCCGCCTGGTCCAGGCGCGACCAGTGGCTGTTGATCCTCGGCGTCGTGGCGTTCATCGCTTCCTCGCTGATCAAGCTGATCGTCGGATAGGGCCGTGCCAAGCCACCCGATGCGGCGTGGCGCGAGGCACGCCAGCAGTCGAAGCCGATCGCTGGCATCGGCTCCGATGCGTCGAAGCTACTTCGAGGCGGTGCGCTTTTTCGCCGCCGCGGCCTTCGGCTTGTCGTCCACCGGCACTGCGCCGCCCAGGCCCTCGCTCATGCCGATGAGCACGCCGCTGACCATCGCGCTGTAGCTGTCCATCAGCGCCTGCGAGGCGCGCAGACTGGTGGCGCGGCCCTTGCGCAGCGCGTCTTGTGTCTGCGTCATCAGCTGCTCGACGGTCTGCGTGGCGCCGGCGCCGGTGGCGGTGCCCTCCAGCTTCATGGTCTTCAGCACCTGCTCCCACGGGCCCTGCAGCGGCGCGCCGACGCCTTGCACCGCCTTGCCGACGGTGTTGAAGAACATGTCCTCCATCTTCTCCACACCGTCGAGCGCGGCCTTGAGCTGCGTCTCGCGCAGGCCCGCGCCCTGGTCGACCAACTGCTGCAGCGCCTTGCGGTTGGCTTCGACGGCCTTCAGCAGCGCCGCGTCCATGCCGTCGAAGGCCTTGCGCAGCATGGCCTCGACATCCACCGCGCTGGCCGGGTTCTTCGCGGCACCGGCCGAGGTGGCCTGCGTCACCGACTTGATCACCTTGCGCACGTTGTCCAGCGTCAGTTCGCGGCTCTGCAGGGCCTTCAGCGTGGCGTCGGCGACGGCCTTGCGCAGCTTCTCGCCCTGCTTGGCCGAGGCCTCGGCGAACATGTCGATGAGTGCGTCCTGATCGATGCCTGACTTGATCATGTGGTTCTCCTTTGTGGTCGGTTTGGGGCGGCCATGCCGCCGCACTATTCTGGATCAGTTCGGGAAGTGGCAGGCCGCTGTGTGGCCGCTGCGCCAATTCGCGCAGCGCCGGCGCTTCGGTCCTGCACAGCGCCTGCGCGCGTGGGCAGCGCGGATGGAAGTGGCAGCCGCTGGGCGGATGGATCGGGCTGGGCACGTCGCCCTGCGAGCACGATGCGCTTGCGCGCGACCGTCGGGTCGGGAATCGGCACGGCCGACAGCAGCGCCTCGGTGTAGGGATGCTTGGGCGTTGTGTACAGCTCGCGCGACGAGCGCCATCTCGACGATGCGCCCCAGGTACATCACCGCCACGCGGTGGCTGATGTGCTCGACCACGCTCAGGTCGTGGGCGATGAAGATGTAGGTCAGGTTGAACTGCGTGCTGCAGGTCTTCGAGCAGGTTGATCACCTGCGCCTGGATCGACACGTCCAGGGCCGACACCGCCTCGTCGCAGACCACCAGCTTCGGGTTCACCGCCAGCGCGCGCGCGATGCCGATGCGCTGGCGCTGGCCGCCGGAGAACTCGTGCGGGTAGCGGCGCATCTGGTCGGCCGACAGGCCCACGGTCTCCAGCAGCTGCACGACGCGCTCCTCGATCGCACGCGGCGTTGCCGGCCAGCTTGTGGATCACCAGGCCTTCGCCGACGATGGCGCCCACCGTCATGCGCGGGTTCAGGCTGGCGAAGGGGTCCTGGAAGATGATCTGCATGTCGCGCGCCAGCGCGCGCAACTCCTCGCCGGCCATCGCGGCGACGTTGCGGCCCTCGAACCAGCACCTCGCCGGCGCTGGGCTCGATCAGGCGCAGGATGCAGCGCCCGGTGGTGCTCTTGCCGCAGCCCGATTCGCCGACCAGCGCCCAGCGTCTCGCCGGCCGCCAGTTCGAAGCTGACGCCGTCGACGGCGTGCACCTGGTCGACCACGCGCTGCAGCAGCCCGCCGCGGATCGGGAAGTGCTTGTTCAGGTTCTTGACCTGCAGCAGCGGTGCGGTGCTCATCCGGCCCCCACGGCCGTGCGGACCGGCCTTGCACGAGGGTGCGCGAGCCCTCTTGGGGCAGCCCGGCGATGGCTCATCAGGCCATGTCCAGGATGCAGGCCACCTTGGCCCGGTGCCACCTCGCGCAACGGCGGCGTCGTCCGCAGGCAGGCGGGCAGGACGTACTTGCAGCGCGCGGCGAAGCGGCAGCCCTCGGCCGGCTCGATCAGCTTGGGCACGGTGCCGGGAATGGCCTCCAGCCGCACCTTGTGCGTCGGCCGCCAGGTCCAGGCGCGGGATCGAGCGGATCAGCCCCTGCGTGTAGGGGTGCCGCGGGCGCGCGAAGAGCTCGCGCACCGGCGCTTCCTCGACCACCTTGCCGGCGTACATCACCACCACGCGCTGCGCCACCTCGGCCACCACGCCCATCGCGTGGGTGATCAGCATCACCGCCATGCCCATGTCGGTCCTTCAGCCGTGCCAGCAGGTCGAGGATCTGCGCCTGGATGGTGACGTCGAGCGCGGTGGTCGGCTCGTCGGCGATCAGCAGCTTGCGGGTTGCAGGCCAGCGCGATGGCGATCATCACGCGCTGGCGCATGCCGCCGCAGAACTGGTGCGGGTAGTCGTTGATGCGCCGCTCGGGCGTGGGGATGTTGACGAGCTTGAGCATCTCCACCGCGCGGTCCAGCGCCGCGCGCTTGGACAGGCCTTCGTGCAGGCGCACGCTCTCGGCGATCTGCTCGCCGATGGTGTACACCGGGTTCAGGCTGGTCATCGGCTCCTGGAAGATGATGGCGATTTCCTTGGCGCGGATCTTCCGCATCTCCTCCGGGCCCAGCGGCACCAGGTCGCGGCCCTGCCACAGCACCTGGCCGGCGACGATCTTGCCCGGCGGCATGTCGATCAGCTTCATCACCGTCTTGGCGGTGACGCTCTTGCCGCAGCCCGACTCGCCGACCACGCCACGCGTCTCGCCGGCTTCGATGGCGATGTCCACGCCGTCGACGGCGTGCAGCCAGCCGTCGTCGGTCTTGAAGTGGGTCTTCAGGCCCTTGATCTCGAGCAGCGGCATCTAGAGCACCCGGCGCGGATCGAGCGCGTCGCGCAGCCCGTCGCCGATGAAGTTGATGGTCAGCACGGTGAGGAAGATCGCCAGGCCCGGGAACAGCGCCCAGTGCACGGCCAGGTCCATGTAGTCGCGCCCGTCGTAGAGGATGCGGCCCCAGGTGGGGATGTCGGGCGGGAAGCCCAGGCCGAGGAAGCGACAGCGTGCTCTCGGCGATGATGGCCGCGGCCACGTCGATGGTGGCGGCCACGATCACCGGCCCCAGGCTGTTGGGCAGGATGTGCCGCACCACCTGGCGCGAGGTGCTGGCGCCCAGCGCGCGCGCCGCCTCGACGAACTCCTTCTCGCGCAGGCTGAAGAACTGCGCGCGCACCAGGCGCGCCACCGGCATCCAGCGAAAGCCGCCGATGACCGCGACGATGAGGATGAAGATGCCGACCTCGAGGCCGAAGGCCTGCTTCAGCGGCTCGCGGAACAGGAAGATCAGCAGCAGCAGCAGCGGCAGCTGCGGCAGGCTCAGGAACAGGTCGGTGACCCACATCAGCGCCGCGTCGACCCAGCCGCGCGCCATGCCGGCGACGGCGCCGATGAGCACGCCCACGGTGATGGCCATCAGCATCGCCGCCAGGCCCACCGCCAGGCTGATGCGCCCGCCGTACAGCATGCGCGCGAGCATGTCGCGGCCCAGGTCGTCGGTGCCCATCGGGTGCTGCCAGCTCGGCCCGGCCAGGCGCGCCTGGAAGTCGACGTCGTTGACGCCGACCTTGTAGACGAGCGGGCCGACCAGCACCGCCAGCACCATGAAGCCCAGCACCCACAGGCTCCAGTAGGCCAGGCGGTGGCGCTTGAAGCGCCGCCAGGCCTCGCGCCAGGGCGAGACGCTCGCGACCGCCTTGCCCAGCGGCGGCCGCCGGCCCGAGCTGTGCCGCCGCCGGACACACGCTGGGCGCCAGCGCTGTCCGGATCGACGATCAGATCGTCAGCGGTAGCTGATTCGCGGGTCGAGCCAGCCATAGAGCACGTCGGCGATGAGGTTGAAGAAGATCACGAGGCAGCTGAGACACGAAGGTCACGGCCATGATCACCGGCGTGTCGTTGCGCAGGATGGCGTCGATGAGCAGGCTGCCGATGCCCGGGATGCGGAAGATCTGCTCGGTGACGATGGCGCCGCCGAACACCGCCGGCATCTGCAGCGCCACCAGCGTGACCACCGGGATCAGCGCGTTGCGCACCACGTGCTTGTTGATGACCACGCGCTCGGTCAGCCCCTTGCTGCGCGCGGTGGTCACGTAGTCGAGCCGGATCACGTCGAGCACGGCGCTGCGCACGTAGCGCATCATGCTGGCCGCCTGGAACAGGCCCAGCACCGTGATCGGCATGATGCTCTGCTTGAAGTGCTCCCACCACCACATGCCAGCCGGTGGCCGAGATGTCGCTGCGGTAGACGAAGGGCAGCCAGCCCAGGTAGATGCTGAAGAACAGGATGAAGACGATGCCGGTGAAGAAGGTCGGCAGCGAGAAGCCGATGAAGGCGATGGTGCTGGCGATGCGGTCGAACCACGAATAGGGCTTCACCGCGGCCAGCACGCCCACCGGCAGCGCCACCAGGATGGCCAGCACCTGCGACAGGCCGATCACGACGATGGTGGTCGGCAGCCGCTGCAGGATCAGCTGGTCGACGTCGACGCGGCTCTGGAAGCTGAAGCCCCAGTCGCCCTTGAGCATGCTCATCAGCCAGTGCAGGTAGCGCTGCCAGACCGGGTCGTCCAGGCCGAACTGCTTGCGCAGCAGCATGCGCACCTCGGCCGGCACGTTGGGGTTGGTGGCCAGTTCCTCGAACGGGTCGCCCGGCGCCAGCGCCAGCACGGTGAACAGCACGACGCTGATGCCCAGCAGGCTGGGCAGGGCGATCAGCAGGCGACGGAGGATGTAGTTCAGCAAGCGCGAGTTCCGCTTCAGGACTGCCAAGCGGCCGCCGCGGAACCGGCTTTGCAGGGCCGCGGGTGGCGCCCCCAGGACTCGAAGAGTCCCTTTCCGGAACTCGGGGGGGAGCGCCGTCAGGCGCTTCGGGGGTGGTCAACGCCTCCCGGTACCAGTAGTTCATGAACGCGGTGAGGTTGTCCCAGGCCGAGATCGGGCAGACGAGCTTGTTCACCGTGCCCACCGGCCGCGGCCGCGCAAACAGCGGGATGACGTGGCCGTCGCTGACCACCAGGTCGTTCATCTTGATGAACAGCGCCGCGCGCTTGACCGGGTCGAGCTCCACCTGGGCGGCCTTGTGGGCCTCGTCGTACTCGGGGTTGGTCCAGCGCGACGAGGTTGCGGCTGGCCCACTTGTTGGCCTTCTGCGCGAGCTCCCAGGTGGTGAACTGCTCCATGAAGGTCTGCGGGTCGGGCTGCGTCATGGTGGTGGTGAACATCTGCATGTCGGCCCAGAACTTCTGGTAGGTGTCCGGGTTGGCGAAGTCGCTGCCGAAGAACACCGAGGCCACGATGCTCTTGAGCTCCAGGTCGAT
This sequence comes from uncultured Pseudomonadota bacterium, assembly GCA_963818005.1. GTDB lineage: Bacteria > Pseudomonadota > Gammaproteobacteria > Burkholderiales > Burkholderiaceae_C > Rubrivivax. The sequence continues at coordinate 136,347 of CAWFQP010000007.1, forward strand.
GCCGGCCTTGGTGCAGGCGTCCTTGATGATGGCCTGGCACTTCTGGCGCGGGCCGCTCACCGAGGTCTGGTAGACGAACTTGAGCTTGACGTTGCCCTTGGCGCGGATGCCGTCGGCGCCCTTCTTCCAGCCCGCGGCCTCGAGCATCTGGTTGGCCTTGTCGGGGTTGAACTCGAACTTCGTGTTCGTGCTGCGAAAGCGCGGCGGGTTGTTCAGGAAGTTGGCGGTGGTGATGGCGCCGCGGCCGTAGATCACGTCGGCGATGCCCTTGCGGTCGATGAGCAGGTTCATCGCATCGCGCACCGCCTTGTCGGTGAAGGCCGGGTGCTTGCTCTTGATGCTGGCGCGTTCGCCGTCGACCTCGTTCCACGGGTCGGTGGGGTTGAGGATCACGAACTCGATGTCGCTGCCGACGAAGAAGCGTCATCTTGCCCTTGCCGGCGCCCTCCAGCTGCTTGAGGATCACGTCCTCGACGGCCAGGTTCCAGCCCACGTCGTACTCGGCCGTCTGCAGCACGGCGCGCGCGGCGCTGGTGGCGTCGCCGCCGCCCTTGATCTCCAGCGCGTCGAAGGCGGGCTGGTTGGCCACGTGGTAGTCCATGTTGGCCGCGGCGCGCAGCATGTCGCCCGGCTTGAAGTCGACGACCTTGTACGGGCCGGTGCCCACCGCCTTCAGGTTGGCCGGGTTCTCGCGCGACTTGGCGCCCATGTAGGGCTCGAACACATGCTTGGGCAGGATCAGCGCCGACGCTGCCGACCAGCGGCTCGGCCCAGAAGGGTGCGGGCTTGGGGAAGTCGACGCGCACGGTGTGCGAGTCGAGCTTCGTGACCTTGATGTCCTTGTAGGTGTTCATGGTGGTCATCGCCGCGGCCGGGTCGCCGGCGTACTGGGCGGTGAAGACCACGTCGTCGGCGGTGAAGTCCTTGCCGTCGTGCCACTTCACGCCGCGCTTGAGCTTCCAGGTGACGCTCGTGCCGTCGGCGGACAGGCCGCCGTTGGCGCGCGTGGGGATCTCGGCGGCCAGCACCGGCACCAGGTTGCCGTCGGTGTCCCAGCTGGCCAGCGGCTCGTAGAAGACGCGGCTCGCGTCCTGGTCCTTGGTGCCGCCGGCGTAGTGCGGGTTCAGGTGCACCGCGGCCTGCCAGTAGATGAGCTTGAGCGTGCCGCCACCGCCGCGCTTGGTCGGCTTGTAGGCGGGCATCGCGGTCTGCGCCTGGGCCACGCCGGCATGCATCAGCAGCATCGAGGCCATCGGCGCCGTCAGGCCCAGGCCCACCATGCTGCTGAATGAAACCGCGGCGCGGCAGCTTGCCCGACTTGACCTCGTCGATCAGGGCCCTGAGTTGCTGCTCATCCATCGGAACTCTCCTAGACACGGTGCGATCTTCCCAGCCGGGAGCTGGTGGGCCCCGGCACGACAGCGGCTGAGTAAATCCGAAGCGGCTTCAAGAAGCCATCCCCCCAAACCCTAGACATTGGCAAGCCGCTTTCGCGTTGATCGTTCAGCCGGCGTATGCAAATTCGGGGCCATGCGCAGCATCCGATACAGTGGCGCCCAGACCACGGGCCCGGCCCACCGCCCCCTCGCACCATGATGCACCGCCTGCGCCTGCGCCCGACCATGCTGTCCGACCTGGACTTCGTGATCTCGGTCGAGCGCGACAGCCGCAACCTGCCCTTCATCACCCCCTGGGAGCGCACCCAGCACGAGGGCGCGGTGCGGTTTCCGGACTTTCGCCACTTCATCATCGAGGGTGGGGCGGACTACGCCTCCATCGGCTTCGTCATCCTGCAGGGCTGCCGCAACCCGCAGCGCAGCGTCGAGTTGAAGCGCCTGGTGCTGCAGACCAAGGGACAGGGCCTGGGCCGGGCCTGCGTGCGGCTGCTCAAGCAGATGGCCTTTCGCGACCTGCACGCGCACCGTTTCTGGCTCGACGTGAAGCAGCTCAACACCCGCGCGCTGGCGCTGTATGCGAGCGAGGGCTTCGTCGAGGAAGGGCGGCTGCGCGAGAGCGTTCGCGTCTCGATCGACGGCGCCGACGGCTACGACTCGCTGGTGGTGATGAGCATGCTCGACCGCGAATACCAGGCGCGCGTGGCGCTGGACCAGGAGGGTGCCTGGCCGCCAGCCAGGGATCCCCGCAAGCCCAGCCCGGAAGAAGGAGGCACCCGATGATCACCACGATGATGGGACCTGCCGCTGTCGCTGAACCATCTGCTCGAGCGCGCCGGCACGATCTTTCCCGCGGGCCAGATCGTCTCCCGGCTGCCGGACAAGTCGCTGCGCCGCCACAGATTCCGGCCGGCATGCGCTCGCTGGATGCGGGCTGCAACCAACTGCTCTCCGAAGATCTGCAGCACGGCCAGCGGTTGAGCGACAGGCTGACGATACGAAATCCGTTCCTTTGACATGACCCGCGAACCCGACCTCTTCGACCCGCCCGCCACCGACCCCGACGACGCCATCGCGCTGGCCGCCTACGCCGAGCGCGCCTATCTCGAATACGCGCTGAGCGTGGTCAAGGGCCGCGCGCTGCCCGACGTCTGCGATGGCTGCAAGCCGGTGCAGCGCCGCATCCTGTACTCGATGCAGCGCATGGGCCTGGCCTTCGGCGCCGGCGCCGCGCCCAAGCCGGTGAAGAGCGCGCGCGTGGTCGGCGACGTGCTCGGCCGCTTCCACCCGCACAGCGACCAGGCGGCCTACGACGCGCTGGTGCGCATGGCGCAGGGCTTCTCGCAGCGCTACCCGCTGATCGACGGCCAGGGCAACTTCGGCAGCCGCGACGGCGACGGCGCCGCGGCGATGCGCTACACCGAGGCGCGCCTCGCGCCGATCGCGCGGCTGCTGCTCGACGAGATCGACGAAGGCACGGTCGACTTCGTGCCCAACTACGACGGCTCGACGCAGGAGCCGTCGCTGCTGCCGGCGCGGCTGCCCTTTGCGCTGCTCAACGGCGCCAGCGGCATCGCCGTCGGCCTGGCCACCGAGATCCCCAGCCACAATCTGCGCGAGGTGGCGGCTGCGGCGGTGGCGCTGATTCGCAACGAGCGCATGTCGGACGAGGACCTGTTCGAACTGCTGCCCGCGCCGGACTTCCCGGGCGGCGCGCAGATCATCTCCAGCGCCGCCGACATCCGCGAGGCTTACCGGACGGGGCGCGGCTCGTTGAAGCTGCGCGCGCGCTGGAAGATCGAGGACCTGGCGCGCGGCCAGTGGCAGCTGGTGGTGAACGAGCTGCCGCCGGGCACGAGCGCACAGAAGGTGCTGGAGGAGATCGAGGAACTCACCAACCCGAAGATCAAGGCCGGCAAGAAGGCGCTGTCGCAGGAGCAGGTGCAGCTGAAGGCCGCGCTGCTGGCGGTGCTGGACACCGTGCGCGACGAATCCAACAAGGACGCGCCGGTGCGCCTGGTGTTCGAGCCGCGCAGCCGCACGGTCGAGCAGGGCGACTTGATCACATCGCTGCTGGCCCACACCAGCCTGGAAGGCAGCGTGCCGCTGAACCTGACGATGGTCGGCCGCGACGGCCGGCCGACGCAGAAGAGCCTGCGCCAGATGCTGGCCGAATGGCTTGACTTCCGCCAGGCCACGGTGCAGCGGCGCACGCAGCACCGGCTGGCGCGTGTGCTCGAACGCATCCACGTGCTCGAGGGCCGGCAGATCGTGCTGCTGAACATCGACGAGGTGATCCGCATCATCCGCAACGCCGACGAGCCCAAGCCGGCGCTGATCGAGCGCTTCCGCTTGAGCGACCGGCAGGCCGAGGACATCCTCGAGATCCGGCTGCGCCAGCTGGCGCGGCTGGAGGCGATCCGCATCGAGCAGGAGCTGAAGAACCTGCGCGAAGAGCAGGTCAAGCTGGAGGAGATCCTGGGCAGCCCCGCGGCGCTGAAGCGCACGCTGGTCAAGGAGATCGAGGCCGATGCCAAGGCCCACGGCGACGATCGCCGCACGCTGGTGCAGGAGGAAAAGCGCGCGATCGCCGAGATCAAGGTGGTCGACGAGCCGGTGACGGTGGTCATCAGCCTGAAGGGCTGGGTGCGCGCGCTCAAGGGCCACGACGTCGACCCCGCCACGCTGGCCTTCAAGGCCGGCGATGCGCTCTATGGCACCTTCGCCTGCCGCAGCGTCGATCCGCTGCTGGTCTTCGGCAGCGCCGCTGGCGGCAGCGTGCGCGTCTACAGCGTGGCCGTGGCCGCGCTGCCCGGCGGTCGTGGCGACGGCCAGCCGATCACCTCGTTGATCGATCTTGAAGCCGGCACGCAGCCGGCGCACTACCACGCCGGTGCCGCCGACACGACGCTGCTGCTGGCCAACACCGGTGGCTTCGGCCTGCTGGCCAGGGTGGCCGACATGGTGGCACGCAACCGCAGCGGCAAGAGTTTCCTCAGCGTGGACGATGCGCAGCAGGTGCTGCCTCCGGTGGCGGTGGAGCCTGGCCATGTGCAGGTCGCCTGCCTGAGCCTGGGCGCACGGCTGCTGGTCTTCGCGCTCGACGAACTGAAGCACCAGCCCAATGGCGGTCGCGGCCTGACGCTGATGGACGTGGATGCCAAGGACCCGCTGCTGTCGGTGGCGAGTTTCGGCGATGCGCTGCGGCTGATCGGCCAGGGCCGCAGCAACAAGGCCAAGGACGAGGTGCTGCGCGCTGCCGCGTTGGCCGAACATGTCGGCAAGCGCGCGCGCAAGGGCCGCAAGGCCGGCGGCTTCGTCAAGCTGCTGCGCGTGGCCGCGGCATGAGCGCGCATGGCCGCTCCAAAGCGCTCATCCCGGAGCGCGCAGCGCGAAGGGTCGTGCGCGCAGGCCGCTAGCGCTGACGGCGCGCAGTCGCCAGGACTCGGCGCAGCGCCAACATCTCACGCGGCAAGGGGTGGATGCGGATTCACAAGGCCCGACGCGCATGCTTAGATAATGACCGCACCAAAAGGGGCAACCGACGAGCCTGTGCAACAGGCCCGATGTCGCCCAGGAGACACGCGCTTGCAGCCCACCGATACCCAAGACCCCACCTACTTCCACAAGGTCGTCGATTGCCAGTGGGCCTGCCCGGCCCACACCCCCGTGCCCGAATACATCCGGCTGATCGCGCAGGGTCGCTACGACGATGCCTACATGGTCAACTGGGTGACCAACGTCTTCCCCGGCATCCTCGGGCGCACCTGCGACCGGCCCTGCGAGCCGGCCTGCCGGCGCGGCCGGGTCGAGGAAGAGAACGCTCGCCAAGCCCGAGCCGGTGGCCATCTGCCGGCTCAAGCGCGTGGCCGCCGACCACAAGGACGACATCCGCGCGCGGATGCCGCAGGCCGCGCCGCGCAACGGCAAGCGCGTGGCCTGCGTCGGCGCCGGGCCGGCCTCGCTGACGGTGGCGCGCGACCTGGCGCCGCTGGGCTACGACGTCACGGTGTTCGACGGCGAGGCCAAGGCCGGCGGCTTCATGCGGACGCAGATCCCGCGCTTCCGCCTGCCCGAGAGCGTGATCGACGAGGAGACCGGCTACATCACCGACATGCCGCAGTCGACCTGGTCGCCCACCGCCGCATCGATTCGATGAAAGCGTTGCTGGCCGAGGACTACGACGCGGTCTTCGTCGGCTGCGGCGCGCCGCGCGGGCGCGACCTGGACATCCCCGGGCGCAAGGAGGCGGCCGACAGCATCCACATCGGCATCGACTGGCTGGCCTCGGTGTCCTTCGGCCACGTCAAGAGCGTCAAGCCGCGCGTCATCGTGCTCGGCGGCGGCAACACCGCGATGGACTGCTGCCGCTCGGCGCGGCGCCTGGGCTCCAGCGACGTCAAGGTCATCGTGCGCAGCGGCTTCGACGGAGATGAAGGCCTCGCCGTGGGAGAAGGAAGACGCGATGCACGAGGGCATCCCGATCATCAACTGCCACGTGCCCAAGGCCTTCGTGCACGAGGGCGGCAAGCTGGTCGGCATGCGCTTCGAGATCGTCGAGGCGGTGTACGACGCCAAGGGCCGGCGCCGCCTGGAGCCCACCGGCGAGCCCGACGTGTTCTTCGACTGCGACGAGGTGCTGATCGCCGTCGGCCAGGAGAACGCCTTCCCGTGGATCGAGCGCGATGCCGGCATCGCAGTTCGACGACTGGGGCCTGCCGATGCTGAACGCCGCCACCTTCCAGTCGACGCGCGCCGGACGTCTTCTTCGGCGGCGACGCGGCCTTCGGCCCGAAGAACATCATCACCGCGGTGGCGCACGGCCACGAGGCGGCGGTGTCGATCGACCGCTTCCTGCACGGCGAGGACGTGGCGCAGCGGCCGCCGCCGCATGACGAACCTGGTGTCGCAGAAGATGGGCATCCACGAGTGGAGCTACGACAACGCGGTGTCCAACGACGCGCGCTTCAAGGTGCCCTGGGCCAAGGCCGAGACGGCGCTGGCCAGCATCAAGGTCGAGGTCGAACTCGGCTTCGACGCGGCCACCGCCTTCAAGGAAACGCAGCGCTGCCTGAACTGCGACGTGCAGACGGTGTTCACGGAGAAGCTGTGCATCGAGTGCGACGCCTGCGTCGACATCTGCCCGATGGACTGCATCACCTTCACCGACAACGGCGACGAGGCCGACCTGCGCACGCGGCTGAAGGCGCCGGCGCGCAACCTGACGCAGGCGCTGTACGTCAGCGCGCCGCTGAAGACCGGCCGCGTGATGGTCAAGGACGAGGACGTCTGCCTGCACTGCGGCCTGTGCGCCGAGCGCTGCCCGACCGGCGCCTGGGACATGCAGAAGTTCCTGCTGCAGATGACGCATGCCGGCCCGGCCTGCCGCGACGCACGCACAGCCGGCAGCGGAGGCCACGGCATGAAGCGCCTCGAAGCCGTCAACGACTTCGTCGTCAAGTTCGCCAACGTCAACGGCTCGGGCTCGGCCTCGGCCAACGAGCTGTTCGCCAAGGCCATCCTGCGCATGGGCGTGCCGGTGAGCCCGCGCAACATCTTCCCCAGCAACATCCAGGGCCTGCCCACCTGGTACGAGGTGCGCGTCAGCGAGCGCGGCTGGCTCGGCCGGCGCGGCGGCATCGACATGATGGTGGCGATGAACCCGCAGACCTGGGCGCAGGACGTGCGCGAGGTCGAAACCGGCGGCTACCTGTTCTACGACAGCACGCGGCCGCTGCCGCCCAGCGCCTTCCGCGACGACATGGTCACGCTCGGCATGCCGATCACCGCGATCTGCAACGCCACCTACGACGACCCGCGCCAGCGCCAGCTGTTCAAGAACATCCTGTACGTCGGCGCGCTGGCGCAGCTGCTGGGCATCGACATCGACGTCATCGAGACGCTGTTCAGCGAGCAGTACCGCGGCAAGGAGCGGCTGCTGGCGTCGAACGTGCGCGCGCTGCACCTGGGCCGCGACTTCGCCGCGAGCACCTGCAGCACGAGCAGGTCGGCCTGCGCGTCGAGAAGCGCGACACGGTCGGCGAGCGCATCTTCGTCGACGGCAACACCGCCGCGGCGCTGGGCTGCGTCTACGGCGGCGCCACGGTCTGCGCCTGGTACCCGATCACGCCCTCGTCGTCGGTGGCCGAGGCCTTCCAGAAGTACTGCGCCAAGTTCCGCGTCGACCCGGCGACCGGCGAGCACCGCTACGCCATCGTGCAGGCCGAGGACGAGATCGCCTCGATCGGCATGGTCACCGGCGCCGGCTGGAACGGCGCGCGCGCCTTCACCGCCACCTCGGGCCCGGGCGTCAGCCTGATGACCGAGTTCATCGGCCTGGCCTACTTCGCCGAGATCCCGGTGACGATCATCAACGTGCAGCGCGGCGGGCCGTCCACCGGCATGCCCACGCGCACGCAGCAGGCCGACATCCTGAGCTGCGCCTACGCCTCGCACGGCGACACCAAGCACGTGCTGCTGTTCCCGCAGGACCCGCACGAGTGCTTCGAGCACGCGGCCGCGGCGCTCGACCTGGCCGACCGGCTGCAGACGCCGGTGTTCGTGATGACCGACCTGGACATCGGCATGAACCAGCGCCTGTGCGAGCCCTTCGCCTGGGACGACGCGCGCCGCTACGACCGCGGCAAGGTGATGACCGCCGAGAGCTCGAGGCCGGCCGCGACTTCGGCCGCTACAAGGACGTCGACGGCGACGGCATCCCCTGGCGCACGCTGCCCGGCACGCACCCCAGCCAAGGGCAGCTACTTCACGCGCGGCACCACGCGCGACGAGTACGCGCGCTACTCCGAGACCGGGCCCGACTACCTGCACAACGTGCAGCGGCTGAACGCCAAGTTCGGCACCGCGGCCACGCTGGTGCCGCAGCCGGTGCCGCGCGCCGCCGGCAAGAAGACGCGCTTCGGCGTCATCTACTTCGGCACCACCAGCCCGGCGATGGACGAGGCGCTGCACAGCCTGGCCGAGGCCGACATCCACCTCGACGCGATGCGGCTGCGCGCCTTCCCGTTCCCGGCCAGCGTGCTGGAGTTCATCGAGGCGCACGACGAGGTCTTCGTCGTCGAGCAGAACCGCGACGCGCAGATGCGCAGCCTGCTGATCAACGAGCTGGCGGTCGCGCCGAGCCGGCTGTTCGCGGTGCTGCACTACGACGGCACGCCGATCACCGCGCGCTTCATCACCCAGGCCATCACGCGCCACGTGCAAGCGCGCGCGACGAGATCCACCGCAGGGCGAGGAGCACATGACCTACATCGCCAAACCCCGGCTGCACCACCCGACGCTGGCCACCAACAAGGTCGGCTACACGCGGCGCGACTACGAAGGCAAGATCAGCACGCTGTGCGCCGGCTGCGGCCACGACTCGATCTCGGCGGCGATCGTCCAGGCCTGCTGGGAGCTCGACATCGAGCCGCACCGCGTGGCCAAGCTGTCCGGCATCGGCTGCAGCAGCAAGACGCCGGACTACTTCCTCGGCGCCAGCCACGGCTTCAACACCGTGCACGGCCGCATGCCCAGCGTGCTGACCGGCGCCAACCTGGCCAACCGCGAGCTGCTGTACCTGGGCGTGTCGGGCGACGGCGATTCGGCCTCGATCGGCCTGGGCCAGTTCGCGCACGCGATGCGGCGCGGCGTGCGCATGGTCTACATCGTCGAGAACAACGGCGTCTACGGCCTGACCAAGGGCCAGTTCTCGGCCACCGCCGACCGCGGCTCCAAGAGCAAGAAGGGCGTGGTCAACCCCGATGCGCCGGTCGACCTGATCGGCATGGCGCTGCAGCTCGGCGCCACCTACGTGGCGCGCGGCTTCTCCGGCGACAAGGCGCAGCTGGTGCCGCTGATCGAAGGCGCGATCCGCCACGGCGGCGCGGCCTTCATCGACGTCATCAGCCCCTGCGTGGCCTTCAACAACCACGCCGGCAGCACGCGCAGCTACGACTACGTGCGCGAGCACAACGACGCGGTCAGCCGCATCGACTTCATCGACCTGGCCAAGGAGATCAAGGCGGAACCGGCGCCGGGCGAGGTGATCACGCTGCCGCAGCCCGACGGCAGCGTGATGCGGCTGCGCAAGCTGCACGCCGACTACGACCCGACCGACCGCGTCAGCGCGATGAACCAGGTGCAGGCGCTGCAGGCCAGCGGCGAGGTCGTCACCGGGCTGCTCTACGTCGACCCGCAGGCGACCGACCTGCACGCCGCGCTGAACACCGGCGCGACGCCGCTGAACAGGCTCGACGAAGCGCGCGCTGTGCCCGGGCGCGGCGGCGCTGGCGAAGATCAACGCCTCGTTCCGCTGAGGCGGCGCGGCCTACCACGGCAACTTGCCGTCCACCAGGTACATCGCGATCCACGGCTGCCAGGTCACCAGCGCCAGGCAGCACCAGCATCAGCCCGATGTAGGGCAGCGGCGGACTTGACCAGCAAGCCGAAGGGCTGCTTGAAGGCCGACATGGCGACGATCAGGTTCAGCCCCACCGGCGGCGTGAGGAAGCCGATCTCCAGGTTCAGGATCATGATGATGCCGAACACCACCTTGTTGTAGCCGTAGGCCTCGGCCACCGGCATCAGCAGCGGCGCCAGGATCAGGATCGCCTCGCCGGTGGTCATCAGGCAGCCGACGATCAGCAGCAGCAGCGTTGACCAGCAGCATGAACATCAGCGGGCTGCTGATGAAGCCCTGCATGAACTCGCACCATCTGCCCGGGCACGCGGTGCTCGACGAGCACGATGTTCAGGCTCAACGCCACGGCCAGCACCGGGAACAGCGAGCCGCCGAGCTTGGACTGGTCGAGCACCACCTGGTAGAAGTCGCGCGGCTTCATCTCCTTGTGCACCCAGATCTCGATGACCAGCGCGTACAGCAGCGCCACCGCGGCCGCCTCGGTGGCGGTGAAGTAGCCGCTGTAGATGCCGCCGAGCAGGATCACCGGCAGCAGCGCGGCCCAGATGCCTTCGCGGCAGGCGGCGACGAACTCGGCCGTGTCGAAGCTGCGTCGTCGGCATCTTGCCGGTTGACCCACAGGCCGTAGACCGAGAACACCACCAGCATCAGGATGCCCGGGCCGATGCCGGCGGTGAACAGGTCGACCACCGAGGCCTCGGTCACCAGCCCGTAGATGATCATCGGGATCGACGGCGGGATGATGATGCCCAGCGTGCCGCCGGACATGATGGTGCCCAGCGTGTACTTGTTGTCGTAGCCGGCAGCACGCATGGCCGGGTACATGACCGTGCCGATGGCCAGCATGGTGACGATGCTCGAGCCCGAGATGGCGGCGAAGATGCCGCAGCTCAGCACCGCGGCGATGCCCAGCCCGCCGGGCAGCGGCTGCGTCAGCGCCGCCATGATGCGGATCAGCCGCTTGGCGGTGGAGCCCAGCGTCATGACGTTGCCGCACAGGATGAACAGCGGGATCGACAGGATCAGCTCCTTGTCGAGCGCGACCCACATGTCCTCGAGGATGTAGTCGAGCTGGCCCTTGCCCCAGGCGATCTGCACGATAGGCTGCCACCGACAGCAGGATCACGACCAGCGGCTGGCGCAGCCACAGCAGCAGCAGCACCAGCGCGACCAGCAGCAGCGCCGTCATTCCTGGAATTCCGGCGGCAGCGGGCCGCAGCGCCGGCCAGGCGGCAAAGAAGAAGTAGCGCACCGCCGCGGACAGGAAGCCCAGCGGGATGGCCAGCTGGATCGGCCAGATCGGCATGTCGAAGGCCTGCATGCGCAGCCCGGCCTGCATCGACGATGCACGTAGACCCAGCCGTACCAGGCCACGCCGACGAAGAACAGGCCGGTCACCAGGTCGGCGATGCGGTCCATCGTCGGACCGAAGTCCTTGGGCACCCAGCCGAAGCCGAGGCGCGGCAGCAGGTGGCTGCCGGTGGCGGTGGCCACGCCGACGCCGCAGAAGCTGCCGATGACCAGCGCGTAGACGCACATCTTCTGCGCCGCGAACACGCCCGCCGCAGCCCTTGAGGTCGAAAGCCTGTAGATCGGCGTCAGCAGCTCGCGCCCGGCCACGTCGACGATCAGCACCAGCGCGATGAAGCCGAAGGCGCCGACCGCGATCAGGCATTCGGCGCGGTGCCAGCCGTCGACGAGGCCGGCGCGCGCCGGCCGGGGCCGGCGCGAAGCCGGCGCCGTCATTTGGCGCAGGCTTTGCGGCCGGCTTCCATCGCCGCGAGCATCTGCTTGGCACTGCCGCCGATCTCGTCGGCGATGCGCTGCTGGTTCGGCGCCAGGGTCTTCAGCCAGACGGCGCGTTGTTCGGCGCTCAGGTTGACGACGGTGCCGCCGCCTTGTTCGAACATGCCGTACAGCGTGGTTTCGAAGTCGCGCACCTCCTTGCGCAGCTGCGGCGCCGGCGTGCGCGCGCCGGCGCGCAGCAGCGCCTCCTGCTGCGGCTTGCTCAGCTTGTCGAACGAGGCCTTGTTCATCAGCTGGAATCCCGGCGTGTCGATCATGCCCCAGCGCGTGGCCACCGGCGCCACCTTGGTCAGCCCCGAGGGCAGCGCCAAGGTGATCGGCGTCATCACCACCTGCGCCATGCCGGTCTGGAAGGCCGGGATCCATTCGGGAATGCCCAGCGGGATTGCAGTCGCGCCAAGCGAGCCGTAGGTCACCATCTGCGACTTGCTGGCGTAGGCTGCGGCCTTGACGCCGTTCAGATCCTTGGGCGCGGCGAAGGGCTTGGTGCCGAACAGGTCGATCGTGCCGACCTCGACCCAGCCGAGAAACTTTACGCCCTTCTTGTCGAACAGCTCGGTCACCAGCGGCACCAGGTGGTTGTCGAGCACGCAGTCCTGCTCTTGCAGGCTGCTGAAGTATCCCGGCACCGACAGCAGCGCCATCTCGGGCACGACCAGCGCCACCGACCCGGTGGAAAAACCGCCCATGTCGATGCGCCCGCGCGCCACCTGCTGCACTGTGTCCTGCTCGTTGCCGAGTTGCGAGGCCAGGAAAACCTGGATCTTGATGTCGCCCTTGCTTTCTTCGTCGACGTTCTTGGCAAGACGCTCGGCCTGCATGGCCCACGGATTGCCCTTGGGCGGCGCGTTGCTGGTGTAGCGCAGCTCGACCGGCTTCTTGTCCTGCGCCGGTGCCAGGGCCGGAACCAGCAGCAACGCGCAGCACAGCAGCCCGTGGCCATAGGTACGAACCATGATGTCTCCCTCCATTGAAGTCGCGGCATGATGCGTGAATGCAGACGCTGTGGCATCAGGGTCTTGCCGCGAAGCCCAACACCCTTTGCTTCATGAACGAATCCGAGTTTCTGGACCCGCTGATCGGCGGCCCCGGAACGAAGGGCTACCCGCATAGCGCACCGCCGCTGCGCCGCTCGCAGATCGCGGCACGACAATGGAACCTGCTGCGCGGCGACCTGCCGTTGCCGCTGGCCGTGATCCAGCGCGATGCGCTGGCCGGCAACCTGCGCTGGATGCAGCAGTTCGCGCGCGCGCAGGGCGTGGAGCTGGCGCCGCATGGCAAGACGACGATGTCGCCTCAGCTGTTTGCGGCGCAACTGCAGGCCGGCGCCTGGGGCATCACCTTTGCCAGCGTGACGCAGGCACGGCTGGGCCTGGCCGCTGGGGTGCGCCGTGCGCTGATCGCCAACCAGGTGGCCGCAGCGGCGGATCTCGATGGCATCGTCCATGCGCTCGGCGAGTGGCCGGGTGCGCGTGTGCTGTTCCTGGTCGATTCGCTGCAGCAACTGGAGTTGATCGAAGCGTGGCACCGCTGCCATTCGGAGCTGCCGGCCGCACTCGAGGTGCTGCTCGAAATCGGGCTCGACGGCGGGCGCACGGGTTGTCGCAGTCACGGCCTGGCTTTGGCGCTGGCGCGGCGGCTGCGCAGCAGTCTCGCGGTGCAGCTGGTCGGCATCGAGTGCTACGAGGGCCTTTGGGCCACGGCTCGCAGCGCCGACGACGAGGCGCTGGTGCAGGGCCTGCTGCAGCGTGTCGCCGAGGTGGCGCTCGAGTGCGACCAGGAACAGCTGTTCGAATCCGCCGAGGTGCTGGTCAGCGCCGGCGGCTCGGCCGTTTTCGATCTGGTGGCGCCGCGCCTGAAGCCGGCGCTGTCGCAAGCCGGTGCGCGGCGTGTTGCGTTCGGGTTGTTATGTGACGCACGACCACGGCAGCTACCGCCGCTACATGGCGGTGATGGATACGCGCCTGGGCTGCGGCCACGGCCTGCAGGCGGCGCTGCAGGTGTGGGCCATGGTGCAGTCGGTGCCCGAGCCGGGCCTGGCCATCCTGACGGCGGGCAAGCGCGATTGCTCCTACGACATCGAGATGCCGATCCCGGCCCGCTGGTACCGGCGCGGCCAGCACCAGCCCACACCCGCCCCGGCCGAATGGAAGCTCAGTGCGATGAACGACCAGCACGCCTACCTGCGCTGCGGCAGCGGCGCGGCTCCGCAGGTGGGCGATCTGGTGGGGCTGGGCATCTCGCATCCCTGCACCACCTTCGACAAGTGGCGCTGGATGGCGGTGGTGGACGAACGCTACGACGTGGTCGACGCGATCACCACGCACTTCTGATTCACGGCTCGATGACGATCTTGCCGGCCACGCGGCGCTCGGCCATCAGCCGGTAGGCCTCGGGCAGGCGCTCGAAGGCGATGCGTGCGCCGATGTGCGGCCGGAACAGCCCCTGCGCGGCCAGCGCCTCGACGGCCTGGCGGTTCTGCGCGCCGCGCTGCGGGTCACGCCGGCCGTATTCGCCGGCACGCACGCCCACCACCGCGAAGCCCTTGATCAGCGGCAGGTTGCTGGGCACGTTGCCGATGCGGCCACTGGCAAAGCCGACCACCAGCAGCCGGCCGCCCCAGGCGGTGCAATGCACCGAGGCGTCGAACAGGTCGCCGCCCACCGGGTCGAAGACCACATCGGCACCGCGACCACCGGTCAGTGCCTTGACCGCATCGCTCAGCCCCTTGGCGCCGGGTTCGACACACAGCGTGTGCTGCGCGCCCTGTTCGCGCGCCGCTTGCAGCCTGGCTTGCGAACTGCCGGTGGCGATGACGGTGGCGCCCAGGTACAGCCCCAGTTGCACCGCTGCCAGGCCGGTGCCGCCGCTGGCGCCGTGCACCAGCAGCGTCTCGCCGCGCTGCAGCGCGCCGCGGCGCACCAGCGCGACCCAGGCGGTCAGCGCGGCGACGCCGTAGGCCGCGCCTTCGGCGATGCTGAAACCCCTTGGAACCGGCCGCAGCAGCGCGGCCGGTGCGACCAGTTCCTCGGTGAAGGCGCCGCAGTGCGCGCCGAAGCACACCGCGTCGCCGAGCGTCGGCCAGGCCACGTCGGCAGCCACCTCGACCACCTCGCCGGCGCTTTCCATGCCGGCCACGAAGGGCAGTGACGGGTGGTGCTGGTACTTGCCCTGCGCCATCAGCAGGTCGGGGAAGTTCAGTGCGGCCGCGCGCACGCGCACGCGCACCTCGCCGGCAGCGCAGGGCAGGGACTGCCGCTGCTCCAGGCGCAGGCCGGAGAAGTCGTTGCGCAGCTCATGGCAGACCCAGGCACGATGCTTCATGTGCCGGATTGGACCTCAGCGGGATTGTTCAAGGCGTGGGCGCGCGCGGCCTTTGCTGCCAGCCGAACAGCGAGTCCCATTCCGCGTCCGACAGTTTCTGCGCGCCCACGCCCTGCAGATCCAGCCGCACGGAATTGCCGCGCTGCAAGGCCGGCCGTGCCGCCAGCGTGTCATACCAGCGCTTGAGGTTGGGCCAGTCTTCAAAACGCTGCTCCTGGCGTGCGGGCTGGATCCACGGCCAGATGGCGATGTCGGCAATGCTGTAGTCGGAACTGGCGATGTATTCGCTTTGGCCCAGCCGCATGTCGAGCATGCGGTAGAGCCGCTCGACTTCGGCCCCATAGCGATTGAGCGCGTAGCTGAACTTCTCTTTCGCATAGTCGTGAAAGTGCGCGAACTGGCCGAACATCGGCCCGATGCTCGCGGCCTGCAACACCAGCCACTTGATGACGTCGTAGCGGCCCGCCACATCCTTGGGCATGAGCCGGCCGCTCTTTTCCGCAAGGTACTGCAACATCGCCACGGATTCGAACAACACCAAGCCCGGGACATCGTGGTCGATCAAGGCGGGTATCTTCCCGTTCGGGTTGATGCGCATGAACTCCGGCCGGCTGGTGTCGCCGTTTCTCATGTTGACGGGAATGATGTTGTAGGCCAGATCCAGTTCTTCCAGCGCAATGGTCATCTTGCGCCCATTGCTGGTCGGCCAGTAGTAGAGATCGATCATGAAAGCTCGCTGCATCTCACAACGGCGGCCACTCTAAGGCATGGCGCGCAGGCAAGGTGCCTGTTGAGCGGCACATCGCCGGCGCATGGTTCTGCCACTCCGGAGCAGCCGCGCCCGCCGACGATCTCTCGGCACCGATGCGGGCCCAACGCTCGCTTCGCACGATCCACGACCGTGCGCGTGGACGGTGCGCTCATCGCATTGAATGCACTCGGTGCGCTGCCGTGTCAAGGCAGCGGCCCGATTCTGGACAGCAGCGAGGGGCGGGCCTGCCACGCGGCACGCAGGACGTCGACGCCGAGGCCCAGCAGCAGCACCACGGCAAGCATGGCTTTCCAATCCGACAGCGGACAAAGGGCCAGGATCGCCGCCGCGCAGCCGACGAAGAGCGCGCCGATGCAGGCATCGGCCCAGCGCTGGGCGCTGGATCGGGCACGGCCGGGGCGGATGGGCTTCATACCGGTTCAGCGTGACTTCATGTAGGTGGCGTACAGCGTCGGCTGCAGGTCGCGCAGGTTGCGGCGCTGCGCCAGCAGGTCGCGCTGCCGGCCCTGGCGTTCCAGGTGCAGCAGGTCGAGCAGCAGGCGCATCGCACGCTCCGGCGGAGTCTGCAGCCCCGGCTGCGCCTGTCCCAAGCCATTCGCCAGCGCCGGCTTCTCGCACAGCACCCAGGCCGGAAACCACTCGAGATCGCTCACCGTGCCTTCGCCTTCGTACTGTGCATCGAACAGCCGGCGAAGCCGGGTCAGCACCGGGTCGGCAAGCCGGCCGATCAACGCATCGAAGCGCTGCGGCGACAGCCAGGCGAGTTCGGCGAGCAGGCCCCAGCTGCTGTCCAGCCCGTCGAGGCGAAAGCGCGCCTCGCTCATCCACGCCAGCGGCGCGGGGATGCGACGCCATGACTCGATTTGCGACACCGCCTGTGCGGCCGCGGCGAAGTCTCCGGCCTTCAGCCACAGCGCCGCGGCGTGCGTCTCGGCGGCTTCGGCGCGAAAGACCAGTCGCGCGGCGCGTTGTGCAAGCTGCCGCCAATGCGGGGCCAGCCAGGCCGCGCCGGCCTGTGCGCCCCACAGGCGCTGCGCCGCCGGCTCGATGTCGCGCTGCACGTGCTGCAAGGCCAGGGCGGCCTCGGCCGGGTCGGCGAAGGCTGCGCCTTCGGGTCGTTCCAGCGTCGTCACCAGCAGGTCCAGCATCGGCAGGGCGTCGTCATGCGCAAACTCGGCCGCCAGTGCCTGCACGGCGGCGCGGGACTCGAGCGCATCGCGCCGCTCCAGCGCGTTCAGCGCATCGTTGCGCAGCATGAGGTCGCGGCTGTGTTCGAAGATGTCGAGCTGCACGGTCGGCAAATGCAATTGGAGCGGCTGGCGATCGACGCGCATTTTCCTTCATCGCATTGCGGACGGAACGGCACCGTGGCAGGCCAGCGCAGTCAGCGCGGCAGACAGCGATTGACATCGACCAACGCCGCGGCGTAGCTTGCGCAGGCGCATCCACCGCCTTTCGGATGGGCCGGGTGTCGTGAGGGTGCGCACCCTTCCGGGCGCAACAGGAGACGCCGCGATGAACTCGACACTGCAAAACCTGCTGCTTGGCTGCGGACTGCTGGCCGCTGCTGCGGGAAACGCATTCGCCAAGCCCTACGAGGTTTGGGCCATCGATCAGTCCAACTCGCCCGGCAAGGCCTACGGCGGCACGCTGTACGTGTACGACGGCCGCGATCTCGAACGCGGCCACGCGGCCGCGAGCGCCGTACCCGAGAAGATCGACCTCGGTGCCGCGGCGGCGGCGCTGTGCCTGGCCAGGACCGGCGCCAACCCGGTGCGGCCGCACATGCTGGCCATCAACGCGCGGCAGAACCGGGCGATCGTCTCGTTCGTCGCCAGCGGCCATGTATTGACCATGGATGCCGACACGCGCACGCCGGTCGATTGCATCCGCAGCTCGGTCGGCGCCGGCGGTGCGCGACAGGTGCACTTTGCGATCCCGTCTCCGGACGAGACCTACATCGCGGTGGCCAACCAGAACGGCAAGCTGTTCGAGCGCATCAACTCCAACTACGCCACCGACACCTACACGCTCGATACCGCCGCCGGCATCGACCTGGCCAACTGCAGCACGCCCAACGGCGCGGCCTGCCAGGACGTGTGCTCAGCGACACCAGTGCCGAGGCCGACGCGCATGGCGCGACGCTGACCAAGCACCAGCGCCAGCTGTGGGTGGCCGACCGCGGGCGCAATTTCATCTGGGTCATCGACACCACGACCGACCAGCACGTCAACAACATCCCGCTTGCCGGGCCGGTGAGCGCCGACCCTACGCCCGATCTGCTGGCCACTTCGCCCAACGGCAGCCATGTCTTCATGTCGTTGCGCGGCCCCAATCCACTGACCGCCGACCCGCATGTCAGCACCGGCAGCACACCCGGCGTCGGTGTGATCAAGGTGCTGCAGGGCGGGCGCAGCGGTTTCTTCGAGGGCGTGGCCGCGGCCAGCAACATCGACGCGGCCGGCATCGAGCGTGCCGACGTGCACGCGCTGTCGATCCGGCTGAAGTAACGGTCCGGCCGAAGCTGCCCAAGCGAGGCTGCCGAGCTGCCAGCGCCAGGGGAACCCCGCGCCCGGTCGTCGAGTTCGACGCGCGGCCGGCGGCGTGCGTGGATCAAGTGCCGGCCGCGCCCAGCGATGGATGCCAGGCGTGCGTCAGTCCACCCTCGGGTCCGCCTGGAGCGCGAACTGCCCAGGGCCGCACCGGCGGCCGGCGTGACGCTAAACTTAACACCAAGCAAGTGCTTTTCGAAAATCAACTGCAGGATTTCCATGATCGAACGCACCCTGTTCAATGCCGACCACGAAGCCTTCCGTGACAGCTTTCGCCGCTTCATGGACAAGGAGATCGCGCCGTACCACGCCGCCTGGGAAGACCAGGGCTACGTCGACCGCGAGGTCTGGCGCAAGGCCGGCGCCAACGGCTTCCTGTGCATGACCATGCCCGAGCAATACGGCGGCGCGGGCGTCGACAAACTGTATTCGGTGGTGCAGATGGAAGAGCTGAGCGCCGCCGGCTTCAGCGGCATCGGCTACGGTCTGCACACCGAGATCGTCGCGCCCTACATCCTGCACTACGGCACCGAGGCGCAGAAGAAGAAGTACCTGCCTAGGTTG
The DNA here is from genome assembly GCA_963818005.1 of uncultured Pseudomonadota bacterium. Lineage (GTDB taxonomy): Bacteria > Pseudomonadota > Gammaproteobacteria > Burkholderiales > Burkholderiaceae_C > Rubrivivax. The sequence goes on from CAWFQP010000007.1 coordinate 155,181, forward strand.
GCGACGCGGCGAAATGGTCGGCGCCATCGCGATGAGCGAGCCGGCCGCCGGCTCCGACCTGCAGGGCGTGAAGAGCACCGCGCTGCTGAAGGGCGACCACTACCTGCTCAACGGCAGCAAGACCTTCATCACCAACGGCTGGCATGCCGACCTGGTGATCGTCGTCGCCAAGACCCACCCCGCGGCCGGCGCCAAGGGCACCAGCCTGCTGCTGGTCGAGCGCGGCATGCCCGGCTTCGAGACCGGCAAGCGGCTGAAGAAGGTGGGCCTGAAGGCGCAGGACACGGCCGAACTGTTCTTCAGCGAGGTCGAGGTGCCGGTCGAGAACCTGCTCGGCGGTGCGCCGCAGGAGAACCGCGGCTTCATCTGCCTGATGGAGCAGCTGCCCTGGGAGCGGCTGCAGATCGCCATCGGCGCGGTGGCCAGCGCGCAGGCTTCGATCGACGGCACCAGCGCCTACGTCAAGGAGCGCAAGGTCTTCGGCCAGGCCGTCGCCAGTCTACCAGAACACGCGCTACAAGCTGGCCGAGATGCAGACCGAGGTGCACATCGCCCGCGTCTTCGTCGACCAATGCACCCAGCGCGCTGCTCGACGGCAAGCTCGACACCGCCACCGCGTCGATGGCCAAGTACTGGTGCAGCGACCTGCAGTGCAAGGTGATCGACGAATGCGTGCAACTGCACGGCGGCTACGGCTACATGTGGGAGTACCCGATCGCGCGCGCCTATGCCGACGCGCGCGTGCAGCGCATCTACGGCGGCACCAACGAGATCATGAAGGAAGTCATCAGCCGCTCGATGGGCCTGGGAGGGCGCTGATGATGGCGGCGGCGCGCCCTGCAGCCGTCGAAGTGCCGCGTCGGCCGCGTGGCCGGCCGCGCAAGACGGCGGATGCGCTCGACGAAGGCAATCGCCGCCAGGAGCTGCTGCGCGGCGCGGCCCGGCTGTTTCGCGACAAGGGCTTCGCAGCCACCACCACGCGCGACATCGCCGCCGCGGCCGGCATGCGCTCGGGCTCGCCCTTCTATCACTTCGAGAGCAAGGCGGCGCTGCTGTTCGCGGTGATGGAGCAGGGCATGCGCGCGGCGCTGCTGAGCCAGGCGCAGGCGTTGCAGTCGGCCCTGGCGCAGCCGGCCTCGCCCGAAGCGCTGCTGCGCAAGCTGGTGCGCACGCATTTCGACGTGCTGCTCGGCCCGGGCAGCGACTTCATCCCGGTGATGCTGTACGAATGGCGCTCGCTCACGCTGGCACAGCGCGCCGACATCGCCCGGCTGCAGCGCGACTACGAAGCCGCCTGGGCCGACGCGCTGCAGGCGCTGTGCTCGGCCGGACGCATCCGCGCCGATGCGCGCGTGGCGCGGCTGATGTTCCTGGGCGCGCTCAACTGGTCGGTGCAGTGGTACAAGCCGAAGCAGGGCGCGTCGCTGGACGAACTGACCGACATCGCGATGCAGCTCTTCCTGCCCACCCCTGCCACCGCCACCGACCGGAGACCGAGATGAACGACCGCGCCACCTTCACCCGCATGGACCGCAGCACCGCCGCGCGACTGGCAGCTGATCGCCGGCGAGTTCAAGGACTTCAGCCAGGGCCTGCCGGAGCGCATCCTGGCGCACCTGAAGCTGCTGGACGGCGACTACGGCGGCTTCCCGATCGACCGCTACAGCCACTGCCTGCAGACCGCGACACTGGCGCTGCGCGACGGCCGCGACGAGGAGTACGTGGTCTGCGCGCTGCTGCACGACATCGGCGACACGCTGGGCTGCTACAACCATCCGGACATTGCCGCCGCGATCCTGAAGCCCTTCGTCAGCGAGGCCAACCACTGGATGGTGCAGAACCACGGCATCTTCCAGGGCTACAACTTCTTCCACCACATCGGGCTGGACCGCAACCTGCGCGACGGCTTCAAGGGCCACGAGCACTATGCGCGCACCGAGGAGTTCATCGCGCTGTACGACAACCCGGCCTTCGATGCCAAGGCCGAGACACTGCCGATCAGCGAGTTCGAGCCGATGCTGCAGGCGCGTGTTCGCGCAGCCGTTGCAGTCGGTCTACAAGGCGGCGCTGCAGGAGTAGGGCGCACGGGCTGAGGTGCGCCAGGGCTTGGCACGCTCGTTGCTCGCTGTGTTTCGATGACCCGCGGCGATCTTTACCACCCCGGCGATGCAGTCGACTGGCCCGCGGTGAAGGCGGCGCTGGCCGGCCTGGATTTCGACGACAGCGACGCCGCGCGCGAGCGCGCCGCGGCCGACTACCACTGGTACAGCCCGATCCTGGCCGAACAGCTGCGCGGCAAGCGGCCCGACCTGGTGGTGCGCCCGCGCGATGCCGTCGAGGTGCTGCAACTGGCGGCGGTGTGCGCCCGCCACCGCGTGCCGCTCACCGTGCGCGGCGGCGGCACCGGCAACTACGGCCAGTGCGTGCCGCTGTTCGGCGGCATCGTCATGGACGCCACGGCGCTGAACCGCGTGCTGCACATCGAGCCGGGCTGGGCCAGCGTCGAGGCCGGCGTGCTGCTGCACGACCTGAACGTCGCCGCGCGGCGCAGCGGCCAGCAGCTGCGCATGTGGCCCAGCACCGAGCGCATCGCCACGGTGGGCGGCTTCATCGCCGGCGGGCATTCGGGCATCGGCTCGATCCGCCACGGCATCCTGGCCGACCCGGGCAACGTGCGGCGCCTGCGCATCGTCACGCTGCAGGATCCGCCGCAGGTGCTCGACCTGCTCGATGCCGACATCCAGAAGGCGCACCACGCCTACGGCAGCAACGGCATCATCACCGAGGTCGAGATCGCGCTGACCGAGGCCGTCGAGTGGCAGCACACGATCACGCTGTTCGACAGCTACGACGCGGTGCTGCGCTTCGGCCTGGAGGTCGGGCAGCGCAGCATCGACCGCGGCATCGACGTCTTCCAGCTGTCGGCGGTGGAGCGGCGCATCACGCCGTACTACGCCGGCCTGCGCGAGCGGCTGCAGGACGCCGACGCGATGTTCGCGCAGGTCTCGCCGGCCACGCTGGCCGGCCTACGACGCGCTGGCGCTCGCAGATGGGCGGGCGCGCTGGTGGTGCGCGGCAGCGAAGCCGAACTGCTGGCGCAGGGCCTGCCGTCGGTGACCGAATGCGCCTACAACCACACCACGCTGGAGGCGCTGAAGTCCGACCGCGGCGTCACCTACCTGCAGGTGGCCTACCCGGGCCCGCTGGACGCCGACGCTGGTGGCCGCGCAGATGCAGCGCTTCGGCGACGAGCTGTACTTCCACCATGAGTTCAGCCGCGCCGGCGGCGAGCTGGTGGCCTTTGCGCTGCCGCTGGTGCACTACTTCGACGAAGCGCAGCTGCGCGAGCTGATCGCGCAGCTTCGAGGCCGACGGCTGCCGCATCTTCGACCCGCACACCTATGTGCTCGAAGACGGCGGCATGAAGCAGGTCGACGAAGCGCAGCTGGCCTTCAAGCGCCGCGCCGACCCGCACGGCCTGATGAACCCGGGCAAGCTGCGCGCCTGGGACGAACGCGTGCTCGGCATGGAGGCGCCGGCTTGAGGCTGCTGCTGGTCTTCTGCCACCCCGACCCGCGGCAGCTTCGGCGCGGCGCTGCGCCGCACCGCCGCTGCAGGCGCTGCGCGACGCCGGCCACGAGCTGCGCGAGATCGACCTGTACGCGATAGGCTTCGACCCGGTGTTCAGCGCCGCCGAGAAGGCCAGCTACCTGAGCGACACGCAGCGCAACATCGACGGCGTGGCCGAGCACGTGGAGGCGCTGCGCTGGGCCGAGGGCTGGGTGGTGGTGTACCCGACCTGGTTCTACGGCGCGCCGGCCATGCTCAAGGGCTGGCTCGAGCGCGTCTGGCTGCCGGGCGTGACCTTCACCGTGGCCAGCGCCAAGCAGCGCACCATCGGCGGCGAGCTGCGCAACATCCGCCTGTTCGTCGGCATCACCACCTCGGGCTCGCCGTGGTGGTGGCTCAAGTTCATCGGCGACCCCGGCCGCAGCCTGTTCATGAAGGGCCTGCGGCCGCTGTACGCCAAGCGCTGCCGCATGCGCTGGCTGCAGCTGTACAACATGAACCACGTGACGCAGGCCGAGCGCGAGGCCTTCTGGCGCGCGTGCGGCGCGAACTGTCCGCGATCACCTAGGAGGCACGATGAGTCCATTGCCCAACCCCTGGCGAAGTACTCCGCCTGGCGCCGTGCCGGCGACTTCGTCTTCCTGTCCGGCGTGATCGCGGTGGAGCCGACCACCGCCACCATCGTCAAGGGCTATGCCGACATCCCGGCCGCGGCGCGCAAGCTGCTCGGCGAAACCGGCGAGTTCAGCACCGACATCAAGGAAGGCCCGATCCTGGCGCAGAGCTGGTTCGTGCTCGACCGCATCCGCGCCACGGTCGAAGCGGCGGGCGGGCGCATGGACGATGTCTTCAAGCTGGTGCAGTACTTCCGCAACCTGGACCACTTTCCGTACTACAGCCGGGTGCGCAAGCTGTTCTTCAGCGGCGAGCCGCCGGTGTCCACCGTGGTCGAGGTCAGCGCGATGCTGCCCACGCCGGACATCCTGATCGAGGTCGAGGCCACGGCCTATCTGCCGCTGCCGCGCTGAGGCTGGCACCACAGCGGCTACATTGGCGCACCGCGCCGGTGCGACACGCGTCCGGCTGCGGATGGCACAACGCTTGCACGATGGTGCCCGCACCTCAATCCTGCTCGCGAAGGAGACCCATCCATGAAACTCAGAGCCGTCCACGTGCTCGCCCTGGCTGCAGCTGCCCTCGGCACCAGCGCAGTGCATGCGCAGGAAAAGTTCACCTTCCTGACCAACTGGTACGCGCAGGCCGAACACGGCGGCTTCTACCAGGCGCTGGCCACGCGGCCTGTACAAGAAGGAAGGGCTGGACGTCACCATCAAGATGGGCGGCCCGCAGGTCAACGGCATGCAGTTGCTGGCCGCCGGCCAGACCGACTGCTTCATGGGCTACGACTCGCAGACCATCAAGGGCTGGGAGCAGGGCATCAACGCCGTCACCGTGGCCGCGGCCTTCCAGAAGGACCCGCAGGTGCTGATCGGCCACCCCGGCGTGGTCAACAAGATGGAAGACCTGAAGGGCAAGACCATCCTCATCTCCAGCGCCGCCAACACCACCTACTGGCCCTGGCTGATGACCACCTACAAGCTCGACGCCGCGCAGGCGCGGCCCTACACCTTCAACATCCAGCCCTTCGTCGCCGACAAGAACCTGGTGCAGCAGGGCTACCTGTCGAGCGAGCCCTATGCCATCGAGAAGGAAGCCAAGTTCAAGCCCAACGTGTTCCTGCTGTCCGACTACGGCTGGCCACCGTACTCCACCACCATCGTGTGCATGGAAAAGACGGTGAAGAAGAAGCCCAAGGCCGTGGCTGCCTTCGTCAAGGCCAGCATGCAGGGCTGGAAGGACTACCTGAAGGGTGACCCGTCGGCCGCCAACGCGATGATCAAGAAGGACAACCCGAACATGACCGACGACAAGATCGCGGTCGGCATCAAGCTGATGAACGAGACCGGCATGGTCGGCGGCGGCGACGCGGCGAAGATGGGCATCGGCATCGTCACCGACGAGCGCATGAAGAAGACCTACGACATGATGGTGGCGATGAAGCTGCTCGATCCGGCCAAGGTCGACCTGAAGAAGACCTACACCACCGAGTTCGTCAAGGACCTGAAGATCCTGCCCTGACGAGGCTGGTGTGTCGGTACCGCTGATCGACCTGCAGTCCGGCGACGACGCGACGCTGGCGCGGCGCATCGACGCCGCGCTGCGCGAGGCCGGCTTCTTCGCGCTGCTGGGCCACGGCGTGCCGCAGGCGATGATGGACGCGGCATTCGACGCGTCGCAGCGCTTCTTTGCGCTGGCCGAAGGCCAGAAGAAGCGCTGGCACATCGACGGCTGGGGCGATAGGGCCCCAAGGCAGCCGCAAACGGCCGCCGCCCCCCGAGGGGAGCAGAAGACCTTGGGGCGGCCCGGCGGTTTTCTGAAGCGCGGCTTCGATCCGATCGGCTGGCAGTCGCTGGACGTGGGCATGCCGCCCGACGTGAAGGAGAGCTTCTACACCGGCAACACCAGCCATGGCCCGAACCAGTGGCCCGACGAGGCCCTGGTGCCCGGCTTCCGTGCCGCCTGCGAAGCCTATGCGGCGGCCATGCAGCAGGTGGCGCTGCGCCTGATGGCGCTGTTCGCGCAGGCGCTGGGCATGGCGCCGCATGCCTTCGACGGCTACATGCGCGACCCGACCTGCACCACGCGGCTGCTGCACTACCCGCCGCAGCCGGCGCAGGCCGCGCCGGGGCAGATCGGCTGCGGCGCGCACACCGACTGGGGCGCGCTGACGCTGCTGGCGCAGGACGATGCCGGCGGGCTGCAGGTGCAGCGTGCCGACGGCAGCTGGCTCGACGTGATGCCGATGCCCGGCGCACTGGTGGTCAACACCGGCGACATGATGCCGCGCTGGACCAACGACCGCTGGCGCTCGACGATGCACCGCGTGATCAATCGATTCAGCGGGCGCGACCGCTGGTCGGTGGCCTTTTTCTTCGATCTGGACCCCGACGCCCGCATCGCGCCGCTGCCCTGCTGCATCGGCCCCGGCAACCCGGCGCGCTACCCTCCGGTGACCGCCGGCGAGCACCTGATCGAGATGTACAAGCGCACCACGGTGGCGGCGTGAGCGACGCGAGCCCGAGCGCCGGGCTGCCCCAAGCCGGGCTCGATTCCCTCGGGGGATCGGCCGCGGTACTCCGCGGACGAGGGGCCGACATTCCGCCGGCGGTCGAAGTCCTGTCGGTCGAGAAGACCTACCCGAACGGCACCCATGCGCTGCAGCCCGTCAACCTGACGGTGCGCGAGGGCGAGTTCGTGACGCTGCTCGGGCCCTCGGGCTGCGGCAAGAGCACGCTGCTGAAGATGGTCGCCGGGCTGCTGCCACCGAGCAACGGCCGCTTGCTGCTGTGGCGCAAGCCGGTCGCGCAGATCGAAAGCAGCGGCCACCGCCTGTCCTTCGTGTTCCAGGAGCCGACGCTGATGCCCTGGGCGCGGGTGCAGGCCAACGTGCGCCTGCCGCTGGACCTGGCCGGCGTGCCGGCCGCGCAATCCACGCCGCGCGTGCACGAGGCGCTGGCCATGGTCGGGCTGGACAATTTCGCCGGGCACCTGCCGCGCGAGCTGTCCGGCGGCATGCAGATGCGCGTGTCCATCGCCCGCGGCCTGGTGACGCAGCCCACGCTGCTGCTGATGGACGAGCCCTTCGGCGCGCTCGACGAGATCACGCGCCACAAGCTCGACAGCGACCTGCTCGGGCTGTGGCAGCAGAAGAAGCTGACGGTGATCTTCGTCACCCACAGCATCTACGAGGCGGTGTACCTGTCCACGCGCGTGGTGGTCATGGCGGCGCGCCCGGGCCGGCTGATCGACGAGCTGAGCATCGACGAACCCTATCCGCGCGGCCCGGAATTCCGTGTCTCGACCGCCTTCAGCCACCATGCCAAGCGGCTGCAGGACAGCCTGCTGCGTGCCAGCGGCGGCGTCGAAGGCGCGCTGGCATGAGCACCATGGCCGAGGCCGAACCCTCGAGCGCGATCGCAGCGTCGCCGGCTGCGCCGCCGCTGCTGGCGCGGCCGCAGTTCCAGCGCGTCTTCTATCCGGCGCTGGTGGCGGTGCTGCTGATCGGGTTGTGGCAATGGTGGGTCACGGCCTTCGACATCCCCAGGTTCCTGGTGCCATCCCCGCTGCTCGTCGCGCAGACGCTGGTGGCCGACGCCGGCCTGCTGTTCGGCGCGCTCTACACCACGCTGAAGATCACGGTGTTCGCTTTCATCTGCGCCACGCTGCTGGGCGTGCTGGTGGCCTTTGCCTTCGTGCAGAGCCGCGCCATCGAAACCGCGCTGTTCCCCTACGCGGTGCTGCTGCAGGTGACGCCGATCGTGGCCATCGCGCCGCTGATCATCATCTGGGTGAAGAGCCCGACGGCCTCGCTGGTGATCTGCGCCACGCTGGTGGCGCTGTTCCCGATCATCGCCAACACCACGCTCGGGCTGCGCAGCGTCAACCCCGGGCTGATGAGCTACTTCAAGCTCAACCGCGCCAGCCGGCTGCAGACGCTGTGGCGGCTGCGCATCCCCAGCGCGCTGCCGTACTTCTTCGGCGGGCTGCGCATCAGCTCGGGCCTGGCGCTGATTGGTGCAGTGGTGGCCGAGTTCGTGGCCGGCACCGGCGGCACCGGCACCGGGCTGGCCTACCAGATCCTGCAAAGCGGCTACCAGCTGAACATCCCGCGCATGTTCGCGGCGCTGCTGCTGATCACCGTCACCGGCGTGCTGCTCTTCGCGGCGATGGCCTGGCTGTCGCAATGGGCGCTGGGCAGCTGGCACGAGAGCGAAACACGTCATGAATGAGCTGCTGGTGCGCGGCGCCGAGCAACTCTGGACCGGCCTGCCGGGCGCGGCGATGCGCGCTGCCGGCGGCACCGACATCCGCGTGCGTGGCGGCCTCATCCACGCCATCGGCAGCTTGCAGCCCGAGCCCGGCGAGCGGGTCATCGACGCGAGCGCTTGTGTCGTCTATCCGGGCTGGGTCAACACCCACCACCACCTGTTCCAGAGCCTGCTGAAAGGCATCCCGGCCGGCATCGACCTCGCGCTGGTGCCGTGGCTGGCGGCGGTGCCGGTGGCCTACAGGCGGCACTTCGACACCGAGCATGCCTTGCGCATTGCCGCACGGGTGGGCCTGGTCGAACTGCTGCTGTCGGGCTGCAGCACGGTGGCCGACCACCAGTACCACTATTGGCCGGGCATGCCCTTCGATGCCTCGGCCGCGGTCTTCGACGAGGCCGGACGCCTGGGCCTGCGCTTCGTGCTGTGCCGCGGCGGGCAGACGCAGATGCGCGCGCTGACCGACCAGGCCGCGCCACCGCAGGTGATGCCCGAGACGCTGGACGGCTTCCTGGCGTCGGTGGAGCGCGACGTGCATCGTTTCCACGAGAGCGGCCCGACTGGCCATGCGGCGCGTGGTCAGCGCCATCACCACGCCCAACTGGAGCTGCAGGCCCGACGAGCTGAAGCTCATGGCGCGCGAGGCGCGACGCCTTGGCATCCGCCTGCACAGCCACCTGTCGGAGACCTACGACTACGTGCGCTGGGCGCGCGAAGTGCATGGCTGCACGCCGCTGCAATTCGTCGAGAAGCACGAATGGGTCGGGCCCGACGTCTGGTACGCGCACATGGTGCATCTGGACGACGAGGAGATCCGGCTGTGCGCCGACACCGGCACCGGCATCGCGCACTGCCCGCAGAGCAACGGCCGGCTGGGCTCGGGCATCGCGCGCGTGCCGGAGATGCTCGCCGCCGGCGTGCCGGTGTCGCTGGCAGTGGACGGCGCCGCATCGAACGAGGCGGCCGACATGCAGAGCGAGGCCCATGCCTGCTGGTTGATGCATCGGGCGGACCCGCGCTCCGGCGAGCGGCGCACGCCCGGCCACGTTCCGGGCCACCATCTGGCCCAGCCCGGTGGCGACGCCGCGACGATGAGCGTCGAGGACGTGGTGCGCATCGGCACGGCCGGCGGCGCGCGTGTGCTCGGCCTGGACGGCGTGGGCACGCTGCAGGTCGGCCAGGCGGCGGATTTCGCCGTCTACGATCTGGACGACCCGCGCTACATGGGCCTGCATGACCTCGGTGTCGGCCCGGTGGCCAGCGGTGGGCGTGCGCGGCTGCGCGCGCTGCTGGTGGCCGGCCGCGTGGTGGCCGAGAACGATGCGATCCCCGGGCTGGACCTGGTTGAACTGCGCCGCGAGGCGCAGGCATTGGTGCAACAGATGCTGAAGCCATGAACTTCGAAGCCGCCGCAGTCGCCCGCGACACCGCCGCCATTGCCGCCGGCTTGAGCGCGCTGGAGTGGATCACCGACAACCGCGTCGAGCGCCTGAGCCAGGACTTCTACTGGTTCAGCCCGATCCTGAAACGCCAGCTGGAAGGCCTGCGTGCCGACGCCGTGGTGCGGCCGAAGACGGAAGACGAGATCCGCGCCGTGGTGGCGGCCTGCGCGCAACAGCGCGTACCGATCACCGTGCGCGGCAGCGGCACCGGCAACTACGGCCAGTGCATGCCGCTGCACGGCGGCGTGATCCTGGACCTCAGCGCCTACAAGCAGCTGCTCTGGGTCAAGCCGGGCGTGGGCCGCGCACAGGCCGGCATCCGCATGATGGAGATGGACCGGCAGATGCAGGCGCAGGGCTGGGAACTGCGCTGCGTGCCCAGCACCTTCCGCAGCGCCACGCTGGGCGGGCTGTACGGCGGCGGCTTTGGCGGCGTCGGCAGCATCAACCACGGCCCATTGGCCAGCACCGGCAACGTGCTCGGCGTGCGCGCGATGAGCATCGAGCCCGAGCCCAAGGTGGTGGAGCTGCGTGCACCCGAGGCGCTGTTGCTGCACCATGTGTACGGCACCAATGGGCTGGTGCTGGAGCTGGAAGTGGGCTTGGCGCCGGCGCACGCCTGGCTGGAGGCCATTGTCTGCTTCGACCGCTTCGACGCCGCGCTGGAATTCGGCGATGCGCTGGCTGCCTCACCGGGGCTGGTGAAGAAGAGCGTCACCGTGCTGGCCGCGCCGATCCCCGACCTGCTGCTGCTGGCCGTGCCCGTGCTCGCCGGCAGCATGACCCGCGGCTCGCACGCGGTGTTCGTGCTGGTGGCCGAGTTCAGCGAGCCCGGCTTCCTGCAGACCGTGGCGCAGTTCGGCGGCACCGTCAGCTTCCGCAAGACTGCGGCCGAGGTGCAGGCCAGCAACCGCACCATCGTCGAATACACCTGGAACCACACCACGCTGCATGCGCTGAAGGTGGACAAGGGGCTGACCTACATCCAGAGCGGCTTCCAGGCCGGCCAGCATGTGCAGCAGGCCAAGGCCATGCGCAAGCTGCTCGGCGACGAGGTGCTGGTGCACCTGGAGTTCATCCGCACCAAGGAAGGGGCGATGAACTGCTCGGGCCTGCAGCTGGTCCGCTACACCAGCGACGAGCGGCTGAACCAGGTCATGCAGATCCACCGCGAGCACGGCGTGTACATCGCCAACCCGCATGTCTACATCGTCGAAGACGGCAAGCAGGGCCAGGTCAACCCGGACGTGGTCGCCACCAAGCTGCGCTTCGACCCGCTGGGCCTGCTCAACCCCGGCAAGCTGCGCGGCTGGGAGCAGCGCGAGCGGATCATGGCGGATGCGGCAGCCGGCCGGGTGTCGTTGTCGACGCTGCCGCGCTTCTGAACCGTCGCGGTCCTGATCGGAACGCGGCGTTGCGCCGGCCAATGCGGCGGCGACCCGCGTGCGATCCGATCAGGCGATTCCACGGTCGTGGAAGGTGGTGGCACAAAACCGCCGTGCGAAAGCAGCGCACAAGCCGGCACCGTGCCGCAGCGTTGCCGACCTTAAGCCCGCCGCGGTAGCGCTGTCACGGCTCTAGAATGAATCCATGGCAGGCGACATCCCCCAGGCAAGGCGCAACCGCCGCGGCAGCGGCGCAGTGACGCTGCACGACGTGGCCAAGCTGGCCGGGGTGGCGCCGATCACCGCCTCGCGGGCGCTGAACGCGCCGCATCAGGTTTCGGCCGAAGTGCTGCGCAAGGTGCGCGACGCGGTGGCCCGCACCGGCTATGTGCCCAACCTGCTGGCCGGCGGACTGGCCTCGACGCGCAGCCGCCTGGTGGCGGCAGTCGTGCCGACGATCGCCGGCCCGGTGTTCCTGGAGTCGGTGCAGTCGCTGACCGAGGCCCTGGCCGAACATGGCTACCAGCTGATGCTGGGGCAGGCCGGTTATGCCGGAACGCGCGAGGACGCGCTGCTCGAAGCCATCATCGGCCGGCGGCCGGACGGCATCGTGCTCACCGGCCTCCTGCATTCGGCCGAGGGTCGCCGGCGGCTGCTGGCCAGCGGCATTCCGGTGGTCGAGACCTGGGATCTGACGCCCACGCCGATCGACATGTTGGTCGGTTTCTCCCACGTGGAGGTGGGCCGCGCGGTGGCTGCCTACCTGCATGCCAAGGGCCGGCGTCGGCTGGCCGTGGTGGCCGGTGACGACGAGCGCGCGACACGCCGCACGCGAGGCCTTCCGCGCCGCAGCCGGGGCCCTGGGGATGGCCGCGGTACAGGTGGTGCCGGTGCCTGCACCGACCACCTTGAAGTCCGGCCGCGAGGCGCTGGCTTCGCTGCTCCGCGACGCGCTCGACATCGACGCCGTGTTCTGCAGCTCGGACCTGCTGGCGCTGGGTGTGTTGACAGAGGCCCGGGTGAGGGGCGTGGACGTGCCGCGCCAGCTGGCCGTGATCGGCTTCGGCGACCTGGCGTTCGCCGCCGACCTGGACCCGGCCCTGAGCACGGTGCGCATCAAGGGCGATGCCATCGGCCGGCAGGCGGCGCAGTTCATCGTCGACCGCGTCGAAGGCCGCGACGTGCCCGAGCGGGTGGTCGACATCGGCTTCTCGATCATCGAGCGCGCCAGCGGCTGATTCGGGTTAACAGTTCAGATTTGGCTTGCAGTTTGATTTAGGTAGCGCTACCATTGCGGTGATTGATGGTAGCGCTACCTAACTGCCGTCAACCGTCAAACCTTCAACCCCGTCCGAATCTCACCCACCCCTCCCAGGAGACATTGCCCATGAAGAAGCTGCTGATTCCCATCGCCTCCGTTGCGCTCGGCCTGCTGGCCGCCAGCGCGGTGCAGGCCCAGGCCTGGCCGTCCAAGCCGGTGACGCTGCTGGTGCCGTTCCCGCCCGGTGGGTCCACCGACATGATTGCGCGCTCGCTGGCGCCGACGCTGCAGGCCAAACTCGGCGGCACCTTCGTCATCGAGAACAAGGCCGGCGCCACCGGCACCGTCGGTGGCGGGCTGGTCAAGCGCGCCGCACCCGATGGCTACACGATCTTCGTCTCGTCGCTCGGGCCGTTCGTGATCGCGCCGCACCTGATCAAGAGCATGCCCTACGACCCGTTGAAGGACTTCGACTACATCACCGTGGCGGTGCAGGCGCCCAACGTGCTGGCCGTGCCGGCCAATTCACCGCACAAGACGGTGGCCGACGTGATCGCCTTCCACAAGGCCAACCCGGGCAAGATGACCTTCGCGTCCTCCGGCAACGGCTCGAGCGACCACCTGACGGCCGAACTGTTCTGGCAGACCACCGGTACCAGCGGATCGCACATCCCCTACAAGGGCGGCGCGCCGGCCATGGCCGACCTGCTGGGCGGGCAGGTCGATGCGACCTTCATGAACATCAACACCGGGCTGCCCAACATCAAGGGCGGCAAGCTGCGCGCGCTGGCCATCACCAGCGACAAGCGTTCGCCGCTGCTGCCCGACGTGCCGACGATGGACGAACTGGGCATCAAGGGCGTGACCGTCTATTCCTGGCAGGCCTTTGCCGCGCCCAAGGGGCTGCCCGCCGACATCAAGGGCAAGCTGCACGATGCCATCGTCGCCGGGTTGAACGACCCCGCCGTCAAGCCCAAGCTGCTGGACCTGGGCTTCGAGATCGTCGGCAACACGCCGGAGCAGTTCACCGCCTTCCAGGCCACCGAGTTCGCGCGCTGGAAGAAGGTCATCGAGACCGGAAAAATCACTGCGGATTGAGCCCGGCCATGAGCACACCCTCCACCCCGCGCATCACCGCGCTGCGCGTCATCCCGGTGGCCGGGCGCGACAGCATGCTGCTCAACCTGAGCGGCGCGCACGGCCCCTTCTTCACCCGCAACCTGCTGCTGCTCACCGACAGCGCCGGCCGCAGCGGCGTCGGCGAGGTGCCGGGCGGCGAGAAGATCCGCAAGACGCTGGAGGACGCTGCCGCGCTGGTGGTCGGCCAGCCGCTCGGCGCGCACCAGCGCGTGCTGCAGCAGGTGCAGCAGGCCTTTGCCGACCGCGACAGCGGTGGCCGCGGGCTGCAGACCTTCGATCTGCGCACCACCATCCATGCGGTCACGGCCATCGAATCGGCGCTGCTCGACCTGCTGGGCCAGCACCTCGGCGTGCCGGTGGCCGCACTGCTCGGCGAAGGCCAGCAGCGCGACGCGGTGGAGATGCTGGGCTACCTGTTCTACGTCGGCGACCGCACGCAAGACCGATCTGCCCTACGCCGAGGACCCGGGCGCCGACAACGACTGGTTCCGCCTGCGCCACGAGGCGGCGCTGACGCCCGAAGCCATCGTGCGCCTGGCCGAGGCCGCGCGCGAGCGCTACGGCTTCAACGACTTCAAGCTCAAGGGCGGCGTGCTGGCGCGGCGACGCCGAGGTCGACGCGGTGATCGCGCTGCACGAGCGCTTTCCGCAGGCGCGCGTGACGCTCGACCCCAACGGCGGCTGGCTGCTGAAGGACGCGATCCGCCTGAGCCAGCGACATGCGCGGCGTCGTCGCCTATGCCGAAGACCCCTGCGGCGCCGAGGACGGCTTCTCCGGCCGCGAGGTGATGGCCGAGTTCCGCCGCGCCACCGGCTTGCCCACGGCCACCAACATGGTCGCCACCGACTGGCGCCAGCTGACGCATGCGCTGTCGCTGCAGAGCGTGGACATCCCGCTGGCCGACCCGCATTTCTGGACCATGGCCGGCAGGGTGCGCGTGGCGCAGACCTGCCGCGACTGGGGCCTGACCTGGGGCTCGCCATTCGAACAACCACTTCGATGTCTCGCTGGCGATGTTCACGCATGTCGGTGCCGCGGCGCCGGGCAAGGTGACGGCGATCGACACGCACTGGATCTGGCAGGACGGCCAGCGCCTGACGAAGGATCCGCTGCAGATCGTCGACGGCCACGTGCAGGTGCCGAAGAAGCCCGGCCTGGGCGTCGAGCTCGACATGGCCGAGGTCGAGAAGGCGCACCAGCTGTATCTGCAGCATGGCCTGGGCGCGCGCGACGATGCGCTGGCGATGCAGTATCTGGTCCCGAACTGGCGTTTCGACCCGAAGCGCCCGTGCCTGGTCCGCTGATCAAAGGATGCACCGATGCCCACGCCTACACCGCCTTTCCCAACCGCCTGCGCCAGCAACTGAAGGCCGGCGAACGCCTGATCGGCTGCTGGCTGTCGCTGGGCAGCCCGATCACGACCGAGGTCGTCGGCGTGGCCGGTTTCGACTGGCTGCTGCTCGACTCCGAACATGCGCCCAACGACGTGCTGTCGCTGATCCCGCAGCTGATGGCGCTGAAGGACAGCGTCAGCGCGCCGGTGGTGCGCCCGCCGTGGAACGACACGGTGCTGATCAAGCGGCTGCTCGATGCCGGTTGCCTACAACTTTTTGATCCCCTTCGTCGAGACGGCCGAACAGGCGCGGTCGGCGGTGGCGGCCACGCGCTACCCGCCGCAGGGCGTGCGCGGCGTGTCGGTGTCGCAGCGCGGCAACCGCTACGGCTCGGTGAGCGACTACCTGCAGCAGGCCAACGAGCACGATCACGCTGGTGGTGCAGATCGAAAGCCGTGCAGGCGTGGCCGCCGTCGACGAGATTGCGGCGGTGGAGGGCATCGACGCGACCTGTTCATCGGCCCGGCCGACCTGTCGCTGCCGCCTACGGCCACCTGCGGCAATTCGGCGCACCCCGAGGTGCAGCAGGCCATCGGTGCAGGTGCACGAAGCCGCCCGCGCTGCCGGCAAGGCCACCGGCATCCTGGCCACGGTGGAAGCCGATGCGCGGCGCTACCTGGACATGGGCATGAGCTTCGTCGCCGTGGGCAGCGACCTGGGCCTGCTGGCGCATGCACTCAGCAGGCGCTGTGCGACAAGTACCGCGATCCGGGCCGCGCGCCGATCGCTTCCCAACTACTGAAACGAGGACATTCGAATGAGCAACACCCCCCTGAACATCGGCTTCATCGGCCTGGGCATCATGGGCGCGCCGATGGCCGGCCACCTGCTGGCCGCCGGGCACAAGCTGTTCGTGCACACGCGCAGCAAGGTGCCCGGCAGCGCTGGCCGGCGCCACCGTGCCTGCGCCAGCGCCAAGGAAGTGGCGCAGCAGGCCGACATCGTCTTCACCATGGTGCCCGACACGCCCGACGTCGAGACGGTGCTGTTCGGCAAGGACGGCGTGCGCCGCAGGCCTGTCGGCAAGGGCAAGACCGTCGTCGACATGAGCTCGATCTCGCCGATGGACACCAAGGCCTTCGCCAAGAAGATCAACGACCTCGGCTGCGACTACCTCGACGCGCCGGTGTCCGGCGGCGAGGTCGGCGCCAAGGCCGGCGTCGCCTGACCATCATGGTCGGCGGCCCCGAAGCCACCTTCGAACGCGTCAAGCCGCTGTTCGAACTGATGGGCAAGAACATCACCCTGGTCGGCGGCAACGGCGACGGCCAGACCACCAAGGTGGCCAACCAGATCATCGTCGCGCTGAACATCGCGGCGGTCGGCGAGGCGCTGGTCTTCGCCAGCAAGGCCGGCGCCGACCCGGCCAAGGTGCGCCAGGCGCTGATGGGCGGCTTCGCCTCCAGCCGCATCCTCGAAGTGCACGGCGAACGCATGATCAAGCGCACCTTCGACCCGGGCTTTCGCATCGGGCTGCACCAGAAGGACCTGAGCCTGGCGCTGGCCGGCGCGCGCGCGCTCGGCGTGGCGCTGCCGCAGACCGCCGGCGCGGCGCAGCTGATGCAGGCCTGCGCCGCCAACGGCATGGCCGACCTGGACCATTCGGCGCTGGTGCGGGCGCTGGAGTTGATGGCCGAACCACGAGGTCGCGAAGGCGTGACCATGGCCACGGACCGCATCGCCTGGGTGCGCGTCTCGTCCGTGCGTGCTGCCGCTGGCCACGCCGATCAGCGACGCCAAGGTGCTGACCGGCCGGCAGAAGCCGATGACCGAGATCGTGATGCTGTTCGCCGAAGTGCAGACGGCCGACGGCCATCGAAGGCCTGGGTTTCAGCTACTCCAAGCGCGCCGGCGGCCCGGGGCAGTTTGCGCACGCCAAGGAGATCGCGCCGGTGCTGATCGGCGAAGACCCGAGCGACATCGGCCGGCTGTGGAACAAGCTGTGCTGGGCCGGCGCGTCGGTCGGCCGCAGCGGCCTGGCGACGCAGGCGCATCGGCGCCTTCGACGTGGCGCTGTACGACCTGAAGGCGCGCCGCGCCGGGCTGTCGCTGGCCAAGCTGCTGGGCGCGCTAGCGCGACTCGGTGCGCCTGCTACAACACCTCGGGCGGTTTCCTGCACACGCCGCTGGAGCAGCTGCTGGTCAACGCCGCGGCGTCGCGCGAGCGCGGCATCGGCGGCATCAAGCTGAAGGTGGGGCAGCCCGACCGCGCGCTCGACATGCAGCGTGTCGAGGCGGTGCGCAAGCATCTCGGCGACGACGTGCCGCTGATGGTCGACGCCAACCAGCAATGGGACCGGCCGACCGCGCAGCGCATGTGCCGCATGCTTCGAGCACTTCAAGCTGGTGTGGATCGAGGAGCCGCTGGACGCCTACGACCACGAAGGCCATGCCGCGCTGGCGGCGGCAGTTCGACACGCCGATCGCCACCGGCGAGATGCTGACCAGCGCCGCCGAACATGGCGACCTGATCCGCCACCGCGCGGCCGACTGTCTGATGCCCGATGCGCCGCGCGTCGGCGGCATCACGCCGTTCCTGAAGATCGCGGCGCAGGCCGAGCACGCCGGGCTGATGCTGGCGCCGCACTTCGCGATGGAACTGCACGTGCACCTGGCGGCGGCGTACGCCGCGCGAGCCCTGGGTCGAGCATTTCGACTGGCTGGAGCCGCTGTTCAACGAACGCCTGGAGATCGCGCGACGGCCGCATGCTGCGTGCCGACGCGGCCCGGCCTGGGCCTGACGCTGAGCGAACAGGCCCACGCCTGCGACCGTGGCCACGCGCCGGATCGCGCGGCACGACGACCGCTGAGCGAGCCAGCACCGATGCCGCGGCGGCCGCCGCTGACGATCCGCATGCACGAGCGCGACAACGTCGCCATCGTCGCCAACGACGGCGGCCTGCCGGCGGGCACGCGTGCTCGCCGTCGGGCCTGGTGCTGCGCGAGCGCGTGCCGCAGGGCCACAAGGTGGCGCTGGCCGACATCGCCGCGGACGCGCCGGTGCTGCGCTACGGCATCGCCGATCGGCTACGCGCTGCAGGCACATCCCCGCCGGCAGCTGGGTGCACGAGCGCGCTGCTGCAGATGCCCGACGGCGCGCGGCGCTCGACGACCTGCCGCATCGCGACCGTCAAGCCGCGCGCCGCTGCCGCCGCTCGAGGGCTACACCTTCGAGGGCTACCGCAACGCCGACGGCTCGGTCGGCACGCGCAACATCCTGGCCATCACGCACGACGGTGCAGTGCGTGGCCGGCGTCGTCGACTTCGCGGTGCAGCGCATCAAGGCCGAGCTGCTGCCGCGCTATCCCGAACGTCGACGACGTGGTCGCCCTCGAGCACACGCTACGGCTGCGGCGTCGCGATCGACGCGCCCGGCGCCGAGATCCCGATCCGCACGCTGCGCAACATCAGCCTGAACCCGAACTTCGGCGGCGAGGTGATGGTGGTCAGCCTCGGCTGCGAGAAGCTGCAGCCCGAGCGGCTGCTGCCGCCGGGCAGCTTCGCCATCGTCGACGAGCGCAACGTCGCCGACGTCGGCGACAGCGCCGGAGCCGCTGGACGTCGTGCGCCTGCAGGACGACGCGCATGTCGGCTTCATGTCGATGGTCGCGTCGATCATGCGCCAGGCCGAAGCGCACCTGCGAGCGCCTGAACGCGCGCCGCCGCGAGACCGTGCCCGGCCTGCGAACTGGTCGTCGGCGTGCAGTGCGGCGGCAGCGACGCGTTCTCCGGCGTCACCGCCAACCCGGCCGTCGGCTTCTGCACCGACCTGCTGGTGCGCGCCGGCGCCACCGTGATGTTCTCCGAGATGACCGAGGTGCGCGACGCCATCGACCAGCTCACCGTCGCGCGCCACCACGCCCGAGGTGGCCGCAGCGCGATGATCCGCGAGATGGCCTGGTACGACGCCTACCTGCAGCGCGGCAGCGTCGACCGCAGCGCCAACACCGACGCCCGGCAACAAGCAGGGCGGGCTGTCCAACATCGTCGAGAAGGCGATGGGCTCGATCGTCAAGTCGGGCACGGCGCCGATCTCGCAGCGTGCTGGCACCCGGCGAGAAGCTGCAGGCGCAAGGGCCTGATCTTTGCCGCCACGCCGGCCAGCGACTTCATCTGCGGCACGCTGCAGCTGGCCGCCGGCATGAACCTGCACGTCTTCACCACCGGCCGCGGCACGCCCTACGGCCTGGCCGCGGTGCCGGTGATCAAGGTGGCGACGCGCAGCGACCTGGCGCGGCGCTGGCACGACCTGATCGACGTCGACGCCGGCCCCATCGCCGACGGCACGGCCACGCATCGAGGACGTCGGCTGGGAGCTGTTCCGCCTGATGCTCGACGTGGCCAGCGGCCGCAAGAAGACCTGGGCCGAGCACTGGAAGCTGCACAACGCGCTGGTGCTGTTCAACCCGGCGCCGG
>CAWFQP010000008.1:0-34342 GCA_963818005.1 uncultured Pseudomonadota bacterium
CGTGTCGGCGCGCTCCCGCGGCGCATCGGCCTGCGGCAGCGATTGCAGATGCAGCGCCATCGCCGACAGGTCGGACGGCGTCAGGTGCTGGGTGCTGTGCAGCACCACCTCGGCCATCGGCCCGAGCAGTGCCGCGCTGTCGGACACGCCGCGCTGCAGCAGCGCCGCCACCGCTTGCGCCGGCTGGCCCGCCAGACCGGGGCGATACCAGTTCTGCAGCGGGATCAGCCCGCCGGCCAGCGCCGCCGGGTCGCGGGTCGCGCCCAGCGCATTGCGCCGGCATGGCAGGCGCTGCAATGGCCCAGGCCCTGCACCAGATAGGCGCCGCGGTTCCAGTCGGCCGATTGCGCGGCCTGCGGCTCGAAGCGGCCGGGCTGGAAGTACAGCGCGCGCCACACCGCCAGCGCCAGCTGCGTGTCGTAGGGGAAGCGCAGCGCATGCGGCCGGTTCGGCTGGGCTACCGCCGGCAGGCTGCGCAGGAAGGCGAAGAGCGCGTCCGCGTCCTGCGGCGCTGACGCGCGTATAGCTGTCGTAGGGAAAGGCCGGATAGAGCAGCCGGCCGTCGCGCGAGCGGCCGTTGTGCAGTGCGCGGCGGAATTCGGCGGGCGTCCAGGCGCCGAGGCCGGTGCGCGCATCGGGCGTCAGGTTGGAGCTGTAGACCGTGCCGAAAGGCGTGGGGATGCCGCGGCCGCCGGAGTACGGCGCGGCGCCGCGCGGCGTGTGGCAGTCCTGGCAGTTGCCGGCGCGCGCCAGGTAGGCGCCGCGTGCGATCAGGGCCGGGCTGGTTTCGACCAGCGCCGCGCCGGTCCAGATCGCCGTCGCCGCGCACGTTCAGCCACCACACCAAGGCGGCCAGCGCCAGCGGCAGCCCCAGCAGGCCGGCGAGCCGCCGCCTCATCGCGGGCCTTCCATGCTGCCGCAGCGCATCGGCGCCGGGCCCGGCGCTTCGGGTGCGAGCTGCGCCGGCACCGGCTGCGCGGCCAGCCAGTGCGCCAGCGCGTTCACGTCCTGGGGCTGAAGCCGCTGCGCGATCTGCGCCATGCAGTCGGGCGCTTCGGCGCGGCGCGCGCCGGTGCGCCAGGCGCCGAGCTGTGCGTTCAGGTAGTCCACCGGCAGGCCCAGCAGCCCGGGCACGTCCGCGCCCATGCCGGTGAGCGCCGCGCCGTGGCAGGCCTGGCAGGCGGGAATCTGGCGCGTGCCGCATCCCCCTGCCGCGCCAGCGCCTGGCCGCGGCGCAGCGTGGCCGCATCGGCGCGGGCTGGCGGCGGCGCCGCATAGGGCAGCTTCAGCGCGGCGAAGTGGTCGGCGATCTCGCGCAGGTAGGCATCGTCCAGCGGCGCCAGCAGGTTCGCTCATCAGGGCGTAGGGGCGCTGCCCGTCCCTGAAGGCGCGCAGCTGGCGGAACAGGTAGCCGGCCGGCTTGCCGGCGATGCGCGGGTAGTAGCCGTCGCTGGCGGCGCGACCGTCCTTGCCGTGGCAGCCGGTGCAGGCCAGCAGGCGCTGCGCCATCGTGTCCTCGAAGGCACGGCTGCCTCGGCCGAGCGCGGCGCCGGCGCCAGCGCCAGCGCCGCGATGGCCAGGCCCGGCGAAGTCGGCGCTGCGGCAGCTCGGTCGGTGCCAGCGCGGCGCGGGCCTGAGGCGCTACTTCGCGCGGTGCGCGCAGTTCAGCTTGGTGCAGGCGGCGTACAGCGCCAGCGAATGCTCGTGCAGCTCGAAGCCGCGCTCCAGCGCGATGGTGCGCTGGCGCTGCTCGATCTGCGGGTCGAAGAACTCCTCGACGCGGCCGCAGGTCAGGCACACCAGGTGGTCATGGTGCTGGCCTTCGTTGAGCTCGAACACCGCCTTGCCGGATTCGAAGTTGCTGCGCGTCAGCAGCCCGGCCTGCTCGAACTGCATCAGCACGCGGTACACGGTGGCCAGGCCGACATCGGCACCTTCGGCCAGCAAGGCCTTGAACACGTCCTCGGCCGTCATGTGGCGCTGGTTCGCGCGCTGGAACACGTCCAGGATCTTGATGCGCGGCAGCGTGGCCTTCAGGCCGCTGTTCTTCAGTTCGTCGGTGTGGGTCATGGGTGGCATCGCATCCGCCCCAGCGGACGATGGCCCGCTAGAATTCGCCGATGATAGCCAGCCGGCGCTGGCGCGACCATCGACCCTGACGCCAAATCCATGCGACGACTCCCTGCTTTGCGCAGCGCCGCCGCGCTGCTGATCGCGCTGCCCCTGGCGGGCTGCAGTTCGTGGCCGTCCAGCAGCGGCGAGTTGTTCGGGTTCATCTCGCCGTACCGCATCGACATCCAGCAGGGCAACGTCGTGACGCAGGAGCAACTGGCGCCGAGTCAAGCCGGGGATGAACCGGCTGCAGGTGCGCGATGCGCTGGGCTCGCCGCTGCTGAACGACGCCTTCCACCCCGACCGCTGGGACTACATCTTCACCTTGCGCCAGGGCGGCAAGGTGGTGCAGCGGCGCAACGTGGCGCTGGTCTTCAGCGGCGACGTGCTCAAGGACATCGAAGCCGCCGAGCTGCCCACCGAGCGCGAGTTCATCGAATCGATCGCGCGCAGCGGACGCATGGTTGCCGCCGCCGAGCTGGAGCTGACACCCGAGCAACTGAAGAACCTGCCGATCCCCGCCAGGGCCGCGCCACCGCCGCCCGCCGACACGCTCACGCCGGCCACGCCGCGCAGCTACCCGCCGCTGGAACCGTCTTGAGCGGCAAGCTGAAGATCGCAGTGGCCGGCGCCTCGGGCCGCATGGGCCGCATGCTGGTCGAAGCCGTTTGCGCCAGCAACGACTGCGTGCTCGGCGGCGCGCTCGACCTTGCCGGCAGCCCGGCGCTGGGCACCGACCCGCTGGCGCCGCTGGGCCGCGCAAGCGACGTGCGCATCGGCGCCGACCTGCGTGCCGGCCTGGCCGGCTGCGACGTGCTCATCGACTTCACCCGGCCCGAGGGCACACTGGCCCACCTCGCCGCCTGCCGCGACCTGGGCGTGCGTGCCGTCGTCGGCACCACCGGCTTCAGCGACGCGCACAAGGCGCAGATCGCCGAGCATGCGCGGCACATCGCCATCGTCATGGCACCGAACATGAGCCTGGGCGTCAACGTGGTGCTCAAGCTGCTCGACGTGGCGGCGCGCGCGCTGGCCGAGGGCTACGACATCGAGGTCATCGAGGCCCACCACCGCCACAAGGTGGACGCACCCAGCGGCACCGCGCTGGCCATGGGCGAGGTGCTGGCGCGCGCCAGCGGGCGCCGGCTCGACGATTGCGCGGTCTGGGGCCGGCACGGCGTGACCGGCGAGCGCGATCCGTCGAGCATCGGCTTTTCGGTGATCCGCGGCGGCGACATCGTCGGCGACCACACCGCGCTCTTCGCCGGCACTGGCGAGCGCATCGAGATCACCCACAAGAGCGCCAGCCGCGTCACCTACGCGCAGGGCGGCCTGCGCGCGGCTCGCTTCGTGGCCAGCCGGCCGCCCGGCCTTGTACGGCATGGACGACGTGCTGGGCCTTGGGCCGTCTGCATAGCGTTGGCCAGACCCTAGATGCAGGAACTTGGCGATTTCTGGGGCCAGGCCGACCTGGTGGGCCGGTTGGTGGCGGCCTTGCTGCTGCTGATGTCGATCAGCGCCTGGGTGCTGATTTTCTGGAAGTCCTGGGTGCTGCGGCGCGCCGCCGCCGACCTGGCGCGCGCCGTGCCGGCCTTCTGGGACGCCGGCAGCCTGGACGACGGCCGCAGCCGGCTCGCCAGGCTCGACCGCGAGGCGCTGCTGCTGCCCTTGCTCGACGCGGCCACGGTGCGCCCCGGCAGCGGCACGCTGCAGACGTCGGGCCGGCTCGATTCGCAGCTGACACGGCGGCTGCGCGACGCGCTGCACCGCGGCCTGGCGCATCTGCAGTTCGGCCAGGTGCTGCTGGCCTCGATCGGCGCCACCGCGCCCTTCGTCGGCCTGTTCGGCACCGTCTGGGGCATCTACCACGCGCTGGCCAGCATCTCGGCGGCCGGCAGCATCACCATCGAGAAGGTCGCCGGCCCGGTGGGCGAGGCGCTGATCATGACCGCCGCCGGCCTGGCGGTGGCCATTCCGGCCGTGCTGGCCTACAACGTCTTCGGCAAGTGGGTGGCGGCCTGCGAAACCGAGCTCGAAGGTTTCGCGCACGACCTGCGCGAGATGGTGCTGGACCACCAGCGCACCGAGTCCTGAGCCATGGCCTTCGGCCGCCTGGAACGCAACCCCGGCTCGCGGCCGATGGCCGACATCAACATGACGCCGCTGATCGACGTGATGCTGGTGCTGCTGGTGATCTTCATGATCACCGCGCCGCTGATGACCACCAGCCTGAAGCTGGAGCTGCCCAAGACCGAAGCTGCGCGGCCGTCCGACGCGCCGCTGTTCATCGCCGTGGCCATCAACGAGCAGGGGCAGATGTTCGTCGGCGACGAGGCAGTCAGCGCCGAGCAGCTGCTGCAGCGGGCCCGCGATGCCGCGCGCCGCGATCCGCTGACCGAGGTGCAGCTGCGCGCCGACAGCCGCGTGCCCTATGGGCGCGTCGCCGAGCTCATCGGCCTGGTGCAGGACGCCGGCCTGTCGCGCGTGGGCTTCGTCACCGAGGCCGGCGCCCCAGCTCCAGCGAAATAGCGGCTCCTACAATCGCGGGATGAACGACAAGTACATCCCCGCCGAGGTCGAAGCCGAGGCCCAGAAGTGCTGGGCCGAGGCCGATGTCTACCGCGTCGTCGAGGACGCGTCGCGCAAGAAGTTCTACGCCTGCTCGATGCTGCCCTACCCCAGCGGCAAGCTGCACATGGGGCATGTGCGCAACTACACCATCAACGACATGCTGGCGCGCCAGCTGCGCATGCAGGGCTTCAACGTCCTGATGCCGATGGGCTGGGATGCCTTCGGCTTGCCGGCCGAGAACGCGGCGATGAAGAACAAGGTGCCGCCGGCCAAGTGGACCTACGACAACATCGCCCACATGAAGGGCCAGATGCAGGCCATGGGCCTGGCCATCGACTGGAGCCGCGAGGTCACGACCTGTGCGCCCGACTATTACAAGTGGAACCAGTGGCTGTTCCTGAAGATGCTGCAAGCCGGCATCGCCGAGCGCCGCACCCAGGTCGTCAACTGGGACCCGGTGGACCAGACCGTGCTGGCCAACGAGCAGGTCATCGACGGCCGCGGCTGGCGCAGCGGCGCGCTGATCGAAAAGCGCGAGATCCCCGGCTACTACCTGAAGATCACGCAGTACGCCGAGGAGCTGCTCGAGCATGCGCACCAGCACCTGGCGGGCTGGCCCGAGCGCGTCAAGCTGATGCAGGAAAACTGGATCGGCAAGAGCGAGGGCGTGCGCTTCGCCTTCACGCACGACATCCGCGCGGATGACGAAAAGGCGGACGGGCAGCCGATCCAGGGCGGGCGCATGTACGTCTTCACCACGCGCGCCGACACCATCATGGGCGTGACCTTCTGCGCCGTGGCGCCCGAGCACCCGCTGGCCACGCAGGCCGCGAAGGCCAACGCCGCGCTGGCCGCCTTCATCGACAAGTGCCGCGCGGGCGGCACCACCGAGGCCGAGCTGGCGCTGCGCGACAAGGAGGGCCTGCACACCGGGTTGACGGTGACGCACCCGCTGACCGGCTGCGGCAGTGCCGCTGTGGGTCGGCAACTACGTGCTGATGAGCTACGGCGACGGCGCGGTGATGGGCGTGCCGGCGCACGACGAGCGCGATTTCGAGTTCGCCAACAAGTACGGCATCGAGATCAAGCAGGTCATCGATGTCGAAGGCCGCGCGTTCAGCAACACCACCTGGGCCGACTGGTACGGCGACAAGCAGCTCGGCCGCTGCATCCATTCGGGCCGCTACGACGGCCTGGGCTTCAAGGCCGCGGTCGACGCCGTCGCCGCCGACCTGGCGGCGATGACTCACAACGGGGTCGCCTGGGCGAGAAGAAGACCACCTGGCGGCTGCGCGACTGGGGCGTCAGCCGCCAGCGCTACTGGGGCACGCCGATCCCGATCATCCACTGCGCCGAGCATGGCGCGGTGCCGGTGCCCGAGACCGACCTGCCGGTGCTGCTGCCCGAGGACCTGATCCCCGACGGCAGCGGCAACCCGCTGAACAAGTGCGAGGCCTTCCTCGACGTGCCCTGCCCGGTGTGCGGCGCGCCCTCGCGGCGCGAGACCGACACGATGGACACCTTCGTCGACAGCTCCTGGTACTTCATGCGCTACTGCGACCCGAAGCTCGACGAGGCGATGGTCGGTGCCGGCGCGCGCTACTGGATGCCGATGGACCAGTACATCGGCGGCATCGAGCATGCCATCCTGCACCTGCTGTACGCGCGTTTCTGGACCAAGGTGATGCGCGACCTGAAGCTGGTGACGATCGACGAGCCCTTCACCAAGCTGCTGACGCAGGGCATGGTGCTGAACCACATCTACAGCCGGCGCGCCGAGGCCGGTGGCATCGAATACTTCTGGCCGCACGATGTCGAGAACCAGTTCGATGGCGAAGGCAAGATCGTCGGCGCCCGGCTGAAGAGTGACGGCAGCGCAGTCGACTACGAGGGCGTGGGCACGATGTCCAAGTCCAGGAACAACGGCGTCGACCCGCAGCAGCTGATCGACAAGTACGGCGCCGACACCGCGCGGCTGTTCACCATGTTCGCCAGCCCGCCGGAGCAGACGCTGGAATGGAACGACGCCGGCGTCGAAGGCGCGAGCCGCGTGCTGCGCCGGCTGTGGGCCTGGGCGGTGAAGCAGCGCGACGCAGATCGTCGCCGCGGCCGAGCCCGGCGATGCCGCAGCCGCTGCGCACGCTGCGCCGCGAGATGCACCTGCTGCTGCGCCAGGTGAGCTACGACTACGAACGCATGCAATACAACACCGTGGTCAGCGGCGCGATGAAGATGCTCAACGCGCTCGAAGCTGCGGGGGGCGGATGCGGCCGCGCACTGCGCGAGGGCATGTCGATCCTGCTGCGAGCGCTGTACCCGGCCTGCCCGCATGTCACCTGGGTGCTGTGGCGCGAACTCGGCTTCGTGGCCGAGTTCGGCGAGCTGCTCGACGCACCCTGGCCGCAGGTCGACGAAGCCGCGCTGGTGCAGGACGAGGTCGAGCTGGTGCTGCAGGTCAACGGCAAGACGCGCGGCAATGTGCGCGTGGCGGCCCAGGCCGACCGCGGCGCGATCGAGGCGGCGGCCACGGCCAGCCCGGACTTCGCAAAGTTCGCCGAAGGCCGTGCGCCGAAGAAGATCATCGTCGTGCCCGGGCGCCTGGTGAATGTCGTCGTCTGAGCTTGGGCCGCGGCGTCGGCTGCTGCGGGCGGCGCCGGCGCTGCTGCTGGCCGGCTGCGGCTTCGAGCTGAAGCGTGCCGCGGCGCTGCAGTTCGACAGCATCGCGCTGACCGGCTTCGCGCCGCGCTCGACGCTGGCCCAGGAGCTGCGCGCGACACTGGAACGCAGCATCAGCGTCAAGGACGCGCCGGCACAGGCGCAGGTGGTGCTGCAGGCGCTGAGCGAGGAACGGCCGCGCCGCGCGGTGGCCTTCACGGCCTCGGGCCAGGTGCGCGACATCCAGCTGCGCACGGTGTTTCGCTACCGCGCGCAGACGCCGGCCGAGCGCGAGTTGATCCCCGACTCGAAGATCGAGCTGATCCGCGAGATGACCTTCATCGAATCGGCGGCGCTGGGCAAGCAGCAGGAGGAGCAGGACCTGTTCCGCGAAATGCAGTCCGACATCGTGCTGCAGGTGATGCTGCGGCTGTCGGCCATCAGGCTGTAGCTCGCGATGCAGGTACGTGCCGATCAATTGCCTGGCTTGCTGCAGCGTGGCCTGAAGCCGCTGTACCTGGTGTACGGCGACGAGCCGCTGCTGGCGCAGGAGGCCGGCGACCTGATCCGCGCTGCGGCGCGCGCCGCCGGCTTCGACGAGCGCAAGGTCTTCAACGTCAGCGGCGCGCATTTCGACTGGAGCGGGCTGATCGGCGCGTCGCAGGAGATGAGCCTGTTCGCGCAGCGCCAGCTGATCGAGATCCGCATCCCCTCGGGCAAGCCGGGCAAGGACGGCTCCGAGGCGCTGCAGCGCTATGTCGAGCACCTGTCCGACGGACGTGCTGACGCTGGTGCAGCTGCCGCGGCTGGACGGCCAGCAGACCAAGAGCGCCTGGTTCGCCGCGCTCGACGGCGCCGGGCTGGCGGTGCGCGTCGAGCCGGTGGCGCGCGCCGCGCTGCCGGCCTGGATCACGCAGCGCCTGGCGCGCCAGCAGCAGCGCGTCAGGGACGGCGAGGAGGGCCAGCGCACGCTGGCCTTCTTTGCCGACTGCGTCGAGGGCAACCTGCTCGCCGCGCACCAGGAGATCCAGAAGCTGGCGCTGCTGTACCCGGCCGGCGAACTGGGCTTCGAGCATGGTCGAGGCCGCGGTGCTGAACGTGGCCCGCTACGACGTCTTCAAGCTCGGCGAGGCGGTGCTCGCCGGCCGCGTGAGCGCGTGCGCTGCGCATGCTCGACGGGCTGCGTGCCGAGGGCGAGGCGCCGGTGCTGGTGCACTGGACGCTGGCCGAGGACATCCGCGCGCTCAAGCGCGTCCGCGACGCCATGGGCGAGGGCAAGCCGCTGCCGCTGGCGCTGCGCGAGGCGCGCGTGTGGGGCGTGCGCGAGAAACTGTTCGAGCGCGCGCTGCCGTTGCTGACGCCGCTGACGCTGGACGAACTGGTGCGCGCGGCCAGCATCTGCGACGGCCTGGTCAAGGGGCTGAAGCATCCCGAGTGGCCGGCCGACGCCTGGGACGGGTTGCGCCGCCTGGTGCTGATGCTGCTGCAGCCGCTGGCCCGGCCGGCCCCGGCCCGCGCGCCGCTGCGCTTGGCGCTGCGCGCCTGATCCGCGCGTCCGCAGCCGCACATCAGTACCCGCGCTCGATCTGCACCAGGTGGGCCAGCGGCCGGCCAGCGAACAGCGCGTTCACGTTGGCCGCCACCACCTGCGCGGCGCTGTGTGGATCGGTCTGGGCCGCGACGTGCGGCAGCAGCGTCACTGCGGGGTGGGCCCAGTAGCGGTGGCCAGCGGGTAGCGGCTCGGTGTGGAACACGTCGAGCACCGCATGCGCCAGGTGGCCGCGGTCGAGCGCGGCCAGCAGGTCGGCATCGACCACATGCGCGCCACGCGCCAGGTTGACGACACCGGCGCCGCGCGGCAGGGCGGCGAAAAAGCGTGCATTCAGCAGTCCGGTCGTGGCCGGCGTCAATGGCAGCAGGTTGAGACGATGTCGCTGCGCGCCAGCAGTGCCGGCAAGGCGGCCTCGCCCGAATGGCAGGCGATGCCGTCGGACGCGCTCGGATCCGCGCGCGGCCGCAGGCGCCAGCCGCTGACGCGGTAGCCCTGCTGCGCGATGCGACGCGCTGCCGTCAGTCCCATCTGGCCCAGGCCCAGCACCAGCACGGCCACGCTGTCGGCGCGGCGCTGTGGCCGCGGCTGCCACAGGCCCTGGCGCTGCGCCCGCGCATAGTCGAAATAGCCGCGGTGCAGCGCCAGCGTGGCCCACAGCGCGGTCTCGGCCATCGACGCGTTCATCGCCGGGTCGACCATGCGCGCGATCGGCACGCCCGGCGGCAGCGTCGGGTCGAGCAGCAGCCGGTCCACGCCGGCCCACAGCGACTGGATCAGGCGCAGCTTCGGCAAGCCGCGCAGGCTGCCAGGCGGCGGGTTGGCGACCACCGCCACCTGCACCGTGTCGGCCACGGCCAGCGCCTCGTCGCGGCCCAGCCAGCGGGCACCTGGCAACGCGGTGCGCAAGGACTGCTGCCAAACGTGAAGTTCCGCCGCTTCGAATTCACCACTGAGCAGGATGTTCATGCGCCGAGAGCGTATCGCAGCCGAAAATCCCATTCATGCAGTATTCGCGCGGGCGAGCCTATCTCCTTGCGTCCGCCGTGGCGCGGTGGGCACTGCTGGGCCTTTGCGGCGCCGCCCAGGCACAAGGCCTGACACTGCACTACCAGGAGCGCGCGCCGTACTCGGTCACCCAGAACGATGGCACGGTCACCGGCCTGGTGGCCACGCCGGCGGCGCAGGCCTTGAGCCAAGCCGCCGTGGCCTTTGTCTGGTCGCGCACGCCGAGCCAGCGGCAGCTGGCATTGATCCAGGAAGGCGACGGCCTGCATTGTGGTGTCGGCTGGTTTCGCAACCCGGAGCGTTCGGCGCTGGGCAAGTTCAGCAAGCCGCTTTACCGCGACAGGCCCTTTGGCGCGCTGGCGCGCAATGACAGCCCGCTGCGCTCCGGCATGCGCGGTGTCGAGGCGCTGGCGCTGGCCGGCGAGACGCTGCTGGTCAAGGACGGATACTCGTATGGGCCGCAACTGGACCGGCTGATTGCTGCGCAGACCCCTGCACCGGTGAAGACCAGCGCCGAAATGCTGCAGATGCTGCGCATGGTGGCGGCCGGCCGCGCCGGCTGGATCATCGTCACGCCTGAAGAGTCGCAGGTGCTGCGCGAGGAGATCGGACCGGCCGCAGCCGGCTTGCGCAGTGTGGCCTTTGCCGACATTGCGGCTGGCGAAACGCGCCACCTGTACTGCAACAGGTCAGTGCCAGACGCCTGGCTGGCGCGCATCGACCAGGCACTGGTCGCGCAGGCACGCGCCAACAGCCCATGAAGCTGCGCTGGCCCTCGCTGTCGATCCGCGCCACGGTGCTGGCGGCCATCGTCGTCGGCATGGTGCTGCCGGCGCTGGTGGTGCTGGGCGTGGACAACTACGTGTCGCGCGCCGCGCACGAGCCGCTGGTGCAGCGCAACCGCGCCGCGGTGCTGGTGCTGGCCACGGCGGTGGTCACCGAGCCGGCCTGGACACTGAGCGAGGACGGCCTGAAGGCCGCCGCGCAGCGCATCCTGCAGGAGCCGTCGGTCTGCGCCGTCGAGGTGCGCGACCTGCAGCCCACCCAGGGCCCGCTGTCCATTGCCGCGCAGCGCTGCGCGCCGGGGTTGCCGGTGGTGGTGCGAGACGCGCCGGTGCTGCACGAGGGTCAGCTGGTGGCCAACCTGCGCCTGAGCTTCGACGCCACCGAGATCGACCAGATGGTGGCGCAGCGCCAGGGCATCATGTGGTGGCTGGTGGCCGCGCAGGTGGTGGTCGGCGTGATGGTGCTGCTGGGCGTGCTGTCGCTGCGCCTGCTGCGGCCGATCCACCGCCTGAAGCTGCAGGCCAGCACGCTGGCCGCACGCGAATCGGTGCCGGCGCTGGTCTGGCGCCAGCGCGACGAACTGGGCCAGCTGGGCCAGCACCTGAACACCGTGCGCGCGCGCATCCAGGAGCTGTTCGAGGAGCTGGAGGCCAAGAACAAGCAGCTCAGCAAGATGGCCATGTACGACCATCTCACCGGCTTGCCCAACCGCACGCTGTTTCGCGAGCTGTTCCAGCACGAGGCGGCGGCTGCGCGGCGCCAGCAGGACAGCTGTGCGCTGCTGTTTATCGACCTGGACCGCTTCAAGGCCGTCAACGATTCGATGGGCCATGCCGCCGGCGACGAGCTGCTGCTCGGCATCAGCCAGCGTCTGGTGGCCACGCTGCGCGAGTCGGACATCGTCTGCCGAGTCAGCGGCGACGAGTTCCTGGTGCTGCTGACGCAGGCCGGCAGCATCGACCAGGTGTCGATCACCGTCGAGCGGCTGTTGCGCGCGATCCAGATGCCGCTGCTGCTGCCACGCGCGGCCAGTACCGCACAGGTCAGCGCCAGCATCGGCGTGGCGCTGTACCCGGCCAACGGCGACGACTTCGAGACGCTGGCGCGCTGCGCCGACCTGGCCATGTACAAGAGCAAGGACATGGGCAAGGGCCGCTACTGCTTCTACGAGCACGACCTGGACGTCGCACTGCGCTCGCGGTTGGAGCTGGAGCGCGAGCTGCTGCGGGCCATCGCCAATCACGAGCTGCTGCTGCACTACCAGCCGGTGTTCGACATGCGCGACGGCCGAATGGTCGGCTGCGAGGCCCTGGTGCGCTGGCTGCACCCGCAGCGCGGCTTGCTGATGCCCGGCACCTTCATCCAGACGGCCGAGGAAACCGGGCTGATCCGCGAGCTTGGCCTGTGGACGCTGGATGCCGCGTGCTCGCAGCTGGCCTCTTGGAAGGCCTCGGGGCTGCACCCCGGGCGCATTGCCGTCAACGTGTCGGCACTGCAGTTCCGCGACCAGCGCCTGCCGCAGGTGCTGCACACTGCCTTGCAGACCTACGACATCCAGCCCGGCGAGCTGGAGCTGGAATTGACCGAGAGCACGCTGATGTCCGACACCGAGGCCGCCCAGGCCACCGTGGCCAGCCTGCGCGAGCTGGGCGTGGCGCTGGCCATCGACGACTTCGGCACCGGCTATTCGTCGCTGTCCTACATCAAGCGGCTGCGCCCGGACAAGCTGAAGATCGACCGCAGCTTCGTCAAGGACCTGCCGGACGACGCCGACGACCGCGCGCTCACCGAGGCCATCGTCAGCCTGTCGCAGGCGCTGTCGATCGCCGTCGTGGCTGAGGGCGTGGAAACGCCCGAGCAGCGCGACTACCTGCTCGGCCTGGGCTGCGCGCTGCAGCAGGGTTACCTGCACGGCCGGCCGATGCCCGCCGCGCAGCTGCGCGCGCTGATGGCCGACGCCGAAAGCGAAGCGCTGGCCTGAGCGGGGCGTCAGGCGGCGGCTTCGAGCAGCCGTCGCAGCGCCTGGCGCACCGTCTGCTCGCGCACGGCGGTGCGGTCGCCGCCGAGTTGCAGCCGCTCGGCCTGCACCTGCAGGCCGCCCGACGGTGCACGCCGCGCCAGCGCCAGCCACACCGTGCCCACCGGCTTGCCCGGCGTGGCGCCGCCGGGCCCGGCGATGCCGGTCACGGCCACGCCCAGCTCGACGCCTGCGCGCTGCACCGCGCCTTCGGCCATGGCCCGTGCCACGGCCTCGCTGACCGCGCCGTGCGCGCCGATGAGCGCCGGGTCCACGCCCAGCATCTCGTTCTTGGCCGCGTTGCTGTAGGTGACGAAGCCGCGCTCGAACCAGTCGCTGGAGCCGGCCACCGCGGTGCAGGCGGCGGCGATCAGGCCGCCGGTGCAGCTTTCGGCGCTGGCCAGGTGCCAGCCGCGCCGGCGCAGCGCATCGGCCAGCGCCAGCACCTCGGCTTCGACGGCGTTCAGATCCACAACGCTTGCAGCAGGGCCATGACCGCCAGCGTACACGCCGCGGCCACCAGGTCGTCGAAGAGGATGCCGAAGCCCTGCGCCCAGCCTACCGCGGCGCCGGGCGCGGGCTTGAACAGCCGGTCGGCCCAGCCCACCGGCCCGGGCTTGGCGGCATCGAAGAAGCGGAACAGCGCAAAGGCCAGCAGCTGCACCCACCAGGCGGCCGGGGCGATCAGCCACAGCACCGCCCAGAAGGCGATGATCTCGTCCCAGACGATGGCGCCAGGGTCGGCCACGCCCATGTGGCGCGCGCACAGCGTGCAGGCCCAGACGCCGAGCAGCAGGCCGGCAGCCAGCAGCGCGGCCCAGGGCAGCGGGCCGAAGCCGCGCTCCAGCAGCACGAAGGCGGCCCAGGCCCACAGCGTGCCCACCGTGCCCGGCGCGCGCGGCGCCAGGCCGCTGCCGAAGCCCAGCGCGATGGCATGCGCCGGGTGGCGCAGCATGAAGCGCAGCGACAGGCTCACGTCTTGAAGTGGTCGAAGCCGCCGCGCTCGACCGCCAGCGACTGGCCGCGACCGTCGGTCACCACCAGTTCGTCGCCCGGCTTCGATGCGGCCGATGCAGCTGACCGGCACGCCGGCCTCGCGCGCCGCGTCGAGCACCGCCTCGCGCCGCGCCGGTGCGGCAGTGAACAGCAGCTCGTAGTCGTCGCCGCCGTGCAGCAGGCACTCTCGCTGCACGGCCGCCGGCAGTGCGGCCAGCTGCGCGCTGCGCGGCAGCGCATCGACATCGAGCCGCGCGCCGACCGCCGAGCGGCGCAGCACATGGCCCAGGTCGCCGAGCAGGCCGTCGCTGACGATCGATGGCGCTGCTGGCCACGCCGCGCAGCCGCTGGCCGAGGGCGACGACGCGGCTCGGGCAGCTCCATCGCGCGGCGCAGCGTCGTGAAGGCGTCGCCGGGCACATCGAGCGTGCCGCGCAAGACTTCCAGTGCCGCGCGCGCATCGCCCAGCGTGCCGCTGACCCACAGCTCGTCGCCGGCACGCGCGCCGCTGCGCAGCAGCGCCTGGCCTGCCGGCACCTGGCCGATGGCGGTGATGCAGATGTTCAGCGGCCCGGCGGTGGTGTCGCCGCCGACCAGCTCGATGGCGTGGCGCTCGGCCAGCGCCCACAGGCCGTCGGCAAAGCCCTGCAGGAAGACTTCGTCGGCGCGCGGCAGCGCCAGCGCCAGCGTGCAGGCCAGCGGCTCGGCACCGCAGGCTGCCAGGTCGCTGAGGTTGACGGCCAGCGCCTTGTGCCCCAGCCGCTGCGGCGCCACGCTGCTGAGGAAGTGGCGGCCCTCGACCAGCATGTCGCTGGATACGCACAACTGCATGCCCGGGGTGGGCGCGAGCACGGCGCAGTCGTCGCCGACGCCGAGCACGGCACGCCGCGCCGGCCGCGTGAAGTACCGCTCGATCAGCTCGAATTCGCCCAAGCCCATGACGCCGATTGTGGCTCGGCGTCGTGAGCGTCAGGCCGGCGGGTCGCGCAGCCGGTTGGCCAGCTCCACGGCGGACTTGACGTCCATCTTGTCGAACACGCGCGCACGGTGCACTTCCACCGTGCGCACGCTGATGCCCAGCGCATCGGCAATGCGCTTGTTCGGGTGACCCTCGATCACCAGTCGCATGACCTCGACCTCGCGCTCGGTCAGTTCGGCCATGCGCCGCGCGCGGCCGCGCTGCTCGCGCCGGCGCGACAACTCGGCCGCGCTCAGCGCCAGCGCCTGCTCGATACGGTCGACCAGGGCATTGTTGGAAAAGGGCTTCTCGACGAAGTCGAAGGCGCCACGCTTGACGGCGGCCACGGCGCTGGGCACGTCGCCATGGCCGGTGAGGAAGATCACCGGCAGCACCGGCAGCAGTGCGGCATCGACCAGCCGCTCGAACAGTTCCAGTCCGCTGGTGCCGGGCATGCGCACGTCCAGCACCAGGCACGCCGGCGCGCCCGGCCAGGCGGTGTCGCCGCCGCGCTGCGCCTGCAGCAGCTGCCAGAAGGCCTCGGCGCTGCCGAAGCCCTCGGACAGCAGTCGGCGCGAGCGCAGCAGCCAGGCCAGCGCATCGCGCACCACGTCCTCGTCGTCCACCAGGTAGACCACGGGCAGGCCCAGCGTCGGGTCCAGGTTCAGGCTCATCGGTGTACCTTCGTGCTGCGCACTGCGGAATTCTCCCTTGGGGTGGCCCGGCGGGCACTCACTCGAGTACCTTCGGACTGCGCCCTGCGGTATTCGCCCTTGGGCGGCCCGGCGGGCTCATGTGCTCAGGGCCTGTGGCGCGGCGGCGTCGCTGTCGGTGGGCTGGGGCAGCGGGGCGGCCGGCAGCGTGAACCTGAATTCCGTACCCGTGCGCGTGCCCGGCACCGGCGAGTCGAAGTCCATGGCACCGCCATGCTGCTCGACGACGGTGCGGCACAGGCTCAGGCCCAGGCCCATGCCCTCGCTGCGCGTGGTGAAGAAGGGCGTGAACAGCCGCGCGCCGAGCTCGCGGTCGATGCCCGGCCCGGCATCGGCGACATAGAAGGTGACCCAGCGCTCGTGGCTCTGGCGCACGCGCAGGCGCAGCACGCGCGCGGCCGGGTCGCTGCTGTGCTCCATCGCCTGGATGGCGTTGCGCGCCAGGTTGAGCAGCACCTGCTCGACCATGGTGCGGTCGCACAGCACGCGCGGCGCCGGTTGCGGCAGGTCGGTCTGCACCTGGGTGCCGCTCTTGCGCGCCTGCAGGCGCACCAGCGGCAGTACCGCGTCAAGCAGCAGCTCCACGCCAATCGTCTCGCGCAACTGCTCGCGGCGGCGCACGAAGTCGTGCACGCTCTTGATGACGCGACCGGCGCGCTCGGCCTGTTCGGCCACGCGCTGCATGGCCTGGCGCAGCAAGGCCGGCGTGTCGTCATCGGGCTGGTCCATCAGGTTCAGCGAGCCGCTGGCATAGCTGGCGATCGCGGCCAGCGGCTGGTTCAGCTCGTGGCTCAGCAGCGAGGCCATCTCGCCGATGGTGGCCAGCCGGGCCGTGGCCTGCAGCCGCTCCTGCTGCTGGCGCGACAGGTCCTCGATGCGGCGCTGCGCGCTGATGTCGAGCACCGCGCTCATCCAGCCGGTGTGCCGGCCCTGGCCGTCGACCAGCGGCGCTTCGTAGATCATGACCGCGAAGCGCTCGCCGTTCTTGCGCATGAACAGGGTCTCGAATCCTTCGCGCGACGGCGTCTGCGTGGCATTGCCCGGCGCCAGGCGCATGTCCTGCCGCAGCCGGTAGGTCTCGGCCAGTTCTGGCGGCCAGTACGGCGGCACCTGGGCTTCGCGCAGCGCCTCGGGGGTGAAGCCGACCATCGCGCAGAAGGCCGGATTGACGTAGGTGATGTGACCCTGCAGGTCGCGCGCGCGCAGCCCGGTGATCAGCGAGTCCTCCATCGCCTTGCGGAAGGCCAGCGCCTCGGCCAGCAGGCTTTCCGCGCGCGCGCGCCGGGCGACGTCGCCGGCCAGCAGCAGCGCCAGCGCGAACAGCAGCACCGACAGGCCCAGCACGGCGGCCGTGGCCAGGTTGGGGACCGGGCCGCTCGGCCCGGCCACGCTGTCCAGGCGCAGGCGCAGCGTGGTGCCCGGCAGGTCGACCAGGCGGTCGGCGCGGTACACGCCGCGTGCCGCGCTGCAGGCCGGAGCGGGCCAGGCGCGCGCCGTCGCCTTCGATGAAGGAAATCTCGTGCCGACGCGCCTGCTCCGGCGTCAGCGCGGCGGCCAGCAGCGCCGGCAGCGACAGCGTGGCCAGCTGGTAGCCCTCGTCGCGGCCGCCGTCGCGAACCGGCAGGCACAGGTCCAGGACCTCGAGCCCGCCGCCACCGGCCAGCGGCACGAAATAGCTGCGCGAGAACACCGGTGCGGCCGAGCGCCGCGCCGCAGCGCAGGCGGCGGTCGGCGTCGATGTCGCTGTCGCCGCGGCCGATCACCGCGAACAAAGGCGGGGCGATCGGCGAATCCACTGCCGCGTCGATCTGCCAGCCGCTGCCGCGGCGTTCGATGCGCCGCAGCTCGGTGTTCTGGCGCAACAGTTCGGCGGCATCGGCGTCCCAGCGCTGCGGCGCCCCGGCATGTGCCGCCAGCGCCAGCAGGGACTGCTGGCTGCGCAGCAACTCGCTGCGCACCTTGGCCGCGGCATCGGCG
Source organism: uncultured Pseudomonadota bacterium (assembly GCA_963818005.1). Taxonomy (GTDB): domain Bacteria; phylum Pseudomonadota; class Gammaproteobacteria; order Burkholderiales; family Burkholderiaceae_C; genus Rubrivivax. The sequence continues at coordinate 17,343 of CAWFQP010000008.1, forward strand.
GCCAGCGCGTCGACCTGGTCCTGCACGCGCGCGTCTTCGTGCCGTGCCGTCAGCAGCACCAGCAGCGTCAGCGCCACTCCCAGCAGCACGAACAAGGTGCTCCATAACGCCTGGCGCCGGCGCCGGCGCCGGCGCTGCACGGCTTGAGGCAAGACGGCGGTGGAAGAGGTACTCAAGAGTGCGCTCCGCCCGGCATTGGCCGCCCGGGCCGAGCGCAGTATTGCGTGCAATGCCGGCCGCCGTGGTACGCAGTTTCGCGCATGACCACGGCGCCGAAGCAGCGCACACTGCGCGCTGCGGCCGCACGCCGCAGCGCAATCCTAGAATTGGCCCCGCTTCCTCACGCCGGCGCCCCGGACAACGAACGCATTTCGAAAGACCGCACCGTGCCCAACACCGAAGACAAGGCCGCCGAACTGCGCCAGGCCGCGCTCGAATACCACGAGTTTCCGATCCCGGGCAAGCTGGCCATTGCCGCGACCAAGCAGATGGTCAACCAGCACGACCTGGCGCTGGCCTACTCGCCCGGCGTGGCCGCGGCCTGCGAGGAGATCGTCACCGACCCGGCCAACGCCTTCCGCTACACCGCGCGCGGCAACCTGGTGGCGGTGATCACCAATGGCACCGCGGTGCTGGGCCTGGGCGATATCGGGCCGCTGGCCGCCAAGCCGGTGATGGAAGGCAAGGCCGTGCTGTTCAAGAAGTTCGCCGATATCGATGTCTTCGACATCGAGGTCAACGAGAAGAACGTCGACCGGCTGGTCGAGGTGATCGCCGCGCTGGAGCCCACCTTCGGCGGCATCAATCTGGAGGACATCAAGGCGCCGGACTGCTTCGTCGTCGAGCGCAAGCTGCGCGAGCGGCTGAAGATTCCGGTCTTCCACGACGACCAGCACGGCACCGCCATCGTCGTCGGCGCGGCGCTGCTGAATGCGCTGAAGGTGGTGGGCAAGGACATCGGCAGCGTCAAGCTGGTGGCCAGCGGTGCCGGCGCTGCGGCGCTTGCCTGCCTGGGGCTGCTGCTGAAGCTGGGGCTGCAAGCGCGAGAACATCTGGGTCACCGACCTGGCGGGCGTGGTCTGGCAGGGCCGCACCGAGCTGATGGACGAGGACAAGGCCCAGTTCGCGCAGGCCACGAAGCTGCGCACGCTGGCCGAGGTGATGCCCGCAGCCGACGTGTTCCTGGGTCTGTCGGCAGGCGGCGTGCTCAAGCCGCAGATGGTGGCGGCGATGGCGTCGCGGCCCGTGGTCCTGGCGCTGGCCAACCCGACGCCGGAGATCCTGCCCGACCAGGTGCGCGCCGTTCGCGACGACGCCATCATCGCCACCGGGCGCAGCGACTACCCGAACCAGGTCAACAACGTGCTGTGCTTTCCGTATATCTTCCGCGGGGCGCTGGACAGCGGCGCGACGACGATCACCGACGAGATGGAGATTGCGGCGGTGCATGCCATCGCCGAGCTGGCCCAGGCCGAGCAGAGCGAGGTGGTGGCCGCGGCTTATGCCGGCGAGACTTTGGCCTTCGGCGCTGAATACCTGATTCCGAAGCCTTTCGACCCTCGCCTGATGATGAAGATCGCCCCCGCGGTGGCGCGTGCCGCCGAGGCCTCCGGCGTGGCTCGCCGGCCGATAGCCGACTGGGAGGCGTATGCCGAGAAGCTGCAGAGCTTCGTCTACGCCTCCGGGCAGGTGATGCGACCGATCTTCGCCCTGGCCAAACGCGCCAAGGCGCGCCGAGTGGCCTATGCCGAGGGCGAGGAAGAGCGCGTGCTGCGTGCGGTGCAGGTGGTGGTGGACGAGGGCCTGGCCCGACCGACGCTGATCGGCCGCCCGGCGGTGATGGCTGCGCGCGTGGAGAAGTTCGGCCTGCGCCTGAAGCAGGGCGTGGACTACGACGTGGTCAACGTCGAGCAGGACGAGCGCTACCGCGACTTCTTCATGAGCTACCACCGCATGACCGAGCGCAAGGGCGTGACGGTGCAGGTGGCCAAGATCGAGATGCGCCGGCGGCTGACGCTGATCGGCGCGATGCTGCTGGAAAAGGGCCACGTCGACGGCCTGCTCTGCGGCACCTGGGGCACCACGGCCAACCACCTGCACTACATCGACCAGGTCATCGGCATGCGCGTCGGCGGCAGCCCGAGCACGCCGCAGGACGTGCGCGTGTATGCCTGCATGAACGGGCTGATGCTGCCCGGGCGCCAGGTCTTCCTCGTCGACACCCATGTCAACGCCGACCCGAGCCCCGAGGAGCTGTGCGAGATCACGGTCATGGCGGCGGAGGAGATGCTGCGCTTCGGCATCGCGCCGAAGGCCGCACTGCTGTCGCACAGCAACTTCGGCACCAGCGAACTGCCCAGCGCCCAGAAGATGCGCCGCACGCTGGAGTTGCTGCGCCAGCAAGCCGCCTGGCTGGAAGTCGACGGCGAAATGCATGGAGACGTCGCGCTGGACGCTGTGGCACGGTACAAGATCATGCCGCGCAGCACCCTGGCCGGCGACGCCAACTTGCTGGTGCTGCCGAACATCGACGCGGCCAATATTGCCTACAACCTGCTGAAGGCCGCCGCTGGCGGCGGCATCGCCATCGGTCCGGTGCTGCTTGGCGCAGCCCGCCCTGTGCATATCCTGACGCCGTCGGCCACCGTGCGACGGATCGTCAACATGACCGCGCTGACGGTCGCCGACGCCAACGCGGCACGCTGACGACCTCGGTCAGGCGGGTATTGGGTGACTGTTCGCCGGGTCGGCTCCGGCGAGGCTCAAAACAGATGTGTGCGCACGCTACTCTGTGGGTTGATCATGCCCCAAATTGAGGCTGATGCTTGAGCTTTTTGCCGCTTTCCGGTACCATTGCCAATTGCTTGTTCAGGGTTACCCCGTGGTCCTGTCCCGTTTGCCTTCGCCAAGGCAGTCACTTGAGAAGTTGGCGCTTGCAATCGCTGTGACAGGAGTGGTGGCTGTCGGCAGTGCGGTATTGGGTCGCAGTCCGGTGCCACAGCCCGCAGCACTCGGCAGTGGCCTTCTCCGAGTTGCCGGTCGAAGCGCGGCAGATGGATGTAGCTGATTCGCAGGGGTGGCCCGTTTGCGTACGCCAAGGATGGCAGCGTGTTCGGTAATCGCGAGAGACTTTTGCCGGCAAATGCGCGCGGTTACTACCGCGAGTACACCGTGAAGACGCCCGGTGCGCGTGACCGGGGTGCCCGCCGAATCGTCTGCGGTGGCAGTCAACCCACCAAGCCGGATGCCTGTTACTACACCGGCGATCACTATGCGAGCTTCGCGCGCATCGTGCAGTGAGCGCCGGTACGACGTTGTTGTGTTTGAAGGAGGTAGGTGACCATGCTGTTGCAAACAGTCCGTCCCAATATCGTGCAGGCGATTCGCGCCTACAGGGTGGAGGATCTGATGCAGGCCGCCGAGGGCGTAGGCCAGCATTTTCTGTACGCCAACCTGTCGTCGGCGCAGACCAAGCAGGACGTGCTGGACCGCATCGCCGAGTCCTTCCTGTTTCCGGCGCACTGTCGGCAAGAACCTCGACGCGCTCTTTGACTGCATGACCGACCTGGTCCACAAGGCCGGTGCGCAGCCTGGCTTCGTCGTCGTGCTCGAGCAGCTGCCCGACAACCCCCGTTTCGACCGCGAGGCCCGCGAGCAGTTGCTCGACGTGTTCCGCGATGCGGCCGACTTCTGGGGGGAACGACGAATACCCTTCCGATGTTTCTATTCTTTTCAGTAGCCCGCTCCCTGGAAATCGGGTCAGGGGAGCGGGCGGAGATGACCCAGGTGGTGGCCGACAAGCCGGCGCCGAAGGTGGCTGTGCCGAAGAACGGGACCAACCCGAACTTCGGCATGAACATGCCGCTGATGAGCAGTGCCTTCGACACCGCCATGTGGCTGACCGCGGCTTGACGCCAGCGTGATGCCCCGCACAAACGGCCCGTCAAGGGCCGTTTGTGTTTTTGGCTTCGGCCCGGCGCAATGCGCCTTCACGTCGCTGCGCGATGAGTCTGCGCCGCAACGCAAGCCTTGTCAGGCGGCCGCAGCCACGGCTGCAGCCAGCGCGACGTACTGCGCCACCGGCACTTCCTCGGCGCGGCGCTGCAGGTCGAATTCGCCGCTGAAGCGGCGCTCGTCCAACCAGCGTCCGAGGGTGTGGCGCAGCAGTTTGCGGCGCTGCGAGAAGGCCACCGTCACCAGTTCGGCCAGCAGTTTCGGCTGGGCCGCGGCCTGCGGCAGCGGCCGCATGCGCACGATCGCCGAATCCACCTTGGGCGGAGGCTCGAAGGCCTGCGGCGGCACTTCGAGCACGGTGTCGATGCGGTAGCGCCACTGCAGCATCACCGACAGCCGGCCATAGTCCTTGCCGCCCGGCGCGGCCGACATGCGCTGCGCCACCTCCTTTTGCAGCATGAAATGCTGGTCGACCACCTGCCCAGCCGACTCCAGCAGGTGAAACAGGATGGGCGTCGAGATGTTGTAGGGCAAGTTGCCCACCAGCCGCAGCGGCTGGGTCAGCTGTTGCGCCAGCGCGCCGAAGTCCACCGTCAGAACGTCGGCTTCGATCACGTTCAGGCCGCCGCCGCGATGCACGCAGCCGCGCCGCCAGGTCGCGGTCGAGTTCGATGACGGTGAGCGCCCGGCAGCGCTGCAGCAATGGCCAGGTCAGGGCGCCAAGGCCGGGGCCGATTTCCACCAAGGCCTGTCCGGGCTGCGGGTCGATCAGGTCGACGATGGCCCCGAGCACATAGGCGTCGCTGAGGAAGTGCTGGCCGAAGCGCTTGCGCGCCACATGCTTCATCGGCGGGCTAAGGCGGCTCGCGCATCTCGACATAGGCCCGCGAGCGCAACTCCTTGGTCCATTCCAGATAGGCCTCTTCGAACTTCTGCTCGCGCAGCGCATTGCGCGCCTGCTCGCGCAACTGCTTGGCATCCAGCGTGGTCTCGCGCCGGTCGACCACCTCGATCAGGTGGATGCCGAAGCGCGACGTCACCGGCTGCGACAGGCCACCGACCGCCAGGCGGCTCATGGCCTCCTCGAACTCGGGCACGAAGGCGCCCGGGTTGACCCAGCCGAGGTCGCCACCCTGCGCCGCCGAGCCGTCCTCGGAAAACTGCCGCGCCAGGGCCTCGAAGCTGTTGCTGCCGCGTTCGATCTGCGTGCGCATGTCCAGCAGGCGCTGGCGGGCCAGGTCGGCACTGAGTTGCGGCGACGGCCGCAGCAGGATGTGCCGAGCCCGCGTCTGCGTGACGCGCACACCGCTGCTGTCGCGCCGTTCGATGAGCTTCAGCACGTGCAGCCCGGCGCCGGAGCGAAGCACCGTGGGCGACACGTCGCCGGGCCGTAGGCCGCGCACCTGTTCGACGAACAGGTCGGGCAGGCGCGCCGCTGGCCGCAGCCCGATCTCGCCACCGCGGGTGCGGTTGCTGTCCTCGGACAACTCCCGTGCCACGACCGCAAAGTCCTCGCCGGCGCGCACCCGTGCCAACGCGGTCTCGGCCCGCGCCTGGCGCTGCGCCAGGGTTTCCGCGCTGGCACCCTCCGGCACCGGGATCAGGATCTGCGCAATGTTCAGCTCGATGTCGCGCGCGCCGCCCGCGTTGCGTTCTGCCAGGTACTTGTCGATGTCGGCATCGGTCACGCGGGTGCGCTGGCCGACCTCGCGTTCGCGCACCCGTTCCAGCAGGATCTGGTCGCGCAGGTTGGCGCGAAAACGGGCGAAGTCGATGCCGTCGGCGGCGACACGCTCGCGCAACTGGGCCATGCTCATCTTGTTTTGCGCCGCGATGGTCTGCACCGCGCGGTCGATCTCGGCCTCGTCGACGCGCACGCCGCTTTCGCGGGCGTGGGTCAGCAGGACGCGCTCGTCGATCAGACGAATCCAGCGCCTGCTGGCGCAGCGGGTCGGTGACCGGCGGAGGCTGCCCGCCGCGCGGCGTGGTCGCCACGCGAATGCGCTCGATGCGCTGCTCGACCTCGCCGGCCGTGACCAGTTCGCTGTTGACCACGGCCACGATGTAGTCGCCGCTGAAGGCCGGCCCCCGGATCACCACCTGCGGTGGCGGGCTGGCCGCGCTGCGGATCTGCAGCTGCGCGACCCCCGGCGCGGCGCACGTGCCGATGGCAAGCGCCAGGCCAGGCAATCGAAGGCGGCGGAAGAGGTCAGTCATAGAAGGCCGAGGCCGGCGTTGCACTGCGTCGGTCGCGCAGCAGCTGGTAACCGGGGATATTGTCCCTCATGACGTTGATCGCATTGGAGCCCAGGCGCGACAAGCCGACCAGTTCCAGCTGCAGCAGGACCTGGGTCGACGCCTCGCTCACGCCGGTGGACCAGCGGCTCACCGCCATGCGCGCGATCCAGCAACCGGCGTCGTACTCGACGCCAAGCACCGAATCGGTCACGCGGTCGTCGGTGGTGCTGTAGACCACCCGACCCACCGTGTACCAGGCGCCTCCGCAGCTGTTGGCGCTGCCGCTCCACTCCTTGCGCTGTGGCGTGCCGCCGCTCTGATAGAGCGGCCACTGCCAGGAGGCCTCGTACTGTGAACTGATGTCGCGCGCATAGCGGTAGGCCAGGTTCAGCGTGCGAAACGGCCCCGGCGCGTACTGCGCACCGAGGATCGTGCGCACCACCCGATCGACGCTGGGGCTGTAGCGCAGGTAACCTTGCAGGTTGAAGGGCTGCAGCGCCCGGGTCGAGCCGCGCAGCAGCACGTCGGAAAAACCGCGGTTCTCGGGCACGCCGCTTTCGGTGACCAGTTGATCATTGAACAGGTAGCGCTGCACGATGCCCAGCTGCAGCAGTTCCACGCCGCTGCTGGCATCGAGCAGCCGCGTGGTCACCCCGGCGGTCAGCGCATTGGTGTCCGACACCCGGTCGATGCCGGAAAAAACGTTCTCCGAGAAGATCGATGCGAAGCTGTAGTCCTTAACCGCCGAATCGAAGTTCGGGTAGTTCGACTGGTCGACATAGGGCGTGTTCACGTACAGCAGCCGCGGCTCCAGCGTCTGGCGCAGCGAGCGGCCTAGCCATTCGGCCGGCCGCTCCAATTCCGTGCCGGCACCCAGGCTGAATGTCGGAATCACCCGCGACGCGCTGGTGCGCCCGTCGGGCATGGCCTCGTCGGTGTAGTAGCTGGCCGCGTTGAACAGCAGGCTCGGCGTCACCCACCAGCCGGGCTGGCGGAAGGGCCGGTTGATCCAGCCCTGCAAGTGCAGTCGCGACCCGTTGGACGGGGTGTTGGCGCTGCTGTAGCCGGCGTTGTCCGGCAGCACGAAGTGGTTGGCTTCGGTCTCGAAGGCGTACTGCGCGCCGGCCAGCAGGTTGCCGGTGCTGCGCAGGCCGAACTGCGCCGCACGGTCGAAGGGCGCTTCCATGATGTTCGGCGCCTGCAGCACCTGCCAGCGCTGGGTGCGCGCATACAACTCGGCGCCGAGCGCCGGCGAGCCGAAATCCTTCTCGGCCAGCACCAACAACGGCAGCAGGCGCGGTGTCAAGGCGGTGTGGCGGCGCGGGAAGTCGTTCCACCAGTCGTTGTCCGACACGCGCTCGACCTGTGCGCCATAGCGCACACCGTCGCCGAAGCGGCCGAGATGGTCGAAGGTGAGCCAGTACCGTGTGTCCTCGTAGACCTGGTCATAGGGCAGCAGGTCCAGATTCAGCCGTCCGGAAAAGCCCGGCTCCAGGTAGCGAAACTCGCCCTCCACCGCAAAGCCACGGCGGGTGGACAGCGCCGGCGCGATCGTTGCATCGCGGTTCGGCGCGATGTTCCAGTAGTACGGTGCGCTGAGCTCGACGCCGCTGCCGGAGGTGAAGTCCAGGTCGGGCGGCAGCCAGCCCGACTTGCGCTGGTCGCTGAGCGGAAAACTCAGCCGCGGCAAGGACAGGATCGGCACGTCCAGAAAGCGCAGCACGGCGCCTTCGGCGATGCCGACGCCGGCATCGGTGTCCAGGTCGAGCTGGCGTGCGCTGAGCACCCAGTCGGGATTCTCCGCGCCTTCGCGCCGGCAGCTGGTGTAGTTGCCGTTGATGACGCGTGAGGTGGCCGGGCCGAGGATGTCGATGCGATCGGCCCGTCCGCCGGCGCCGGTCATCGCCAGGTGGTACTCGGGCGCGGTGACGAAGCCCTCCATGCGCTGCACCTTCAGCTGCACCTCGGGCCCGCTGAAGGACGAGCCCTCGAAGGTGATGCGCACCTTGCCCTGCGCCACCGCCAGGTCCTCGGCCTGGTCGTAGCGCAGCTGGTCGGCGCGCAGCACCACGCCGCCATGGCGCAGCTCGACGCGGCCCTCGGCGCGCAGCTCGGCATCCGGCTGGCCGCTGAGTTGGTCGGCGCGCAGGTACAGCGGCCCCTGCTGGCGCGGCAGCGAGTCCGTCGGCCGCGGCTTCAGGCTCGGCACGGCCTGCAGCACCGGTCCGTGGCTGTCCTGGGCCTGCGCCGGCGGGCCGGCGCAGGCACTGGCGGCCAGCATCGACAGCACAAGGCGCGGGCGCATGGCAAGGAGTGTGGACGCGAGGGGGGGCACGTTCTGCGTCGCTCGTGCAACGCGGGCGCGACGCGCGCCGGCGCTGCGTCGAACGGCCGATTTGTAGAATTCATTATCCAACGAGCGCGCGACCCCTGCGCCTGCCTCCCATGACCACCCCCACAGAGCCGGCGCGTGTGCCGATCGCCTGGCCCGATGCATCGCGCCGGAAGGCCTTCGAGCGCTGGCTGCAGTCGATCGGCGGCAGGCACGGCCTGCGGCCCGACACGCTGGCGAGCGCCTCGGCCGATGCCAGCTTCAGGCGCTACCTGCGCATCGAATCGGCACAAGGCAGCCGCATCATCATGGACGCGCCACCGCCGCAGGAGGACGTGCGACCCTTCGTGCAGGTGGCGCAGTTCATCCGCGCTGCCGGGCTGAACGGGCCACCGGTGCTGGAATGCGATGCCGAACAGGGTTTCCTGCTGCTTGGCGACCTGGGCCGCGAGCTGTACCTGGACGCGCTGCAGCAGGCCGACGCGGCGCGTGCCGACGCGCTGATGCGCGATGCCATCACTGCGCTGGTGCAATGGCAGCTGAAGCTGCCGGCCGATGCGCTGCCGCGTTATGACGAAGCGCTGCTGGCACGCGAACTGGCGCTGTTCCCCGAATGGTGCGTGCAGCGCGAGTTCGGCCTGCAATGGGGCGAGGCCGAGAACGCGTGCTGGCAGAAAATCTGCCGATTGCTGATCGACAGCGCACTGGCGCAGCCCACGGTGGCGGTGCACCGCGACTGGATGCCGCGCAACCTGATGGTGGCCCAGCCCAACCCCGGCATCCTCGACTTCCAGGACGCGGTGCGCGGCCCGGTCACGTACGACCTGGCCTCACTGCTGCGCGATGCCTTCGTCTCCTGGGACGAGGAGCGCGAGATCGACTGGGCGGTGCGCTGGTGGAGCGAGGCCAAACGAGCCGGCGTGCCGCTGGGCGAGGCGCTGGCGAGCGACTTCGGGGAGTTCTGGCGCGCGCTCGAATGGATGGGGTTGCAGCGCCACCTCAAGGTGCTGGGCATCTTCTGCCGGCTGAAGCACCGCGACGGCAAGCCGGGCTATGCCGGAGACCTGCCGCGCTTCTTCGCCTATGCCACCAAGGTGGCCACGCGCTACGCGCCGCTGCGCCCGCTGCTCGGCCTGCTCGAACCGATGAGCGGCCTGCGTCCGGCGGTAGCCTACTCGTTGCGCTGAGCGCGCAGGCTTCGGGCGGCCGCGCGCGCAGCCGGCTTCGCCGCGCCGCCAGCGGCGCCCACAGCGAGGACGCGGTCGGCGCTCGCAGGCGAGGAACAGTCCGCAGGGACTGTTCCTCGTCCGACTCGCCCCCTCGGGGCGGCCGAAGGCCGTAGGCGGTGGATCAAGGACACGCAGCCACCACCTGCGCCACCGCGGCGGTGAGTTTCTTGCCGTAGGGCACGTGCAGGAACTCGTTGGGGCCGTGCGCGTTGCTCTTCGGGCCGAGCACACCGCAGACCATCATCTGGGCGTTCGGGAAGCCGGCCTGCAGCATGCTCATCAGCGGGATCGTGCCGCCCTGGCCGATGGTGCCCAGCGGCGCGCCGTAGTGCGCCTGGGAAGCGTCGTTCAGCGCGCGCTCCAGCCACGGCGCCAATTCCGGCGCGTTCCAGCCGGTGGCGGCACCGTCGGGGTGGAAAGTCACCCTGGCGTTGTAGGGCGCGTTGTCCTCGAGCAGCGTCTTCAGCCGCTGCGTGGCCGCCGCGCCGTCCACCAACGGCGGCAAGCGCAGGCTCAGCTTGAAGGCGGTGTGCGGCCGCAGCACGTTGCCGGCGTCGGCCAGCGCCGGGAAGCCGTCGACGCCGGTGACGCTGAGCGTCGGCCGCCAGGTGCGGTTCAGCAGCACCTGCACCGGGTCGGAGGTGGTCGGCAGCACCGGGCCGCCGTCAGCACCGCAGGCCCAGGGAAAGCGTTTGTAGACCTCGTCCTTCAGGATCGCGGCGGTGGCGCGCGCCTGCTCTACGCGCAGCATCGGCACTTCGCAATGGAAGTCGCGCGGCAGCAGCTCGCCACTGGACGAATCCTCGAGCCGGTCGAGCACGTGGCGCAGGATGCGGAAGCTCGACGGCACCACGCCGCTGGCGTCGCCGGAATGGATGCCTTCGTCCAGCACCTCGACCTTCAGCACGCCGCTGGCCATGCCGCGCAGGCTGGTGGTCAGCCACAGCTGCTCGTAACTGCCGGCGCCGCTGTCCAGGCACACCACCAGGCCGACGTTGCCGAGGCGCGCGCGCAGCAGGTCCAGGTACGCCGGCAGGTCGGGCGAGCCGCTCTCTTCGCAGGCTTCGATGATGCCGACGCAGCGTGGCCGCGCGATGCCCATCGCGTCCAGCGCCTCGATCGCGCTGATCGCTGCATACACCGCGTAGCCGTCGTCGGCGCCGCCGCGGCCGTAGAGCTTGCCGTTCTCGAGCTTCGGCGTCCACGGCCCGAGGTCCTTGCGCCAGCCGCTGAACTCCGGCTGCTTGTCCAGGTGGCCGTAGAACACCACCGTGTGCGTGCTGTCGGATGACGCCGTGCCGCCATGCGCCTGCGGCGCCGGCCCCACGAGGGGGGTGCCCGGGCCCGGGCGTCCGGACGTCGCCGGCACGTCGAAGAAGAGCAGCGGCGTGCGCCCTTCCAGGCGCAGCAGCTCGAGCTTCAGTCCCGCGACCTTGCGCGATTCCACCCAGGCCGCCGCGTCGCGCACCACCTTGTCGAGCAGGCCGTGCGAGCGCCAGTCGGCATCGAACATCGGGCTCTTCGCCGGCACCGCGATGTAGTCGGTCAGTGCCGGCAGGATGCGTTGCTCCCAGGCTTGTTCGGCCAAGACGGCCAGGGCGCCGGCGTCGTCGCTGAGCAGCGGCAGTTTCGGGTCGCGTGCGTTCATCGGTTGCTCTGCAGTGCGGGAAGTTCCAGTGTACTCAGCCAGTCGTGCAGCACGCCGAAGACCTCGGCCTGCTCGGGCTCGTTGAAGATCTCGTGGTACAGCGGTCGGAACTCGTGCGCCGCCACCACCGCCTGCGGCGCCGCGGCTGCGAAACCGGCGCTGCCCGCCGGGGCCACGCAGCGGTCGCTGCCGGCATAGAGCAGCAGCGTCGGCACGGCCCAGCCAGCGGCGCGCTCGGCCACCGCAGCGCCGCCATCGACGATGAAGCGCGCGAGCCGCGGCGTCACGCGGTCGTGCACCAGCGGATCGGCGACGTAGTTGCGCACCACCTGCGCATCGTGCGAGATCCATTCCGGCTTCAGCCCGTTGCCCAGCGCCAGCTTCGGCGCCAGCCGCCCCAGGCTGGCGAGCAGCAGCTTGCGCGGGATGCTGATGCCCGGGTCCAGCGCCGGCGACGACAGCACCAGCGCATTCACCGGCCGCATCCAGGCCGCGCCGATTGTGTCGGCCGTGCCGGCGACGAAGCGCGCCGCCACCAGAGCGCCCATGCTGTGGCCCAGCAGCACCAGCGGGCCGGGCATCACGGCACGCACCGCGTCGATGACCGCGGCCAGGTCGTGCAGCAGATCGTCGTCGTGCGCCAGCCCACCGCGCGGCCCCTCGCTGCGGCCGTGGCCGCGCTGGTCGTAGCCGAAGGCCGGCCACCCCCAGGCATTGAGCTGCGCCGCCACGTGTGCATAGCGGCCGATGTGCTCGCCCAGGCCGTGCACGATGAGCACGCCGCGCGCGGCGGGTGCCGCGGCCGGCCAGTCGCGCAGATGCAGTTTCAACCCGTCGCGGGTGTCCAGGTGCTCGGGCAGGGCAGGCATCGGCGCAGTGTAGGGTCAGCAGACCCTGGTCAGTCGGCCGCGTCCTTCCAGCCCCCGCCCAGTGCCTTGTACAGCGTCACCAGGTTCTGCTGCTGCGCGGCCTGCGCGATGATCGTCGCCTGCTGCGTCTGGAACAGCGCGCGCTGCGCGTCGAGTACGTCGAGGAAGCTGGACACGCCGTTGCGGAAGCGAATTTCGGCCAGGTCCGAGCGCTTCTGTTCGGCCTGCGTCTGCGCCTGCTGCGCACGCAGCTGCTCGCCGTAGGTGGCGCGGCCGGCCAGCGCGTCGGCGACTTCGCGGAACGCGACCTGGATCGAGCGCTCGTACTGCGCCAGCGCGATGTCGCGGTTGGCCTCGCTGACCTGCAGGTTGGCCTGGTTGGCGCCGGCGTCGAAGATCGGCAGCGTGATGCGCGGCGCGAACTGCCAGGCGCGGTTGGCGAACAAGCCGCTCAGGTCGTCGCTGGCCAGGCCGATGCTGCCGGTCAGCGTGATGCGCGGGAAGAAGGCCGCGCGCGCCGCGCCGATGTTGGCATTGGCTGCCTGCAGCTGGCGCTCGGCCTGGCGCACGTCGGGGCGGCGCTCCAGCAGCTGCGACGGCAGCCCGGCCGGCAGCTCGGCCATCAGGCTGTGTGCCTGCAGCGGCTGCGGCGCTGGCAGGTCCGGCGGCAGCGGTTGTCCCACCAGCAGCACCAGCGCGTTCTGACCCTGGGCGCGCTGGCGCTGCAGCAGTGCCAGCGGCAGCCTTCGCGCCTTCGACCAGCGTCACCGCCTGCGCCAGGTCGTATTCGGACAGCGCGCCGTTGTCGAACTTCAGCTTCAGCAGCCGCAAGCCCTGCTCGCGCGAGTCCAGCGTCTGGCGCGCCACCTCCAGCTGCGCGTCATCGGCCAGCAGCGTCAGGTAGGTGTTCGCCACCGCGGCGATCAGGCTGATCTGCGCGGCCTTGCGCGCTTCCTCGCTGGCGAAGTACTGCTGCAGCGCGGCGTCGCTCGAGGCTGCGCACGCGGCCGAACAGGTCCAGCTCGTAGCCGGTGATGTTCAGCCCCGCGGTGTAGACGCTGCCGCCGGCGCTGTTCGGCTGGCTCAGGCCCGTGGCGCCGAGCATCACGGTGGGGAACTGCTCGGCGCGCTGGATCTGGTACTGGGCGCGCACGCGCTCGATGTTCAGCACCGCCACGCGCAGGTCGCGGTTGTTCTGCAGCGCCAGCTCGATCAGCGCCTGCAGGCGCGGGTCGGTGAAGAACTGCGGCCAGTCGAGATCGGCGGCCGCCTCCACGGCGACGCCGCCGGCCGCCGCGGCCGGCGCGGCATCGGGGAAGCTCGCCGCCACCGGGGCCGCCGGGCGCTCGTAGGGCGGCGCCATCGACGCGCAGCCGCCCAGAAGCAATGCCAGGCCGGCGAGCGCCCCCAGCGCGGCGGCGCCCAGCAACCCGTGCGACGAGCCGTGCGGCCATGCGGAGCTGCTTGAGCGAGGCGGTGCCCGCACTGGCACCCTCGTGCTGCGCACGCGATGCAGGCGCTCGGCGGCTCATGACCGCCCTCCCCGGCCACCGCGTCCAGCTCGTGCGCATGCAGCTGGCGCTGGCGCTCGCTGCCCTTGAACCAGCGGCGCACGACGACGTAGAACACCGGCACGAACAGCACCGACAGCAGCACCGCGCTGACCATGCCGCCCATCACGCCGGTGCCGATCGAGCGCTGGCTGGCCGAGCCGGCACCGCTGGCGATGGCCAGCGGCAGCACGCCCAGCACGAAGGCCAGCGAGGTCATGACGATCGGCCTGAAGCGCAGGTGCGCCGCCTGCAGCACCGCGTCCACCGCACTCCTGCCCTGCGGCCTGCAGCTCCTTGGCGAACTCGATGATCAGCACCGCGTTCTTCGCCGACAGGCCGATGATGGTGATCAGCCCGATCTTGAAGTACACGTCGTTGCTGTAGCCACGCGCCTCGGTCGCCGAGCACGACGCCGAGCACGCCCAGCGGCACCACCAGCAGCACGGCGAAGGGGATCGACCAGCTCTCGTACAGCGCCGCCAGGCACAGGAACACCGCCAGCAGCGAGAAGCCGAACAGGTACAGCGCGGTGGCGCCGGCCAGCCGCTCCTCGCGCGACTGGCCGGTCCATTCGAAGCCGAAGCCCGCCGGCAGCCGCGCCGCCAGCCGTTCCATCTCGGCCATCGCCTCGCCGGTGCTGATGCCGGACGCGGCGTCGCCGGCAAGGCGCATCGTCGGATAGCCGTTGTAGCGGATCAACTGCATCGGCCCGCTGACCCAGCGTGTCGTCGCGAAGGCCGACAGCGGCACGAGCTGGCCGCGGTTGTTGATGGCGTTGAGCTGCAGGATGTCGTCGCTTTGCATGCGCTCGGCGGCATCGGCCTGCACCACCACGCGCTGCAACCGGCCCTGGCTCTGGAAGTCGTTGACGTAGCTCGAACCGAAGGCGGTGGAAATGACCAGGTTGATGGCGTCGAAGCCCACGCCCAGCGCGGCGGCCTTGTCGCGGTCGATGTCGATGCGCAGTTGCGGCGCGTCCTCCAGCCCGTCGGGGCGCACCCCCGCCAGCACTTTGCTCTGCCCGGCCAAGCCGAGCAGCTGGTTGCGCGCCGCGACCAGCGCCTCGTGGCCGCTGCCGCCACGGTCCTGCAGGCGGAAGTTGAAGCCGGTGGCGCTGCCCAGCTCGGGAATCGGCGGCGGGCTCAGCGGGAAGATGAACGCGTCCTTCACGCCCATCATCGCGCCGAACACGCGTCCGGCCAGCGCCTGCGCCGAATGTTCGGCGCCGTGGCGTTCGTCCCAGTCCTTCAGCGTGACGAAGGCCAGCGCCGCGTTCTGCCCCTGGCCGGAGAAGCTGAAACCGAGCACGCTGACCATGCTCTTGACCTCGGGCTGCTTGAGCACGAAGGCTTCCACCTGCTCCATCACCGCCAGCGCGCGGTTGGTGGTGGCACCCGGCGGCAGCTGCACGTTGACGATGATGTAGCCCTGGTCCTCGTTGGGCAGGAACGAGCTCGGCAGCCGCAGCACCAGCCAGATGACGCCGCCGATGATCGCCAGGTAGACCAGCATCAAGCGCAGGCTGCGGCTCAGCAGCTTGCCCAGCAGCCCTTCGTAGCCCTTGGCGGTGGCCGAGAAGCCGCGGTTGAACGCGCCGAAGAAGCCGCTCTTCGCATGGTGGTGGCCGGCCTCGACGGGTTTCAGCAGCGTGGCGCACAGCGCCGGCGTCAGCGACAGCGCCAGGAAGGCCGAGAAGGCGATGGACGCGGCCATGACCACCGAGAACTGGCGGTAGATGTTGCCCACCGCGCCGGTGAAGAAGGCCAGCGGCACGAACACCGACACCAGCACCACGGTGACGCCGACGATCGCACCCGAGATCTGGCCCATCGCCTTGCGCGTGGCCGCGCGCGGCGGCAAGCCCTCCTCGCTCATGATGCGCTCGACGTTCTCGACCACGACGATGGCATCGTCGACGACGATGCCCACCACCAGCACCATGCCGAACATGGTCAGCACGTTGATCGAATACCCCAGCACCAGCAGCACGCCGAAGGTGCCGAGCAGCGCCACCGGCACGACGATGGTCGGGATGATGGTGTAGCGCCAGTTCTGCAGGAACAGGAACATCACCAGGAACACCAGCGCCACCGCCTCGAGCAGCGTCTCCACCACCTTGCCGATGGAAATCTGCACGAAGCGCGAGGTGTCGTAGGGGATGGCGTAGCTCATGCCCGGCGGGAAGTAGCGCTGCAGCTCGGCCATGCGCTCGCGCACCGCCTTGGCCGTCTGCAGCGCATTGCCGGCGGGCGACAGCTGCACGCCGATGCCGGTGGAGGGTTTGCCGTTCAGCCGCGCCGAGGTGGCATAGGTCTGCGCGCCGAGCTCGATGCGCGCCACGTCGCTCAAGCGCACGGTAGAGCCGTCGGCGTTGGCGCGCAGCACGATGCGACCGAACTGCTCGACGTTTGATAGCTGGCCGTCGACCACGATGGTGGCGAAGATCGTCTGCCCTGCGACGTTCGGCAGGTCGCCGAGCGTGCCCGAGGAGACCTGCGCGTTCTGCGCGCGGATGGCGCTGTTGACGTCGCCGACCGACAGCCCGTAGCCGACCAGCTTGGCCGGGTCGATCCACACGCGCATCGCGCGTTCGGTGCCGAACAGCTGCGCCTGGCCCACGCCGGCAATGCGCTGGATCTCGGGCAGCACGTTGCGCGAGGCGTAGTCGCCCAGCGCCACCGGGTCGTAGGCCGGGTCGGTGGAAGTCAGGATCGTGAACAGCAGGAAGTTGCTGCGCGACTTGTCGACGCGCACGCCCTGCTGCGTCACCGCCGCCGGCAGCCGGGGCGAGGCGCGGCTCAGTCGGTTCTGCACGTCCACCTGCGCCAGGTCGGGGTTGGTGTTGGGCGAGAAGGTCAGCGTCAGCGTGCCGCTGCCGTTGGCCTGCGCCACCGACTCCATGTAGGCCAGGCCGGGCGAGCCGTTCATCTCCTGCTCGATGACCGTAAGCACGTTGTCCTGCAGCGTTTTTGCCGACGCGCCCGGGTAGACGACGGTGACGACGATGGCCGGCGGCGCCACCGTCGGGTACTGCGACACCGGCAGCTGCGTGATCGACACCGCGCCGGCGACGATCATGAACAACGCGATCACCCACGCGAAGATGGGCCGGTCGATGAAGAACTTGGCCATCGCGCGGTCCTCAGCGGCTGGCGGCCGGGGCCGGTGCGCTGGCCG
>CAWFQP010000009.1:0-110187 GCA_963818005.1 uncultured Pseudomonadota bacterium
GACGGGCGCCGGCTTCTACGACTACGACGCCAAGCGCAACCGCAGCAACTCGGCACTCGTCGAAAAGCTGATCCTCGACTTCGCTGCGGAGAAGGGCATTGCGCGCCGCAAGATCGACGACCAGGAAATCCTGGAGCGGCTGGTCTATCCGATGATCAACGAGGGCGCCAAGATCCTGGCCGAAGGCATCGCGCAGCGCGCCAGCGACATCGACGTGGTCTGGATCTACGGCTACGGCTGGCCGGTGTACCGCGGCGGGCCGATGTTCTATGCCGACACCGTCGGCGCGGCCAACGTGCTGGCAGCGCTGGAAAAGCACATGCCGCGCCTGGGTGAAGGCTTCGCCGTCGCGCCGCTGCTGCGGCAGAAGGCTGACGAGGGCAAGCGCTTCACCGGCTGAACGGCCCAGGGCCGGTCGATGCTCAGCGCACGCGCAGCACCACCCGGCCCTGCACGCTGCGGTCCATCACCGAGGCCATGGCCTCGGCCGCCTGTTCCAGCGGCAGCACGCGGCTGACGTGTGGGCGCAGGCGGCCCTTCTCCACCCACTGCATCAGCCGTTGGTTGGCTGACGCGGCCTGCTGCGGAAACTTCTCGATCCAGGCCCCGGCGAACACGCCGACGATCGAGTAGTTCTTCAGCAGCGGCAGGTTCATCGGCACGCTGGGGATCTCGCCGCTGGTGAAGCCGATCGGCATCAGCCGGCCACCCCAGTTCATCAGCCGCGTCATCTCGCCGAAGACCGTGCCGCCGACGTTGTCGAAGCACACGTCCACGCCCTTGCCGCCGGTCAGCGCCTTGATGCGCTCGCGCAGGTTTTCGCATCTGTAGTTGATGGTGTCGTCGGCGCCGTACTGCCGCACCAGCGCCAGCTTGTCGTCCGAGCCCACGCCGGCGATGACCCGCGCGCCGAGCGCATGCGCGAAGTCCACCGCCGCCAGCCCGACCCCGCCCGCCGCGCCGGTGATGAACACCGTTTCGCCGGGCTGCAGCGCGGCGCGATGCTCCAGCGCATACAGCGCCGTCGTGTAGGCATGCTGCACGGTCGATGCGACTTCAAAATCGACGCCCTCCGGCAATGCCGTCACCTTGTTTTCGGGCGCGAGCATCGCCTCTGCATAGGCGCCGATCCAGTCGCTGCACGCGACCCGATCGCCGGCCCTGAAGCGCGTGACGCCCGCGCCCACCGCCTTGACGATGCCCGCGCCGTCGGTGCCCGGCACGAAGGGCGTGGGCGGCTTCATCTGGTATTGGCCCGACACCAGCAGGCAGTCCATGAAGCTGACCGACGCGGCGTGGATGTCGACCAGCACCTTGCCGGCGGCCAGTTCGGGCTCGGGCATCTGGCCGATGCGCAGCGCGCTCGGGTCCGTTGAAGCCGTCGCAGATGACGGCACGCATGGCGGAGGGGCTCATCGTCTGTCTCCCGGCGTGCTGGTGGTTTTGATGCTGGCAGCTGTCCCCAGACCGAGCAGCTTCGCCAGGTTGCCGGCCGCCGCCGCCGCGAAGCGCTTGATGCGTTCACGCGCGTCGATGACGACGGGGTCATTGGCGTGCGTCGCGATGCCGCTCAGCGGATTGAGCCGTGTGGATTGCATCCAGCTCGCCAGCGCCGGCTGCGCCGCCCGCGCCGCTGCGATTGCCACGCTCGCCAGGAAGGCCGACAGGTAGTCGGTGTCGGCGTCCCAGTATCGAATCGGCGGACAAAGACGGTTCTTCTCGTCGTCGCTGTCCACGGTGGCCTCGACCACGCCCAGCATGGCGAACTGGTAGCAGGCGAAACCGAGGAACAGCGGCTGCACGGTCACCCGTCCGGGCTCGAAGATCGGGCGCAGCGCAGGCCGCGCCAGGCCCGCTGCCGCGCAGTGCACGTGCAGCGTGGATTCGTTCGTCGCCACGCAGCCCCGGTCCAGGACGATGCGGTCGCGCTCGATGCGGCGCACATGACCCAGGCGCACGACGTCCTCGATGCGGCGCAGCAGCGCGAGCTCGGCCTCGCTGACCAGTGCGCCGCGGAACGTGGTCGGCGTGACGCCGGGATCGAGGCGAAGCAGCGCCCCGGCCGCCTCGAGGCGCGCAAACAGGTCCTCGGTGGACGTGGCTTGTGCCGCGGTCTCGAAGCGGATCGCCAGGCCACGATAGAGATCAGGGAACAGGGTATGCGGCTGGGAGAAGCGGCGGTTCACCCACCACGCCTCCCGTGGTCGGACCCATTGGATCGCCGAGGCGGGGACGCCTTGCTCCAGCAGCCAGACGCAGGCGTCCAGGGCCGTCTTGCCTGCGCCGATGACGACGAAGCGCTCCGGGCGATCCTGCAGGCGCGCGATCTCGCCCGCGGCTACGCAGCGAACGCCATCGGCCACCTGGAACGGCGGCGGGCTGGTCGCGGGAATCGCACCTTCGATGTACGTGGTGTCGACGAGCTTGCGCCGCACGCGCACCTGGGTGGCGTGCTGCGCGATCCGGGAGACAAAGCGGCCTTCGCCCAGGTAGTCGCTGTTGGGGAAGTACTTCACCCGGCCGCTGGGCAGGAAGTGGCGCTGCATGACCTGCGCGTAGTAGGCGCGGATCTGGTCCGCACCGGCCAGCTCGTAGAAGCCGGCATTCGTCCCGACCGTGTCGATCGCATCCTCGCCCAGCGGCACCGAGCTCACGCCGTAGAAGGTGGACGGCTGGTGCAGGCGCACGTAGGGGTAGGCGTCGATCCAGTGTCCGCCGGGGGCGTGGCGGCGGTCGACGATCGTGACCGTGGCGTCGGAATGGGTGAGCAGCGCGTCGGCGAAGGCCATGCCCGCGGCGCCGGCGCCCACCACCAGATAGTCGGTGTCGAGTTCTTTGGTCATGGCGCGGATCAGCCCAGCACGCTCTTGGTGTGCCGGAACAGGTTCTCCGGGTCGAACTGCTGCTTCAGCTTCGCCAGCCGCTGCAGGTTGGACTTGCCATAGGCGGCCTCGATGCGCTCGCGGCCCTCTTCCTCGTTGAGGAAGTTGATGTAGGTGCCGCCGGTCGAATACGGCGCCATGGCGGCGAAGCAGTCGCGCGCCCAGCGCTGGTTCACGGCGTCGTCGGCCGCCTTCTCCCACGAGCTGGTGATGTTGAGCACGAAGGCGGTGTCGCGGTTGCCGGCCGGGCAGTGGTCCGCGGGCAGTTCGCCGAGCGCACCTTGCAGCTGGAAGAAGACGATCGCCGAGTGCGGCGACGGGATGCGCGCGGCGTGCTCGATGGCCAGCGCGATGCCTTCGGATGCACCTCGCGCCAGGTAGTTCGACTTCCAGTAGTAGCGCCGCCCCTTGGGCTGGGTGGCGTCGAGCAGGCTCTGCATCTGCGTGTAGGGCCGGCGCGTGACGATGTCGGCGACCGGCTTGCCGAAGGTGCGCAGCGGCGCCAGGATCTTCTCGCCTTCTTCGATGCGCCCGCTGTGGCAGACGAAGACGGCGATGATCGGCTTGCCGTGGATCTCGGCCGGCAGCCAGGGCGCGGGCGGCGCGATGCGCATCACCACCACGCAGGTGGTCTCGCGCGGCGTGGTCGCGGTGAAGCTGCGATAGAAGTCGAGCACCTGGCCGGCGTCCTCGGCGCGCCAGACCACGGCGCCGCCCAGGATCTCGGGCCCCACCGGGTAGAGCTTGTATTCGAAGGAGGTGACGATGCCGAAGTTGCCGCCGCCGCCGCGCAGCGCCCAGAACAGATCGGGGTTCTCATCGGCCGCGGCGCGCTGCACCTTGCCGTCGGCCGTCACCACCTCCATCGACACCAGGTTGTCGCAGGTGTAGCCGAAGCGCCGCGTCAGGTAGCCGAAGCCGCCGCCCACGGTCAGCCCGCCGATGCCGGTGGCCGAGACGAAGCCCAGCACCGCGGCCAGGCCATGCACCTGCGTTTCGCGGTCGACGTCGGCCAGCGTGCAGCCGCCTTGCGCGCGTGCCGTGCGACCCTTGACGTCGACCGAGACACCGCGCATCAGCGACAGGTCGAGCATCAGCCCGCCCTCGGCCAGCGCCAGCCCGGCGATGTTGTGGCCGCCGCCGCGCACCGACAGCAGGAACTGGTGCTGGCGCGCGAAGCGCACCGCGTGCTGCACGTCGGCCGTGCCGGTGCAGCGCACGATCAGGCCGGGGCGGCGGTCGATCATCGCGTTCCAGATGGCGCGAACCTCGTCGTAGTCCGGCGCGTCGGGGCCGAGCACCGGCCCGCGGAACCCGGCCTTGAAGGACTGCAGGATCTCCGGCGAGACCTGCACCATGCCGCCGTCGGCGGCTCTGAGTTCGATGTTCATGCGCTGGCTCCTTGCAGATTGGGGTCGGTGGGCGTCGATCTTCAGTCGGACCGCTTCAGGTACTTGGCCGCAGTCAGCTCGCCGACCTGCTTGCCGATGGCGCTGCCGACCACCGTCGAGTTGCGGTAGTGCACACCGTCGTAGATGCGGGCCAGCGCCACCTCCTGCATGAAGTCGGCGGTGCTCGTCCAGCTGCGCGTGGCGCCCTTGGCGGTGGGGCTGCTGGTGCTCAGCACCGGCATCGCTGCGCTGCCGACCTCGGCCTGCAGCACCGTGCCCACGGCGCCGGAGATCACGCAGTGCGCGCACGGGTACTCCGGGTGCATGGGCGTGTCGATGAAGGGCGTCCACGACGCATCGCGCTCGGTGGCGTCGTTGCCGTCGGCGTCGCCGTTGCGGATGGCGGTCACCGGGCGCCAGAAGTTGTAGTGGTACTTGGCGTCCATGATGGCGATGAGCGCGTCGTCGCTGGCCTGGGTCGCGGCCATGAACAGGCGCGCGTTCCGGGTCGGCTCGCGGCCGGGCTGGCTGGCCACCGAGCGCACGACGCCGTGGTAGATCGGCGGCGCCGAATAGTCCCAGAAGCGCGCGATCTCGGTCTGCTCGGCCGTGCGCTGCGTGCTGTTCTTGCCGCCGATGGCCTTGATCTCGTTGTAGTCGCGAGCCCACAACTCGCTGTTCAGCGCCGGCGGCGGGCCGGGGCGGAACTGCGCCGGGCTGGACAGCACCCAGGGCTTGCGCTGGGCCCACTGCGGTATCGCCGGCACGACGGTGGGCACGTAGGCCCCCGGCGTGGTGTGCGGCCGGTAGGCCTCGGCGGCGTTGGCCCTGTCTTCGGCGGCCACCGCCAGCACGGCGGCGGCGGCCTGCTCGCCGACGGCGATGCCGGCCGCCTTGGCCGGGCCGTCGGCCACCTTGGCCAGCGCGGCCTGGTAGGCGCGTCGATGGCCGGCTGCACCGCAGGCAGCAGCTTCAGCAGCGTGGCGCGGTTGGCCGCGGCGACGGCGGCATCGAGCGACGCGCCCGGCGCCGCGTCGAGCTTGAGCGCGCCCGCCGGATAGCGCTTGGTGACGGCGTTCGCGGCCTCATAGACGGCGGTGTGCACGATGGCCATCATGCGCATGGCCGGCGGTGTGCCGAGCTTGGCCTCGACGATCAGCTCGTTGGCCTTGACGTTCCAGTCGGTGACCACGTCGGCGCGGGCCGGCGCGGCGGCCAGGCCCATGCCCAGCAGGCAAGAGATGGCGAGCGTGACTTGTGTAGGGCGTTGCATCCGGCTCTCCTGTGGTTGATGACAGCCTCAGTCTGCGCGTGATCCGCTTGTCTTTCCATCCACCGGGCAGATGGTTTTTCGGCTCGGATGCGAGCCCGCGCCGCATAGTCAGAACGGATGAGTGCCTACTCGGGCGCCAGCAGCCCGTGCCGCGCGGCAAAGGCCGCCGCTTCGGCGCGATTGGCCGACTGCGTCTTGTCGAGGATGTTGCGCACGTGGATCGCCACGGTGGCCGGGCTGCGGTGCAGCGCCGCGGCGATCTGCGGGTTGGTCTTGCCGGCGGCGACGAGCCGCAGCACCTGCAGCTCGCGCGCCGACAGCCCCGCCAGGCGCGGGCTGGCATGGCCGAAGCCTGCGCGAGCGGCTGGCTGCAGTGCCAGCGCGCCTGCTCGATGCCCGCCCAGGCCCAGCGCCCGGGCCTCGTCCAGCGCCGCGTCGACCAGCGACATGCGCACGTTCGCGGTCGCCTGGCGCGGCGCGCTGCAGCAGCATCGCCGCGAAGTCGCAGCGCGTGCGCGCCAGCCAGGGCCGGCCGCCGCTGCGCTCGTCGAAGCCGAGCGCGAACTCGAAGTGGCGCTGCGCCACGTCCCACTGCCGCAGCGTGGCCGCCAGCAGGCCGAGCAGCCGGTCGGCCGAGCCGAGCGAGGCGGTGTGCGCACCGAAGACGATGCAGCGCTCGGCGTAGGGCTGCAGCAGTTCGCTACAGCACGCGGTGCGCGCCGCGCATCGCCGAGCCAGGCGCAGACCTCGGCCAGGTAGGCCAGGCTGGCGGTGCGGATGGCGTCGTGGGCGATGCCGGCAAAGCCGTCGCCGGCCAGCGCGTCGAAGACTTGCTGCGCCTCGTCGCGCGCGCCCAGCTCGCAGTGCAGGATCGCCAGCCCCGGCCGCCAGGTGCTGGCCAGCGAGCCCTGGTCGAGGAACTGCCTGAGCACCGGCGCCAGTTCGCGCAGCCGTCCCTGGTGGCGGCGCAGCGTGAACATCTGCACGCCGAAGATGCCGGCGGCATTGGCGCGGTCGAAGCGCTGGCCGCAGCGCAGCGCCTGCAGCGCCAGCTGCTCGCCGTCGCCGAAGCGGCCCTGGTGCGTGGCGATCATGGCCTGCGCTGCCAGCGCGGTGGCTTCGTTGAAGGGCTCGCCGATCGTGCGGCTGTGTTCGAGGTGCATGCGCGACCGCGGCCAGCGCGGCCACGCTGTCGCCGGACTCCATCAGGTCGCCGGTGTGCCAGCCCATGAAGGTCGAATGCGACCACGCCAGATGCGGCGCGCGCCGCACCAGTTCGATGCCCTCGCGCGCCGCCTCGATGCGCAGCGCCAGGCCTTCGGGGTACCAGCGGCCGGAGACGATCGCGCTCAGCGCTTCGTACAGCATCTGCGGGTCGCCGAGGCGGCGCGCCATGGCGACGGCCTCGCGCGAGGCCTGCTCGCGCCTCCAGCGGCCGGCTGGCGAAAGAGCAGCGCCCGGCACAGCGCGCTGAGCAGGCCGACGCGCTCGCGGCTGTCGGCGGGTGCCACCAGCGACAGCGCTTCGTGCAGCAGCAGTCACGGCGGGCGAGCCGTCGCTGCCTTGCCGCCAGATGGTGTTGCCGACGCCGATGGCGGCCGCGGCAAACAAGCCGGCATCGCCCAAGCGCCGCGCAAGCTCTGCCGCGCGGGCGAAGGTGGGCAGCGCGCCGGCACTGTCGCCGGCGCTGTTCTGCGCTTCGCCCAGGCCCAGCAGCAGGCGGCAGCGCTGCGCATCGTGGCTGGCTGCCGCCGGCAGCGCCTCGAGCGGCGAGCCGGTAGTGCCGCACCGCTTCTTCGTGCGCCAGCATGGCCGTGGCACGCTGCGCGGCCCGCGTCGCGTACTCGATGGCCTTGGCCGGGTCGCCGGCCGCGTGCCAGTGGTGGGCCAGCGCCGACAGCGCGGGCGTCGTGTCGTCGGCGTGCTGCTGCTCCAGCGCCTCGGCCACCCGCCGGTGCAGCGCCTGGCGTTGCGCGGCCGGCAGTTCGTCGTACAGCGCATCGCGCACCAGCATGTGCGAGAACATCCAGGTGCCGGCGTCGGTGCTCTCGTCGGCCAGGCTGGCCGCGCGCGCCTCGTGCAGCAGCGTCCAGGCAGTGCGGCGGCGCCTGGCGCATCGCGCCAGGCGGCCGAGCAGGGCCACGGGGAACTGCCGGCCGATCACCGCGGCGCGCTGCAGCAGCGTCCAGGCAGGGCGGCGTGAGCGCGTTCAGGCGCGCGCCGATGACCTCGCGCACGCCCTTGGGCAGGCGCCGCAATCGGGCTGCGGTGTGGGCGGGCGCCGGCGGCGCGCGCGCGCCGGCAGCATGTCGCGCACCATCTCGGCCAGGAACAGCGGATGGCCTTCGGTCTGCTCGTGCATCAGCACGCCCAGCTCGGGCGTGGCCAGCCCGGCGGCGGCGACGAACTCGGCCGTCTCGGCGGCGGAGAAGCCGCCGAGCAGCAGCCGCTGCACCTGCGCGTGGCGATGCAGCTGCAGCAGGCTGTCGGCTCAGCGGATGCTGGCGCGTCAGTTCGGCGTCGCGGTAGGTGCCCAGCACCAGCAGGCGGCTGCGGCCGGCTTCGGCCATGACGAATTCCAGCAGCCGCAGCGAGGGCACGTCGGCGCGGTGCAGGTCGTCCAGCACCAGCAGCAGCGGCTGGCGCTCGGCCGCGCGCTGCCAGAAGCCGGCCACCGCATCGAAGAGCAGGAAGCGGGCCTGCGCCGGGTCGGCGAGGTCCGACTCCTGTGCCGCCTGCGGCAGGTGCGCTGCGAAGCGCGGGTCCAGCGAGGCCAGCGGCGCCGCCGCACGCGAAGACGCGCGCCAGCTCGGCTTCGTCCTGCAGCGCGATCCAGCGGCGCATCAGCTGCACCCAGGGCCAGTAGGGCGGGGCGCCGGCCTCCTCGGGGCAGCGGCCCCACAGCGCGAGCACCTCGTGCTGCGCGGCGAAGGCGATCATCTCCTGCGCGGTGCGCGTCTTGCCGATGCCCGGCTCGCCGGCCAGCAGCACGATGCCGGGCTGGCCGGCCACGGCACGCTGCAGCGCCTGCTGCAGCGTCTGCAGTTCGGCGTGGCGGCCGACGAAGCGGCGCTCAGCGGGCCGGTCCATGCGATCTGCCAGGACCGCGCAGCGCGCCTCAGGCGAAGGCTTCGGGCCGCAGTTCGCTGACTTCGACGATCACGTCGGCCGGGATGTGGGCGCGCCGTGCCGCTTCGCGTATGGCCTCGGCGTTGGGCGCCTCGTACAGGCAGTAGGTCTTCTTCTTGTCGGCCGACAGGAAGGAGAACAGCCAGTGCACGCCGACCTCGCTCGTTGACCTGGCCGACCAGCCGGGCGGCTTCGGGGGTCATCTCCAGCTGCTCGGCGAATTGACGTTCGATGACGAACAAGGCCATGGTGCGCTCTCCTTCAGGTGGCGCGGGTGTCGGCCGCGGATCCCGCGCGAGGTCCATCCTAGCCGGGATCTTCGCGCCGCTGCAGCAAGAGCCTTCCCGCCTCATCTACCTTGGTGGCGCGCGTTCAGCCGGCCACGCGCAGCCAGCGCGAACACGCGCCGACATCAGCAGCACGACCACGCCGGTGGCGACGGCCAGGCGGTTGGCGAACAGGCGGCGCATCGGCGGTCCCTTCAGGCGAAGCTGTAGCGCTCGGAATGGTACTTGGCCATCGGCACGCCGAGCTGGCCGAGCGCGGTTTCGACCGCATCCATCATCGGGTTCGGGCCGCAGATGAAGTATTCGTGCTGCGCATAGGGCGGCGGCAGGTGGCGGCCGAGCAACGCGGCATCGATGCGCCCGCGCTCGCCGCTCCATCCCGGCGGCGGATCGGCGAGCACATGCACGAGCTTCAGGTCCAGGCGCGAGCGCAGCGCCTCCAGTTCCTCGCGGAAGGTCATCGAGTCCCAGTCCTTGCTGCCGTAGAACAGGATCACCGGCCGCTTGTCGCCGCGGTCGGCCAGCGTGCGCAGCATGCTCATCATCGGCGTGATGCCGATGCCGCCGGCGATCAGCACATGCATGTCCGCCGGGTTGCCGATGGTGAAGGCGCCGTAGGGCCCGTCGAGCCAGACGCGCTGCCCGACCTGCGCGGTGTGCACGTGCGCGGTGAAGTCGCCGAGATTGCGGATCGTCATCGCCACGCGCCCATCGGTGGCTTCGGCGCTGGACGAGAACGAGAACGGATGCCCGGTGATGCGGAACGGGCCCGCGCCACAGCGTCAGCCAGCCGAACTGCCCGGGCGTGAAGCGAAAGCCGGCATGGCCGTCGGGCTCCATCACCAGCGTCGTGGTGTCGCCGCGCTCGCGCTGCACCGCCGCGATGCGGTAGGGCCGGCGCAGCATGAACAGCGGCTTGAACACCCGCACGTACAGCAGCAGCAGCACCCAGAACAGCCACCAGGCCGATCCACAGCGCGCGCTTGCGCGGGTCTTCCAGATAGAAGCTCCAGCCGACCATGTGCACGATGCCGCCGCCCACCGCCACCAGCGCCAGCACGATGTGGCTGGCGTGCCAGAGCTCGTAGCCGATCTTCAGGCGCACGCGCCACAGCGCGGTGACCACCAGCAGCGCCAGCGCGCCGATCGATGCCACGGCGGCCAGTGCGCCGATCGGCACGCTGCCGTCCTCGGGCCGCGCCAGCAGCTCGGGCTGCGCGGCGAAGATGATCAGCGGGTGCGCGAACACGAAGGCCACCGCGATCAGCGAGATCTGGCGATGGAAGTGGTAGATGACGTCCTCGCCCCAGGGCCGCGTGACGAAGCGGAAGCGCGCGGTCAGGCCGAACTGCAGCCCCATCATCGCCAGCCCGCTGTAGCCCAGCGCGACGGCGAACTCGGTCCAGAAGTCGCGCGCCGGGGGCAGGGTGCCGGCCAGCATGGCGAACAGCGGCGCCAGGATGAACAGCAGGTACAGCACGAGCCAGACGGCGCCGTGCACGGCGTAGCTCCACATCGGTTGCCCTCCATGGCCGTCGACAGCGCGCCGAGTGTCCCATGCCATCGTGCCGCCTGCCATCGGCGGCGCCCACCACTGGACAACGCGTCCGCATTGGCTATGCTCGCCGAGCGCTGCCGGATCCACCCGATCAGCGGCGGAGCGACGCGATGCAAGCCTTGGTCGACCCTGTGATCGCCTACTGCGGCCCGGCGGCGCTGCCGGCGGAGCTGTGGCAGCGCTGGAACCTCGACCCGCTGCTGCTCGGTGGGTCTGGTCGCGCTCGCGGTCTGGGTCGCCCGCGGGCGCAGCGCCGATGCGCGTGCCGGCTGGGCTGCCGATCGCGCTGATGGGCGCTGGTCTTCGTCTCGCCGCTGTGCGCGCTGTCCTCGGCGCTGTTCTCGGCGCGCGTGCTGCACCATGTGCTGCTCATCGCCGCGGTGGCGCCGCTGCTGGCGCGGGCCTTTCCGCTGGCGCGAGTGCCTTCGCCGCCGCTGGCGCTGCTGGTCGCGCTCAATGCCATCGTGCTGTGGCTGTGGCATGCGCCCGGGCCTTATGCCTGGGGCCTGGCCAGCGTGCCGGCCTACTGGCTGATGCAGCTCACGCTGCTGGGCAGCGCCTGGCTGCTGTGGCGCGCGGTGCTGGCACCCGCTGCACCGACCGGCGCCGCCTTGTTCGCGCTGGCGACCACGATCGGCCAGATGGGGCTGCTGGGTGCGCTGCTGGTGTTCGCGCCGCGACCGCTGTACTGGCTGCACTTCGAGTCCACCGCCGCCTGGGGGCTGACGCCGCTGGCCGACCAGCAGCTGGCCGGCCTGCTGATGTGGGTGCCGGCGATGCTGCCCTACCTGGCGGTCGGGCTGCGGCTGGCCTGGACCGGCCTGCGACGCGCCGGCGCACAGGCCTCGTGACGACCTTCCTGAAGTTCGTGCACCTGGCGACCATCGCCGTCTGGTCGGGCGGGCTGTTGGTGCTGCCGCTGCTGTTCTGGCAGCGCCGGCTGGTGAGCAACATCGACGAACTGGAAAGCCTGCATCGCACGACGCGCTTCGTCTACGTGGTGATGACCTCGCCGGCGGCCTTCGTCGCCATCGGCAGCGGCACGGCGCTGATCTTCCTGCAGACGACCTTCAGGGAGTGGTTCTCGCTGAAGATGGTGCTGGTCGGCGCGATGGCGATGCTGCACGTGCTGGCCGGGTTGACGGCAGTGAAGGTCTTTGCGCCGGAAGGGCGCTTTGGCCGCGCTGCGTTCGTCATGCTGACCAGCGTCTACCTGCTGCTGATCGTCGCCATCCTGTGGGTGGTGCTGGCCAAGCCGATGATTGACGCCAATCAGCTGGCGCCGCACCTGTTCGACCCCGGCGTGCTCGGCGGCCGCTTGCGTCAGTTCTTCGGCGACACCAGGACGCCCACGCCGTGAACGAACACCAGGTTGCCGCCGTGCCAGCCGGCAAAACCGGTCATCACCGAAGCCATGGCCGACAGGATCAGCCCGTGCGGCAGGATCGACTCCGGGTAGGCCAGCCGCAAGCCCCAGTTGGCGCCGGCGATGGCCACCAGCGTCATCGCCGCGATGGCATGCGACCAACTGGCTTCGAGCAGGCGTATGCCGCGCACCAGCAGCAGTTCGGCGGTGCCGACGATGCTGGCCGCCACGCCGCTCCAGAAGGCCATGCCGGCCGACCACAGGCCGACGCGCACCCAGAAGTCATCGCCCGTCCACCAGTACAGCAGGTCGATGCCCAGCGTGGCGAAGACGAAGGCCACCGGGAAGTGCACCATCATCACGTGCAGCGGGTGGCCGACCAGCGCCATCGTCGAGCCGGTGTCGAGCTGATTCATCTCCAGGGTCACCGGGCTCTGCAACTTGGCGGTCGCGTCCTTCTTCGTTTTTGCCATCGCTCGGCTCCTCAGTGCCATGACTGGCGAAATCATCATAGCCGCGCCGGCACGCTGGCCGCTGCGGCGTCTGCCGGGCTGCTGCTCTCCGGCTGCTCGGGTGAGCTGTCCACGCTCGACCCTTCCGGCCCGGCGGCGGCGTCGATCGCGCGGTTGTGGTGGGTGATGTTCGCCGGCTCGCTGGCCTTGTTCGCGCTGGTCATGGGCTTGTTTGCGATGGCTTGGCTGCGTCCCGGCTTCGGCAGTTCGGTGCCGCCGCAGCGCTGGGTGCTGCTGGGTGGCCTGGCGCTGCCTGCCGCGGTGCTGATCCCGCTGGTCGGCTACGGTCTGGTGGCCGGTGAGCGGCTGCTGCCGCTGCCGTTCATGACTCCACCGCGCATCGAGGTGCAGGCCGAGCGCTGGCGCTGGAGCTTCCAGTATCCCGACCAGGGCGGGTTCGCCACCGAAGGCGTGCTGCACCTGCCGGCCGGCATGCCGGTGGACATCGTGGTCAGCAGTCGCGACGTCATCCACTCGCTGTGGATTCCGCGCCTGGCCGGCAAGATCGACGTCATTCCCGGGCGCACCAACACGCTGCGCCTGCAGGCGGATGCCCCCGGCCGCTACCAGGGACAGTGCGCCGAGTTCTGCGGCCAGGAGCACACGCGCATGCGCTTCGACGTGGTGGTGCATGCGCAGGCCGACTATGCGGCGGCGCTGGCGGCGGCGGCGAAGGCGAAACCATGAGCGCGCCGGGCCGCTCCCAAGCGCTCATCCCGGAGCACGCAGTGCGCAGGGTCTTCCAATGAGCGCGCCCGTCGAGCCTGCGCCGAGCGGCCGCGCGCTGCGCCTGCACCGCGAGCTGACGGCGATCTGGTCCGACGGCCCGGGCCTGCAGCGTCTGGCCTCGGTCAACCACACGGTGATCGGCCGGCGCATGATGGCCACCGCCTTCTTCTTCTTCCTCGTCGCCGGGCTGCTGGGCATGCTGACGCGCGTGCAGCTGGCCACGCCCAAGGGCGTGTTCATGGACGCCGGGACCTACAACCAGGTCTTCACGATGCACGGCGCGATGATGCTGTTCCTGTTCGCGATCCCGATGCTCGAAGGCGTGGCGGTGTACCTGATGCCGAAGATGCTGGGCGCGCGCGACTTCGCCTTCCCGCGCCTGACCGCCTATAGCTACTGGTGCTACCTGTTCGGCGCGTCGATCCTGCTCGGTGCGCTGATCCTCGGCGTCGCGCCCGACGGCGGCTGGTTCATGTACACGCCGCTCAGCTCCAACACCTACACGCCGGGCGTCAACGCCGATGTCTGGCTGCTCGGCATCACCTTCGTCGAGATCTCGGCGCTGAGCTTCGCCGTCGAGATCGTGGTCTCGATCCTGAAGATGCGCGCGCCGGGCATGTCGCTGGAGCGTTTGCCGATCTTCGGCTGGTACATGCTGGTCACCGCGCTGATGATGCTGGTGGCCTTTCCGCCGCTGATCCTGGCGTCGATCCTGCTGGAGCTGGAGCGCGCCTTCGGCCTGCCCTTCTTCGACCCCACGCGCGGCGGCGACGCGCTGCTGTGGCAGCACCTGTTCTGGCTGTTCGGCCACCCCGACGTGTACATCATCTTCCTGCCGATGGCCGGCGTGCTGTCGACGCTGATCCCGGTGTTCGCGCGGCGCGAGCTGGTCGGCTACACGATGATCGTCGTCGCCATCGTCGCCATGGCCTTCCTCAGCTTCGGCATCTGGGTGCACCACATGTTCACGGTGGGCATCCCGCACCTGGCGCTGGCCTTCTTCTCGGCCGGCTCGGCCATCGTCGCGGTGCCCACCGCCGTGCAGATGTTCGCCTGGCTGGCGACGCTGGCGCACGGCAAGCCGCGCTGGGACCTGCCGATGCTCTACATCTTCGGCTTCTTCTTCGTCTTCGTGCTCGGCGGCCTGACCGGCGTCATGCTCGCCATCGTGCCCTTCGACTGGCAGGCGCACGATACCTACTTCGTCGTTGCGCACCTGCACTACGTGGTCGCGGGGGCCTTTGCCTTTCCGCTGCTGGCCGGGCTGTACTACTGGCTGCCGCTGCTCACCGGGCGCAGCGCCTCGCCGCGGCTGGCCGTGCCGGCCTTCTGGCTGATCTTCATCGGCTTCAACATGACCTTCTTCCTGATGCACCTGACCGGCCTGCTCGGCATGCCGCGGCGCATCTACGGCTACCACGAGCACGATGGCTGGACCGCACTGAACCTGCTGTCCTCGGTCGGCGCCTTCGTCATGACCATCGGCTTCGGCCTGCTGCTCATCGACCTTCTGGTGCAGTTGCGCTACGGCCGGCGCTCGCGCCGCGACCCGTGGCAGGCGACGACGCTGGAATGGGCGATGCCGATGCCGCCGCCGGCCTACAACTTCGCGTCGATCCCGCATGTCGACACCCATGGCGACCGCCAGGCCCCGGGCAAGGTGGCGACGGCGTTGGCGCGCGGCGAGGGCTACCTGGGCTTCACGCGCCACGGCTGGCAGGAGACGCTGGGCGTGCACATGACCAGCGGCGCGCCCGACCAGGTGATCGTGCTGCCGCGGCCGACCTACCTGCCGCTGGTTCTGGGGCTGACCACCGCCACCGCGGTGCTGGGTTTCCTGTTCAAGGCCTATTGGCTCAGCGCCGCCGCGGCCGGCGTCGTTGCCGCATTGTTCGTCTTCGGTGCCCAGGGCGCCGGCCTGCAGCGCGACCACGGGCCGCTGCCCATCGGCCACGGCCTCAACGTGCCACCGCATACCGAGGCTGTTGGCGCGCTGCCATGGTGGGCGCTGGTCTTCGCGCTGGTGGCCAATGCCACGCTGTTCACCTCGCTGATCTTCGGCACGCTGTACCTGTGGCTTGCCGCGCCGCCGTGGCCGACGAGCATGCCGCAACCCGCTGTGGCGTTGGGGCTCGGTGCGGCCGCCGCATTGGCGCTGGCCGCCATTGCCGCGCGCGGATCGTTGCGTGCGCTGCTGGCCGGCAAGGCACCGGCGGGCTGGATTGCGCTGGCGGCGCTGGCGCTGGCCGCTTGCATCGTGGTGGTGCACATGCTCATCGGCGATCTGGTGCCGCATCCACGCGAGCATGCGTTGGGTGCGACCGCGTCGGTGCTGCTCGGTTATGTTGCCACTCATGCCGGCATCGGGCTGCTGTTCCTGTTGAGCAACCTGCTGCGCCTGCGTGGCGGGTGGATCTCGCCGCGGCGCTGCATCGACCTGCGCCTGACGCGGCTGTGGATCGACTACAGCGCCGTCACCGCGCTGATCGCCATCGGCCTGGTGCTGGCACTGCCGGCGCTGGTGGCGATGCTGGGATCGCGGCCGTGAACTCGCAGGTCGTGCCGCCGAGTCGGCTGTGGCTGCTGGCGCTGGGCTACGGCATCTGGTGCAGTGCGCTGGCCCTGCTGTATGCGCTGCATGCGCTGGGCTGTGCCTTCGCCTGGCCGCCCGTGGTGTTGCGCAGCGTCCTGGTTCTGGTGTTCCTGGCGCACCTGGCCGCCATCGGCGTGTCGTGGCGCGCCTATGCGCGGCGCAGCGCCGACGCGGCCTACGGTGCCACCGGCAGCTTCTTCCATGAGGTGGCGCTGTGGACGCTCGCCACCGCCTTCGTCGCCACGGTGATCACCCTCGGCCCGACGCTGTTCCTTGCCACCTGCGTGTAGCTTGGCCGAGGGATCGCCCCGGGTTCGCCAGCTCGGCGAGCTTGCACAATGTGTCGCATGAGTCCTGGCGACGCCATCGTTCCCTTCCGCATCGAGGCCAGCGATCAGCAACTGGCCGACCTGAAGCGCCGGCTGCTTGCCACTCGCTGGCCCGACAAGGAACCCGTGGCCGACTGGTCGCAAGGCATGCCGCTGGCCTACACGCAGGAGCTGTGCCGCTACTGGGCACAGGACTACGACTGGCGCGTGCGCGAAGCGCGACTGAACCGCTTTGCGCAGTTCATGACGCGCATCGACGGCGTGGACATCCATTTCATCCACGTGCGTTCGAAGCATGCCGATGCGCTGCCGTTGGTGATGAGTCACGGCTGGCCCGGCTCGATCGCCGAATTCCACAAAGTCATCGAGCCGCTGACCGAACCCACGGCGCATGGCGGCCTTGCGCAGGACGCCTTCCACCTGGTATGTCCGTCGCTGCCTGGCTATGGCTTCTCCGGCAAGCCCACCGAGCCCGGCTGGAGCGTGGAGCGCATCGCCCGCGCCTGGAGCGTGCTGATGCCGCGCCTGGGTTATGTCCGGTACGTGGCGCAGGGGGGAGACTGGGGCTCGATGGTCACCACCGCCATCGGCCTGCAGGACCGTGCCCACTGCCTGGGCATCCACCTGACGATGCCGATCGTC
The DNA here is from genome assembly GCA_963818005.1 of uncultured Pseudomonadota bacterium. Classification (GTDB taxonomy): domain Bacteria; phylum Pseudomonadota; class Gammaproteobacteria; order Burkholderiales; family Burkholderiaceae_C; genus Rubrivivax. The sequence continues at coordinate 16,692 of CAWFQP010000009.1, forward strand.
GCGCCCGACCCGACGACGATGTCCGACCTGACGCAGGCCGAAAGATCGGCGCTGGCCGGGTTGAAGAAATACCGCGCCGAAGGCTCGGGCTATGCGCGCCAGCAGGGCACGCGGCCGCAGACGCTGGGCTACGGCCTGGCCGATTCGCCGGCCGGCCAGGCCGCCTGGGTGATCGAGAAGTACCAGGCCTGGATGGACTGCGACGGCCACCCCGAGAACGTGCTGACGCGCGACGAGCTGCTCGACCAGGTGATGCTGTACTGGCTGCCCAACAGCGCCACCTCGTCGGCGCGGCTGTACTGGGAGAGCTTCGCCAAGGTCAACCGCGACATCGTCGAGCTGCCCACCGGCATCAGCCTGTTCCCGAAGGAGATCTTCCGTGCGTCGCGGCGCTGGGCCGAGCAGCGCTTCAGGAACATCATCCACTGGCAAGAGTTCGACCGCGGCGGACATTTCGCCGCACTGGAGCGGCCCGAGGTGCTGGTCGACGAGATCCGCACCTGCTTTCGCTCGCTGCGCACCCCTTGAAGGCCACGCCATGCAGATGAACATCGGACAGTTCCTGACCCGTCGTGCCTTCCTCAGCCCGCGGGTCGAGGCCATGGTCGAGCCGGCTGCCGACGGCCGGCGCATGGACTTTCGCACGCTCAACGCGCGCTGCAACCGCGTGGCGCATGCACTGCGCGCTGCGGGCGTCGAGCAGGGCGACCGCGTGGCGCTGCTGCTGATGAACGGCGCGGAATTTGTCGAGTCCTTTTTCGCGGTGGCCAAGATCGGCGCGGTGAACGTGCCGCTGAACTGGCGCCTGGTGGCCGACGAACTGCAGTTCATCCTCGAGGATTCGGGCGCCACCGTGCTGGTGTATGCGCAGGACTTCGCGCCGGTGGTGGCCGAACTGCAGCGCCGCGGCAGTCAGACCGAGCTGCGCACCTGGGTGCAGGTGGGCGGCACGCCGGCGGCTTTTGCCAGCGACTACGCGGCCTGGGCCGGCGCGATGCCGGCGACCGAACCGGCTGCGGCCGGCATCGACGAGGACCTGCTGTTCATCATGTACACCTCGGGCACCACCGGGCTGCCCAAGGGCGTGATGCACAGCCACCGCACGGTGCTGGCCGCGGCGCTCAACGTCACCGCGACGGCCGACTTCCACTACAAGGATCGCTTCCTCACGGCCTTGCCGCTGTTCCACGTGGGCGCGCTGATGCCCGCGCTGTGCTGCGTCTACACCGGCAGCACGCAGGTCATCCTGAAGGCCTTCGACCCCAGGCTGGCCTGGGAGCTGATCCGCGACGAGAAGATCAGCACCACGCTGCTGGTGCCGGCGATGCTGCAGTTCATGCAGGCCACCTACGACAGGGCAAGGCACGACGCACGCACGCTGCGCTGGGTGCTGTGTGGTGCAGCGCCGGTGCCGGTGACGCTGATCAAGGCCTACGAAGAGATCGGCGTCGAGGTGCACCAGCTCTACGGCCTGACGGAAAGCTGCGGCCCGGGCTGCCTGATCATGGGCGAGGACGCACTGGTACGCGCCGGCTCCACCGGCCGCGCCTACTTCCACACCGAGCTGCGCGTGGTCGGTCCCGACGGCCAGGACTGCGTGCCTGGCGAGCCGGGCGAGATCGTGCTGCGCGGGCAGCACAACATGGTCGGCTACTGGAAGCGCCCCGACGCCACCGCGACGGCGCTGCAGGGCGGCTGGCTGCACACCGGCGACGTCGGCACGATGGATGCGGACGGCTTCGTCACCATCCGCGACCGCATGAAGGACATGCTGATTTCCGGCGGCGAGAACGTCTACCCGGCCGAGGTGGAGAACATGCTGCTCGGCCACCCGGCGGTGGCCGATGCCGCGGTCATCGGCCTGGCGTCGCCGAAGTGGGGCGAGGTGCCGCTGGCGGTGCTCGTGGCCAGGCAAGGCGCCACGCTCGACCCGGCCGGGCTGCTGGACTGGTGCAAGGGCCGTCTGGCCGCGTTCAAGCTGCCGAAGGCGGTGGTGCTGGTGGCCGAGATTCCGCGCAACCCCAGCGGCAAGATCCTCAAGCGTGTGCTGCGCGAGCGCTTCAGGGACCAGGTGACTGCGCCGGAATGAGTGCATATGTCGGCGGCGAGGTTTCCGCCGTTTCACCTGTTCAACCTGGTTTCACATGCGCGGCAGGCTGCCAGTGCTGCGAACCTTGCGTGCCGGCCTGCGCGGCCCACGTCTCGACTCCAGTGGTTCAGGCCACCACGGCCCGGTTCTCGAGCTCATCGATGTCGGCCTGGGCATAACCCAGGCCGAGCAGCAGCTCGTCGCGGTGCGCGGCAAAGCGCGGCGGCTGCAGCCGCACCGGCAGGCGCTCGCCGGCCAGCGTGATCGGGAACAGCGTGGTCTTCACCGTGCAGCCCGCCTTGTCGCCGTCGGGCAGCACGATGTCGGCCAGGGCGCCGGTGGCCTGCAGGTGCGGGTCCTCGTACAGGTCCTCGGGCTTGCGGATCGGCGCGAAGGGCAGACGGGCGTCTTCCATGATGCGCGCCAGCTCGGCCGCGCTGCGCGAGGCCAGCCGCTCGCGCAGCACCGGCAGCAGCGTTGGCCGCGCCCGCACGCGCTGGTTGTTGGAGGCCAGTTGCGGGTCGGCCTGCAGGTCGGGCCAGCCCATCACGGTGCAAAGCGTCAGCCACTGCGCATCGCTCACCGCGGCCAGGAAGATCTGCTCGCCGTCCTTGACCTGGAACACGTCGTAGATGGCCCAAGGGCTCAAACGCGCCGGCATCGGCGCGGCGGGCTGGCCGGTGACTGCGTACTGCAGCATGTGCTGGCCGACCAGGAAGACGTTGTTCTCGAACAGCGCGCTCTGCACTTCCATGCCCTTGCCGCTGATGCCGCGCTGCACCAGTGCGCCGAGCGCGCCGATGGCGCCGAACATGCCGCCCATGATGTCGTTGACGCTGCTGCCGGCACGCAGCGGGTCGCCGGGGCGGCCGGTCATGTAGGCCAGCCCGCCCATCATCTGCACCACCTCGTCGAGCGCGGTGCGGTGTTCGTAAGGGCCGGGCAGGAAGCCCTTGTGGCTGACGTAGATCAGCCGCTCGTTCACGGCCGAGAGGCTGGCGTAGTCCAGCCCGTACTGGGCCATCGCGCCGGGCTTGAAGTTCTCCACCACCACGTCGGCGCTGGCCGCCAGCTTGCGCGCCACCGCGGCGCCCTCGGGCTGCTTCAGGTCGATGCCGATGCTCTTCTTGTTGCGGTTGAACATCGGGAAGAAGCCCGCGCCCGCACCCAGCAGCCGGCGCGTGGCTTCGCCGTCGATGGGCTCGACCTTGATGACCTCGGCGCCCAGGTCGGCCAGCACCATGCCGCAGGTCGGGCCCATCACCATGTGGGTGAACTCGACCACGCGCAGCCCGGCCAGCGGCTGGGGTGCGGACACCTGCCGCGGCAGGCCCTTCAGCGGCTGCGGCGCATTCATGCAAACTCCTTCTTCATCGTCTTCGGCAGGCCGGCTCGCGCGATGCTGCCGTGCAGGGTTTCGCCTTCCAGCCACTGCGCCAGGCGCGCGCGCAGCGCGATCAGCGCATCGAAGTCCAGCCCGGTGCGCACACCCATGCTGGCGAACAGGTAGGCCACGTCCTCGGTGGCGACGTTGCCGCTGGCCCCTGGCGCGTGCGGGCAGCCGCCGATGCCGCCCAGGCAGGCGTCGAAGCGGCGCACCCCCGTCTGCCAGGCGGCGTAGACGTTGGCCAGCCCCAGGCCGCGCGTGTCGTGGAAGTGGCCGCAGGACAGGCGCTCGCCGACCAGCGCGAAGCCCTTCTCGAACAGCCGCGCCACCTGCTGAGGGTCGGCATAACCGACGGTGTCGGCCAGGCCCACGCGCTCGGCGCCGGCGTCGAGTGCGGCCTGCAGCAGGCGCAGCACTTCGGATTCCTCGACCTTGCCCTGGATCGTGCAGCCGAAGGCCGTGCTCAAGCCGACCTCGATTTCGCAGCGCGAGCCGGCGGCGTCGCGCTCGGCACGGATGCGGCCGATCTCGGCGATCACTTCATCGGGCGTCTTGCGCAGGTTGGCCAGGCTGTGCGCGCGGCTGGCCGACAGCGGCAGCAGCATCGAGTCGGCGCCCGAATCCAGCGCCGCCAGCGCGCCCTTCAGGTTCGGCACCAGCACCGAGCTGACCAGTCCCGGCAGCGTCTTCGCCACCGCCACCAGCTCAGGCGTGTCGGCCAGCTGCGGCAGCAGCCGCGCCGGCACGAAGGAGCCGAGCTCGATCTCGCGTTGGCCTGCGGCATGGGCGGCGCGCAGCCAGTCCAGCTTGTGCGCGGTGGGCAAGGTGCGGGCGATGCTCTGCAGGCCGTCGCGCAAGCCCACTTCGCGCACGGTGATGGGTAGGGTGGTGTTCATCATGGCGCCGCACTGTAGACGCCTGCGGGTGATTGCACGAGTGCAATCGTTTCTGCGCCTGCGTTCCGATCCCGAACGGGCCTGCACTGACCCATGCCGAGACATGGGACCAGGCCACGGTGCACGTCGCGCCCGGCGGGCTGACTACACTGCGTCGTTCCAACCACCCACCGGGAGACGCCCATGACCACCCCCTCCACCGCGCTGCAACTGCGTTCCCTGGTGCGCAGCAGCGGCGAGCTCGAAGTCTCGCTGCATGAGGTGCCGGTGCCCGAACCCGGACCCGACGAGGTGCTGGTGCGCATCGAGGCCACACCGATCAACCCCTCCGACCTGGGGCTGCTGTTCGGCGCCGCCGACCTGGGCACGCTGCAGGCTTCGGGCACGGCCGCGCGACCGGTGGTCACGGCGCACATTCCCGAACGCGCGATGAAGGCCATGGCCGGCCGCGCCGGGCAGTCGCTGCCGGTGGGCAACGAAGGCGCCGGCACGGTGGTCCAGGCCGGCGCCTCGCCGGTGGCCCAGGCGCTGCTGGGCAAGACGGTGGCTCTCATCGGCGGCGCGATGTACGCGCAGTACCGCAGCATCGCCGCACGCGACTGCCTGGTGCTGCCGGCCGATGCCAGCGCGGCCGACGGTGCGTCCTGTTTCGTCAACCCGCTGACCGCGCTGGGCATGGTGGAGACCATGAAGCTCGAAGGCCACAAGGCGCTGGTGCACACCGCGGCGGCATCCAACCTGGGGCAGATGCTCAACCGCATCTGCCTGAAGGACGGCGTCGATCTGGTGAACATCGTGCGCAAGCCCGAGCAGGCGGCGCTGCTGCGCGAACAGGGCGCGAAGCACGTGTGCAGCACGGCATCGCCCGCCTTCACGGAAGAACTGACCGATGCGCTGGCCGCTACCGGCGCCACCGTCGCCTTCGACGCCATCGGCGGCGGCAGGCTGGCCGGGCAGATCCTGTCGTGCATGGAGGCGGCCATCAACCGCAATGCCAAGGAGTACAGCCGCTACGGCTCGGCGGTGCACAAGCAGGTCTACCTGTACGGCGCGCTGGACACCGCGCCGACCGAGATCGTGCGCAACTTCGGCATGGCCTGGGGCATCGGCGGCTGGCTGCTGTTCCCCTTCCTGCAGAAGGTCGGTACGCCTGCGGCGCTGAAGCTTCGCCAACGCGTGGCCGCCGAGCTGAAGACCACCTTCGCCAGCCACTACACGCGTACGGTGTCGCTGGCCGAGGCGCTGTCGCCACAGGCGATTGCGGTATATGCGCAGCGCTCCACCGGCGCGAAGGTCCTGATCGACCCCAGCCGCGGCTGAGCCCCGGCGCGCACGGCCCCGGACACCATGAGTCATTTCGGTTCGAGTCGCCTGCCGCGCGTCGCCGCGGCGGCCTGGCGGAAGCGGTGAGATTCGAACTCACGGACCCTTGCGGGTCGCCGGTTTTCAAGACCGGTGCAATCGACCACTCTGCCACGCTTCCAGCACGCGGTGGATTGTCCCTCAGCTTCAGCCCGGCGCCAGCGCCTGCTTGCACTTGACCTGCACCCACTCGCGCCGCCCGCCATCGATTCGAACGGCGCTGAGCTGGCCGCCCCACACGCAGCCGGTGTCCAGCGCCAGCAGATCCGGCCGGTCGATGCGGCCCAGCGTCGACCAGTGGCCGAAGGCGATCGGCATGCCTTCGCTGCGCCGGCCGGCGATGTCGAACCAGGGCCTGAAGCCCGGTGGCGCGGCGTTGGCACCCTCCTTGATCTTCAAGTCGAGCTTGCCGTTCGGCGTGCAGAAGCGGATGCGCGTCAGCACGTTGACGACGAAGCGCCAGCGCTCGGCGCCGTGCAGCGATTCGCTCCACTGCGCCGGCTCGTTGCCGTACATCAGCTGCAGCATGTCGGGCAGTTCGGGCCCGCGCAGCACGTCCTCGACTTCGCCGGCCAGGGCCAGCGTCTTCTCCACGTCCCATTGAGGCAACACGCCGGCATGCACCAGCAGCCAGCCGTCGAACTGGTACGCCATGCGGCGCTGGCGCAACCAGTCCAGCCATTCGTCGCGCTTCGTCGAGTCGAGAATGTCGTGCAGCGTGTCGTCCTTGCGCGGCTTGCGCACGCCGTGTGCGACGGCCAGCAGGTGCAGGTCGTGATTGCCGAGCAGGCAGGTGGCAGCGTCACCCAGGCCGCGCAGACGCTTCAGCGTGCCCAGCGAATCGGGGCCGCGGTTGACCAGGTCGCCGACCACGGCCAGACGGTCGCGCGAGGGCGAGAAGCCGACCTCGGCGAGCAGCCGATCGAAGGCGTCGCAGCAGCCCTGCAGGTCTCCAACGACGTAGTCCATGCATCGATTCTGCTACGCTGCGCCCCATTTCCCGGGTTGCCGCCGCCAGGCGGCCGTGCATGGACGTAGCGCTTCTCGCATTTCTGATCCTGTTGAACGGCGTGTTCGCCATGTCCGAGATGGCGCTCACCGCCAGCCGCAAGGCGCGGCTTCAGGTCATGGTCGAAGGCAAGGAGCCCGGCGCGCACGCGGCGATGGAGTTGCACGAGAACCCGACGCGCTGGCTGTCCACGGTGCAGATCGGCATCACGTCGATCGGCGTGCTCAACGGCATCGTCGGCGAGGCGGCCTTCGCCGAGCCGCTCGCGCGCTGGCTGCAGGAGACGCTGCCGGTCGCGCCGCGGATGGCCCGGCTCAGTGCCACCGGGCTGGTGGTGGCGATCATCACCTTCCTGACCATCATCTTCGGCGAGCTGGTGCCCAAGCGGCTGGGCCAGATGTACCCCGAAACGGTGGCGCGGCTGGTGGCGCGGCCGATGAACTGGCTGTCCACCGCGACGCGGCCCTTCGTCTGGCTGCTCGGTGCCAGTACCGAGACGGTGCTGCGCGTGCTGGGCATCCGCGGCGGGCCGTCGCGCAGCGTCACCGAGGAAGAGATCGCCGCCAGCCTGGAAGAGGGCGTCGACGCCGGCGTCATCGAGGCGCAGGAGCACCAGATGGTGCGCAACGTGTTCCGCCTGGACGAGCGGCAGATCGGCTCGATGATGATCCCGCGCGCCGACATCGTCTGGCTCGACGCCGGCGCGCCGATCGAGCAGATGCTCGAGCGCATGATGCACAGCGGCCGCTCGCGCTACCCGGTGTGCCGCGCCAGCCTGGACGAAGTCATCGGCGTGGTCGCGGCGCACACGCTGCTGCCGCCGCTGGCGCAGGGCCTGAAGCCCGACCTGAACGAACACCTGAAGCCGCCGGTGTTCGTGCCCGAGACGCTGTCGGGCATGGAACTGCTGGAGCACTTCCGCCAGACCAGCGCCGACATGGTGTTCGTGGTCGACGAATACGGCGCGGTGCAGGGCGTGATCACCGAGCGCGACCTGCTCGAGGCCATCACCGGCGAATTCGTCGGCGCCGACCCCGGCGAGGAGGCCTGGGCGACGCAGCGCGCCGACGGCAGCTGGCTGATGGACGGGCTGATCCCGATGCCCGAGCTGAAGGACCGCCTCGACCTGAAGGAAGTGCCCGAGGAGGACCGCGGGCGCTACAACACGCTGGCCGGCATGGTGATGCTGTTGCTCGGCCGGCTGCCCGGCACCGGCGACAGCGTCGAATGGGAAGGCTGGCGCTTCGAGGTGGTGGACCTGGACGGCAAGCGTGTGGACAAGTTGCTGGTGCAGCGCATCGGCGGAAGCGACGAAGAGCCGGAATGATCGTTTCCGATCGGGGCAGGCCGATGGGGACGAGAGACTGCAGGCGCGCGCTGCGCGGGCAGTTGGCTCCAGTCGGTACTTCGCTGACCATGCAAGTCGCCGATCGGCCGCAACCGCGACCGGTGCTGCCCGATGTCGATGGATGAGACGTGTCATGGCCCGCAGGTGTACGCTGCGCTTGTGGGAACAGACACTGCGCGGCGCGATCGAGGTTCTTCTGCACGGCCCCCGAGCGATGGCACACGCAAGACAAGGAGCTCGCCATGTCGAACCACGTCTACAAGCAGGTCGAGCTCGTCGGCTCGTCGGACTCCAGCTCGGACGATGCCATCCGGCAGGCCATCGAGACCGCGGCCAAGACGCTGCGCCATATCGATTGGTTCGAGGTCATCGGGACACGCGGGCACGTTGTCGAAGGCAAGGTTGCACACTTCCAGGTCACGTTGAAGGTTGGCTTCCGCCTCGAGGCTTGAGGCCACCCCCGCTTGACGCGCAGCGGGTGTTCGTCTTGCGTATCGACGGTGCCATCGGCCCGGCGACCGCGGAGCAGGTCGCCCGTTCACCTGAGCGCGCGGCGCGCGAGCGGGCTCAGCTGGTCGTGCTGCAGATCGACACGCCGGGCGGGCTGGACACCGCGATGCGCAGCATCGTCAAGGACATCCGCGCCTCACCGGTACCGGTGGCTGTGCGCCGGCGCGCGGCCGGTCCGGCAGAGCCTGACGAAGCTGCGGCCGACGGCATTGCGCCGGGCCTTCACGCATCAGGTCTTGATCAGCTCGATGCTGGTGATGATCGGCTCGGTACCGTCTTGACCGAAGGTCACCAGCACCTTGTCGCCGGGCTTGAACGCCTCGAGTGCCACACCGGGCGCCACGCGCAGCGTCTGTTGACCCATGCTCGCCTTCAACGTCACCCGCTTCTCAGCAATCTCGATGCCTGCGATCTCGGCCGAGAACCTGCTCGCCTGCGCAAGTGCCTGCGTGGCGCCTGCCGGCGCAAGCGCGAACACTGCGGCGACAGCGGCTGCGATGGCCAGCGCTCGAAGAGCATGCAGCACTCGGGTCATGGAAACTCCGGTCGGCGTCTGTTGCTTGCCGGTCCGCCCAACGGACACGGCAAATTCGCGCCTGGATTGTGCCCAACCGCGCGTCGTGACCCCGTTCGTGGTGATGGTGAGGCTCGGCATTGCAGGGTGCCTGGAACAGCAACGGCCGGCGCAGCGCGAGCCGCCAGGTGCGCGCCGCGGCCGTCTCGACGCAGCGGCTGTGGACGTCGTTGCAGATCACCGCGATTGCCAGGCGGTCCATTTGCTCCGGCCCGGGCTGGGTCTGGGCGGTGCTTCCCTGTACGCCGGCCGATGGCCACAGCCGGAGCAGACGGACGACACGGTTTCGCGGCAATCCGACATGAGTAACCGCGATGAATGCGAAGCCGGATTGGGCGCGTCGACACGATCATGGGCGGCCGCGTGTGGACCAGACGCAGGCATGCTGCGAGGCTTCGAATTGCAGCGCTGTTGGCTCTGAGCGGGGCGCTGTACCGCACGCTGCGCACGACCAACCCGATCGAGAACCTGAACGGCTCGATCGCGCACGCGGGCAACGCAGATGACGAGTGCACGAAGCGTCTCAGCACGGCTTGTCTGCTGGCTGATGCTTTGCGTGGGCGCAGCGGGCCAGGCACAGGTTGTGACCGTGCCGATCACCGAACTCGTCGTCACAGGCAACACGCTGCTGGAGCCCGAGGTCCTCAACGCGACGCTCGCTCGCTTCAAGGGCGAGCTGACCATGGATCAACTGAAGGCGGCTGCACTGGCCGTGCAGGCGCTTTATCGCGACGCCGGTTATGGTGCGGTGATTGCCTATGTGCCAGAGCAAAGCGGCGCCGGCTTGTCGCTGACGCGTTCAGTTGGCCCAGACCGGCTCGCCGAAGCGGCGCCGCAGATCGTCGGCGATCGGCACGACCTTCATGCGGTTGTACTGGTCGGCGATCCGCCGGTAGCTGCCGTCGGCCTGCATCGCCGCGAACGCCTGCTGCCATTTCGCGGCCTCGGCATCGGGAAGTTCGCGCGAGCCGGCGAACCAGATCTCGCTTTGGCGCACGATTTCGCCGAAGGTGAGCGCGTCGAGGTTGCCGCGCGTCTCGACCATCGCGTAGATGACCATCAGCCGCGGCGCGAGCCAGGCGTCGATGCGGCGCTGGCGCATCAGGCGGGCGTTCAGCCACTCCTCGGGCTGCGGCAGGATGCGGGTGAAGCCGCGCTCCTTCAGCAAGGCCTCGGCGCCGGAGCGCGCCAGCACCCCCGTCGGCCGGTCCCGAAGCTTGTCGAGCGAGGACACGTCGATGCCCTGGCCGCCGACCACGATCAGGTCGTCGGTGAGTATCTTCGCGATCCAGCGGTACTCCTTCTCGCGCTCCGGCGAGCGTGTGAGCGAGAGGATGCCGATGTTGGGTTCGCTCCTCGCGATGCGTTGCGCCTCGCCCCACGGCAGATACTCGATCGCACCCGAGTGGCCGACGCGTTTCGCCATCTCGCGCACCACGTCGTGGACGAAGCCCTGGCCCGGCCCGGGGATCTCGGCGACGCTCGCGGGCGGGATCTGAAAGGTGTAGGGCGGGAGCTCGGCGGCGAGCAGGCGCAGCTCGCGCGCGGCAGACGGCGCGGCGGCGAGCACCGCGGCGGCGAAAAAAGCGAGGCATCGCATGTCGCCATCCTCCGGGATCAGAAAGTGCCGAACATCCCGTTCAGCGCGATCACCGCGACGAGGGAAACCAGCGGGAAGGCGACCGAGACCATGAAGATGTCGAAGTACGACTGCTTGTGGGTGAGGCTGCAGATCGCGAGCAGCGTGATCACCGCGCCGTTGTGCGGCAAGGCGTCGAGACCGCCCGAGGAGAGCGCGGCGACGCGGTGCAGGATCTCGGCGCTGATGCCGACGGTCTGCGCCGCCTCGAGGTACTTGGCGCCGAGGGTTTGCAACGCGATGCTCATGCCGCCCGAGGCCGAACCGGTGATGCCGGCGAGTACGTTCACGATCAGCGCCAGCCCGATCACCGGATTGGTGGTCACCGACTGCAGCCAGTCGCGCACGAGCGCGAAGCCCGCGAGACTGGCGATGACCGCGCCGTAGGCGACCTCCGAGGCCACGTTCAGGATCGGCAGCATCGAGCCCAGCGCGCCTTCGTTGAACGAGCGCTGGACCTTCGCGAAGCGCTTCCAGGTGAGCGCGACCAGGACCACGCACGCGACCAGCATCGCGACGATGATCGCCCAGATGCCGCTCACCGCCCCGGCGTTGGTGCGCCCGTACTTCGCGGTGGCGAGGTAGTCGGTGTCCATTGCCGGTCCGATGTACTTCGTGAAGACAAAGTTGATGCCGAGCACCAGCAGCACCGGGATGATCGCGATCCAGAACGGCGGGACGTCGCCGGGCTCGGCCTCCTCGAGCGTTGCGGCGCCCGGCTTGGCGGGCGCCTCCTCGCCGAAACCTTCACCGGCGGCGCGCATGCGGCGCGAGCGCAGGCTGAGCCAGAGCGTCCCGGCGGCAAACATGATCAGCGCGGCGATGATCGACAGCCCCGGTGCGGCGAAGGTGTTGGTACCGAAGAACGGGATCGGAATCGCGTTCTGGATCGCCGGCGTGCCCGGCAGTGCGGTCATGGTGAAGGTGAACGAGCCGAGCGCGATCGCCGCCGGGATCAGCCGCTTCGGGATGTTGCCCTCGCGGAACATCCTGAGCGCGATCGGGAACACGGCGAATGCCACGACGAAGAGCGAGACGCCGCCGTAGGTGAGGATGCCGCAGGCGAGCACGATCGCAAGGATCGCCCGCTCCTTGCCGGTCCACTCCACGATCTGATGCGCGATCGAGCGCGCACAGCCCGAATCGTCCATCAGCTTGCCGAACACCGCGCCGAGCAGGAACAGCGGGAAGAACTTCATCAGGTAGGTGCCGAGCGCCGGCATGAAGACCTGCGTATAGGTCGCCAGCAGCGGCGTCTCGTCGCCGACGCTCAGGATCGCGGCGACCGCGGCGCAGAGCGGCGCGAGCAGGATCACGTTCCAGCCGCGGTAGGCGAGGATGATGAGCAGCGCGAGCGAGACGAGGATCCCGAGGACGGCGAACATGCGGTGCCTCCGACTGTTGTTGTTGGCGCTGTTGGCGCTCGACGCGCGTCGTCGCTGCGCATCGTGGTGCGCGAGCATAGGAGCTTCGAACGGCCTCGGCAAGGCCCAGGAGTGGCCACGGAACCGGTTCGCACCGGGTTCGCGCTTGCCCGAAGCACTGGGACTTGGCACCTCGATCGGCGCGTGGTGCCGACTCGACGGGTCCCCGCGGCACCCGCGCCGCGGTCCGCGAGTTTCATGGCTTCCGGCCTGCGCCGCGACCCAGTAGTACTCGCAGCCGTGCAGCACATCGTCCAGCTGCGGCATGACCAGTCGCGCATAGCGGTTCAGGATGCTCGGCCAGTCCAGGTGAGCGAAGCGGTCGGCCAGGCGCTGCGCCCGCGGCAGCTCCTCGACTCGGGCGAAGGTGTTGTCGAGCTTGGTGTAGCCGATGCCGCGAGCGGTGAGCTTGCGCGCGAGCCACTCGTGGCCGTTGAGGTAGACCTGGATCTGCAACGGGAACCAAGTCTGCAAGCGCACATGGATGAGGCCCAGATGGCGATCCATGAAGTAGAAGTACATGTGCAAGCACTTGCGCCGTGCCGACTGCACGGGGCCGCCCGGGTTCAGGGGCCTGAAGACAGAAGAGAAATCAGCCAACAGCCAGTTCAGTAAACCGCCTCACATACAGAATTTCGGACACCCCCCCGTGCCAGATTGACAATTCACGCCGCTCACTCATACTCGGGTTCGCTTGCAGGAGGCTGCGTTCGCTTATCACCGTCGCGTCGCAGGCGAAGGTCTTGCTCGCCAGGCGAGCCGGCATCCCTTGGTTCCGCAGCGCTACCTGCGTTGCACTTCGCCAGGTTCATCATTGCGAGGTGGTATCATGTCTGTCAGTTTTCGCTTCGATTTCCCTTCGTGGCTGCGCCGCGCCGTAGCTTTGCTGCTGCTCGGACTGGCCTTTACGACGCCAGCGTTCGCGGACGGACGCGACGAAACCGTTGGCGTTCCACCCGGCAACACGCTGCCGGACCAGGCGAAAGGCAAGGGTCCGCCGTCTTGGGCCGGCAAGGCATTTCGCCAGGGAGTGGTCACGACGGCGAATCCCTACGCGGCGGAAGCGGGCGCGAAAATTCTCGAAGCGGGCGGCAATGCCGTCGACGCCGCGGCCGCAATTGCCTACGCGCTCAACGTCGTTGAGCCGCAATCCGCCGGCATCGGCGGCGGCGGCTTCATGCTGATTCACCTGGCGAGCAGCGGGAGCACGTTCGCCGTCGACTCGCGCGAACGCGCGCCGGCGCTTGCCACGCCGGGCATGTTCGATGGCAAGAGCTTCGACGCCGCGTCCACGTCGGGCCTCGCCGTCGGGGTACCGGGCATGGTCCGCGGCACCGCACTGGCGGTCGAGAGCTGGGGCAATCTGACGCTCGCGCAGGTGATCGCGCCGGCGATCAAGCTCGCCGATGAAGGCTTCGCCGCGACCCCGCGCTACGTTGCGGCGAGCTGCAGCCAGCGCGCGCGCAACTATCCGGAGAGCGAGGCCTATTTCTGTCCCGGCGGCGTTTCCCGGGTCGCCGTAGGGGAGATCGTGCAGAACCAGCCGCTGGCCGAAACCCTGCGCACGATTGCGGCCGAGGGCCCGGACGCGTTCTACACCGGGGACATCGCCAACGGCATCATCGAAGGCCAGAAGCGCTTCCGGTCCACTGTTCCTGGCGCCGCCGGCGGAAGCATGACGCTCGAGGATCTCGCGAATTACGAAGCCACGATCCGCACGCCGGTCGTCGGCACCTACCGCGGCTATACGATCAAGGCGATGAGCTCGCCGTCGTCGGGCGGGCTCACGGTGATTCAGATGCTCGGGATGCTGGAGCGCTATCCGATCGGCGACGCCGCCGCGGGCTACGGCTTCGGCACGACGAAGACGCTCAACGTGATGGCCGACGCGATGCGCATCGCGTTCGCGGATCGCGCCACGTGGATGGGCGACGCCGATTTCTCGTGCGTGCCGGAAAAGGGGCTCATCGACCCGGACTACGTCGCGCCCCGCGGCGACCAGATCGTTCCCGGCGTGCGGCTCACGCCGAATCCCACTGCCGGCAATCCGCTGCTGGAAGACCCGACCTGCGCCGACAACGGCACCGACGTCGCAGCGCTCGAGTCCTTCAGCGGTCCCGGCGGCTCGACCACGCATTTCTCGGTGGTCGACAAGTGGGGCAACATGGTGTCCTACACCAACACGATCGAGTCGTCGCACGGCGCGGGTATGTTCGCCGGCTACTACCCGCCCGGTTGCACGGCCATCAGCTGCTTCAAGAGCTTCGGCTTCCTGCTCAACAACGAGCTGACGGATTTCAATTTCACGCCGTCGACGAACCCGTTTACCGGGCAGCCCGCAACCAACGACGTCGCGCCCGGCAAGCGGCCGCGCAGCAGCATGGTGCCGACGATGATCTTCAACGCCGACGGCGAACCCATCATCGCGTACGGCTCGCCCGGTGGCTCTACGATCATCAACTCTGTGTTCAACGTGACGCTGAATCTGCTGGACCACGGCATGACCATCCAGGATGCGATCGACGCGCCGCGGCTCTCCGTCACCTCGGCCGGCAGCACGATCAACATCGACAACGGCGCGCCCGGCAGTAAGTTCACCGGATTCTCGCCGACGGCCCTCGCCGGCCTCACGGCGCTCGGGTATACGGTGAATCCCCCGGCCGACATCGGCTCGGTGCAGGCGGTGGTCGTCGACGCGCACACCGGCAAGCAGTACGGCGCGGCCGACGCCAGGCGCGAGGGCACGGTGATTGGATTGCCCAGGCCAGGCGGCAAGAAGTAGGGACGGATACCCATTTCAAGCGCGCCAGCCTGGGTGTGGAAGAGCCGGTAGCGCGGGTCAAGCGTCGATTTGCGGTGGCAACGAGCTGCTCCGCACGCTTGTGGTGGCACTTTCGCGCCGGCGCCGACGCCAAGGTGGCCGCGCGCGGGCAAGCTGGCGGGAGCAGGCACGCCCCGGCCGGCGTCGAGCATGGGTGAGCAGCGACGGATCACCGTGGCAAAGCCCCCAACCGGCCGCTTCCGATCTGTCCGACTGCAATGGGACTTGAGTACGCCGTCCGGAGGCGTCGCCGATGCTCAGGGCAGGGCGGCACCGAGCTGACGCGACAGCTCGCCCGCGCTGTGACGCAGCACGCGCGCCACAGCGCCGTCGGCGCGCACATCGAAAATGGCGCTCGGGCCGATGGCCGTCAGGCTCATGACGATGCGGTCGCCGACGTCGAACACCGGCGCAGCCATCGCGCTGATGCCCGGCACCGACGCATCCACCGCCTGCGCCAGGCCCTGCTCGCGCACCCGCGTCAGCTGCGCCTGGAAGGCCGTGTCGAAGGCGGCCGCGCGCTTGTGGCCTTCGTGCTCGGCGACGAGCAGCGGCAGCAGCGTCGCGCGCGGCAGGTAGGCGCAGAACAGCAGGCCCGACGCGGTGCCGCGCAGGCTCATCACCGTGCCGTGGCGCATGTTCACGTGCACGGCCGACGGCGCCTCCTCGATGCGCACCACCGTCGGTCCGCGGTTGCCCCACACCACCACGCCGACGGTGTGGCCGAGCGTGCGCGCCAGCTCGCCGATCAGCGGCGTGGCCAGGCGCACCGGGTCGTACTGCTGCAGGCTGATCAGGCCCAGCTGCATGGCCAGCGGCCCCAGCCCGTAGCGGCCCGACTGCGCATCCTGCTCGATCAGCCCGAGCTTGCCGAAGCTCACCAGGTAGGGGTGGGCCTTGGCCGCGCTCATGCCGGCCTCGCGCGCCAGGTCCTTCAGCGCCATCGGCCGGCCCTGGTGCGCGAGCGCGCGCAGCAACTGGCCGCCGACCTCGACGCTCTGAATGCCGCGTTGCAGCCGCGGCGGCGGCGCGCTTGGTGCCGGGCTCTTTCGGGTGGCGGACAGGGGCATTGGTAGTTCTACTTAAACGAATACGTTAGACAGTAACGAACATTGTCGCTAGAATCAAGTCCGTACTTCCCCTTGGGGGCATCCCGAGCTCCCAGCCCATCTGGAGACTGCATGAGCAAAGCCTTTGCCAGCCAGGCCGACCTGGAAGAAAAGACCGTCAGCTTCACCAAGTTGTCCGAGCATGCCTATGCCTACACGGCCGAGGGTGATCCGAACAGCGGCATCGTCATCGGCGACGACGCGGTCATGGTCATCGACACGCAGGCCACGCCGGCGATGGCGCAGGACGTGATCCGGCGCATCCGCGAAGTTACCGACAAGCCGATCAAGTACGTGGTGCTGAGTCACTACCACGCGGTGCGCGTGCTCGGTGCGGCGGCCTACCGGCCCGAGCACATCCTCGCCAGCGAGGACACGCTGAGCCTGATCAAGGAGCGCGGCGAGCAGGACAAGGCCAGCGAGATCGGCCGCTTCCCGCGCCTGTTCCGCAACGTCGAATCAGTGCCGCCGGGCCTGACCTGGCCGACCCTCACCTTCACCGGCAGGATGACGCTGTGGCTGGGCAAGCTCGAAGTGCAGCTGATCCAGCTGGGCCGCGGCCACACCAAGGGCGACACCGTGGTCTGGCTGCCGCAGGACAAGGTGCTGTTCAGTGGCGACCTGGTCGAGTTCGACGCCACGCCCTATGCCGGCGATGCCTATTTCCAGGACTGGCCGCGCACGCTGGACAACATCGCCGCGCTGAAGCCCGAGAAGCTGGTGCCGGGCCGCGGCGCGGCGTTGCAGAACGCGGACGAGGTGGCGCGCGGGCTGCAGGGCACGCGCGAGTTCGTCAGCGAGCTGTACGCCAGCGTCAAGGCCGGCGCCGCCGCCGGCAAGGACCTGCGCAACGTCTACAAGGACACCTTCGACAAGCTCAAGCCCAAGTACGGCCAGTGGGTCATCTTCGACCACTGCATGCCCTTCGACGTGACCCGTGCCTACGACGAGGCCACGCGCTACCCCGACCCGCGCATCTGGACCGCAGAGCGCGACATCGACATGTGGAAATCGCTGGAGGCCTGAACCATGAAGATCGAACGCATCCACCACGTCGCCTACCGCTGCCGCGACGCCAAGGAAACCGTGGAGTGGTACCGCAAGCACCTGGGCATGGATTTCGTGCTCGCCATCGCCGAGGACAAGGTGCCCTCGACCCATGCGCCCGACCCGTACATGCACCTGTTCATGGACGCCGGCAACGGCAATGTGCTGGCCTTCTTCGAGTTGCCGAAATCGCCGCCGATGGGCCGCGACAGCAACACGCCGGACTGGGTGCAGCACATCGCCTTCAAGGTGGGCAGCGTGCAGGAGCTGTTGGACACCAAGGCCCGGCTCGAAGCCGCCGGCATCGAGGTGGTGGGCCCCACCGACCACACCATCTTCAAGTCGATCTACTTCTTCGACCCCAACGGCCACCGCCTCGAGCTGGCCTGCGACACCGGCACGCCGGACATGTACAAGAAGCTCGACGACGTGAAGTGGGCGATGCTCGAAGAATGGTCGAAGACCAAGCGCGCGCCGAAGCACGCCCAGTGGATGCACGAGGCCGAACTGGGAGCGTGAGGACGCGATGTCCAAGAGCTACGCCTACCCCGAGTTCCCGTACCGGCAAAGCGCCGCGCAGCGCGAAGGCCGCGTCGAGCGCCACCCGCTGGTGGTGATCGGCGCCGGGCCGATCGGCCTGAGCGTGGCGCTGGATTGCGCGCAGCGCGGCATCCCCGTGCGGCTGCTCGACGACAACAACACCGTCAGCGTCGGCTCGCGCGCCGTGTGCTATGCCAAACGGCCGCTGGAGATCTGGGACCGCCTGGGCGTGGCCGATCCGCTGGTGGCCAAGGGCGTGCGCTGGCAGGTCGGCAAGGTGTTCCTCGAGGACGAGCTGGTCTACCAGTTCGACCTGCTGCCCGAGAGCGGGCACAAGATGCCGGCGATGATCAACCTGCAGCAGTACTACGTCGAGCAGTCGCTGGTCGACGCCTGCGAGGCGCACCCGCTGATCGACATCGGCTGGAAGCACAAGCTGGTGGCGCTGCAGCAGCAGGCCGACCAATCGCGGCTGAGCGTGCAGACGCCCGACGGCCGCTTCGACCTGCTGGCCGACTGGGTGGTCGCCTGCGATGGCGCCAACAGCGACACGCGCAAGATGGTGGACGCCAAGTTCACCGGCCAGTTCTTCGAGGACCGCTTCCTCATCGCCGACGTGGTGCTCGAGCCGGGTGTACTGCGCAGGCGCAGGCGCATGGCAGGCAGCGGCTGGGTGCCGAGCCCGAACGCTGGTTCTGGTTCGACCCGCCTTTCCACCGCGGCCAGAGCGTGCTGCTGCACAAGCAGTGCGACGATGTCTGGCGCATCGATTTCCAGCTCGGCCGCGACGCCGACCCCGAGGCCGAGAAGCGGCCCGAGCGCGTGATCCCGCGCATCCAGGCGATGTTGGGGCCGGAGCTGCCCTTCGAGCTGGAATGGGTGTCGGTCTACCAGTTCGCCTGCCGGCGCATCGACAACTTCCGCTGCGGCCGCGTGATCTTCGCCGGCGATGCGGCGCACCAGGTCTCGCCCTTCGGCGCGCGCGGGGCCAACACCGGCATCCAGGACGTGGACAACCTGGGCTGGAAGCTGAAGTTGGTGCTCGATGGCAGCGCGCCCGAGGCGCTGATCGACAGCTACCACGAGGAGCGCGCCTTCGCTGCCGACGACAACTTGTTGAACTCGACGCGTGCCACCGACTTCATCTCGCCGAAGAGCCCGGTGAGCCTGCGCTACCGCAATGCGGTGCTGGAGCTGGCGCGCACCGAGGCTTTCGCGCGTCCGCTGATCAACAGCGGCCGGCTGTCCACGCCCACGCCCTACCTGCACTCGTCGCTGAACACGCCCGACGAGGAGCCCTTTGCCGGGGCGATGAAGCCGGGTACCAACTGCGCCGATGCGCCGCTGCGGCATGCCGGGCGCGACGTCTGGCTGCTGAACGTGCTGAACACGCTGCATGGCCCGGCCGGCGGCTTCACGCTGCTGGCCTTCGGTGATCGGCCGCCGGTGGAACGCGTGGCCGAAGGCCGTCTCGTCGCCCGCGTGCTGTCGGTCGGCGGCGACGTCGAGGACGTGGCTGGCCTGCTCACGCAGCGCTACGACGCCCAGCCCGGCACGGTCTACCTGATCCGGCCCGACCAGCACGTGGCCGCGCGCTGGCGCCGCTTCGACGCCGCCAAGGTGCGCGCTGCGCTGCGCCGCGCCACCGCTCAGCCCTGAAGGAGCCGCCATGCCGCTGAAGCGCCAACCGAACTTGCCCGACCCGGACGACTTCTACCGCGAGCTGATCGACAGCCAGCGCGGCCTGAGCGAAGCGCAGGCCGAGATGCTGACCACCAAGCTGGTGCTGATCCTGGCCAACCACGTCGGCGACCGCGCGGTGCTGCACGAGGCCCTGGCCCTGGCGCGCGACAACACGTTGGCACACGCCAGGGGCTGACCATGCTGGACCACACACACGACGCCGCATTGCGCAGCTGGGTTGAATCGGCGAATGCGCCGGACAGCGACTTCCCTGTGCAGAACCTGCCCTTCGGTGCCTTCCGCCGCGCGGGGCAGGACGAGCCGCTGCGCATCGGCGTGGCCATCGGAGACCAGGTGCTCGACCTGAAGCTGGCACGCGCGCAATGCCCCTGGGGCCCGGGCATCGACGAGCTGCTGGCGCCGCTGGCCGCGGGCGACCTGAAGCCGTTGATGAGTGCCGCCCCGGCGCTGCGGCGTACGCTGCGCAGCGCACTGTCGCTGGCGTTGGCCGAAGGCAGCGACCAGGCGCCGTTCCTCGAGCTGTGCCTGCTGCCGCAGGCCCAGGTGCAGATGCACCTGCCCTGCGTCATCGGCGACTACACCGACTTCTTCACCGGCATCCACCATGCCACCGCGGTGGGCAAGCTGTTCCGGCCCGACAACCCGCTGCTGCCCAACTACAAGTGGGTGCCGATCGCCTACCACGGCCGTGCGTCCAGCATCGGCATCAGTCCGCAGGCCTTCGTCAGGCCGAGCGGGCAGTCGCTGCCGGCCGGTGCCACCGAGCCGAAGTTCGGCCCCTGCCAGCGCCTGGACTACGAGTTGGAGCTGGGCGTGTTCGTCGGCGCCGGCAATGCCCAGGGCAACCCGATGGGCATGGAGCAGGCCGAGGACGACTGGTTCGGCATCGTGCTGCTCAACGACTGGTCGGCGCGCGACATCCAGACCTGGGAGTACCAGCCGCTGGGTCCCTTCCTGGCCAAGAACTTTGCCACCACCATTTCGCCGTGGATCGTCACGCGCGAGGCATTGGAACCGTTTCGCGCGCCCTTCACGCGGCCGGCCGGCGATCCGCAGCCGCTGCCCTACCTGGACAGCGCGCGCAACCGCGGCAGCGGCCAGGTGGACATCGCTTTGCAGGTGCTGCTGCAGACCGAAGGCATGCGTCAGCAAGGCCTGCCGCCGCACGAGCTGAGCCGCTCGAACTTCCGCGACGCGTACTGGAGCGTGGCGCAGATGCTGGCCCACCACAGCAGCGGCGGCTGCAACCTGCAGACCGGTGACCTGCTCGGCACCGGCACCCAGTCGGGGCCGCAGCCGGGGCAGGGCGGCTCGATGCTGGAGCTGTCGCTGGGTGGCAAGCAGCCCTTGACCCTGCCTGGAGGCGAAACCCGCAGCTTCCTGCAGGACGGCGACACGGTGATCCTGCGCGCCCACTGCGAGCGCGCCGGCGCGCGGCGCATCGGCTTCGGCGAGTGCCGCGGCACGGTGCTGCCGGCGCTCGCTTGATGCCGGGTTGCGTTCGAGCGCGATTATCCAGAGGCGGCATGCGGCGCCTCGCTGTCGTTTGTGGCAACTGGTCGAGCGACAGCAGAAGACTGGGTCCGGTCACTTGACTGTTCGATTTGCCCGCGCCAGAGCAGTCGCTGAGGGTGCAGGACGGCGGCCGGCAATGTGGCAACGAAATCCATGGACGGGGCACCCGCCTTCCGCCGCCATTCACGGCCGGCAGCTTCGCGGCAGGCCAATTTCATTGCCGCCATCTTGGAGCGGCCAGTGCGGTCAGCACCTTGATGGCATCGCTGCTTTGCACGGTGGCAATGGCGTTGCCGGCGTAGATCGGGCGCTCGAAGGTGTCGGCGGCATTCACCTTGATGACGTCGGAGATCTGGCCGACGGTCGAGCTTGGCTGCCACGCGCGGGGCGATGTTCTTGCCCGAGGCGGTGGCCGGGAACAGCAGGTGGCTGTAGTTCGAAGCCAAGGCCAGCACCTGGGCGGCCATGTTTTCGGCCAGGCCGTGGGCGAAGTGCTCGCCCTCCGCATGCAGCACCTTGGTGACGCCGGCAATCTGGCTGGCGGCCTGCGCGGCGGCGCCAGCGTTGTGGCCAGCCACCAGCACGTGCACCTCGCCGCCGCAAGCCAGCGCGGCGGTGACGGTGTTCAGCGTGGCGCCGCGGATCGACTGGTTGTCGTGTTCGGCAATGACGAGTGAGGCCATATCAGATCACCTTCGAAACGTTCTTGAGTTTGTCCACCAGCGTCGCCACATCCGGCACCTTGATGCCGGCACCGCGCTTGGGCGGCTCGCTGACCTTCAGGGTCTTGATCTTGGAGCTGACGTCCACGCCCAGGTCAGCCGGCTTGAAGACCTCGAGCTGCTTCTTCTTGGCCTTCATGATGTTGGGCAGCGTGACGTAGCGCGGCTCGTTCAGCCGCAGGTCGGTGGTGACCACGGCCGGCATCTTGAGCTTCAGCGTCTCCAGCCCGCCATCGACCTCGCGCGTGATGCTGGCAAAACCATCGGCCACTTCGACCTTGCTGGCAAAGGTGCCCTGCGGCAGGTTGGCCAGCGCGGCCAGCATCTGGCCGGTCTGGTTGCAGTCGTCATCGATCGCCTGCTTGCCCAGGATCACCAGGCCGGGCTGCTCCTTGTCGATCAGCGCCTTCAGCAGCTTGGCCACGGCCAGCGGCTGCAGTTCTTCCGTGCTTTCGACCAGGATCGCACGGTCGGCGCCGATGGCCATGGCCGTGCGCAGTCTCTTCGCCGGGCAGGTGTCCCACAACCCTAAACACCTCCGGCCTCGTCCTCCATTTGCGGCAGGCCCAGCGGTCGGTAGGTCACGACCACGCCGGGGATCAGCGGCACCGGCGTGATCAACCGCACGTCCACCGGGTCGCCGTCGTCAGACAGCGTGTTCGGGATGTTGCCGTAGTTGCACGGGTAGTGCATCGGCGTGCTCATGAAGCGGTCGACAAACAGCGCTCCGCTTCTTCCCGTGGCATCGTAGCTGGTCAGTTTGCGCGGAGCGTGGAACACGCCCAGTGTGTCGTCCCACGGAGCCGGCGGCGCTCTCGTGATCCGGTCGAACATGCAGTGTCAGGTCAGGGCATCTTCGGGCTCGTGCGCTCGCTGAACTCTGGTCGGATGGTGCTGGAGTCTCGGTAGCGGGGCTGAATATGGCCTTCCGGGGTGGGCGGCGGCAGGCGGCGCACATAGCCCCAGGGGCTGCCGATGGATCCCCAAATGTCCGGCTCGGCCTGACCTGAAGGAGGCTCCGGTGCGATCGGGCGCCGTGGCTGCCGGCGATCGTCCCACCACAGTCCGGCGCAGCCTCCGTATGTCAAGCAAGCACTTGGATGCGCGTACAGCAGGTAGCTTGCTGGATGGCCTTGCGCAGCAAGATGCTGGGGCAATGCCAGCACGGAGACTGCAAGCAGTGCTGCACGTGCTCGGCGGCTGACCTTTCGATGGCTTGCAATCTGCATCGGTGCGAGCATACTTTCCCGGATCATGCTTCTCAAGTGAAAGATTGAAGTCGCTTTGCAGCTGCGCGAGGAAATCTCAAGCGCGTCAGATGAACACGGCTCGGTGAGACGCACCAGCGCGGCATGGTGTACGGCCACCGCTCGCTACCTCAATCGGCGCTCCGTGGACAGCACGACCAGGAATCGGACGTCGCACGTTACGATGCCCGCATGTGCTATTCCGCGCAGGTTGTAGACGCTTGGACGAAGTATGTGCGCATGCTCGGCGCGACGATCAGCCTGCTCGAGTTTGCCAGGCTGTACGGTTTCAGGCTGAGCGAGCGCAGCATCAAGTTGCCCAAGGCCGTTGACGCCGCCTTCGCCAAACCGCAGGACGACACCGAACGGGCAATCGCGCACAGCATCGCCGATTTCGACCGCGCTCAGGTCACGGAGTGGGAGAAGGAGTTGTTCAAGCAGCGCAAGCGCCTGGCAGATGCCGAGCGCACGCTGCAGTTGAAGACCACGAAGGCGGCCATCGAAAGCAAGCGCATCGCCGCGGGCAAGGTGGCCTGGCTGCTGGGCAAGCTGGCGGACTCGCGCCGAAGCGAACTGGCTCGGTGAAGACTCGCGATTCTTTCCCGGCTGGTACGCACCGGTGATCGTCAGCGAGAACGGCGCGAAGGTCGTCAAGCCGATGCGCTATCAATGCCGCCCGGCGGGCAAGCCAGCGTTCTACGACCACAAGTTTCCGGGCACCTACAACGCCAGGCGCGACAACCTCGAAGGCTTCTGGAAAGGCCAGTTCGGCCTCAGCCATGGCCTGCTGCCGATCAGCCGGTTCTTCGAGAACGTCGAGCGCGACGGCAAGAACGTCGTGCTCGAGTTCTTGCCCGGGGATGGCCGGCCGATGCTCGTTGCCTGCTTGTGGTCGCGCTGGACCGGGCCGCAGGGTGAACTGCTGAGCTTCGCTGCCATCACCGACGCGCCACCGCCCGAAGTGGCCGCCGCAGGCCACGACCGCTGCATCATTCCGATCAAGCCCGAACACGTCGACGCCTGGCTCAACCCGGATCCGACAGACCTCGCCGCCAGCTACGCGATCCTCGATGATCGTCAGTGCCCGTTCTACGAGCACCGGCTCGCGGCATAGCCTGTACTACTGGGGCTCGTCGTTCGATGGCCAGCTGACGATCCGGCGGCCACGCCTGACTGAGGGGATTCTCGCGACCATGGGTCTGGCGGCGTGGCAC
Organism: uncultured Pseudomonadota bacterium; assembly: GCA_963818005.1. GTDB lineage: Bacteria > Pseudomonadota > Gammaproteobacteria > Burkholderiales > Burkholderiaceae_C > Rubrivivax. The sequence goes on from CAWFQP010000009.1 coordinate 40,849, forward strand.
GTGCGCGGCCGGAAGGACGAAGATCCGACCGAGGTGGCGCGAGTGGTGTCCAAGATGCGCTTTCCGATGACTCGTATCGCGGCAACGCATTCGTCGCCGCGGTCCACCTGAACTACCTCTTCGGACAATCGAATACCACTTTCGCCGGCTTGACCTTGCCTACATCGGACCATGCCTTCGTGTCGAAGTCGAACTCGACGACCGCGCTGGTGGGCATGTCGATGATCTCGCTCGACAGCCCATGCGCGAGATCGGTGAACTCCGGGTTGTGGCCGAAGAGCATCACGCGGTTGAGCTTCTTGTCGAGCGCGCGAATGACAGCGAGCAGGTCGTCAGCGCTGCTGGCATACAGCCGATCGTCGACAACGATGTCCTTGCGCTTGTAGTCGATCTCTTCGGCGATGAGTTGCGCGGTTGTCAGCGCGCGCAGCGCCGGGCTCGACAGGAGCAGATCGGGCTTCACGTCGCGCTTGGCCAAGCGTTTACCCATCTTGGGCGCGTCCTGCCTTCCGCGATCGTCCAGCGGCCGATCCCGGTCGGGCAACGACGGGTCGTCACGACTCGACTTGGCGTGCCGTACGAGAAACAACGTCTTCATGACTCACCCTCTGGCGAGGTCGTCTGTGGTCGGATCGGCGCCGCGCAGCGCGATGCTTGCTGCAATGTGCCGAAGCGCGGGTACTCAGCGAAGCGAACAGGTTCTCCTTGGGGCCGGGTGCGCGCGCGTATCGATCAGGCGATCAGATCAGCGAATGGCTTGGACGCGATCGAGGTCCGGTGAGGCGAGACAGGATGGCGCGCTGTAGTTCGGCGCTTTGAACGAGCTCTTTTCGACGGCGCGCACGAAGATGCGCGCGCGCCACACCGAGCAGCTCAACGCAGACTCGCGGCGCCACCGGTCAGCCTTGCGCTGGCGTGATGTCGGGCAGTTTCTGATCAACCTGCAAGGTGCTATTTGACTCGTCACTGCTTCCATTCTTGATGCGCAGGATACTGATGCGCCGAAGCGACGAGGACCGAACACGTCGCGGTTCACGAGTCGCCGTCAGGCGGCAGCGCGAGCTGCCCGCCGAAGACGGGCTGTCAGCACAGCGGCTTGCGCCACACACTGGCCAGCCAAGGCTGCTGGTCGCGCGGCAAGCCCCTCGGACGATAGAAGTGGCTCAGTTCCACGAATCCGGCAGCGCACAGGAAGTCGCGCCAGGTCGGCCAATCGTGGAAGGCGCCATAGCGGTCGCCATTCCAAGCCTCCTGACCGTCGCCTCGGGGATTCGAGGTGAACAGCACGCCCCCTGGCTTCAACGTGGCGTGCAGTTCTCGCAGGATGCGCGGCAATTCCTGGGTGGGGACGTGGAACAGCACGGCATTGGCGAACACGCCGTCGAAATGACTGCTGGGCAACTCCAGCGCCAGAAAGTTCTGCTCAAGCACTTCACAACCGCTGTTCGTTCGGGCCAACGCGGCCAGCGGCGCCGACCCCTCGAGGCCGGTCGCCCGGTGCCCGAGCGCCGTGAACGTCTTGAGGTCACGCCCCGGGCCGCAACCGAGATCCAGCAGTTCGAAGGGTGGCGGCGCCTCGATGGCTTGCAGCAGGGCGTCGACGTTCTGGCTCACGTCGTGATCGCGCGTGCCTTCCCAGTAGGACTGGGCTTGTCGGTCGTAGTGCGACAGGGTGCGTGACGCCACGCGCTGAAGGTCCTCGGGTGTAAGCGACATGCCCGATCATTCCACGCGGCCGGCACCGTTGTCGATGCACTGCGTCCCGGTGCGGATGCTTCGCAGGGTGATGGGAAGCGTCCTACGATCCAGGATCTGTCCTGCTTCCAGCCGAGTTGCCGATTGCACGTCGTTCTGATCTGCCGTGGCCTGATTGCCCTGTGCGTCATCGGTGGTGTGCATGCCGGCGCCGCCGCCGACGATACGGCGCTGCTGCGCGAACTGCGCAGCGGGGCGGTGCTGCTGATGCGCCACGCCCAGACCACGGCCGGCGTGGGCGACCCTCCGGGCTGGCGCCTCGATCGCTGTGAGAGCCAGCGCAATCTCGATGCCAGCGGCATCGCGCATGCCAAGCGCATCGGCCAATGGTTTGCTTCGCACCAGTTGCGTGTGACGGTGGTGCGCAACTCGCCGTGGTGCCGCACGCGCGATACCGCCATGCTGGCCTTCGGGCGCCATGACGACTGGGCGCCGCTGTCCAACATCTTCGAGGACCGCAGCGGCGCCGACGCGCAGGCGGCGGCGGTCAGGCAGTACGTGCAATCGTTGCCGCCCGGCGAGCTGGTGGTGCTGGTGTCTCACGGCATCACCATCAGCCAGCTCGTCGGCGGCGCCGGCCTGGCCATGGGCGAATCGGTGGTCGTGCGTGCCGGTGCCGGCACCGCAGCGCCACTGCAGGTCATCGGCCGGCTGGTGGTGCCATGACATTCTTGGCCGGACGCGGCGGCCAGCGAGCGCGGTGAGCTGATCCTTCCCTTCAACGAAGCGTCTCGCCGCGACGGGCACCATCCGCCGCAGCCGCAGGACTTCAATGCCGACCGCATGCGCGCGCCGTGTCGGGCCTTTGAAGGCGCGCTGGCGATTCAATCCGCTGCAGCCGGACTTCGGGTCCTTGGCTTGTCCGGCGTCAAGGCGTGTCGGCCTGCCAGGCAGGCGATCATCGACATCATGAAAATCATCATCGTCGGTGGCGTCGCAGGCGGCGCCTCTTGTGCGGCGCGGCTGCGTCGTCTGGATGAGCACGCGCAGATCCTGATGGTCGAGCGCGGGCCCTATGTGTCCTATGCCAATTGCGGCCTGCCGTACCACGTCGGCGACGTGATCGAGCAGGAATCGGCGCTGCTGGTGGCCGACGCCAACACCTTCCGCAACATGTTCGCGGTCGAGGTGCGCACCGGGTGCGAGTGCATCGAGGTCCTGCCCGCGAGCAAGACCGTCAGGCTGCGCGACGTGGCCAGCGGCGCGGTGAGCACCGAGTCCTACGACAAGCTGGTGCTCGCGCCCGGCGCGGCGTCGATCCGCCCGCCGCTGCCCGGCATCGACCTGCCCGGCATCTTCGAGCTGCGCACCGTGCCCGACGCGCGCACGATCCGCCAATGGATGCAGAAGGGCACGCCCTTCCTGGCCGGCATGCACCGCTACGCGGGCTTCCAGACCGTACGCCCGAAGACGCGCGCGGTGGTCATCGGCGGCGGCTTCATCGGCATCGAGACCGCCGAGAACCTGATCCACCGCCGCTTCGACGTGACGCTGGTCGAGATGGGATCGCAGATCCTCGCGCCGATGGACCCGGAGATGGCGCGCATCGCCGAAGGCCACCTGCAGCGCCATGGCCTGAAGCTGGTGCTGAACGACGGTGTCGCCGGCTTCGAGCCGGGCGAGAACGGCTCGTTGAAGGTGCTGACGAAGTCGGGCGCGGTGTATCCGGCCGACCTGGCGATCCTGGCCCTGGGCGTGCGCCCCGACGTGGCGCTGGCCAAGGCCGCAGGTGCGGAGATCGGCGCGCGCGGCGGCATTCGCGTCGACGCGCAGATGCGCACCAGCCTGCCCGACATCTTCGCGGTCGGCGACGCGGTCGAGGTCAAGGACCCGGTCACCGGCGAATGGGGCCTGGTCGCGCTGGCCGGCCCGGCCAACCGGCAGGGCCGCATCGCCGCCGACGTGATCGCCGGGCGCGACTCTCGCTTCCGCGGCACGCAGGGCACGGCGATCATCGGCTTCTTCGGCGGCACCGCGGCCTGGACCGGCGTCAGCGAGAAGACGCTGCAACGCCTGGGCGACACCGACTACGAGAAGACCTACCTGTACCCGAACTCGCACGCCGGCTACTACCCGGGTGCCAAGCCGATCGCCATGAAGGTGATCTTCCGCAAGTCCGACGGCAGGCTGCTCGGCGCGCAGGCACTCGGCGAGGACGGCGTCGACAAGCGCATCAGCGCGCTGGCGATGGCGCTGCAGATGGGCGCCACGGTCTACGACCTGGAAGAAGCCGAGCTGTGCTACGCGCCGCAGTTCGGCAGCGCCAAGGACCCGGTCAATTTCGCCGGCATGGTGGCCGCCGACATCCTGCGCGGCGACATGCCGGTCAGCCACTGGACCGAGGCCGAGGACGGCTTCCTGCTCGACGTGCGCGAGCCCTTCGAACTTGCCGTCGAGGACGTACCGGGCGCCACGCACATCCCGCTCGGTCAGTTGCGCGCGCGCCTGGGCGAACTGCCGCGCGACCGCGACATCCTGCTCATCTGCCGCTCGGGCGGCCGGGCTTACTACGCCACGCGCATCCTGCTGCAAAACGGGTTCAGCGCGCGCACGTTGGCCGGCGGCATGCTCGCGCGCACGCATGCGTCTACGTTCTGGAGCGAGTAGAACGGTCAATTCCTGCCGGCGAGGTTGTAGCCGGGACGCACCTGCAGCTGGTGGCGTGCGCTCTTGCCGCTGGGGCGGCATCACGCCGGCACGCTGGCGCGCGCAACAAGCAGCGCTGGCCGCGGCCTCGGCGCCGCCACCGGCGCAGCAGCGGCGCGAGCTTCAACGGATTGCCGCGGCCGAAACCCTGCCAAGACAGCAGCACCGCCCAGCCGAGGCCGGAAGCCAGCGCCAGCAGCCCCACCGACACTGCGATCGCCGTCGAGCCGGCGGCCTGCGGTGCCAGGATCGCCGCGGCGAGCAGCTTGGCCGAAGCGCGCCGCCAGCGACAGCTTCCCGCCCAGCGCGTGCAGCCGGTCCGGCTGAGGGTCGAGCTCGGGCGTGAGCACGCGCAGCTGCAGGTGGCCGCTTTCGAAGTCGTGCAGGAGCTGGTCGACCTGGTCCGGCACCTGGCGCAGCATCGATGCGATGCTGCTGCCTTCGCCGAGCGTCTCGCCGAGCCACTGCTGCGGCGACAGGCGCTGGCGCACGATGGGCTCGAGCAGCGGCTGCGCCAGGCCGATCAGGTCGATGTCGGGGTGCGGCGTGCGCACGATGCCTTCGAGCGTGGCCGCGGCCTTGGCCGGCACCGCCATGTCGCGCGGCAGCCGGATGCGGTGCCGGCCGGGCAGCGCTGAGAAGGCTTCGATGAAGCCGGCGGTGTCGGCCTCGGCCAGGCTGGCCCGCCGGCGCGCGCTCGAAGAGCCGCGGCGCCAGTGTCAGGCGCATCAGGAGCGCGCCGAAACCGTGTCGCGCAGCGACGGTGGCGATGCCACGCAGGCGGTCCAGGTCGCGAACTGCAATGCCGATCGGCGACGCCGGTGCGGGACCTGTGGTCATGACGTGCCGGCGAGCAGGTGCCGCTCGAGGTCGGGGTACGGTGGTTCGGTGGGCTCGGGGTCGCTCATGCCGATCCTCCCGTCAACGCCTGCGGTGTCCGTGCGCGCCGATCGGGGCGCGAACCGGGCGCTTGCCGATCCAACTCGCTGGCAGGCTGGATCGGCATGCCGGCATGCCGGCGTCCGGGCACGGCCTACGCGCTCGCATCGGGCGAGGTCGCGGGCGCCTCCGGAAGCGGCCAGACGCGAGCCATCAATGCGCTGATCGCCAGGCCGACGACGCAGCCGAACAGAACTTCGGCGACCTTGGTCAGGCCGAGTTCGATGCCGGCGGACTTCGACTGCAGCGACAACCCCGACGCAATGACCAGCGCCGCCGTGATCGGCGCCTGCCGCCACATGGTCGGGACTCGCACCAGATACGCCGAAATGAGCACGGTACCCGCCAGCGCAATCGGCAGCATCCATTCGCCGGATCTGGCGAAGAGGATGAACACCAGACCGACCGCGGCGCCGACGAGCACGTTGATGATGCGACTCCTGAACATCCGCGCTGCCACGTCCATCTGCGGGTCGGTCGAGGCGATCATCGCGGCGATCGCCCAGATCGGACTCAACCCGCCGACCTCATGCAGCACGGCCCACACGAGCGTCGTGCCGATGAACACGTTGGCCGCGAAGCGCCAGGCCATCGCTCCGCGGTGCGGGAAGCTCGCCGCCACGTTCAGCGCGCCTGGCCCGGGCCGACTGTGTCGCGGACGCGAGCGAGATCCTGCGCGCGCCGGGTCGGCCGAGCTGCCCGACGCGCCTGCGCCTGGTCCACGTGTTGGCCGCGAGTGCGCCATTCCGAGCCGAGAGTCATCGTCGCCATAGGGTGGGTGTCCAACCTCTGCGCCGCCTGCAACGTCGCCGCGCACAACCCGCATCGGGGCTTCTGGCCGAGACCCCCGCCATGGTGCTGCGGCAGGCGAAGGCATCGATTCGCTCTGCCAGCTTCTTGCCTCGCAGCCGTCTGCGCGATAGCGGGTCGGGTCCGATCTTGCGACGCAGGGCAAACCCCGGGTGAAGCGCCCGCCGCGAATGCGTGAGCGGCGGGCGGATGCCTCGGCAGGGCCAAGGACCCGGTCGGTTTCGCCGGCATGGTGGCCGCCGACATCCTGCACGGCGACATGCCGCTCGGCCAGTTGCGCGTGCGCTCGAGCGAGTTACCGCGCGACTGCGACATCCACGTCACCTGCCGCTCTGGCGGCCGCGCCCACTTCGCGACACGCAGCCTCCTGCAGAACGGCCTCGAGGCGCGCACACTGGCCGGCGGGATGCTCGCGCGCACGCACGCGTCGACCTTCCGCAGCGAGGGCCTGCGGAGCCCGCGCCGCGCAGGGCTGCGGGCCCGCGCGCCGGCTCACTTTTTCGGCGCAGGCTCCACCGAGACCGCGAGCGCCTCGGTGTAGGTGATCTGCATCTGGTCGCCGACCGCGATCATCTGGAACTGCTTCGGATCGGGCACGCGCAGCGTCACCGTGCGGTTGGGCCCGCGCAGCGTCGCCGTCTGCGTGGCCGCGTCGAGCGCGATCACGTCGCCGGTGGCGGTCACCTTGCGTGCCGCCACCGCACCCGGCTGGGCGCCGGCCTCGGCGCGGCCGCCGGCGCTGGAGTCGACGCGTTCGACCTTGGCGCCGCCGCCCTTCTTCAGCTCGATCGCCAGCGCCTCGAGGAAGCCGACGACGACCTCGTTGCCGACCGCGATCTGGTCGAAGTTGCGCACGTCGGGGCCGGCGACGAGCGGGAATTCCTTGCCGTCGGCGCCCCTCAGCGTCAGCGTGCGCGTGGCCTTGTCGATGGCCGTGACCGTGGCCGACACGCGCACCGTGCGCACCGCCTCGCCGCGGCCGGGCGCGGAAGCCACCGACTCGGCGGTCTGCACCTTCGGCTGTTGCGCCAGGACGGGCGATGCCATGCCGATGAACGCGGCGAGGGCGAGGGGATAGAGGGTTTTCATGACGGGACTTCTCCTTGGGGTTGGGATTCCGCACGCCCGGGCGTGCACGACGGGCGCGATGCTACAGGCCAATCGAGAGCAGCTTCGGCACCAGTTCGTCGAATGGCACCATCGTCAGCAGCAGCGGCGCCACGGGGAGCCGCGTGATCGCGGACCGTCGGATCACGGCGAACTTGGGCCTGCATCAGAGCCCGATCAGGCTCGCGATCCGCTGCGAGCGCAGCACCGCGTCGCCGAACTCGACGAAGCCTTGCGCATCCTCAGGCGGGCTCGCGAGGCCCTTCACCTCGTCCGTTCCGCGACGCGGCGCCCAGACCGAGCGCTGCGCTAACAGGTAGACGCCGTAGGCGGTGCGCACGCCCTGGGCATCGCGCTTGTCGATCTCGCGCTGCAGGGCGTGGGCCGCCAGCGCCGCATTCGACACCACGGCGACCTCGAGCAGGGCTTCGCGGTAGTTGGGGTGATGCACGATGTCTGCCCCGTACGCCTGGGCCATCTTCTTGGCCGAGGCATCGACGATGAACAGCAGGCGGTCGACGATCGAGCGGATCGCGTGTTTCGACGCGAGCGCCAGGTAGCCAGCGGGATCGAGGAACACATCGACCGCGGCAGTCACGGCGCCACAGCCGCTGTGACCGAGCACCACGATCAGCTTGAGGCTCTCGCCAAGATGGTCGAGGGCGTAGTTCAGGCTGCCGCGCACATCGTCGCCCAGCCCGTTGCCGGCGACGCGCACGACGAAAAGGTCGTTGGGGCCTTCGTTGAAGATCAACTCGATCGGCACACGTGCATCGGCGCAGCCCAGCACCGCGGCAAACGGCCGCTGCGGTGGCGCATCGCCGCCTGACCACAGGCCCAGGTCGCGCGGATCGATCGGTATGACCCGACGCGAGACCTGCTTGCCTTCATCGAGGCGGGTGAAGAGCTCCGCGAAGGCCCGGTTGCCGTCGTTCAGCCGCAGTCGGGCTGCGTCGGCGTCGCCGGGTCGCTCGCGCAGCGCCGGGTCGGTCCCGTCGTAACGGTAGGTGATCTCGATGGTGTTCATATTGAGGCGTACGGTCTACCGGTGATCAGGGCGTGGCAACGCAGCCGGCGCAGTGGCCGGCGCGCGCACCGTTTGCAGCACGCTGGCCGCAAGCTCGGGCCGGATGCTGGCGACGGCGTCGAACTGCGTCAGATGCACCTTGCCGGTCAGCTCCTGTAGGAATTGCGATCGCTCGAGCCGGTCCATCACGGGCCCCTTCACCCCAGCCAGGTGCAAACGGATGCCGCCTTCCGCGAGCCGCTTGTTGATGGCCGACAGGCTTTGCAGCGCCGACAGGTCGATCGTGTTGACGGCAATGCATTCCAGAATGACATGGCGGATCGCCGGGTTGGCGGCCACCGACTCGTTCACCAGTTCCTCGATGAAGCGCGCGTTGGGAAAGTACAGGCTCGCGTCCACCCGCAGCGAGAGGATCTCCGGATCCGTCACCACCTCGTGGCGCTCGACGTTGCGGAAGTTCGAGGTGCCCGGGATCTGCCCGATGACGGCCACGTGCGGCCGCGAGGTGGCGTACAGATGCAGGAAGATCGAAAGCCCGACGCCAGCGATCAACCCTGACTCGACCCCGTCCAGCCAGGTCACGACGATCGTGGCCGCCATGGCCGCGAACTCAGCGCGCGAGTAGTCCCAGGTGTGCTTCAGCGCAGCGAAGTCCACCAGCGACAGCACCGCGACGATGATGATCGCGGCCAGCGCCGTCTTCGGCATGTAGAACAGCAGCGGCGTGAGGAACAGCGTCGCCAGCGTCACGCCGATGGCCGCGAACGCACCCGCGGCAGGCGTCTGCGCGCCCGCGTCGAAGTTCACCACCGAGCGCGAGAGCGCGCCTGTGACGGGGAAGCCACCCGAGACGGCCGAGCCGATGTCGGCGACACCCAACGCGATGAGTTCCTGGTCGGGGTCGACGCGCTGACGACGTTTGGCAGCCAGTGTCAGTGCGACCGAGATCGATTCCACGTAGCCGACGATGGCAATGAGCAGCGAGGGCACCAGCAGCGTCGTCCACAGCGCGGCGTCGAAGGGCGGCAACGCCAGGCCCGGCAGGCCGGCCGGCACCTTGCCGAGGATGCCTACGCCGCGCTCATCGAGGCCGAACATGCCCACGGCCGCCGTGCAGACGACGATCGCCATCGCCGGAGCGGCCTTGGCGACGATTTCCGCCGGCCTGTCGGCGAGGCCGAAGCGCATCATCAACGGCTTCAGGCCGCCTTTCGCCCACAGCAGGAAGACCACTGCCGCGATGCCGATGGCCGCCGTGACGGGCTTGACGCTGCCCAGGTGAGGCAGCAGCGACTCGAGGATCTCCAGCAAGCTCTCGCCGTGGGTCTTGATGCCCAGCAGCGGGCCCAGCTGCCCGGCCGCGATCTGCACCGCGGCCGCGGTGATGAACCCCGAGACGACCGGATGGCTCAGGAAGCTCGCCAGGAAGCCGAGCCGCAGGAATCCCATCGTCAGCGTCAGGAAGCCGGTCAGCAGCGCGATGACGACGGCGGCGCCGAGGTGTTCAGGCGTCCCCTGGCTCGCGATCTGGGCGGCCGCCGCGCCCGTCATCAGGCTGGCCACGGCGACCGGCCCGACCGCCAGCGCACGCGAGGTGCCGAAGACCGCGTACAGCATCAGCGGCGCCATCGAGGCGTAAAGCCCCACTTGCGGCGGCAGCCCGGCGAGCAGCGCGTAGGCAAGCGACTGCGGGATCAGCATCATCGAGACGATCGCGGCGGCGACGAGGTCGCCGACCAAGGTCTGCCCGGAGTATTGCGGACCCCATTCCAAGATCGGCAGGCGGCGGCGCAGCACCGCCGCAAGGCCCTGTTCGGACTTCATGGCTTCACCTTGCCGCGACCCGCGAGGTCGGGGCGGCTCAGGAAGAAGATCTCCCGGAGCTGTTCGCGCCCGAAGACGCGTCCCAGCTCCCTGAACGCAAAGAACGGGAACAGCGCCACGAACAGCATCAGCTACCCGCCAGAACTTCGTGGCTTCCCTTCTCCGATATCTCACGCATTCCAGCCGCGAGCCCTGCACCCTTCCACAGGCCGGCGACCGTATGCTCGACGACGACGAAGGCAGCGCAGAACAGGCTGAAGACAGCCGTCTTGTACAGGCTGCTGTAGATCAGTGGCTTGTCCTCCAGGCTGCGGCCGATGCGGAACATGCGGCCGATCAAGATGACCTTGCCAAGGATCAACGCCTCGATGATCGCGAACCCGTAGTTCGCATAGGCAAGCTCGTGCGAGGCGAGTATCAGGCGCCGGTACCACACGAAGGCAGCGAACACGATCGCCAGGTACGCGACGACCATCGCGTACTCGACCAGTTCGTGCTTGGCCTTCTGTTTCAGCGTCTTCGGATTTCATCTCGAGACGTCCTTTGCGTTTCGGCGCTGCGAGCGCATGCCGCGCCACCGCGCGGACACCGTCGCGGCAGTCAGGGTGAACGCGCTTCAGCCTCATCCACGACAGGCAAGCCGTCCCGCTGCAGTAGGCGCACAGCGATCTTGCTGCGCCCGCCGGCGCGGCAGGTGGCGACGATCGGGCGTGTCCGATCGAGGCGCAGCCCGGCGAGACGTGCGTCGAGTTCCGTCACCGGCGCGTTCGCGTCGAGCCGGCTCACGGAGACCTCAGCCACCTCGCCGAAGGGCCACCACCAGAACGCTTCCATGACGACTCCCGTTGGTTGACTGCAAGCCCGGTCCGTCCCGCTCAGCTCGGCGTGCGCGAGCGGCCGCTCCTGCGCAGGCGCTCGAGCAGTGCGTCGAGCGTGTTGCCGACCAGTCCGCCGAGGGTGACCGTGCGCACGTACGCGAGGATCTCGGCCACCTGGGGGTCGCTGTAGTGCGTGCGCAGGTGGGCTATCGCCGCCGGATCGAACTGCTCGAGCTGTTCGGCGTAGTGCTGCGCGAACAGGATGGCCGCGGCCTCGGCCGGGGCGCTGGCCTGCAGCGCTTCGGTCTGCTGGCCGAGGATCTGATTGACCTCTTGCAGCGACACGCCGTGCGCCATGGCCCAGTGGCCGTGGCCCCAGGCACAGTAGCGGCAATCGGTGACCGAGGTCACGCCCAGCATCACCTTCTCGCGCAGTGCGGCGGAGGTCTTCGGCCTGAACAGCGCGCGCAGCAGCACGGGACTCGAAGCCAGCACGGCGGCGAGCATCTTGAAGAGGTTGTCGAAGCCGAGCGTGCGCTTCGCCATTTTCGACCAGCGGCGCTGCAGGGCTGACCTGTCGGCGTTCATCCATCGCCCTCGACTAGCCGAGCCTGACCATGGTCGCCAGCGGCAGCTTGGCCGCGGTCGCTTTCTCCCAGCGTTCCTCGATCAGTTCCTTGGCCGCGCGCTCCAGGAACTCGGGCGCGGCCCAGCGTGCACGTCGAAGTCGCGCTGGATGTAGCCGTGCTCGAGCATGAAGTCCTTGCCGATCTCGATCTGCGCCAGGTTCTTCGGCGACAGGCTGGGCACCATGTCGATGAGCTTGATGTTCTGGTAGGTGTCCTCGACGTCGCGGTAGTAGGTCTGGCGGTCCAGGATCACCGCCGCCGCGTGCTTGTGCTCGTTGGCCCAGCGCCCGACCTTGATCATGGCCTTCAGGAAGGTGACGACCAGTTCGGGATGCTGCTCGGCCATCACGTCGCTGCAGGTGATGACCGCGGGCTCGTTGTTGGCCTGCAGCCGCCAGTCCGGGTGGCGCGACAGGTCCTCGATCGCGGCGATCTTGCCGGTGTCTTCCTGCAGGTGCTGCCAGGTCTTGCTGTGGGTGTAGATCGCATCGACCTTGCCTTCCAGCAGCGCCGTCTCCAACGGGCGGGTGATCAGGGTGCGCTTGTGGTCCGCCTTCCCCATGTAGAACTCGGTCGCGCTGTTCAGAGGCCCGCGCATGTTCGGGTCGGTGTACCAGTCGTCGGCTTGCGGGAACTCGACGATCTCGACATCGTCGATGCTCATGTCGTTGAGCATCAGCATGTTCAGGATGCCGTAGTGCTCGGTGATGCGCCACCAGTCGGCCTTCAGCGTGTTCAGGCTCTTGGACAGGCCGATGCGCTTGCCCTTCAGGTGGCTCATCTTGAAGATGCGGTCCTTGGCCCGCACCAGCATGCAGCCGCCTTCGTAGGTGCGCTGTGGCGCCCAGCAGCCGGGTGCGGCGGATGTCGGCCTGGACGTGGATCGGCGGGTACAGCCCGCCAAAGCGGATCAGGTTGTCCAGGTTGTGGATGTAGTGCGGGTACCAGTCGTTCTCGCGCCGGCTGAGCAAGTAGGCGTAGTCGACACCGGTCGCCGCGAAGTCGGTCTTGCACCAGCCGAGTTCCTGGTCGACGTTGCTGGCCGAGACCATGCCGCAGTTGGTATAGAAGACTTCCTTCCAGTCCAGCTCGACGGTGCTCAGTGTCTTGCCCTGCAGGGTCGTCGTAGGCATTTTCAGTTCCTTTGTTGTCGCATGGCGATCTTGCGGACCGTCTCGTAGCCACCGCCGTTGACCACCTTGAAGCCGTTGCGTACGAGGATGTCGCGGGCCTTGCCGGCGCGCCCGCCGGTTTGGCAGTAGGTGACGATCGCCGGTCGCACGGCAACTCGCCCAGGCGGCGATTGAGCTCGAGCAACGAGATGTTGGTCGCTCCCGGGGCCATCCCCTTCTTCGCTTCGAAGGGCGTGCGCACGTCGAGGATGCAGGCGCCTTTGCGGATCAGCTTGGCGACCTCGCTCTCGGGCCTGATCGACGAGGTCCCGGTTCCGAGGAAGTACTTGTCGAACACCTTCTCGATCAGCTCGACGATCGCACTCACTTGCAGTTCTCCTCGTTTCGCCCGCAGATTGCGGGCCCGGATTAATGGCGACTCACTCGAACACCGCGTTGAACCCGACGAACACCTGCCACTGCGGCGAGGCGGTGCCCTTGCTGGCCACCGATCACTGCGGCTCGACGAAAGGAGTGTGGTCGGGGTAGGTCATCGGTCTCGGAGCGAAGTCCGGTGCCGCGCATCAAGTCCGGCTCACTTCGGCGTCGTCGTCACGTACTTCAGCGTGCTGCCTTCGTAGACGGGCTCGTAGAAGTTGCCGCCGCAGTACTGGTAGTTCTTGCCGCCCACCGGGGTGGGCGTGCAGCCGGGCGGCAGCTTGTCGACCACGGTGCCGGCCGGCAGCGGCTGGCCGGCCGCGGCGGCCTGCTGGGCCTGTGCGGCCTGCTGCTGCGCGGCGATGGCCTTCTGCTTCTCGGCTTCGGCCTGCTGCTGGGCGGCGATGGCCTTCTGCTTCTCGGCCTCGGCCTGCTGCTGCGCGGTGGCGGCTTGCTGCTGGGCCGCCGCGGCCTGCTGCTGCGAGGCGGCAGCGTTGGCATTGGCGGCGTCCGCGCTGGCCGAGCCGGCGGCCGCGCCGACGACGAAGGCCGCACCCCGGCCACGCAGCGCCTGGGCCTCGGGCACGAAGCCGCCGGCTGCTCAGCGCGGCGACGAGCACCATCGCGGCCGGCCCAGTATTCGGACTTGTTCATCAGTCTTCTCCTGGTGCTACTTGCCCGGCATCGGGCGAGCGGGCTCGACCGACAGGAAGCGGATCTGCTGCGCGCCCTTCGGCGGCACGAAGCGGAACATCGCGTCGTCGACGGCGGGCAGAACCTTCCAGTGGCTGAGCAGCGTGGTGATGCTCAGCGGGCCGGAGGTGCTGGTGTCGGTGACCGTGTACCTGAGCGGCCAGGGCTTCGGGCCCTTCGGCGATCCACACCTGGAAGTCCGCGCCCGGCCGGCTGAACAGCAGGTGGTCGCAGCGCACGCCGCCGATCACCGCCTTGCCGACCACGACCGCCAGCTTCAGGTCCTGCGACAGCAGCGGGAAGGCGTTGCGGTACAGCAGGTCGGCGGCCGGCAGCAGGATGCCGATGGTCTCGCGCGCGAAGTCGATCGTCTTCTCCACCGTCGGCGGCGCGGCCTCGGTGGCGAAGACCTTCTCGGCGGGGTTGAACAGCGTCAGCGTCTTGCCGTCGTAGTACAGGCGCTGGTCGATCACGCCGCCGATGCGCGATGGCGCGCAGCCGGTCGGGCCGCGCAACGGTCACGTTGGCGGTGACGTCGACATCGACGCGGTGCCCCGACTCGTGCAGATCCTCCAGCGTGCTCTGCGTCTCGACGCTGAAGCGCTGCAGGCTGTCGAGGAACTGGCTGCATGCGCTGCAGCTTCTGCACCGCCGCCGGATCGACCGCAGGGCGTCTGCGCCGATACGGCCGAGCCCAGGCCCAGGCCCGACAGGCCGAGCGCCCAGCAGGCGGCGGTGCTCCAGAAGGTCTCTTCGTCTTCATTTCCTTGCTTCTCCTCGAGGGGTCTGCGCCCGGCATGGCCACGACGATCAGGCCTTCGAGCCTATTCTTCGGCCGCATACACCAGACGCTCGGGCGTGGGCTTGTAGGTCCACGGGCAGCCGGAGTTCTTCCAGCCGTTCTTCAGCCGCTGGCCGACGAAGACGCTGCGCGGGTCGTCCACCGCATCGCCTTCCATGCCGTCGACGATGTTCCAGACCTGCTTGAAGCCGGCCTGGGCCAGCAGGTTGGCGGCCATCGCGCTGCGCCCGCCCGAGCGGCACATCGCGAGGATCGTGTCCTCGGGCTCGGCGACCGTCTTCACGCGCTCGACGAAGTCGGCCAGCAGCCGGCCGGGAAACTCGTGCTTGGCCGGGTCCCAGCGGTAGCTCAGCGCGATCAGCGGGATCTTCCAGGCCATCGGCGGGTGGCCGATGAAGTAATGTTCCTCGGGCGTGCGCACGTCGAGGATCTTCACGCCCTCGGGGTCGGCCTGCCACTTGGCGTAGGCCTCGGCTGCCGTCACGTACAAGCCCAGCGCCGTGGTCTTGGCCTTAGGCAGGTCTTGGGTCATCGGGTTCATTCGCGTCTCCGGTGCGCGGCATTCGCGCGAGCGCACCGCCCGTCGATGACGGGCGATGGCCTGCGGAGGGCCGTGGCGTGACTAGGGCAAGTAGTTGGCGCTGGTGTCGGCGCCGTACCCGCAGCCCTGGTAGGTGCAGTGCAGGTCGTCGCGAATAATGGCCGCCCATCCGCCCGCTTTGGTGGTGTCGAGCACGAGATCCTTTTCGAGGACCTTGGTCTCGAACTTCCAGCCTTGCGGCAGGGTCGTGTACTTCTTGCCCAATGAGTCCAGGTTGTCAGGGGTCAGGCTCGGATCGACTGCCTTGGTGTATTCCTGGAGGACCCAGACCCCACCGTCCGGTGCGCGCAGCAGGCACACGGACTTGCCCGCCTTGAAGGTCCAGACCGTGCTGCGCCGGATCAGCGAGGGCACATAGGCGTTCTGCATCTGCGAGATCATCTCCGCCCCGGTCATGTCCCCGCCCCAGCGCAATTCGACACCGTGGAAGTTCTGCGTTTCGCCGACGAAGAACTTGATTTCGTCCATCATCCAGAAGCGTCCGTTGTTGACCGCGCACATGTCCACCTTCAGTTCGCCCGCCAGCTTCTTGGCATCGATTTTCTTGTAGGCCTCGGGGTCGACAGGAATCGACGCCGCCGTATAGACGTGGGCCCGCTGTGTTTTCCCGGTGCCGACAAAGGCACCCATCCCGTGGAAGGGGAGGCCGCGGGTGTTGGTGAAGCTCATCCAGCTCAGGGGTTCCATACCTGTCTTCAAGTTCATTTCGTGCTCCGTTTCGTCCAAGTCAGTTGCGGGTTTCTGGATCTGCGATTGCGGATGCGTCGAATCCCATGAACGCATCTCCGTTTCGAGTGCGGTCGTCGTCTAGGGAACGTAGTTGGCGCTTGTGTCCGCACCGTACCCGCAGCCCTGGTAGGTGCAGTGCAACTCGTCGCGAAGGATGGCTGCCCAACCGTCGCAGCGCGAGGTGTCGAGCGACAACTCCTGCGTCAGCGTCTTGGTCTCGAAGGTCCAGCCCTTGGGCAGACTCTTCAGCTTGCTGCCGACCTGGTGCAGGGTGTCGAGCGACAGGCTCGGGTCGACGTCCTGGGTGAACTCCTGCATCACCCATACCGTGCCGTTCGGCTCGCGCAGCAGGTGCACCGGCTTGCCGGCGTGCCAGGTCCACTTGCTGTTGCGGTAGATCAGGTTGGGCGCATAGGGCTTGGCCATCTGCGCCATCATCTCGGCCGCGGTCATCTCGCCGCCGTAGAGCAGATTGACGCCATCGAAGTTCACGACGTCGCCGCCCTGGACATCGGTTTCGTCCATCAGCCAGTAGCGGCCGCCGTTGACGGCGCACATGTCGACCTCGAACTGCCTGGCCAGCCGCACCGGGTCCATCCGCTTGTGGCTGTCCGGCGTGATCTCGTCCAGATTGGCCGCCGTGTAGACGTGGGCACGCGCCGTCGGCCCGCTGCCGACGAAGGCGCCCAGGCCGCAGAAGGGCCGTCCGCGCGTGTTCTTGGTGACGCGGCGGTCACCATGCATTCCGATTCTGAGTTTCACGGGAGTTTATCCAGTGGGTGGGGGGTGCGATGCCGCTCGGGCGGGCTGGGGCGGTACCTGCCCGCAGCGGGCAAGTACCGCATCGGCACCTACTTCTTCATGTGGCTCGCGACATGCTCTTGGATTCTCTTGCCCTGCGCAGCCAACCCTCCGTCGGTGCTGAACTGGATGATCTCGGCGCCTTCCTTCGACTTGAAGTTGTGCGGGGCCGGCCAGAAGCACACGTCCCCAGCGCGGCATACCTCAATGGTCCCGTCAAGGTAAATGACCTCCACCGCGCCCTTCAATACGTAGGCCCAGTGTTCAACGCCGCACAGATCGTGCTCCAGCCCCTTTCCCTTCAGAATGTCTGTGAAGTCAGTGCCCGGGGCAAAGACATGGTAGGCGCACTGCATGCCACCCCATCGCTCATCCCAGATCTTGAGGCCCGGGGTGTTCTGGGTGACGAAATCGTCCACCGGGTTCATGTCCATCAATTTCTTATGCATTCGACTACTCCTTCGTGCGCCTCACCGGACCGGCGGTGATGGCGATTTGCTCAAAGCCAGACCCGATCGCCTCGCGTGGATCACGTTTTCAACCACTCGATCCGTGGCTGTGAAGGCTACGCAGCAGGGTTCGCGGCTTCTTGACATTTCCGCGCAGCGACTTGACATTTCCGCGCACGGCTGTCGGACGCCGTCATTGGCTTGATCTGCATCAAAGATGGATACACGCACGACCTCGATGAAGCCCTCGGCCGAAGGGCGGGTCCGCCAACGGCGGCTCGGTGCGCGTCGGCACGCTGCTGCCGATGGCGGACATCCTGCTCGGCATGGGCGTGGACCCCACCGAGTTGCTGGCCGCGGAAGGCGTCGATCCGAAGGTCTTCGACGACCCGGACAATCAGATTCCGCTGACGGTGCACAACCGGCTGGTCGCGCTGGCCGTGGCGCGCAGCGGCTGCCCGCACATCGGGCTGCTGGTGGGCCAACGCGACGGCCTGCATTCGCTTGGGCTGGCGGGGCTGCTGGTGCGCTATTCGCCGGACGTGGAGACGGCGCTGCGCAGCTTCGTGCGCTACCTGCACACACACGTGCGCGGCGGAAAGTCGGCGCTCACGGTGGACGGCGATGTCGCCACGCTGAACTGGGAGATCTACCAGCCGGGTGTGGAGGCGGTCGACCAGGTGGGCGACGGTGCGCTGGCCTTGTACTGCAACATCCTGCGCGAGCTGTGCGGCCCCGGGTGGACGCCGATCGAGGTGCGCTTCGCCCACCGCGAACCGGCCCAGCTGCAGCCCTTCCGCATGTGCTTCCGCACCACGCTCAGCTTCGACGCCGAGGATTACTCGATGCGTTTTGCGTCCACCTGGCTGCAGCGCCCGGTGGCGCAGGCCGACCCGGCGCTGCGGCGCGTGCTGCAGAAAGAGATCGACGCCATCGAGGCGCGCCATGAGGCGGATTTTCCCGAGCAGGTGCGCAGCGTATTGCGCACCGCGCTGCTCACCGGACATTCACGCTCGGACCAGCTGGCCGCCTTGTTTTCGATGCACAGCTCGACGCTGGCGCGGCGGCTCAAACCCTATGGCGTGGGTTTCCGCGAGCTGGTCGACGAATGCCGCTACGAAGTCGCGCGCGAGATGCTCGCCAATTCAGCGCTGGACGTGAGCCACATCGCCGCGATGCTCGACTACGCCGACGCCAGCGCCTTCACGCGCGCCTTCAGGCGCTGGAGCGGCGTCGCGCCGGCGCGCTGGCGCGCGCAGCACGCGGCCTGACTCGATCTTCAGTGACTTGCCTCGTCGTCTTCAAGTCGCGGTCGCGCTGCTCGGGTCGGCCCAGCGGGAGCAGAGGATCCTTCCTGCCTGACCGGCCGTGGGCGTTGCCTGCGGACTCACCGTCCCGTCGGCCAGCTGTTTGCGCTGAGTGCCGCGGCGATGCTGCTGTACGGCAGCACCTGCGCCGCCGCCTTGGAGCTCGATCGCCGGGGCGGGGCGCGCTGAGCCTCAGAATCGCAGCATGAGTGGGTTGCGACATCTGCGTGCGCTGTGCCTGGCCGGGCTGGCCGCCGGTGCCCGCGCCGACACCGTCGATGCGCGCTGCGCCATCTACCCCAAGGGCTCGGACAAGGCCGCCGCGGTGCTGGCCTGCAGCTTCTCGCAGCGCCAGGGATACGTGCGCATCCAGCGCAGCGACGGCGTGGAGCACGAGCTGCGCCCGGTGGGCTCGGACCCCGGCCGCTACGTCGACGCGCAGGGCCGCGCGGTGCGGCGCGAGTCGGGCCTGGGCAAGGCCGGGCAGATCTACCGGCTGGCCGATCAGTCGGTGTACGTCTATTGGGATAGGGCCGAAGTGCCGGGCACGGTGCAGCCGGCGCTGCTGCTGCCGCCGCCGCCCGCGCCGCAGCGGCCGTTGCGCCGCAGCCTGAGCCTGCAGGGTGTGCGCTTTCAGCTGAGCAGCGCCAACGATGCGTCGATCAACGAGTTGAAGATCGTGCCCGCCGGCCTGTCGCGCGACAACAGGCCCATCGTTCGCCGCGTCGACGGCCAGGTCGGTGGCGCCGAGGTGGCCGACCTGGATGCCGATGGCTCGCCGGAGCTTTATGTCTACGTCATCTCGGCCGGGTCGGGATCCTACGGTTCGCTGGTGGCCTATGCCGCCAACCAGCGCCGCTCGCTCAGCGAGATCATGCTGCCGCCGCTGGCCGACACGCCGGGTGCCGACAAGGGCTACATGGGCCACGACCAGTTCGCCGTGGTCGAGAACCGCCTGGCGCGGCGCTTTGCGCTCTACCGCGACGGCGACACCCAGGCTGCACCGAGCGGCGGCGTGCGTCAGCTGCAATACAAGCTGCAGCGCGACGAAGCGGGCTGGCGCTTGGTGGTCGACCGGGTGGTCGAGTACTGATGCGGCGCAATGCACGCGGCGCAAGCTGCCGCTACAGCGTCTGGCTGGCCTCAAAGTCAGGCGCCGGCCGCGCCCCGTTCGGGCCCACCCGTCACTGCGCCGACCGCAGCCGATGCGGCAATCGGGCTTCGATCGCAGCATCGCCTGATGCCTGCTCGGCTCAGGCGTTCAGCACGCACTTGTCGTACAGATCCAGCAGCCGGTGCTGCGGGTCGTAGCGAGCCTTCAAGCGGGCGTATTCGGCCATGCCATAGGCGCGCTCGAACTGCTCGCGGCTGAAGAAACTGTCGGAATACAGCGACTTGATGCCGCCGAGCTCGATCACCTTGTGTTCGATCTGCCGGTTGAAGTGGCCCGGCGCCAACGGCACGGGCGAGTCGACCACGTCCCAGAAGCCGAAATTGACGTAGGCGGTGTCCGCCCGCAGCGGATACAGCACGAAGCGGCGCTGCGCATCGGCGGCGCGGATCGGGCACACCCAGATCGGCCGGATCGGGATCTCGCGCAGTAGGAACTGCAGGAACTCGCCCGCGTGGACCAGCGGGATGTCCACGTCCTGGATCACTGATTCGGTAAAGCGCCCGCGCCAGGCCGCCCAGCGCCGCGTCAGGCCAAGTCGCGCGTTCCAGCGCATCCAGCGCGCATAGGTGCGCGAGTTCAGCCGCCGTCTGCCCATCACGCGGCGCAGCAGCGGGTGCTGCGCACCGAACTGCCTGGAACACCAGAACCAGTCGGTGTCCCAGCGCCACAGGTAGTCGCGTGTGCTCAGCAGGTCGGCCTCGCGTTCGAGCAGAGAGCGGTAGTAGATCTTCTCGAAGCCGTAGTCGCTGTGCCAGGGCGCGTCATCGACGAAGCGCGCCACGCTCAGCACCTGCCGGTCCGCAGCGAAGACCACGCCATCGACGAAATCGGCATCGCCATGGAACTGCCGCGCCAGCGCGCAGAAGAAGGTGTCCGGATGCGCGTGGCGAAGGTGCTGCACCTGAACGAAGGGCTTCACCGGCAGCGTGCGCAGGCGCAGGCGCAAGGCATAGCCCAGCGTGCCGTAGGAATTGGGCAAGCCGAAGAACAGCGCGCGGTGTTCGTTGTCCGGCGTGCAATGCAGCACCTCGCCGTCCGGCAGCAGCACATCGACGGCCAGCAGCGTGTCGTGCACCAGACCGTGGCGGAACGAGGTGGCCTCGATGCCGACGCCCGCCACCGCGCCGGCGACGGTGATGCCCTTCAGCTGCGGCACCACCGCCGGCATCACGCCGTGCGGCAACGTCGCATCGACCAGCGCCTCGTAGCTGCACCGCCCCTCCACGTCGACCCAGCCGGCAGCGGCGTCGAGCTGCAGCACGTGGCAGAAGTCCTGCAGGTCGAGGCGTCGCTTGCGCGCCTCCTGCCGGTCGCGGAACAGGTTGGAGCCGGACTTGGCCAGGCCCAGCGGCAGGCCCGCATCGCCGGCGTCGCGCAGTTGCTCGCGCAGCGCCTGCACCCGCCGTACATGGCTCGCCAGTTCAGCGGCCGCCGTCGACGGCCCGTTCATACAGGTGGGCGCGGCTCATCGGGTAGCTGTCCTGGGTGAGGTTGCCCTTGCTGAAGACGATCTGGAACAGGTGCGTGTAGCCCTTCGGCGAACGGAACATTTCTGCGCAACCGACCAGATAGCTGCTCCAGATGCGACGGAAGCGTTCGTCGAAGCGCTGCGGGTCCAGCGCCTGGATCTCGGGCCAGCGGCGCTCGAAGCGCTCGGCCCAGGCGTCCAGCGTCAGCGCGTAGTGGCGGCGCAGGTTCTCGATGTCCACCACCTCCAGGCCGCAGCGCTCCATCTCGACCAGCGTGTCGGCCAGGCTGGGGATCCAGCCGCCGGGAAAGACATGCTTGCGAATGAACAGCTCGGTGTCGTAGCGGCCGACATGGCCGATGAAGTGCAGCAGGCCCAGGCCGCCGGGCTTCAGGCAGGCGGCATGCGCGGCAATCACCTCGGCCAGCTGGTCGCGCCCGGCATGTTCGAGCACGCCGATCGACACCACCTTGTCGTAGGGCCCGCCGGGTTCGCGGAAATCGGCCTCCCGCACCTGCAATGCGCCGTCCAATCCACGACGGGCGATCTCGGCCTGCAGCCATTGCACCTGCTCGGGCGTGGTGTTGATGCCGGTGCCGACGGCACCGAGCGTTTCGTGCGCACTCAGCATGAAGCCGCCGAAGCCGCAGCCGATGTCGACGAAGCGTTCCCCGGCGGCCAGGTCGATCTTGCGGCACACGTGGTCGATCTTGTTGCGCTGCGCCTGCTCGAGCGTGTGCGTGCCTTCGCTCCAGTAGGCGCAGGTGTACATCAGCAGCGCTTCGTCGAGCCACAGCTTGTAGAACGCGGTGCCCAGGCCGTAGTGGGCGCGGGCATTGGCCTTGGCCTGTGCGACGCTGCGGTTGGAATGGCGCAGTTCGTGCAGGTTGTTCTCGACCTTGTCGATCGGGTTGAAGCGCGGGTCGATGTCGGCCATCAAGCCGGTGGCGAAGGCGGCGCCGAGGTCGCCATCCACGTCGACCTGCTGTTCGAAATACGACTCCAGCAGGCCGATGTGGCCGCGTGTCATCGTCGCCAGCAAGGCCGCGTCGCTGCGGAACACCAGCGTGAAGGCCGGCGGCCCCTGGCCGCTGCAGTAGCGGCTGCCGTCGGGCAGGGTCAGCGCGAAGGGCGAGGCCGAACGCGCGCCCAGCGCGTCGATCAGCTTTTGCACGAAGGGCCGCAGCAGGCCCCCCTGCAACTGCGCCGCGCCAGCCATCGCCAGCCCTAGCGCACCAGCAGCACCGGCACCTGGGCCCGGTGCACCACGCGCTGCGCCACCGAGCCGAGCAGCAGGCTGCCGACCGCGCCGCGGCCATGCGTGCCCATGACGATCTGGTCGACGCCGCGCTCATCGGCCACGCGCAGGATTTCCTGCGCCGCCAGCCCCACAGCCGACTGGGTGATCACCTGCTGCAGCCCGCAGGCGCGGGCCTGCGCCTCGGCCTCGGCCAGCAGCTTTTCCTGGTGTGCCCGCTGCGCGCGTTCGACGGCTTCGATGTCGAAGGGCGGCAGCTCGCCGTAGAAGACCAGGGCATCGCCCACGTTCAGCAGCACCACTTCCAGCGACTGCATCTGCTTGGCCAGTCGGGCTGCGGCTTCGATGGCGCGGCGCGCGTGCTCCGAGCCGTCCACGGCGATCAGCATCTTCATCGTCGCATCTCCTGGTGGGTGAAGGGCACTCAAGGCCGGTCCGGCCGGGCGCGCGCGGCCGTGTCCAGCGCCGCGACGACTTCGTCGTCCTCGACCTGGTGGAAGCGCACGTAATGCTCGCCGACGGCGAAGAACGGAAAGGGCGTGTCCAGGCAGACCACCTGATCGACCTCGCCACGCAACTGTTCGAGCGTGTCGCCCGGCGCCACCGGCACGGCCAGCACCAGCGCGGCCGGCTGCCGCCGGCGCAACGCCTTCAGCGCGGCACGCACGTGGTGCCGGTGGCGATGCCGTCGTCGACGACGATCACCGTGCTGCCTTGCACCGGCACGGCCGGCCGGCCGCTCAGGTAGGCCTGGCGTTGCCGCGCGATCTCGCGCAACTGCAGCTTGGCCTGTGCGTCGATGTATTCGCTGTGCGCGCCGATGCCGCGCTGCACGTCCTCGTCGATGACGATGTCCGGCGGGTCGCCTTCGACCACCGCGGCCAGCGCCAGTTCGCGGCTGCCAGGGCGCGCCGATCTTGCGCACCAGCAGCAGGTCCAGCGGCGCCTGCAGCGCCTGGGCCACGGCAGCGCCGACCGGCACGCCGCCGCGCGGCAGCGCCAGCACGACCAGCGGCGCTCGCAGGTGCAGCGCGCGCAGCCGCTCGCCCAGCAAGCGTCCGGCCGCGCTGCGATCGCTGAAGCGCTTGCTCATGCCATCGGCGGCCGGCGGCCGAGATGGCTCTCGAACCAGGCGGCGGCGAGTTGCGCCACGCTGTCCAGCGCGCCGGGTTCCTCGAACAGGTGGGTCGCGCCGGGCACCACTTCCAGGCGTTTGGTGCAGCGCAGTTCGCGCAGCGCCCGGCGGTTCAGCGCCAGCACCTCATGGTCGGCGCCGCCGACGATCAGCAGCGTCGGCGCATGCACCTGCGGCAGGCTGGCCGCGGCCAGGTCGGGCCGGCCGCCGCGCGAGACCACGGCGTCCACGCTGCCGGGGCGCGCCGCCGCGGCGCACAGCGCGGCCGCAGCGCCGGTGCTGGCACCGAACAGTCCGATGCTCATGCCGGCCAGCGCTGCCTGGCCGGCGCTCCAGTCGAGCGCCTGCTGCACACGCTGGCTGAGCAGATCGATGTCGAAGACCTTGCGCCGGTCGGCCGCCTCGTCCTCGTCGAGCAGGTCGAACAGCAGCGTCGACAGCGCGTGCTGCTGCAGCACCTCGGCCACCCAGCGGTTGCGGCGGCTCAGGCGGCTGCTGCCGCTGCCGTGCGCAAACAGCACCAGCGCGTGCGAACCTGCCGGCATGCTCCAGATCGCCGGGCAGCGCGCGCGGCCCGATGCACACCGGCTGGCTGCGCCACGCTGCCGCGGCCAGCGGCCGCGGGCTGGACATGGCGAAGGAGGCGGGCATGGTGGGCGGTCGCTGGTTTCAGAATTCTGGCGCAGCGCCGCCCGCCATGTGCGGCCGCCGCGGGCGCCGGCGGCGCGCTGGCGATCAGGCAGTCGGTGGTCAGGATCAGCGCGGCGATCGAGCCGGCGTTCTGCAGCGCCAGGCGCGTGACCTTGGCCGGGTCGATCACGCCCATCTGCAGCAGGTCGCCGTACTCGCGCGTGGCGGCGTTGTAGCCGTAGGCCGCCGCCGACGCTTCGTCGACGCGGTGCAGCACCACCGAGGGTTCGTCGCCGGCATTGGCGACGATGCGGCGCAGCGGCTCTTCGAGCGCGCGCGCGACGATGCGCAGCCCGCAGTCGTGGTCCAGCGTCGGACCTTTCAGTGCGTCGAGCACATGGCGCGCGCGCAGCAGCGCCACCGCGCCGCCGGGCACGATGCCTTCCTCGACCGCCGCGCGCGTGGCGTGCAGCGCGTCCTCGACACGGATCTTGCGTTCCTTCAGCTCGGTCTCGGTGGCGGCGCCCACCTTGATCAGCGCCACGCCGCCCGACAGCTTGGCGGCGCGCTCGTCGAGCTTTTCGCGGTCGTAGTCGCTGCTCGCGGCGTCGCGCTCCTTGCGGATGGCGGCGATGCGCTCGGCGATCAGCCGCGGCGTCGCCGGCGCCGCCGATCAGCGTGCTGTGGTCCTTGTCCACCTCGATGCGGCGCGCGCGGCCCATGTCGTGCCAGCGTGGCCTTGGCCAGCGCCAGGCCGGTTTCCTCGCTGACCACGCGGCCGCCGGTCAGCACCGCGATGTCCTGCAGCATGGCCTTGCGCCGGTCGCCGAAGGCCGGCGCCTTGACGGCGCAGGTCTTCAGCGTGCCGCGCATGGTGTTGATGACCAGCGTGGCCAGCGCCTCGCTGTCGATGTCCTCGGCGATCACCAGCAGCGGCCGGCCGGCCTTGACCACCTCCTCGAGCAGCGGCAGCAGGTCCTGCAGCGACGACAGTTTCTGCTCGCACAGCAGGATGGCCACGTCCTCCAGCACCACGCTCTGCCGCTCGGCGTTGTTGATGAAGTACGGCGACAGGAAGCCGTGGTCGAACTGCAGGCCCTCGACCACCTCCAGCTCGCTGGCCAGCGCCGAGCCGTCCTCGATCGAGATCGCGCCTTCGCGGCCGACCTTGTCGATGGCGCCGCGCCAGCAACTCGCCGATCGAAGCGGTCGTTGTTGGCCGAGATCGAGGCCACGTGCGCGATCTCCTGCGAGCGTGGCACAAGGCCGCGCGATGCGCTTGAGCTCGGCCACCACCGCCTCGATGGCCTGCTCCATGCCGCGCTTCAGGTCCATCGGGTTCATGCCGCCGGCCAGGTAGCGCAGGCCCTCGTGGATCATCGCGTGGGCCAGCACCGTGGCGGTGGTGGTGCCGTCGCCGGCCATCTCGCTGGTGCGCGCCGCCACCTCGCGCAGCAGCTGCGCGCCCATGTTCTCGAAGGGGTCGGGCAGCTCGATCGCCTTGGCCACCAGCACGCCGGAGTTGACGATCTGCGGCGCGCCGAAGTCGCGCTGCAGGATGACCGTGCGGCCGCGCGGACCGAGCGTGACCTTCACCGCCTCGGCCAGGGTGTCGACGCCGCGGCGGATCTTCTCGCGTGCCTCGTCACCGAAGCTCAACTGCTTGGCCGTCATTGCCCGGCACCTCCTGGGCCATGGAAACTGATGCTGCAACGTCGTGCTTACGCGGCATTGAGCCTGCTCAAGGCAGCTTCATTGCGGCGGCACAGCGTCGAACGGCCGGGCTCAATCGCCCGCCGTGCTTGCAATCGTCTGCGTCACGCGGTGCTCCAGTTCTGCGCCTTCATATGTGCTCAGGTCGAGCGGGAAAGCATGGCGCAAGCACTTTTGCACTGCCGGACCGAGGTGAGCGAGCAACTGGCCAAGAAGGGCTGCCGAGGTGATCATCCACAGAGCCGGGTAGCGCTGCGCGAGCGCCGCCTTCTCCTACAGGGCAGCCAGATGCCTTGCAATGGCGTCATGCTCCTTGTCGTGCGCGTTGGTGTGCGGGGCGAATTGGGTACTCGCCATGCGAGCGGCTGATCCAACTCCATCGACAGCACCGCAGCCGGTGCACATTCGGCATCAAGGGAATACAGCAGCATCGAAACGCTGCCGTCCGGAGTCGATTACCGCCTTCGCCGCAGGCGCACCGGTCGGCGTGAGATCGCGATTGCTGGCATCTTCAGTGCGTGCCAGGCCGGTCTGCTTCACGCTGCAGCGCGCCGGCCTGACACGCACCGCGAGGCGCTCCCCTGAGATCGGCTCGGCGGCTCGGCGGCCTTCGGCCGCTCTGCGCCGTCCTCGCCTTGCCCACGTCAATGGCTGGTGTCCTCCGACTTGCCGGTTTCGAGCAAATGCGACTCGGCTTGAAGCCAGTCCTCCAGCTCGTGACCCACCTGGGCGCCACGCGCGAGGTAGCGGTAGTACGCGGCCTCGCGAATCTGCACTTCCATCCCCCCATCGTGGCCTGTCAGTCCGGCTGGCGCCAGAGCGCCTGCTGCAACCGGTTGCGATTTGGCTTCGTGCCTCGAAGTGTGATGCGACTGTTTCATCTCTTCCTTCCTGTGACGCTGCAATGGCGCGCCCGCCCACCACATGGCCTGTCCATGCCGCATCTGCAGCCTATGCTTCTGTCGCGCGGGCCTGTTGAGCGTGCTCAACACCTTGGCCAGGGTCTGTCCGCGTACCCATATACCGAAGCACGGCCTCATGGCCGTCGGATCGTCTTGCCGGTCGGGCGGTCAGCGGCCATGCGCCGGCGCTTCGACGTGCAGCGAATCGATCGCATCGAGCGCCGTCGTCGCGCGCTCGATGTAGCGTCGGGCGCGTTTGGGCCACTGGTCGGGTATGCGCGGCTCGGGATCGAGCAGGTGCAGGTGGGGCAGCCCCAGCCGGGCGCGCAGCATCGCGCGCAGCGCCTTGTACAGGTGCAGCAGTGCCGGCCCCAGCACGCCGAGCTGCGCATCGACGTCCGCGCGCGTGACATCCCAGGATGCGATGCGCTGGTCCAGCAAGTGCCGCGCCGGCAGGCGACGCATCAGCACCAGCCAGTCGACGCCTTGTCCCGGCGCCGGCAGCCGCTGCGCCGGAAGCAGCGAGAACTTGCCGTCGTGCCTGGCAAGAACGTCATCGATCCTCACAGTTTCGATCCAGGCGGGATGGAGTTGTAGTCCTCAAGGCTGAAGTGAGGTGATGTCACCATATTCGGAAAGCTCAATCGTTTTGAGGATGCCGGTGAGGTTCCTCAGATGACGCGAAAGTCGATGACGATGACGCCGGGCTCGCGCTGGCGGTATTCGACCCCGACACGCTCGCCATAGCGCTGTGCGATCTGCGCCAGCAGCGGCAGCGGGTCGTGGTCGTTGGCGAAGCGCATCGTTTCGCCCGGGTGCAGGCTGTCGAGTGCCCCGAAGATCGCCGCATGGCCGAAGCGCTTGGCCACGCCGCGGGCGTCGAACGGATAAATGGCGTCGGGCGAGAGATGAAGGTGCGGATCTGACATGGGTCTTCCTCGGTGCGGGGCAGGCGGCAGCCAGCGATGCGGAATCAGGCGTCGGTCGCGTCGTCCACGGTCACGCCGCGCCGCGCGCGCATGGCCTGGCCGATGCGGTCGAGCGCGGTCTCGTCCAGCAGGCGTGCGGCCAGCGGCAGCAGTTCGGACTCCTCGCGCGCGATGTGCCGTTCGTAGCGGCCGATGAAGGCTTGCACCGCGTCGAACGACAGCGTCGCCTCGGCGCCATCCGCCACGCGCTCGAGCACGCGGCGCAGTTGGTACCACTGCAGTTCGAGTGCACGGTGGTCGGCGGCCAGCGCAGCGGTCAGTTCGCGCAGGCACACCGCATCCGAGCCGGCCATCGATTCCAGCAGCGCCGGGAACAGATCGACCTCCTCGTCTTCGTGGTGATGCCGCGCCGCGCTGTCGAAGTAGCGCATCACGGCAACGGCCGCCTCACGTGCCTGCCGGTCGGCGCCGTGCGCGGCCAGGTGCGGCACCAGACGCTGCAGCGTCTGGTTTTGAGCTTGCACGCGCAGGTGACAGGCGGCGAGCATCTCCAGCGGGACTTCGAAGCTGGCTGTCGGCGTGGAGTGAGCGGGAACATGGTGACTCATCGTTGTCTCCCGGGTGCATCAGCGGCGCGGCAGTGCTGCCTTGGCGGGCCGTGGCTTGGGCCCGGGCCTTGCCGCCGCGATCGGAATCGCTGCCCGGTGCGCCGAGGCGCCGGCCCACCTGACAGTGGCCTTGACCGGCCCTGGCGCAACCAAGTCGGCCAGCGTGGCGCCGTCGAGTTCGCGGAAGTAGGCCTGCAAGGCCGCATCGAACAGCGATTTCAGGCGGCAGCTGGGCGTCAACGTGCAGGCATTGGTGCGGGCATCGAAGCACTCGACCAGGCGGAAATCGGTTTCCGAGGCTCGCACCACGTCACCGATGCGGATGGACTCGGGGGCCTTCAGCAGGCGCAGGCCGCCGCCGCGCCCGCGCGTGGTCTCGATCAGTCCCTGCCGCGCCAGGTCGTTGACCACCTTCATCAGGTGGTTCTTCGACAGGCGGTGGTGCTCGGCCAGCTCGCCGATGGTCACCAGGCCCGGCCGATGCGCGGCGCAGTACATCAGCACGCGCAGGGTGTAGTCGGTGTACTCGGCGAGTCGCATGAAAGATGAAAGGCCCTAAAGATGCATGCAGTGTATTGCTTTGGACCTGCCGTTTCTTTAAGATGCATCAAATGTGCATGTTTGTTGCAAGTCTTTGCGAGTCCTTGAATGGAACCGACTCGACCGATGCCTGCGTCACGGCGCCTTGGATATGCCGCGACGGCGCACAGGCCGGCGCCGCGCGGCTGGCCGCTGCTGCGCCTGGCGTTTCGCCCGTTCTACCTGGAAGTGGCTGGCGGCGAGGCTGGCCGCCGTGCTGGCGCCGCCCGCGCCGACGCGCTCTATGCGCTGCTCGACGGGCTGCTGCTGCCGCTGGTGGCGGTGCTGCTGATCGAGGGCCTGCTGCGCACGCACAACCAGCGCTACCTGCCGCTGCCTGGGATCGTGCTGCTGCTGGCATGTGCCAACCTGGCCTTCCATCTGGCCGTGCTCGGCGTGCTCGACATCGCGCCGATGCGCGCGCTGCATGCCGGCCTGGCGTTGGTGGTGATGCTCGAATGCCTGGTCGCGGTGCGTGTGATCCCGGGTTTCACGATCTCGGCGCTGCCCGGCGTGACGCTGCACCGCTCGCGCCGCCTGGAAAGCGCGATGCTGGCGAGCAGCGCCGTCGCCCTGGCGCTGTGGGTGCTGGCGCCGCCAGGCCCGGTTCCTGCCGCGGCCTGTGCCGCCGCCGCGGCGTTGCACGCGCTGTGCCTCGGGCAATGGCAGCCATGGCGGGCGTGGGTGCGACCGATGCTGGGCGTGCTGCACCTGGCCTACGCCTGGTTGCCGATCGGTTTCGTGCTGCTGGCGCTGGCGCAACTCGGTGTGCTCGGCCCGTCGGCCGGCGTGCACGCGCTGGCCGTGGGCGCCACCGGCGGGCTGATCATCGGCATGATGACGCGCACCGCGCGCGGCCACACCGGTCGTGCGCAACGCGCCTCGGGGCTGGAAGTGGCGGCCTACGGACTGCTTGCCGGCGCAGCCGTGCTGCGCGTGGCGCTGCCGCTGCTCGTGCCGCGGCATCAGCCGCTGGTGCTGGCCGTCGCCGCCGCTGCCTGGAGCGCCGCTTTCGGCCTGTGCCTGTACGTCATCGCCCCTTGGCTGTTGACGACGCGGCTCGACGGCAAGGACGGTTGAAATGACCTTCGTCGTCACCGAAGCCTGCATCCGCTGCAAGTACACCGACTGCGTCGATGTGTGCCCGGTCGATGCGTTCCGCGAGGGGCCGAACTTTCTGGTCATCGACCCCGACGAATGCATCGACTGCGCGGTGTGCGTGCCCGAATGTCCGGTGAACGCCATCTTTGCCGAGGAGGATGTGCCCGCGGCGCAGCAGGCCTTCATCGCGTTGAACGCCGAACTGGCGCGCGAATGGAGGCCGATCACGCGCACCAAGCTCGCGCTGCCCGATGCCGATGAATGGAGCAGGATCGAAGCCAAGCTCGGCGAGTTGAAGCGATGAAGCGCACGCCCGCCGGACGAGCGGCCAGGCGCAGGGCATCGACGGCGGCCGCTTGCCGGGCGTGCCGCCAGGGCCGGCTGGCTACACTTGCGCGAACCCTTCAGCCCAGAACCGCGCCATGACTGTCATCGCCATCAACCATCCGCTGGTGCGCCACAAGGTCGGCCTGCTGCGCGAGGACGACATCTCGACCAAGAAGTTTCGCGAGCTGACCAACGAGATCGCGCGGCTGCTGGCCTACGAGGCCACGACCGACTTTCCGCTGGAGAAGACCACCATCCAGTGCTGGAGCGGGCCGGTGGCGATCGAGCAGATTGCCGGGCGCAAGGTGACAGTGGTGCCGATCCTGCGCGCCGGCCTGGGCATGCTGGACGGTGTGCTCGACATGATCCCCAACGCCAAGGTCAGCGTCGTCGGCGTCAGCCGCAACCACGAGACGCTGATGCCCGAGCAGTACTTCGAGCGCTTCGTCGGCCACCTGGAGGAGCGCACGGCGCTGATCATCGACCCGATGCTGGCGACGGCCGGTTCGATGATCGCCACCGTCGACCTGCTCAAGCGCCGCGGCTGCAAGGACATCCGCGCGCTGGTGCTGGTGGCGGCGCCCGAAGGCATCGCGGCGCTCGACAAGGCCCACCCCGACGTGCGCTGCTGGACCGCGGCCATCGACAGCCACCTCAACGAGGTCGGCTACATCATTCCCGGCCTGGGTGATGCCGGCGACAAGATCTTTGGAACGAAGTAGGGACAGGAAACAGTGCCTGCGCACTGTTTCCTGCTCTACTTCGGGCCCGAGCTCTGCGAGGGCGTAGGGACAGGAAACAGTGCCAAGCGCACTGTTTCCTGCTCTACTTCGGGCCCGAGCTCTGCGAGGGCAGGCGAGGAACGAACGTGATGAGCACCTGGCACAGCCGCTACTGGTCGGACCACACCAGCGAACAGTTCACGCGGCTGCCGCGCGAGCAGTTGATCGCCGTGCTGCCGGTGGGCGCGGTCGAGCAGCACGGCCCGCACATGCCGATCTGCACCGACCATGCGACCATCGACGGCGTGGTCGCGGCCACGCTGCCGAAGCTGCCCGACGAGCTGCCGGTGCTGTTCCTGCCGACGCTGGCCTACGGCAAGAGCAACGAGCATTCGCGCTACCCGGGCACGATCACGCTGTCGGCGGCCACGCTGATGCAGATGTGGATGGAGATCGGCGCCAGCGTGGCCCGCGCCGGCGTGCGCAAGTTCGTGCTCTTCAATGCCCACGGCGGGCAGATGAACGCGATGGACATCGTCATCCGCGACCTGCGCGAGCAGCACCGCCTGATGGCGGTGTCGGCGCACTGGTACACGCTGGGCCTGCCGCCGGGCATGTTCAGCGATCACGAGCTGAAGCACGGCATCCATGCCGGCGACCTGGAGACCTCGGTGATGCTGGCGCTGAAGCCGCACACCGTGCACATGGACAAGGCCAAGGCCTTCGCCTCGCTGACCGAGACGCTGGCGCAGGAGAACCGCTTCCTGTCGATCACGCCCAGCGGCAAGCTCGGCTGGCAGACGCAGGATCTGAACCCGGACGGCGCCTGCGGCGACGCCACCCGCGCCACGGCGGAGAAGGGCCGGGCGGTGCTGGAGCATGTCAGCGACCGCTTCGTCGAACTGCTGACCGAGGTGCATCGCTTCGACCTGAGGCGGCTGGACAACGCCCCGGCCTGGCAGTAGCGCGGCTCAGCCTTCGCCGATGCGCCGTGCCAGGTGGTCCAGCGCCTGCTGCACCTGGTCGACCAGCACCAGGCACAGTTCGCCGGGCTGCAGCCGTTCGAGCGCGTGGTCGATGGCGGCAAACTCGCCGCGGATCTCGTCGATGCGCGTGGTGCGTGCGGCATCTTGCAGGCCCTGGCGCAGCAGTGCCAGCACCTCGCCGTCGGCGCGGCCGCGCTGGGCGGCGTCCTGGTAGAGGATCACCTCGTCGAAAGCCGCGCCCAGGATGACGGTCTGCTCGCGCAGGTCCTCGTCGCGCCGATCGCCGGCGCCGCTGATCACCACCAGGCGCCGCTGTGGCGGGCATCGATTCCACGGCTCGCACCAGCGCGCGCATCGCATCGGGGTTGTGGCCGTAGTCGGCGATCAGCGTGGCGCCGCGCCAGTCCATCACGTTGAAGCGTCCGGGCGCGGTGCAGGCATCGTTGACGAAGCTGGCCAGGCCGCGGCGCACCGTGTCCCAGTCCAGGCCCACGCCCCAGGCCGCAGCGATCGCCGCCATGGCGTTGTCCACCTGGAAGCCGATCGTGCCGCTGCGTGTCAGCGGGATCTCGGCCAGCGGCAGCCGCTCGCGCCACGAGCCCTGCGCGGCGACGATCGCATCGCCTTCGACGTAGACCACACGCCGTCCTTGCGCGCGGTGCGTGGCCATCACCGGATGTTGCCGGTCGGCGGCGAAGAAGCAGACCTGGCCCGGGCAGGTGGCGGCCATCGCCGCGACGATCGGGTCGGTGGCGTTCAGCACCGCATGCCCGCCCGGCGCCACGTTCTGCACGATCACGCGCTTCAAGACCGCCAGGTCCTCCACCGTGGTGATGAAGTTCAGGCCCAGATGGTCGCCTTCGCCGATGTTCGTGACCACCGCCACCGCGCAGCGGTCGAAGCCCAGGCCTTCGCGCAGGATGCCGCCGCGCGCCGTCTCGAACACGGCCGCGTCGACGTCCGGATGCGCCAGCACGTTGCGCGCGCTGCGCGGACCGCTGCAGTCGCCGCTGTCGATCTGCCGGCCCTGCACGTAGGCGCCGTCGGTGTTGGTCATGCCCACGCGCAGGCCGGCGGTGGCCATCAGGTGCGCCACCAGCCGCGTCACCGTGGTCTTGCCGTTGGTGCCGGTGACGGCCACCACCGGCACGCGGCCGTCGTCGCCGGGGCCGTAGAGGTGGCCGATGATGGCCTCGCCGACGTTGCGGCCCTTGCCGTAGGACGGCGTCAGGTGCATGCGCAGCCCGGGCGCGGCATTGACCTCGACCACGCCGCCGCGCTGCTCTTCCAGCGGCCGCAGCACGCTTTCGCAGACCACGTCGACGCCGCAGATGTGCAGCCCCACCATCTGCGCCGCCGCCACCGCACGCGCCGCCACCTCGGGATGCACGTCGTCGGTGACGTCGGTGGCGGTGCCGCCGGTGCTCAGATTGGCGTTGTGGCGCAGCATCACGCGCCGGCCCTTGGCCGGCACCGAGCCGGGCTGCAGGCCCTGCACTTGCAGCCGGTTGATGGCGATATCGTCCAGCCGCACGCGCGTCAGCGAGGTGGCGTGTCCGTCGCCGCGACGCGGGTCTGCGTTGACGCGTGTCGACCAGTTCGCTCACGCTCTGCACACCGTCGCCGATGACCAGTGGCGGGTCGCGCCGCGCCGCGGCGACGAGCTTCTTGCCCACCACCAGCAGGCGGAAATCGTCGCCGGCCAGGTATTTCTCGATCATCACCGTGCCGACGGCCGCGGCCGCCTTGAAGGCCGCGTTCAAGTTGCTCGCGGCGAGACGACGTTGACGGTCACGCCCTTGCCCTGGTTACCGTCTTGCGGCTTGACCACCACCGGCAGGCCGATCTGCTGCGCCACGGCCCAGGCGTCGTCGGCGTCGCGCACCGGCCGGCCGCTGCGGCACCGGCACGCCGGCGGCCTGCAGCAGGGTCTTGGTCAGGTCCTTGTCCTGGGCGATCGATTCGGCCACGGCGCTGGTGGTGTCGACCTCGGCAGCCTGGATGCGGCGCTGCCGGGCGCCCCAGCCGAACTGCACCAGGCTGCCGTCGGTCAGGCGCCGGTAGGGAATGCCGCGCGCGATGGCTGCGTTGACGATCGAGCCGGTGGACGGCCCCAGGCGCAGGTCCTCGTCGATCTCGTGCAGCCGGTCCACGGCCGCGGCGGCATCGAAGCTGCCGCCTTCGGCGGCCGCGGCGATCAGCTCGCGCGCCAGTTCCAGCGCCTGGCGGCCGACCTTTTCCTCGCTGTACTCGACCACCACCTGGTAGGTGCCGGTCTTCGCTGGTGGCCGAGGTGCGGCTGTAGGTCACCGGGCAGCCGGCCTGGGCCTGCAGCGCCAGCGCGGCCAGTTCCAGCACCTGGGCCATCGACAACGGGCCCTCGTCGATGGGCCAGGATTCGGCGATGGCCGGGAACAGCGCACGCAAGCGCGGCTCGAAGGCTGGCAGCCGGGCAATGTCGCGCTCGTCCTCGGTGCAGCGCACGATCGCCTCGATGGCCGTGTGCCGGCTCCACAGATTGGGTCCGCGCAGTGCGCGGATGCGGGACAGCTCCATCAGTCGGCCGCCTTTCTGTCGTCGGATCACCGCATGCGGCGTGCTGGCGCGCGTGCTCACCGGCGCCGGGCCGAAGGTCTGCACGCCGGCCGTGATCAGGTCGGCCACGATGCCCATCGCCCAGGCGGCGGCCACCGCCGCCAGCAGTGCCTCGGGCGGCAGCGTCTCGGCCTGCGCCGACAAGGGCCCCAGCCGCGGCAGCGCGGTTTCGGCCGGGCCTTCGGCGAGCACGCAGTCGCCGCCGCGCAGGAACACCGCCCGCGCCCCGGCTTCGCGCTGTGCCTGCAGGGGCGGCGCGTGTTCGTCCAGTGCATACAGCACCACGCCGCCGTCGCACAGCCGCGCCAGCGCGGCGACACGCTCGTCGCCGGCATTGAGCACGGCCACGCCGTCGGCCAGCACCACGTCCACCTGGGTGCGCAGCACCTTCAGCAGCTGGTCGGCATCGTGCACGTCGTGCTCGGCCAGCGCCTCGATGCCGCCCAGGTCGGTGACGATGCCCACCGTGCAGCGGTCGTAGGCCAGACCGTCGTTCAGGATGGCGGCGGCGTCGTTCTCGAAGACCGCCGCTTCGACATTGCGGTTGATCAGCAGCCGCCGGCCGGCGTCCCAATGGGTGCAGTCGCCGGCCTCGACGCGGCGGCGGTCCAGGAACAGCCCGTCGCGGCAGGCCAGGCCGACATGCCGACCGCCCAGCTGCATCACCCAGGCCACCAGCCGCGCGATCTGCGTGGTGTGGCGCGAGCCGGCCACGCCGACGATCGGGATGCGGCCGCTGTCCTCGGGGTCGGGGAACAGGTGGTCGACGATGGCCCGACCGACCGGCTGCGGCGCGCCTTCGGCCGGACGCAGGTGCATCAGCAGGCCGGGGCCGGCGTTGACCTCGACCACCGCGCCGCCTTGGGCGTGCAGCGGCCTGCCGATGTCCTCGGCCACCACGTCGATCCCGGCGATGTCCA
Organism: uncultured Pseudomonadota bacterium; assembly: GCA_963818005.1. Lineage (GTDB taxonomy): Bacteria > Pseudomonadota > Gammaproteobacteria > Burkholderiales > Burkholderiaceae_C > Rubrivivax. Next base: position 76,383 of record CAWFQP010000009.1, read on the forward strand.
GGCCGACGGTGCGCGCGGCCAGCGCCACCAGGTGCGCCACCTCGGGGTGCACGCTGTCGGTGCAGTCGGTGGCCACGTTGCCGTTGCGCTGGACCAGCACGCGCTTGCCGGCGGCCGGCACGCTGTCGGGCGTCAGGCCCTGGCGCTGCAGGTCGAGCAGCATCACGCCGTCCTCGCGCGGGTCCAGGCGGTTCAGCGGGTGGTCCTCGGTCGTCCCGCGGCGCGGATCGGCGTTGATCTGCGCGTCGACCAGTTCGGCCACGCTGGCGCGGCCGTCGGCCGTGACCCAGGCGGTCTCGCCGCGCGCGGCCGCGACCACCTTGCCGCCGACCACCAGCAGCCGGTGCTCGTCGCCGCGGATGTAGCGCTCGACCATCACCTCGCTGCCGTGCCGGTCGGCCACGGCCCACGCGGCCTCGACCTCGGCCTGGGAGCTGAGGTCCAGCGTGACGCCGCGGCCATGGTTGCCGTCGGTCGGCTTGACCACCACCGGCAGGCCGATGTCCTTCGCCGCCTCCCAGGCTTCGGCCGCGCTGGCCACCACCTGGCCCTCGGGCACGGGCACGCCCACGGCCTTCAGCAGGCTCTTGGTCAGGTCCTTCTCGTGGGCGATGCCCTCGCCGATGGCGCTGGTCAGGTCGGTCTCGGCCGTCCAGATGCGGCGCTGGCGCCGGCCGTGGCCCAGTTGCACCAGGTTGCCGTCGTTCAGCCGGATGTGCGGGATGCGCCGGTCGGTGGCGGCGGCGACGATGGCCGCCGTGCTGGGCCCGAGATAACAATCGTCGATGGTCTCGCGCACCGCTGCCACGGCCGCCGGCACGTCGAAGGCCTCGTCGTTGATGGCGCACATCAGCAGCCGATGCGCCTGGGCCAGCGCCGTGCGGGCGACCTGCTCGTCGCGTGCGCGAAAGACCATGCGGTAGACGCCGCGCTGAGCCGTACTGCGCGTCTGGCCGAAGCCGGTGGGCATGCCGGCCAGGTTCAGCAGTTCGATGACCACATGCTCCAGCACGTGGCCGCACCAGGTGCCTTCTTCGAGCCGCTGCATGAAGCCGCCGCGCTCGCCGACGCCGCAGTGGTGCTCGGGCAGGGCCGGCAGCCAGCTGCACAGGCGCCGGACCATGTCCGGCAGCGTGTTCGACGGGTGGTCTTCCAGTTCGCCCAGGTCGAGCCAGGTCTCCAGCGCCGAACGATAGGTCCACAGGTTCGGTCCGCGCAGGTAGTTGATGCGCAGCAGGCGGATGTCGTCCATCTTGTCCATCATGGGTTGCCGGCGGGTCCGGCAGGATGCATCGATAGTGTGCCCGCTGCCGCAGGATCGGCAACTCGGGCGCTTCGGCGAGAATCGGGCGGCAGGCTTGGCGTGCGCCAAACGCCGCCGAAGTTTCCGCCGACCTCGACCTCCATGTCCAACTCCTCCGTGGCTTCTGCGCTGCCGGCCGATGCCCTGGAGGCAGTGCACAGCGAATTGCGCTCGCAACTGGCTCCGCACGAGAACGTGCTGGCCGCCCTTTGCGTTGACCTGGACCAGGATCTTCGATTCAACCCGTCCACGCTGGTACTGACCGAGCGGCGGCTGCTGGCGCGTCAAGCGGGCGCTGCGCACTGGCAGGCCTGGACCTTGGCGCCCGAGCTGGTGCTGCGACACGCCGACCACGCCGGGGTCGGCAGCCTGGAGCTGTGCGACGCTCGCTCGCGGCTGGCGCGCTGGCGCTTCACGCTGGGTGCCAACACCCAGGCGCTGAAGCTCCTTGCGGAGTTCGAACGCCAGCAGGCCCGATTGGCCAACCGGCGGGTCGAGGACGAGGACCCGGCCGACGATGACAGCCTGGCCGCGCGTGAACTGCACAGCTCGCCTTCGACCTGGGTGTTGCTGCGGCTGGGACGCTTTGCCCGGCCCTACCGCAGGCAGCTGATGCTGGGCTTCGGGCTGACGCTGGCCGCGACCGCGGCGGCGCTGGTGCCGCCGTACCTGACGATCCCTTTGATGGACAAGGTGCTGATCCCGTTCCAGAACGGCCAGCGCATCGACCCGCAGTACGTGCTGTGGCTGCTGTCCGGCCTGCTGGGCTCGGCGCTGCTGGCCTGGAGCCTGGGCTGGGCGCGCACCTGGCTGCTGGCGCTGGTGTCCGAGCGCATCGCCGCCGACCTGCGCACCGCCTCGTTCGAGCACCTGCTGGGCCTGAGCCTGGACTACTTCGGCGCCAAGCGCACCGGCGACCTGATGGCGCGCATCGGCTCGGAGACCGACCGCATCTCGGTATTCCTGTCGCTGCACGCGCTGGATTTCGCGACCGACGTGCTGATGATCGGCATGACGGCGGTGATCCTGTTCTCCATCGACCCCTGGCTGGCGCTGGTGACGCTGCTGCCGCTGCCCTTCATCGCCTGGATGATCCACCTGGTGCGCGACCGCCTGCGCACCGGCTTCGAGAAGATCGACCGCGTCTGGGGCGACGTCACCAACGTGCTGGCCGACACCATCCCCGGCATCCGCGTGGTCAAGGCCTTCGCGCAGGAGGGTCGCGAGGCGGCGCGCTTCAAGGAGGCCAACCGGCTGAACCTGGCAGTCAACGACAAGCTGAACAAGACCTGGAGCCTGTTCTCGCCGACGGTGTCGCTGCTCACCGACATCGGCCTGCTGGTGGTGTGGGCCTTCGGCATCTGGCAGGTCAGCCGCGGCCAGATCACGGTGGGCGTGCTGACCGCGTTCATCGCCTACATCGGCCGCTTCTACACGCGGCTGGATTCGATGAGCCGCATCGTCAGCGTGACGCAGAAGGCGGCGGCCGGCGCGAAGCGCATCTTCGACATCCTGGACCATGTCCAGCAACGTGCCCGAGCCGGCGAACGCCGGTGCCGATCGAGCGGCTGCGCGGCCACATCCAGCTGCGCGGCGTGGGCTTTCGCTACGGCAGCCGCAGCGTCATCCGCGGCCTGGACCTGGACATCCGCCCGGGCGAGATGATCGGCCTGGTCGGCCACAGCGGCTCGGGCAAGAGCACGCTGGTCAACCTGATCTGCCGCTTCTACGACGTCAGCGACGGCGCGATCCTGGTCGACGGCGTCGACCTGCGCCGCTTCGGCGTGGCCGACTACCGGCGCCACATCGGCCTGGTGCTGCAGGAGCCCTTCCTGTTCTTCGGCACGGTGGCCGAGAACATCGCCTACGGCAAGCCGGGCGCCACGCGCGCCGAGATCGTCGGCGCGGCGCGCGCCGCGCATGCGCACGAGTTCATCCTGCGGCTGCCGCAGGGCTACGACTCGCTGGTCGGCGAACGCGGCCAGGGCCTGTCCGGCGGCGAGCGCCAGCGCATCTCGATCGCGCGCGCGCTGCTGATCGACCCGAAGATCCTGATCCTGGACGAGGCCACCTCGGCGGTGGATACCGAGACCGAGAAGGAGATCCAGAAGGCGCTGGACAACCTGGTCAAGGGCCGCACGACCATCGCCATCGCGCACCGGCTGTCGACATTGCGCAAGGCCGACCGGCTGGTGGTGATGGACCGCGGCCGGGTGGTCGAGGTCGGGCCGCACGACGAATTGATCGAACGGCGCGGCGCCTACTGGCGGCTGTACGAGGCGCAGGCACGCCGCGTCGACGGCAGCGACCTGGACGGGGAGGGTGCCGAGCCGCTGATCGCTGCGCAGGTGGCGGTGGCCGGCAGCGAGCACGCGGCGGTACACACCGGCATCTACCCGGGCTGATGGCCAGCCAGCGCATGCACTTCGGCCTGCATCGCAACGCCTTCGGTCGCCTGGTGCTGACCGACGTCGATGGCGTGGTACACGAGGGCGTGGTGCCGGTACGGGCGTTCCCGATCGCCGCGCCCGACGAGGGGTTGTCGCTGCTCAGCGCCGAGGGGCACGAGCTGGCCTGGATCGATCGTCTCGGTGACCTGCCGACGCCACAGCGTGCGCTGGTCGACGAAGAGCTGGGCAGCCGCGAGTTCATGCCGCAGATCCTGCGGCTGGATAGCGTCAGCACCTTCTCGACGCCCAGCACCTGGACGGTGGACACCGACCTGGGCCCGACCCGCTTCGTGCTCAAGGGCGAGGAGGACATCCGCCGCATCGGCCGCACGATGCTGCTGATCGCCGACAGCCAGGGGCTGCAGTTCATGGTGCGCGACCTGAGGGCGCTGGACCGCCATTCGCGGCGCCTGCTCGAGCGCTTCCTGTAGACGGCGCTTGGCCGTCAACCGGCCCAGCCGAGCGCCCCGACCGCTGCCCCGACCGCCACCAGCCAGATCGGGCTGATCCTGGTCTTGAGCAAGCATCAGCACGGTGAAGGGCAGCAACAGCATCGCGCCCGGGCTGTTGCGCACCGGCTCGGTGAGGATCCAGCCGGTGGCGAACAGCAAGCCCAGCGTCAGCGGCGCCATGCCGGCGGTGAAGGCGCGCATGCCGCGAGACTTGCGCCGCGCGTCACCGAAGCGCGAGGCGGCCAGGGCCAGCGTGGCCGATGGCAGCAGACTGCCCGTCAGCGTGGCGGCCACGCCGGCGAGCCCGGCGATGTTCCATCCGACCACCGCCACGAACAGCACGTTCGGCCCGGGCGCGGCCTGGGCGATGGCGACCGAGGCGGTGAACTGCGCGTCGCTGAGCCAGCCGTGTTCGCCGACCACGTAGCGCTGCATGTCAGGGGCGGTGGTGATGGCCCCGCCGATGGCCAACAGCGACAGCACGCCGAAGTGCAGGAACAGCGACGTCAGCACGCCTGCATCGAGGCCATGGGTACCGAAGAGCAGCTCGTTCATCGCCCGATCCGGGCCCAGGCCAGGGCCACCGCGGCAGCACCGAGGCCCAGCACCACGCCGGCCATCGGCCAGCGCAGCACGCCGATGGCCGCGAAGGTGAGCAGTGCGAACAGCGCGCACGTCGTCCGGCCCATCGGGTTGCTGCGCAGCGCACCCACCAGCTTCAACGCGGTGGCGATCACCAGGCCGGCGGCCACCGCGCCCATGCCGCGCAGCGCGCCGGCCACCATCGGCTGGTCCATGGTGTGGCGATAAAGCGCCGCCAGCAGCAGCACGATCAGCAACGGTGCGAGCATCAGCCCGGCCAGCGCTGCAACCGCGCCGCGCCAGCCGAGGAAGCGCTCGCCGATCATCAACGCCATGTTGACGATGTTCGGCCCGGGCAGCACCTGGCCCAGCGACAGCAGCTCCAGGAACTGCGCCGGCGTCATCCAGCGTTGGCGCTCCACGAGTTCGCGCTGCGCCACCGCCAGCACGCCGCCGAAGCCCTGCAGCGCCAGGCGGTTGAAGACGCCGAAGATCTGCACTGCGCTGCTCGGACGGCGCAGACCGTCGGCTGCGGCGGTATCGCGTTCAGACACTGCTTGCGCCTTGCATGCGGCGTGCCGCCCACAGGCTGGTGGCCAGCGCGGCCGCCATCCAGGCCAGCGCCATCCAGCTCAGGCCGCCGTAGCCGGCGGCGCTGATCATCGCGCCGCCACTGGCGGAGCCGGCAAACTGGCCGAAGTACATGGCCGACGAGTTCAGCGAGATCAGCGCCGTGGCCAGCGCCGGCGCCGCCAGCGCCAGTCGAGCCTGCTGCGCCGAATTGGAGGCGAAGCAGCCCAGCGCCCACGGCGCCGTGACCAGCAAGGCGCTGGCAAAGCCGATGGCCAGTGGCCAGGCCAGCAGCGCCACGGCCATGCAGCCCAGCGTCAGAGCCACCGCGCTGGCCGCGCCGATGCGGTCGATCCAGCGGGTCAGCAGCACGTTTCCCACCAGACCGAGTGCGCCGAACCACAGAAACAGCAGGCTGATCTCGGCCGCGCTGGCACCCAGCACCTGGCTGTAGTACGGCGCAAAGTAGCTGAACAGCGTGAACTGCCCGGCGCTGCTCATCGCCGTCACCGCCACGATGGCCATCAGCACCGGGTGGGTGAACACGCTGCGCCAATCGGCCAGCGACAGCGCTGCCGGACGGATGCCGTCGGGCAGCGCGCGCCACACGGCGGCCGCGGCGCCCAGGGCCAGCACGGCCACGCCGACGAATGCCGCGGCCCAGCCGAAGGTCTCGCCGATGTAGGCCGACGCCGGCATGCCCAGCACCGACGCGACCGACCAGCCGAGGAAGATGAAGGTGATGGCGCGGCCGCGCTCGTGCGGCGCGGCCAGCGCGCTGATGGCCGAGGCCGCCTGCGGCGTGAAGGCGGCGGCGCCCAGCATCGTCAGGCAGCGCAGCGGCAGCAGCTCGGCATAGCTCGTCGCCAGGGCGCTGATCAAGTGCCCGGCGGCAAACCACAGCAGCGCCAGGGTCAGCAAACGGCGCCGGTCCCAGCCACTCAATGCGCCGGCCAGGATCGGCGAGCCAAAGGCCATGACCACGGCCGCCGCACCGATCAGCTGGCCACCCAGCGCCACCGATACCTGCAACGAGCGCACGACGTCGTTCAGCACGCCGGCGGTGACCATCACCCCGCAGCCGATGGCGAAGTTGCCGGCCAGCAGCGCCCAGCGCGGCGCGGCCGAGCTGCCACGGGTGCTCAGCGCAGCACCTTCAGCGCATCGGGGTTGATGATGTTGATCGGCTGGTTGTTGACGAAGCTCACCACGTTGTCGAAGGCGGCGTTGAAGTACAGCTCGTAGCTGTCTTGCTCGACATAGCCGATGTGCGGCGTGCACACCGCGTTCTCCAGGCGCAGCAGCGGGTGGCCCTGCAGGATGGGTTCGCTCTCGAACACGTCGATCGCCGCCATGCCGGGACGGCCGCGGTTCAGTGCCGAGACCAGCGCATGTTCTTCCACCAGCTCGGCGCGCGAGGTGTTGACGAACAGCGCGGTCGGCTTCATGCGCGACAGGTCCTCGAGCTTGATGATGCCCACGGTGCGCTCGCTCAGGCGCAGGTGCATGCTGAGCACGTCGCAGCACTCGAAGAAGCTTGCGCACGAGCCGGCGGCATCATGCCCGTCGGCCACCGCCCTGGCGCGCGCCGATTCGCTGCCCCAGACGCTGACCTGCATGCCGAAGGCGCGGCCGTAGCCGGCCACCAACTGGCCGATCTTGCCGTAGCCCCAGATGCCCAGGCGCCGGCCCTTAAGCACCTGGCCGATGCCGAAGTTCGGCGGCATCGACGCGGTCTTCAAGCCCGACTGCTGCCAGGCGCCATGCTTCAGATTGCCGATGTACTGTGGCAGCCGGCGCATGCTGGCCATGATCAGCGCCCAGCTCAGCTCGGCCGGCGCCACCGGCGAGCCCACGCCCTCGGCCACGGCAATGCCGAGCTTGGTGCAGGCTTCGACGTCGATGTGTGCACCGATCCGCCCGGTCTGCGAGATCAGCTTGAGCTTGGGCAGCTTTTCCAGCAGCTGCTTCGGGAAGTGGGTGCGCTCGCGGATCAGCACCAGCACGTCGGCATCGCGCAACCGCACCGACAGCTGGCCGATGCCCTTGACGGTGTTGGTGAAGACCTTGGCATTCAGTGCTTCCAGCTTGGCGGCGCACTTGAGCTTGCGCACGGCGTCCTGATAGTCGTCGAGGATGATGATGTTCATGGCAGTGGGCATTCTGCCTTGCCGCGCGCGCCGTGCCGGCGCGGCGCTACGATGTCCGACCCGCAGCTCCCCAATGGACACCTAGATCATGAGTCTGACCATGCACTCCGCCAGCGCCCCGGTGTTCAGCCGCATCCTCGCCAACATGCTGGCCTGGCTGGACAAGGCCGAGGCCCACGCCGAAGCTCGCAAGTTCGACGCCGGCAACTTCCTGGGCCTGCGTCTGGCCCCGGACATGCTGCCATTCGTGCGGCAGGTCCAGATTGCCAGCGACGCCGCCAAGGCCTGCATGTCTCGCCTGGCCGGCGCCGAGATCCCGAAGTGGGCGGATGACGAAGCCAGTCTGGACGCACTGCGCGCGCGCATCCGCAAGACCCTCGACCATGTGCAATCGTTCAGCGCAGCGCAGATCGACGGCTCGGATGCGCGGCCGATCAGCGTGCCAATGCGCAGCGGTGATCCGCTTCAGTTCAACGGCGAGACCTTCCTGAAGCACTACGCCATGCCCAACTTCTACTTCCACGTCACCACCGCCTACGCGCTGCTGCGCCATGCCGGCGTCGAACTGGGCAAGGCCGATTTCCTGGGACGCTGACGCTGAACGGCGCGCTGCGTCACCGGAACCGGTGCAGGGCCGTACCGCCCCCGGCAGGTCTCGATTGAAATGCCCGGCGCCTGGCGTCGGGCCGGCGCGGGCGGAAGAGCCCGCCTGGCTGGGCTAGAACAGCGGCGCGAAGCCGCTGTTGCTGGCGCTTCTGGGGAAGACCGATTCGATGCCGCGCTGCAGCGTGTCGCGCTGCGCACGGTAGTCCTGTCGCGGCAATGCATCGAAGACCGCCGCGCGCAGCAGCCACAGGTCGGCCGGTTCGCCGGCATGGCGGATCTGGTAGCGCAGCCAGTCAGCGCGCGGACCGGGCAGGGCTTCGATGGCCAGCAGGTAGGTCTGCTTCAGGTTGACGAAGGCGCGGCGCGCGGCGATTCGCGCCTGCCGGTCGTCGGGCATGCCCGCGCCGGCCAGGACGCTGCGTGCCAGGTGGTGACGCGGTGCACTGGTGTTCATGGGGTGTCAGCTGGCGCTGGGCGCCGGCGCTCCGAGTGCTTGGCAACGACGCATCAGCGCCACCGGGTCCGGGCGTTCCCGGCCCGCCCGCCATAGGGGATCAAGCGATGTGGCAAAGCCACATGGGATCGAGAATTCCCCAGTCATGACAGCAACGGCACGAAGCCGGAGCGGGGCGAACGGGTCGGGAAATGGCGGTTGAGCTCGGCCAGCCGGCGCTCGGCCTCATGCTGGCTGTGCTGCAGTGACACCACGCTGTACAACTCGGCACGCAGGTGCCACAGCTCGCGCAGAGTGCGTGCCTGGCCGATGCGCAGGCTCAGCGTGTTGGCGCCTTCGCTGAGGATGTCGCCAATGCTGTCGAGGAAGTCCTGACGCACCGGCGTCAGGCGGTGCAGGGACGGCGAGGATTGCAGCGGCCCTGGCGCAAGCAGCCAGAACCACAGGCGATTCCAGGTCGAGCGCGGGGCCTGACGCAGCGACGGCGGGCAGACCTCGGCACGCCAGCCGATGCGTGACGCCAGGGTGTCCCGATACCTGGGACGAAGGAGCAGACTGAAAGAGATCATGACTGTGACTTCGGACACAACGCAGCAAACTTGAGCGCATTGTTCGGCGTCATCGGCCGTGATAAGCGTGGAACAAAGGCCACAAGTGCCGCCAGTTCGAGCCCGGCAGTCGGTGCGGGCACGGGGCGGGACAGCCCGGGTCAGACGGGGCCGTAGACCTGCTTGCGCTGCGCCGTGTAGTGCCACCACGGCGTGGGTGCGGCACCGCGCATGAAGTCGGTGGCGGCCATGAAAGTGTCCAGCACGCAGGGGTCCTGGCGCTTGCCGGTGGCCTGGCACAGCGCCTGGTAGAGCTGGAACGGGTCGCGCGAGCGCAGCTCGCCTGGGTGGCGGATGCCCAGCCGCCGCAAGTCGGCGGCCAGTGCCGGGCCGATGTTGGGCAGTTGCTCCAACGCCAGGCAGTCGGCGGCGCGGGCGGCCTTGGGCGACTTGACCATCGCTACATCAGCATCGTGTTGCGGATCAGTCCGACGGCAAGTCCTTCGAGTTCGAAGCTGTCGTCGTCGGCGGCGACGTGGATGGTTTCGAAATCGGGGTTCTCGGGGATCAGTTCGATGCCGGCCTTGGTCTTGCGGAAGCGCTTGACGGTGACATCGTCGCCGAGGCGGGCAACGACGATCTGGCCGTTCTTGGCCTCGCGCGACTTCTGCACCGCGAGCAGGTCGCCGTCCATGATGCCGGCGTCGCGCATGCTCATGCCGCGCACCTTGAGCAGGTAGTCGGGCCGGCGCGCGAACAGGCTGGCTTCCATCAGGTAGCTCTGGTCGATGTGCTCCTGCGCCAGCATGGGCGAGCCGGCGGCCACACGCCCGACCAGCGGCAAGCTCAGCTGGGCGATGCCCGGCAGCGGCAAGCTGTACTGCTTGCCGTACTGGCTCAGGCGTGCGGCATTGAGCGCACGCAATGTGTCAGACTTCAAGCGAATGCCACGCGATGTGCCGCCCACCAGTTCGATGACGCCTTTTCGTGCCAGGGCCTGCAGGTGCTCCTCGGCGGCGTTGGCCGAGCGGAAGCCCAGTTCGGCAGCGATCTCGGCGCGGGTTGGCGGGGCGCCGGTGCGCTCGATGGCGCTTTGCACCAGGTCGAGGATCTGCTGCTGGCGGTCGGTGAGTTTGGGGCTTTCGAGCATGGGGATCCGCCTGTCGATTTGTCCAGTAGCTGTATTTTCATCCAGATAGGCAGGCATGGCAAGCACGGATGGCACGGTCGTGGTCCTGGGTACCGGCGGCACCATCGCCGGCACCGCTGCCGATGCGGCCGACAACGTCGGCTACAGCGCGGCGCAACTCGGTGTCCAGGTCCTGGTGGCGGCCGTGCTGCCGCTGGCGCGGCTGCCGATCGAATGCGAGCAGGTCGCGCAGGTGGACAGCAAGGACATGAGCCATGCGCTGTGGCTGGACCTGGCGCAGCGCGTGTCACATCACCTGGCGCGGCCCGAGGTCGCTGGCATCGTCGTCACCCATGGCACCGACACGCTGGAGGAAACGGCCTACTTCCTGCATCGCGTGCTCGCGCCGGCCAAGCCGGTGGTGCTGACGGCGGCGATGCGGCCTGCGACCTCGTTGCTGGCCGACGGGCCGCAAAACCTGCTCGATGCGCTGACCGTGGCGCGCGAGCCTGGGGCAGCTGGCGTGCTCGCGGTGCTGGCCGGGCGCGTCTTTGCGGGCAATGAAGTCCGCAAGGTAGACAGCCATCGGCTGGATGCATTCGATGCCGGCGCGGCTGGGCCGATCGCGATCGTCGAGGAAGGGCGTGTGCGCCGCTTTCGCGCCTGGCCGCAGGGGCAGGCCCTGGGCCTGGCGGTGTTGCGGCACGATGTGGCGCGCTGGCCCAGGGTGGTGCTGCTCACCAGCCATGCTGGCGCCGATGGCACGCTCGTCGACGCCCTGGCCGAGGCCGGGGTCCACGGCATCGTGGTCGCCGGCACCGGCAACGGCTCCGTGCACGTGTCCCTGGAGACGGCGCTGTGGCGCGTGGCCGGCCGGGGCATTCGGGTGGTTCGGGTATCGCGATGCGCCTATGGTGGCGTGGTTGGCAACAGTGAGACGCAGTTGCCCGCCATGCCCGCGCTGGGCGCGGCGCAGGCGCGCATCGAGCTGATGCTGGAGCTGCTCGCCGCGGTGCCGTGATCACACGGCAGCCCGCGCGATGCGTCAGGCCACGCTCAGCGCCACGTCGATGTTGCCGCGGGTGGCGTTGGAGTACGGGCACACCTGGTGCGCCGCGGCCACCAGCGCCTCGGCCGCGGCACGGTCCATGCCCGGCACCGACACCACCATCGACACGGCGATGCCGAAGGCCCCTGGCTTGCCGGTCATCGGCCCGATGGACACGTCCGCCTTGATCGACACCTCGGCGGGCAGCGCGATCTTCTGGTTGCGCGCCACGGCCTTCATGGCGCCGATGAAACAGGCCGAGTAGCCGGCCGCGAACAGTTGCTCGGGGTTGGTGCCCGGGCCGCTGTCGCCGCCCAGTTCCTTGGGCGTGGACAACTGCAGCTTGATCTTGCCGTCGGACGATTCGGTCGTTCCTGTGCGCCCGCCGGTGGAGCTGGCTTGTGCGGTGTAGAGGGCTTTGTCGATGGCCATGGTCGTTTCCTTTGGTTGGCAACGCGGCTTGCAGTGCCGCGCGGGTGGGGAGCAGCCTTCAGGCTGCGTGGGGGAGCGAAGCGGTGAGTCTGGTTCGCAGCGCCTGGAGCCGCGCCGTGAGCGTGCTCAGTTCGTCGAGTTCGCAGCCGGTGGCGGCGGCCATGGTCCGGGGCACGCGCTGCGCCAGTGTCTTCAGGGCGCGGCCGGACGCGGTAAGTTGCAGCAGCACGCGGCGTTCGTCGGCGCTGTCGCGCAGGCGCTGCAGCAGGCCGGAGGACTCCAGCCGCTTCAGCAGCGGCGTCAGCGTGCCGGAATCGAGCGCCAGGCGCTCGCCGAGCTGCGACACGGTCAGGCCGTCGGCCTGCCACAGCACCAGCATCACCAGGTACTGAGGGTAGGTCAGGCCCAGCGGATCGAGCAGCGGCTTGTACAGCTTGGTCATCGCCAGCGACGCGGCGTACAGCGCGAAGCACAGTTGATGATCGAGTCGCAGCCAAGCGTCCTGGCGGGAGGCGGCGCGGCGCTGCTTTGGTGCGGTGGGCATGACGTGAATCGTAGCGAAAAATTAAATTGTGTACAAGTTAATTCCGTGAGCAGGGTCTTTGGTCCCGGCGCGGATGCCGTAGCATGGCCGGGTCTTCAGGGCGGGGCGAAATTCCCCACCGGCGGTAGGAGCGAAAGCTCGAGCCCGCGAGCGCCCGAGGCCTGAAGCCTCGGGGTCAGCAGATCCGGTTCGATGCCGGAGCCGACGGTCACAGTCCGGATGAAAGAAGACCACGTCGCCGCCGCGACCGCTGGGTCGCGGCGTCGGCGTTTGCCCTGAAACGCCCCTTCCACTCGCCACGGAGCGTTTCATGTCCCCACTGCCTTTCCCTTCCACCGAAGTCCACCGATCGACCGCGGCCGCGGACCGTGTCGAACGGGCGCTGGCCGCGCTGCGGCGCGGCCGCCCGGTGCTGGTCCAGGACGATGCCGATCGAGAGAACGAGGCCGACCTGATCGTGTCGGCCGAGCTGATCGACCTGCCGGTGATGGCGCAGCTGATCCGCGACTGCAGCGGCATCGTGTGTCTGTGCCTGGACGCCGAACATGTCGCGCGGCTCGGCCTGCGCCGCATGGTCGAGCACAACCAGAGCCGCCACGGCACGCCCTTCACGGTGTCGATCGAGGCCCGCGAAGGCATCAGCACCGGCGTGTCGGCGGCCGACCGCGTGACCACCGTGCGTGCCGCCGTCGCGCCGCAGGCCGGGCCGGCCAGCATCGTCTCGCCCGGTCATGTCTTTCCGCTGTGTGCCGCGGATGGCGGCGTGCTGGCGCGGCGCGGCCACACCGAAGCCTCGGTGGACCTGATGCGGCTGGCCGGCTTGCGCCCGGCCGCCGTGCTGTGCGAGCTGATGAACCCGGACGGCAGCATGGCGCGCGGCGCGCAGGTGACGGCCTATGCGCGGCAGTTCGACCTGGTGCTGCTCAGCGTCGAGGACGTGGTGTGGGTTCGCAAGACGAAGGCCGCCGTGGCGACCCTCGTCTGAACCGCGTTCAGGAGCCCAGCGTTTCCAATTCGGCCTGCAGCGCCAGCCAGCGTTCTTCGAGCATGTGCGTCTCGGCGGCCACATGGGCCAGTCGGCGCCCCAGTTCGGCGTAGTCCTCGGGCGGCACCGTGGCGGCGGCCAGTGCGGCTTCGACCTCGGCCTTCTCCGCGGCCAGTCGGGCCAGGCGGGCGTCGATCTGCTGCAGCTCGACGCGCAGCGGCCGGCTCGCGTCGGAGCGTTTGGCGCGCGCGTGTTTGTCGGCCTTGCGTTCATCGCGTGACGCACTGGGCGGCGGCTTCGGCGCGGCCGCACGCGGCGCCACGGCGGCGGCGGCCGGCACGGCCTCGGCCGTGCGCTGCCAGGCCGGTGCCGGCAGGCCTTTGGCCGTGGCGCGCGACACCTCCAGCAGCCACTTCTGGTAGTCGTCCAGGTCGCCGTCGAAGGGCTGCACCTGGCCGCCGCTGACCAGCCAGAACTCGTCGCAGACCTCGCGCAGCAGCGCGCGGTCGTGGCTGACCAGCATGACCGTGCCTTCGAATTCGTTGAGCGCGATCGACAAGGCTTCGCGCGTCGTCAGGTCGAGGTGGTTGGTGGGTTCGTCCAGCAGCAGCAGGTTGGGGCGTTGCCACACCAGCATCGCCAGCACCAGGCGCGCCTTTTCGCCGCCGGACAGCGAACCCACCGCCTGGTTGACCATCGCGCCGGTGAAGCGGAACTGGCCGAGGAAGTCGCGCAGCTCCTGCTCGCGCCCCGGCGGGCCGACATCGCGCGCCAGCCGCACCATGTGCATCAGCGGCCCGTCGTCGAGCTGCAGCACGTCCAGCTCCTGCTGCGCGAAGTAGCCGATGACCAGGCCCTTGCCTTCGGTCATGGTGCCGCCCAGTGTCGGCAGCGCGTGGGCGATGGTCTTGACCAGCGTCGACTTGCCCTGGCCGTTGGCACCGAGGATGCCGATGCGCTGGCCGGCCAGCACCGAGCGGTTGATGTCCTGCACGATGGCAGTGTCGCCGTAGCCGCAGGCCAGGCCGTCGAAGGCCAGCATCGGGTTGGGCAGGCTCTGCGGCTCGCGGAACTCGAACTCGAAGTCCGAACTGGTGAGCACCGGCGCCAGCTTTTCCATGCGCGCCAGCGCCTTGACGCGGCTCTGTGCCTGCTTGGCCTTGCTGGCCTTGGCCTTGAAGCGGTCGATGAAGCGCTGCAGGTGGGCGATGCGCTCCTGCTGCTTGCCGAAGGCGGCGGCAGCCTGCGACAGGCGCTCGGCGCGCATCTCCTCGAAGGCGCTGTAGTTGCCGGTGTAGCGGGTGAGGGTGGTCTCGTCCAGGTGCACGGTGACCTTGGTGATGGCGTCCAGGAACTCGCGGTCGTGGCTGATGACGATCATCGTGCCCTCGAAGCGCTTGAGCCAGGCCTCCAGCCAGACCAGCGCGTCCAGGTCCAGGTGGTTGGTCGGCTCGTCCAGCAGCAGCAGGTCGGCCGGGCACATCAGCGCGCGCGCCAGCTGCAGCCGCATGCGCCAGCCGCCGGAAAAGCTGTTGACCGGGGCGTCGAGCTGGTCGACACGGAAGCCCAGGCCGAGCAGCAGCGCCTGGGCGCGGGCGTTGGCGTCGAAGGCGCCGGCCTCGTCGAGCAGCATGTGGGCATCGGCCATCGCATGGCCGTCGCCGCTGGCTTCGGCGGCGTGCAGCGCGGCCTGTGCGCGTTGCAGCGGCAGGTCGCCCTGCAGCACGAAGGCGGTGGCGCCGTCCTCGGTCTCGGGCATGGCCTGCGCCACCTCGCCGATCTGCCAGCGCGGCGGGATCTCCACGTCGCCGGCATCGGCATGCAGCTTGTCGGTGAGCAGCAGGAACAGGCTGGACTTGCCGGCGCCGTTGCGGCCGATCAGGCCGACCTTCTCGCCCGGGTGCAGCGTCAGGTTGGCGCCCTGCAGCACGACCTTGGTGCCGCGGCGCAGCGTCAGGTTGCGCAGCGTGATCACGACCAGCTGCTCCCGGCCCAGCACCAGCACCTGGTCGCTGCCGGCGCTGGTCTCCAGCCACAGCGGCTGCAGCCGCGGGAAGGCGGCCTCGAAATGCGCCCGCTCGTGGCCGATCTCCAGCACCAGCAGGCCCTGCGGCTGCAGGTGCTCGGCCACGCCGCCGAGCAGGCTGCGCACGAAGTCCATGCCGTCGGCACCGCCGGCGAAGTTGCCATCGAGGGCCAGCGCCGGCTCGGCGCGGTATTCAGGGGGCAGGGTGGACATCGAATCCTGGTTCACGTAGGGCGGGTTGCAAAGTATCAGGTCGTAGCGGCCTTCGGCCGCGGCCAGGCCGTCGCCTTGACGCAGGTGGATGCGATCGGCCAGGCCGTGCCGTTCGACATTGAGCCGCGCCACGGCCAGCGCGTCCGCCGACAGGTCGCAGGCATCGACATGCCGCACCGGGCCAGGCCAGCGCCGCCAGCACCGCCAGGCTGCCGTTGCCGGTGCACAGGTCGAGCACACGCTGCGGCGCCTCGACCAGGCAGGCATCGAGCACGCCATCGGCCAGCGGTTCGGCGATCAGCGAGCGCGGCACGATGACACGTTCGTCGACATGGAAAGGCAGGCCCTGCAGCCAGGCTTCGCCGGTCAGGTAGGCGGCCGGCTTGCGCGTGGCGATGCGCTGTTCGACCAGCGTTTCGATCGCGAGGCGCTCGCTGGCGCTCAATTCGCGCTCGGCCACGCCGTCCAGGTCGTCCAGCGGCAGGCCCAGCCGCCACAGCGCCAGCCACACCGCTTCGTCGAAGGCGTTGGTCGTGCCGTGCCCAAATGAAACGCCCGCCTCCTGGAGGCGGGCGCTGCAGCGTTCGATCAGATTCAGCAGCGTCACAAGAGCAGATTCTCCAGGGTCCGCCTGTAGATGTTCTTCAGCGGCTCGATGTCGTCGACATTCACGTGCTCGTCGATCTGGTGGATGCTGGCATTGACGGGTCCGAATTCCACCACCTGCGGGCAGATGCGGGCGATGAATCGACCGTCCGAGGTGCCGCCGGTGGTGGACAGCACCGGCGTGACGCCGGTCTCGTCCTGGATGGCGCGGCTCAAGGCCTGACTGAGGCTGCCGGGCGGGGTGAGGAAGGTCTCGCCGCCCAGCGTCCAGGTCAGCTGGTAGTCCAGGCCGTGGCGGTCGAGCACGGCATGCACGCGCTGCTTCAGCGACTCGGCCGTCGACTCGATTGCTGAAGCGGAAGTTGAACTGCAGCTCCAGTTCGCCGGGGATGACGTTGCCCGCGCCGGTGCCGGCATGGATGTTCGACATCTGCCAGCTGGTGGGCGGGAAGAACTCGTTGCCCTCGTCCCAGCGCATCGCCACCAGTTCGGCCAGCGCCGGCGCCACGTCGTGGATCGGGTTGCGCGCCAGGTGCGGGTAGGCGATGTGGCCCTGGATGCCCTTGACCAGCAGCCGCCCCGACAGCGTGCCGCGGCGGCCGTTCTTGATCATGTCGCCCAGCCGCTCGACCGAGGTCGGCTCGCCGACGATGCAGGCATCGAGCGTCTGGCCGCGCGCTTGCAGCAGCTCGACCAGCCGCACCGTGCCGTCGACCGACGGGCCTTCTTCGTCGCTGGTGATCAGCAGGGCGATGCCGCCCGCATGCTGCGGATGCGCGGCGACGAACTCCTCGGCCGCGACCACGAAGCAGGCGATCGAGGTCTTCATGTCGGCCGCGCCGCGGCCGTAGAGCCGGCCGCCGCGGTGGCTGGGCACGAACGGGTCGCTCTGCCAGCGCTCCAGCGGCCCGGTGGGCACCACGTCGGTGTGGCCGGCGAAGGCCAGCGTCGGCCCCGGGCGGCTGCCGCGGCGCAGCGCCAGCAGGTTGGTGACGCGAAAGTCGTCCGGCCCGCAGACATGGGTCTGCAGCGTGAAACCGGCGGCCTGCAGCCGCTCGCCGAGCAGCGCCTGGCAGCCGCCATCCTCGGGCGTGACGCTGGGGCGGGCGATCAGCGCCTCGGTCAGGCGCAGTGCCTTCATCGGACGCCGAGCGGCATGGCGCGCGAATCGGCCGGCATGACGTCCAGCGTGATGTCGGTGAAGGTGGCGCCGTCGTGCTCTTCCTTCGGCGCGGCGGCCTTGGAAACCGGCGACATGTCGTTGTGCAGGCGCCAGATCAGGTTGGTGGGCGAGTCGGCATGGATCATGCCTTCGTCGCGCGAGACCACGCCTTCGGTGATCAGCCGGGCAATGTCGGCTTCGAAACTCTGCGAGCCTTCGGCCAGCGACTTCTCCATCGCTTCCTTGACGCCGGCGATGTCGCCCTTTTCGACCAGCTCGGCCACCAGCACCGTGTTCAGCAGGATTTCCACTGCGGCCACACGGCCACCGGCGTTGGCGCGCAGCAGCCGCTGCGAGATCACTGCGCGCAGGCCGGCGGCCAGGTCGGCGAGCAGCGCCGGCCGGGCCTCGGGCGCATAGAAGGACAGGATGCGGCCCAGCGCGTGATAGCTGTTGTTGGCATGCAGCGTGGCCAGCACCAGGTGGCCCGACAGCGCGTAGGAGATGGCCGCCGTCATGGTTTCGCGGTCGCGGATCTCGCCGATCAGGATGCAGTCCGGCGCCTGGCGCAGCGCGTTCTTCAGCGCGATCTGCAGCGACTCGCAGTCGCGGCCGACCTCGCGCTGGTTGACCACCGACTTCTTGTTGCTGAACAGGAATTCGATCGGGTCCTCGATGGTGAGGATGTGACCGGTGGCCTGCTGGTTGCGCCACTCCAGCATCGACGCCAGCGTGGTGCTCTTGCCGGTGCCGGTGGCACCGACCATCAGGATCAGGCCGCGTTTTTCCAGCACCAGCGTCGACAGCATCGGCGGCAGACCCAGCGTGTCCAGCGCCGGGATGTCGAAGGGGATGCAGCGGAACACCGCCGCCATCGTGCCGCGCTGGCGGAAGGCCGACATGCGGAAGCTGCCGATGCCGGGCAGGCCGATGGCCAGGTTGAGCTCGCCGGTGTCGTCGTATTCCTCGAACTGCTGCGGCGTCAGCAGTTCGCCGAGCAACTGGCGGATCTGCGCTGGCGCCAGCACCTGGTCGGACAACTGCAGGATCTGGCCGTTGATGCGGATCAGGATCGGCGTGTTGGCCGACAGGTAGACGTCGGATGCGCTCTTGTCGGCCATCAGCCGCAAGACCTTTTCCATGTTGCCTGCACTCATGGGGCCGATCCTTTCTGGTTCAGGTTCGCAGCAGTTCGTTGATGCTGGTCTTGGCGCGGGTCGACGCCGTGACGCGCTTGACGATCACGGCGCAATACAGGCTGTGGCTGCCGTCGGCGGCCGGCAGCGAACCGCTGACCACCACCGAACCGGCAGGCACGCGGCCATAGTGCACCTCGCCGGTGGCGCGGTCGTAGATCTTGGTGCTCTGGCCGATGAACACGCCCATGCTGATGACCGAGTTCTCCTCGACGATCACGCCTTCGACCACCTCGGAGCGGGCGCCGACGAAGCAGTTGTCCTCGATGATCGTCGGGTTGGCCTGCAGCGGCTCGAGCACGCCGCCGATGCCCACGCCGCCCGACAGGTGCACGTTCTTGCCGATCTGCGCGCACGAGCCGACGGTGGCCCAGGTGTCGACCATCGTGCCCTCGTCGACGTAGGCGCCGATGTTCACGTAGGACGGCATCAGCACCACGTTCTTGGCGATGTAGCTGCCGCGCCGCGCCACCGCCGGCGGCACCACGCGCACGCCGGTGGCGCGCATCGCCTCCTCGTCCAGGTGCGAGAACTTGGTGGGCACCTTGTCGAAGAAGCCCAGGTCGCCGGCGCGCATCGCCTTGTTGTCGTTGAGGCGGAAGCTCAGCAGCACTGCCTTCTTGACCCATTGGTTGACGGTCCACTGGCCCACGCCCTGGCGCTCGGCGACGCGGATGCGCCCGGCATTGAGGTCGCCGATGACATCGTCGACGGCCTGGCGCACGTCGGGCGCCGACGCGGCGGTGATCTGGGCGCGCCCTTCCCAGGCGAGTTCGATCAGGTCCTGCAGTTTGTGTGTCATGGGTGTCTCGCGCAGTGAGAGGGTGAAGTTGCGGATGCGCTGGGCAGCCTCGACACAATCGTCGGTGGGGGCGACCAGTGCCATGCGGATGCGTCCCGCGCCCGGGTTGCAGCCCTGGGCTTCGCGCGCCAGGAGGCTGCCGGGGAGCACCGCGACATTGTATTGAGCCAGCAACTGCAGCGCGAAAGCCACATCGTCTCCTGCACGGGCAGCGGCACCCTGCGCCGAACCCGGCACCGCGGCCCAAAGATAGAAACCGGCGTCCGGAAGACGCACATCCAGGACATCGGCCAAAAGCGGCGTGACCTGAGCGAACTTGCTGCGGTACAAGTCCCGATTGACCTGCACATGGGCCTCGTCGGACCAGGCGGCAATGCTGGCGCGCTGCACCAGCGGGCTCATCGCGCTGCCGTGGTAGGTGCGGTACAGCAAGAAGGCCTTGAGCAGTCGCGCGTCGCCGGCGACGAAGCCGGAGCGCAGCCCGGGCACGTTGGAACGCTTGGACAGGCTGGTGAAGGCCACCAGGTTGCGGAAATCGTCACGGCCCAGCGACTTCGCGGCCTGCAAGGAACCCAGCGGCGGCTCGTCGCGGAAATAGATCTCGGAGTAACACTCGTCGCTGGCGATGACGAAGCCATGCCGGTCGCTCAGATCGAACAACATGCGCCACTCGTCCAGCGGCATCACCGCGCCGGTGGGGTTGCCCGGTGAGCAGACATACAACAACTGGGTACGCGACCAGGTCGCGGCATCGATCTGCGACCAGTCGGGGGCGAAGTTGCCGGACTTCGAACGATCTGGGTCGCTGTTGGCAAAGGCGGTCTGCGCCCCGGCCAGCAAGGCCGCACCCTCGTAGATCTGATAGAAGGGATTCGGGCAGACCACGGTGGCACCGGGCCGGGTCGGGTCGATCAGCGTCTGCGCCAGCGCGAACAGCGCCTCGCGCGAACCGTTCACCGGCAGCGTCTGGGTGAAGGGGTCCACGCTCACGCCATAACGCCGTTGCAGCCAGCCACCAAAGGCCTCGCGCAGCGCCGGCTCGCCGGCCGTGGCCGGGTACGAGGACAGCCCCGGCAGCGCCTGCACCAGCGCTTCTTCGATCAGCGCCGGCGTGGCATGGCGCGGCTCGCCGATGCCCAGGCCGATGGGCTTGAGGTGGCGGGCCGGCACGATGCCGCAGGACAGTTCCTTCAGCCGCTCGAAGGGGTAGGGGTGCAGCCGGGCGAGCAACGGATTCATTGCGCGATTATCCCGGAGCCAAGCCGTCCTACAGGCTGCTCAGTGTCGTGGGTTGAGGTCCGGAATGAGCACGGTGCAGACGATGCCGGCGCGGCCGTTCTCGCGCCACTGCACGTCGCCGCCGAGCAGCTTGACGCGCTTGCGCACGCCGCCCAGGCCGAGCCCGTGCGACCAGGCCTGCGGGTCGCGGCCGATGCCGTCGTCCGCCAGCGACAGCCTCAGCCGCCCATCCTCGAGCGAGGCGGTGACGTCCAGGTGGGTGGCGCACGAGTGTTGGATCGCGTTGCTGACCAGCTCGCGCAGCACCCGCGTCAGCGCCGACCACTGCACCACGCCGAGCACGATGTCGCGGTCGAAGTTGAAGGTCCAGCTCAGCTCGATCTGCGCCGCGCCCAGGCGCTGCGCGATGTCGGCCTTCCATTCGGCGGTGGCATGCGACAGCCGCTGGTCGCTGCTGGCCAGGCCGCGCGTCAGCGTCTTCAGATCCTTCAGCGTGTGCCGGATGTAGTCCTCCATCTCCGGTGTCTGCGCCTTGTACATCAGGGTCAGCAGCCGCGCCCCGATGTCGTCGTGCAGGTCCTGCGCGATGCGTGCACGCTCCTCGCTGCGGCCGCGTTCCACCGCCTTGTCGTAGGCCACGGCGCGGCGCAGCTGCTCGACCACGCGGTCGGTCAGCCGGGCATCGTCGCGCGAGAACATGCGTTTGCCGCGCTCGGCAAAGCGCAGCACGATCGAGCCGTCGGTGCCACGTTCGCGGTCGGCATCGATGGTCGGCAGCGGCACCAGCAGCGCCGAGCCGTCGCCGAGCACGCGCGAGCGCGCCGACGGCCGGTCCAGCGTCTGCACCTGCAGCGGCTCGAACAGGTCGCGCAGCAGCCGCGTCAGCAACTCGGCGCTGTCGCGCGGCCGCGCCTCGACTTCGCGCAGCACCCGGTACAGGCGCTCGAACATTCGTTCCGCACCCGGCACATGCTGCCCGCTCATCGGCCGCAGCAGCCAGCGCCGCGTGCCGGCATAGACCGCCAGCGCGAGGAACACCGACAGTGACAACGACGCAAAGGTACCCAAGGAAAAGGCCGCCGCGAAAAGTAGATCCAGCGAAGTCGCCACCGTGCTGGTGCCGGCCAACATGGCCAGTTCGCGCATCAACGGCTGGACGCGCGAGAACATGGGAAGCAGCAGGATCAGCGAGCTCAGGAACAAGTACCAGATGACCGAACTGAGCGAGGCATCGCTCTGGGCGAGGTTTCCGTGCCAGCTGGCCACGGCGACCGCGGCGCTGAGCAGCGCCAGCGTGACGCAGGCCGCCGCCGCCAGCCGGCGCATCAGCAGCGCGAAGGGGTTCGGCTCCAGCCGGTAGGACCAGGTCATCAGCAGAAGAGTCAACACGCCGCAGGCAAGCATGCAAGCCTGGGTCCACCACCAGGCCAGCGGCAGCGTCTGGCGCGCCGCGAGCGCCACAAGCGCGGCGCAGGCGCTCCAGCTGGCGAGCGCGATCCCGTGGCGCAAGGGCAGGCGCAGGGGCTGCAGCGTCGCCAGATGGACCATGGCCGCGGCGCTGCACAGGTCGAAGGCCGTGCGCGCGAGCAGGCCGTGCTGCGCGAAGGCTTGCGGCAACCCCAGACCTGGCAAGGTCTCGACGCCGAGGGTCAGCAGGTTGGCGCCCTGGCACAGAGCGATCAGCGCATAGGGGACGTTGCGCCAGTGCGGGTGCAAGACCAGTACGACCGCGCTCACCAGGGTCAGCGCCAGGGCGACGGCACACAGCAGCCAGAACAGGGCCCCGATACCGGCAATGCCGCGTGCACCGGGTTCCAGCACCGCTTGCCGGCCGTCGTCAAAATGCAGCCTGACTGCGCCCTGGCCCAGCAGGGACGACAGGCGCTGCTGCGTATCGAGCTGGTGCCGGCGCGTCGCATCATCGACGCTCCAGCGCGGCGAGTGGTGCAGCAGGTCGGCATCGATCTCGACCGTCCGGCCCTCGCTGCCGCTGATGCGCACCAGATGCCCGCCGTTGAGCCCCTTCAACTGCGGCAACGGGCTGTACACCAGCCTGACCACGTCGTCGGCCTCGACGCGCCACTTGGCGTCGACGAAGGGCTGAAGAGCCAGCCAGCGGATCAGGGCGAACAGGCCAACGCAGCCCAGTAGAACCAGCAGTGCAAGCTCGCGCCGACCCCAGCGCGCGCGGCGTGACCGACTCGCCTGATGCGGCGCAGGCCGGGTCACCGGACTCGCATCGAGACGGCGCTTCGCTGTCCAAGTTGCGGCGGCCTGGGTTGTAGCCGCCGGATCCACCTGGCCAGGCGAATCTCGTGCAGTCATGGCCGCTCCTGCGTGGCGGCTTCAGCCGCAGGCGCTGCTCACACCAGCCCCTGTTTGCTGGCCAGCACGGCTGCCTCAGCGCGGCTCGACACGTTGAGTTTCTTGTAGATGGACTTGATGTGGTCGTTGACGGTGAACCACTTGATGCCCATCAGCGAAGCGATCTCCTTGATCGTGAAGCCCTTGCTCAGGTAGGTGAGCACTTCGCTCTCGCGCGGCGTCAGGCGCTCATGATCGAGCGGCTTTTCGATCGGCACCGGCCGGCTGCTCTGGAAGGCGCCCGCCGAGCTGAAAGCCGAACTGGAAGGCGCCGCCTCGTTGCTGCCGCCAGGGCGGAAGTGGGTCAGCAGCCGCCGCGCGATGGCCGGCGACAACGGCGGCTGGCCGCGCACGATCTTCTGCAGCTCCTCGACCAGCACCTCGAAGCGGTCTTCCTTCAGCAGGTAGCCGTCGGCACCACACTGCAGCGCCGGAAACAGATGGTCGTCGTCGGAATACAGCGTGGTGACGATTTTCGTGGCCGGGTAGTGCGCCATCTCGGCCAGCAGCTCCATGCCATTGCCGTCGGGCAGCTCCAGGTCCACCAGCAGCAGCTTGAAGGGGTCGGCGCCGTGCATGCCCATCGCGCCGCCGGTCAGGTTGATCTGCATGCGTGCCGATTCCAGGTCGCCGGCCTCGGTGATGGCGATGACGTCGCTGAAGCTTTCGCGCACCACGCGGCACAGGAAGCTGCGTGCCACGGGGTTGTCTTCGACGATCAGCACCTTCACTGGCATCGGGCCACTCCTTGGTCACTCGCGTTTCATGCTATCCCAGACCGCAGGTGAAGGGCCGCGTCATTCATTGACCATCAGCACCTTGCCCTGCACCTTGCGCGTGGCCATGCGCGCGTAGGCGGCCGGCAGCTCGCGCATCGGCAGGCGCAGGTCGATCGCCGGCTTGATCTTGCCTTCGGCGTACCAGCGGGCCAGTTCGGCCATGCCGCGCGCGCTGTTCTCGGGTTCGCGGCGCACGAAGTCGCCCCAGAACACGCCGACGATGGCCGCGCCCTTCAGCAGTGCCAGGTTCCAGGGCAGGGCGGGGATGCCGCCCTGGGCAAAGCCGATGACCAGGTAGCGGCCGCGCCAGGCGATCGAGCGGAACACCGGCTCGGCCAGATCGCCGCCCACCGGGTCGTAGACCACGTCGGGGCCCTTGCCGGCCGTCAACTCCTTCAGCGTGTCGCGCACGTTCTGCGTGGCGTAGTTGAGGGTGGCATCGGCGCCGAGCCCGCGGCAGAAGGCGCACTTTTCATCGGTCGAGGCGGCGGCGATGACCTTCGCCCCCATCGCCTTGGCCACCTGGATGGCCGAGCTGCCCACACCGCCGGCCGCGCCCAGCACCAGCACGGTCTCGCCGGGTCGCAGCGCCGCGCGGTCGACCAGCGCATGGTGGGTGGTGCCGTAGGTCAACGCGAAGGCCGCACCGTCCTCCAGCGCGAAGCCTTGCGGGCAGCTTCAGCACCGACCTGGCGGCGGCAAGGGCATGCGTGGCGAAGCCGCCGGTGGAGCCCATCGCCGCCACGGCATCGCCGACCTTCAGCTGAGTGACGCCTTCGCCCAGCGCCTCGATCACGCCGGAGTATTCGGAGCCGGGCACGAAGGGCAGTGCCGGCTTGAACTGGTACTTGCCCTGCACGGTCAGGGTGTCCGGGAAGTTCAGGCTGGCCGCGCGGATGGCGATGCGCACTTCGCCCGGCCCCGGCTGGGGCGTCGGAACTTCCTTCCACAGCAGCCCGTCGGGGCCGGTCAATGTCTCGCAGAACCAGGCTTGCATGCGCTTGTCTCCATGGGCGGGGAGCCGAATGATAGGCAAGTCTGCCCTGGCTCAGGACCGCGACGCGCCGCTGCCTACAATGCGCCGATGCGAATTCTCATTGCCAACGACGACGGCTACCTGGCGCCCGGACTGGCCGCGCTGGTACGGGCCTGCGCCGGGCTGGGCGAGATCGACGTGGTCGCGCCGGAGCAGAACGCCAGCGGCACCTCGAATGCGCTGACGCTGAATCGGCCGCTGTCGGTGTTCGAGGCAGCCGGTGAACAGCAGCAGGGCTTTCGCGTGATCAACGGAACCCCATCGGATTGCGTGCACGTCGCCCTGACCGGGCTGTTGCCGAAGCGCCCGGACCTGGTGCTGTCCGGGATCAACAACGGCGCCAACATGGGCGATGACACGCTCTATTCGGGTACCGTGGCCGCGGCGATGGAGGGCTACTTGTTCGGTATCCCGGCGATCGCGTTCTCGCAGGTGCAGAAGGGCTGGGGCGAGCTGGAGGCCGCGGCCGCCGCGGCCACGGTACCCGAATAGAGCGTGTCATCGCCCATGTTGGCGCCGTTGTTGATCCCGGACAGCACCAGGTCCGGGCGCTTCGGCAACAGCCCGGTCAGGGCCACGTGCACGCAATCCGATGGGGTTCCGTTGATCACGCGAAAGCCCTGCTGCTGTTCACCGGCTGCCTCGAACACCGACAGCGGCCGATTCAGCGTAGGCGCATTCGAGGTGCCGCTGGCGTTCTGCTCCGGCGCGACCACGTCGATCTCGCCCAGCCCGGCGCAGGCCCGTACCAGCGCGGCCAGTCCGGGCGCCAGGTAGCCGTCATCGTTGGCAATGAGAATTCGCATCGGCGCATTGTAGGCAGCGGCGCGTCGCGGTCCTGAGCCAGGACAGACTTGCCTATCATTCGGCTCCCCGCCCATGGAGACAAGCACATGCAAGCCTGGTTCTGCGAGACATTGACCGGCCCCGACGGGCTGCTGTGGAAGGAAGTTCCGACGCCCCAGCCGGGGCCGGGCGAAGTGCGCATCGCCATCCGCGCGGCCAGCCTGAACTTCCCGGACACCCTGACCGTGCAGGGCAAGTACCAGTTCAAGCCGGCACTGCCCTTCGTGCCCGGCTCCGAATACTACTCCCGGCGTGATCGAGGGCGCTGGGCGAGGGTGTCGCTCAGCTGAAGGTTGGCGATGCCGTGGCGGCGATGGGCTCCACCGGCGGCTTCGCCACGCATGCCCTTGCCGCCGCCAGGTCGGTGCTGAAGCTGCCCGAAGGCTTTGCGCTGGAGGACGGTGCGGCTTTCGCGTTGACCTACGGCACCACCCACCATGCGCTGGTCGACCGCGCGGGGCTGCGCCCGGCGAGACGCGTGCTGGTGCTGGGCGCGGCCGGCGGTATGGGCGCTGCGGCCGTGCAGGTCGCCAGGCGGCGGGTGCGCGGGTGGTCGCGCGCGTTCCACCGACGACGAAGTGCGCGCTGCCTGCACGCGGGCTGGCGCCGATGCCACGCTCGACTACAGCCACGCCGACGTGCGCGACACGCTCAAGGCAGCTGACCGACGGCGAGGGCCCGACGTGGTCTACGACCCGGTGGGCGGTCGATCTGGCCGAGCCGGCCTTCCGCTCGATCGCCTGGCGCGGGCCGCTACCTGGTCGTCGGCTTTGCCCAGGGCGGCATCCCGCGCCCTGCCCTGGAACCTGGCACTGCTGAAGGGCGCGGCCGTCGCGGCGTGTTCTGGGGCGACTTCGTCGTCGCGGCCCGGCGATCGCGCACGCGGATGGCCAGCTGGCCCGCTGGTTCGGCGAGGGCCAGGTCAAGCCGGCGATCGACCATGCTGCCGATGGCCGACTGCGGAGCTATCGGCCGCCTGGTACGCGCAGGCCATGGGGAAGGCTGCTCGTCAACCGGTGAGGATGGTCGAATGAACACGCGGTCCGTCGAGGTGTTCCACGCTTCGGGTGCTGCCGGTCTTAGTGGCGCGAGCAACGCCACCGCTCCGCGACGGTCGAGGCCGCCGCGATCGCCGGTGGAGGTGCTGATCGTCGAAGACAACCCCGGGCGCGCGCTTCCTGTGCCGCGTAGGTGCGCGGAGCTTGCGCGACACCATCACCATCACCGAGCCGGTCGACCTGGAATCCGCACGCGGGTGCAGATCTACGCTCACCGGCGGCGCGATGGGCATGCATCCGGCGCCGACCCCTTCGAGCTGGTGCTGGTCGACCTCGAGCTGCCCGACGGCGATGGCATGGAGCTGCTGACCGGCTGTCGGCTCCCCGGCCACCAAGATCGTCACCACGCGTATCTCCGACGACGACGCATCGTTCCGGCCCTGCAGTGCGGCACCGACGGCTACTGCTGAAGGAAGACCGCTTCGAGGTGCTGGTCGAGGAGCTGCAGAAGATCGTCGCCACCAGCCACCGTTGTCGCGGCCATCGCGCGGCGGCTGCTCACCCACTTCCGCTCGGGCCGGTGAGCAACGAGGCGGCGCTTCCAGCGCCTCGGCTTTCATGCTCGGCGGCCACCTTCCCAGCCCCAGCGGCGGTGCCGATCGAGAAGCCGCTCGATCTCGAGCGCCTGACGCCGCGCGAGGCGAAGTGCTCACCTACCTGAGCAAGGGCTTCACGATCAAGGAGATCACGTCCTGATCGGCATCAAGTCGTTCACGGTCGATGACCACATCGAGTCGATCTACAAGAAACTCGATGTGTCCGCCCGCGCTGAGGCAGCCGTGCTGGCCAGCAAACAGGGGCTGGTGTGAGCAGCGCCTGCGGCTGAAGCCGCCACGCAGGAGCGGCCATGACTGCACGAGATTCGCCTGGCCAGGTGGATCCGGCGGCTACAACCCAGGCCGCCGCAACTGGACAGCGAAGCGCCGTCTCGATGCGAGTCCGGTGACCCGGCCTGCGCCGCATCAGGCGAGTCGGTCACGCCGCGCGCGCTGGGGTCGGCGCGAGCTTGCACTGCTGGTTCTACTGGGCTGCGTTGGCCTGTTCGCCCTGATCCGCTGGCTACTGAGCCCTTCGTCGACGCCAAGTGGCGCGTCGAGGCCGACGACGTGGTCAGGCTGGTGTACAGCCCGTTGCCGCAGTTGAAGGGGCTCAACGGCGGGCATCTGGTGCGCATCAGCGGCAGCGAGGGCCGGACGGTCGAGATCGATGCCGACCTGCTGCACCACTCGCCGCGCTGGAGCGTCGATGATGCGACGCGCCGCCACCAGCTCGATACGCAGCAGCGCCTGTCGTCCCTGCTGGGCCAGGGCGCAGTCAGGCTGCATTTCAGCAGCGGCCGGCAAGCGGTGCTGGAACCCGGTGCACGCGGCATTGCCGGTATCGGGGCCCTGTTCTGGCTGCTGTGTGCCGTCGCCCTGGCGCTGACCCTGGTGAGCGCGGTCGTACTGGTCTTGCACCCGCACTGGCGCAACGTCCCCTATGCGCTGATCGCTCTGTGCCAGGGCGCCAACCTGCTGACCCTCGGCGTCGAGACCCTGCCAGGTCTGGGGTTTGCCGCAAGCCTTCGCGCAGCACGGCCTGCTCGCGCGCACGGCCTTCGACCTGTGCAGCGCCGCGGCCATGGTCCATCTGGCGACGCTGCAGCCCCTGCGCCTGCCCTTGCGCCACGGGATCGCGCTCGCCAGCTGGAGCGCCTGCGCCGCGCTTGTGGCGCTCGCGGCGCGCCAGACGCTGCCGCTGGCCTGGTGGTGGACCCAGGCTTGCATGCTTGCCTGCGGCGTGTTGACTCTTCTGCTGATGACCTGGTCCTACCGGCTGGAGCCGAACCCCTTCGCGCTGCTGATGCGCCGGCTGGCGGCGGCGGCCTGCGTCACGCTGGCGCTGCTCAGCGCCGCGGTCGCCGTGGCCAGCTGGCACGGAAACCTCGCCAGAGCGATGCCTCGCTCAGTTCGGTCATCTGGTACTTGTTCCTGAGCTCGCTGATCCTGCTGCTTCCCATGTTCTCGCGCGTCCAGCCGTTGATGCGCGAACTGGCCATGTTGGCCGGCACCAGCACGGTGGCGGCCTCGCTGGACCTGCTCTTCGTCGCCGTCTTCTCCTCGGCGCCTTCACCTCGCTGGCGCTGGCGGTGTTCATCGCGCTCGGCGTCTACGCCGGCGCGCGGCAGTGGATCCTCGACGAAGGTCGTGGCAGCATGTGCGGGTGCCGATCGAGCATGTTCGAGCGCCTGTACCGCATGCGCGCGAGGTCGAGGCGCAGCCGGAGCGCCACGCCGAGCTGCTGAACGCTGCTGCGCGACCTGTTCGAGCCGCTCGAGGTGCTGAAGCTGGACCGCCTCACGCCGCTCGCGCGTGTCATCGGCGACGGCTCGACGCTGCTGGTGCCGGTGCCGACCATCGATGCCGCCGCGACCGCGCCGACCGCGGCTCGATCGTGCTGCGCTTCGCCGCCGCGGCAAGCGCCTCTTCACGCACGACGATGCCCGGCTGACCGACCGCATCGTCGAGCAGCTGCGCCGCGCCGTGGCCTACGACAAGGCGGTCGAGCGCGGCCGCACGAGGAGCGCCACGCATCGCGCAGGACCTGCACGACGACATCGGCGCGCGGCTGCTGACCCTGATGTACCAGGCGCAGACACCCGGAGATGGAGGACTACATCCGGCACACGTTGAAGGACCTGAAGACGCTGACGCGCGGGCTGGCCAGCAGCGACCACCGGCTGTCCTTCGCCGCCGCCGAATGGAAGGCCGACCTCGGCCAGCGTCTGAGGTGGCCGGCCCGCATCTAGCTCACTGGCGCCCGCGATTCGATCACGAGATGAGCTCAGCATGGTCCAGTGGTCGGCGGTGACGCGGGTGCTGCGCGAGCTGGTGAGCAACACGCTGGCTCCATGCGCAGGCCAGCCGCGTCGGCGTCGCGCTCAGCTCCCAGCATGCAGCGGCTGAGCTTAGGTGCGCGACGACGGCCTCGGCCGTTCCCCGCGGACCCTGGCCCACGGGCTCGGCGTCGGCGGCGTGCGCAAGCGCGTCAAGCTGCTGGGCGGCGAGGTGCGCTGGCGCGAGAACGCCCCGCCGGCATCGTCTGCACCGTGCTCATTCCGGACCTCAACCCACGACACTGAGCAGCCTGTAGGACGGCCTGGCTCCGGGATAATCGCGCAATGAATCCGTTGCTCGCCCGGCTGCACCCCCACCCCTTCGAGCGGCTGAAGGAACTGTCCTGCGGCATCGTGCCGGCCCGCCACCTCAAGCCCATCGGCCTGGGCATCGGCGAGCCGCGCCATGCCACGCCGGCGCTGATCGAAGAAGCGCTGGTGCAGGCGCTGCCGGGGCTGTCCTCGTACCCGGCCACGGCCGGCGAGCCGGCGCTGCGCGAGGCCTTTGGCGGCTGGCTGCAACGGCGTTATGGCGTGACGTGGACCCCTTCACCCAGACGCTGCCGGTGAACGGCTCGCGCGAGGCGCTGTTCGCACTGGCGCAGACGCTGATCGACCCGACCCGGCCCGGTGCCACCGTGGTCTGCCCGAATCCCTTCTATCAGATCTACGAGGGTGCGGCCTTGCTGGCCGGGGCGCAGACCGCCTTTGCCAACAGCGACCCAGATCGTTCGAAGTCCGGCAACTTCGCCCCCGACTGGTCGCAGATCGATGCCGCGACCTGGTCGCGTACCCAGTTGCTGTATGTCTGCTCACCGGGCAACCCCACCGGCGCGGTGATGCCGCTGGACGAATGGCGCATGCTGTTCGACCTGAGCGACCGGCATGGCTTCGTCATCGCCAGCGACGAGTGTTACTCCGAGATCTATTTCCGCGACGAGCCGCCGCTGGGTTCCTTGCAGGCCGCGAAGTCGCTGGGCCGTGACGATTTCCGCAACCTGGTGGCCTTCACCAGCCTGTCCAAGCGTTCCAACGTGCCCGGCCTGCGCAGCTGGTTCTGCGGCGACGTCGATCAAGGCATTCCGCCGTACCGCACCTACCACGGCGGTGCCATGAGCCCGGCGGTGATGTCGGCGAGCGTGGCTGGGCGACGAAGACCACGTGATCGACAACCGTCGCGCCAGTACCGTGGAAAAGTTCGGCGGCTGTCACGCCAGGCTCGGCGCCGACGTGGCCCTGCCCATGCCGCGCTTCCACCTCTGGGGCCTGGTGTTCGCGCTGTTCGAAGGCTGCGTGCCCGGCCTGAGCGCCGACGAAGCCTTCACGCGAGCTGTGTCGAATACAATGTCACGGTTCTTCCCGCAGCTATTCTCGCCCGCCAAGCCCAGGGCGCTAACCTGGGCCGGGTCGGGTGCGCATGGCCTTGGTTGCTGAGCCCGCCGAATGCCTTGAAGCTGCGGACCGCATCGTTCAGTTCTGTCAAGCCTCCGAGCCTGCCCATCTGGTTGGCTTCCCCTCACCGACTGGGAATCTCACTTCGCAACATGACCAAGGACGGCAAGCCCGACATCGAAACCGCCTGGACAACCGCGCCGAACTCTCCCCCGCCTCCGCGCCCAAGGAGGTGCTGGATGCTGTTGAGCACGTCATCAGCCAGTCGAACAGCCGGCTCAGCTGCACGCTACCTCGGGCGAGGCCGTGGGCGAGTGGTCGGTGAACCAGTGGCTCAAGAAGGCCGTGTTGCTCTCCTTCCGCTTGAACGCGAACCGCACCATGGGCGCCGGGCGAGCCGGCCCCTTCTTCGACAAGGTGCCCACCAAGTTCGCCACCTGGACGAAGGCGTTATCCGCGCGCCGGCTTCCGCGTCGTCCCCGGCGCCGTCGTGCGCCGCGGCGCCTACATCGCGAAGAACGCGGTGCTGATGCCCAGCTTCGTCAACATCGGCGCCTATGTCGACGAAGGCACATGGTCGATACCTGGGCCACGGTCGGCTCGTGCGCGCAGATCGGCAAGAACGTGCACCTCTCGGGCGGCGTCGGCATCGGCGGCGTGCTCGAACCGCTGCAGGCCAACCCGATCATCATCGAGGACAACTGCTTCATCGGCGCCCGCACCGAAGTGGTCGAAGGCGTGATCGTCGAGCGAAGGCTCGGTCGTCGGCATGGGCGTCTTCATCGGCCAGAGCACCACCATCGTACACCGCGCCACCGGCGAGATCACCTACGGCCACGTCCCGCCCTGCTCGGTCGTGGTCGCCGGCAACCTGCCGGCCGCCCCGACGGCAGGCCACCGCCCTCTACTGCGCCGTGATCGTGAAGAAGGTCGACGCGCAGACGCGCTCGAAGACCAGCGTCAACGATCTGCTGCGCTGCACTGAACCTGCCAGTCGCACCGGGAGTAGACGAGTGGCGAAACAACGCTGGCAACGCGTGCTGCGCCTGATGGCGGAGAAGAACGCGTCCGACGTCTACATGTCGGCCAACACGCCGATCCTGATCAAGATCCACGGCCAGATCCTGCAGCTGTCGCGACCAGTTGCTGACCACGCACCAGACACGGCAGCTGCTGCCGGAGATGCTGGCGCCGCAACAGCTGGAAGAGCTGGACGACACCGGTGAGCTCAACGTCGGCATGCAGCGTGCCGCGCGTCGGCAGCTTCCGCGTCGCGCCTTCAAGCCAGCGCGGCTCGATCGCGGCGGTGATCCGCTGCATCCCTACGAGATTCCGACGCTGGAAACCCTGGACGTGCCGCCGCTGCTGAGCGCAGCTGGTGATCGAAAAGCGCGGCCTGATCCTGATGGTGGGCGCCACCGGCACCGGCAAGAGCACCACGCTGGCGTCGATGATCGAATGGCGCAACCAGCAGATGACGGGCCACATCCTGACCATCGAGGACCCGATCGAGTTCCTCTTCAGCAACAAGAAGAGCGTGGTCAACCAGCGCGAGGTGGGCCGCGACACGCAGAGGCTGCAGATCGCGCTGAAGAACGCGCTGCGCCAGGCGCCCGACTGCATCCTGATCGGCGAAATCCGCGACCGCGAGACGATGACGCGCGGCGCATCACCTACGCGCTGTCGGGCCACCTGGTGCTGGCCACGCTGCACGCCAACAACAGCTACCACGCGCTGGGCCGCATCCTGTCCTTCTACGCGCCGGAAGCGCGCCCCACGCTGCTCGCCCGACCTGGCCGCGGCCTGCGCGCCGTCGTCTCGCAGCGCCTGCTGCGCAGCAACACCGGCGGCCGCGTGCCGGCGGTGGAGGTGCTGCTGAACACCAAGCTGGTGGCCGAGCTGATCGAGAAGGGCGACCTCTCGGGCGTGAAGGAGGCGGTGGAGAAGTCGCTGGCCGAGGGCTCGCAGACCTTCGAGCAGGACATCGCGCGCCTGATCAGCGAAGGCCTGGTCTCGCGCGACGAAGGCCTGTCGCACGCCGACTCGCCCACCAACCTGCTGTGGCGCCTGCAGAACGAGCAGGCCCCGATCTCGCGCGTGACGCCGAAGAAGGAAGAGACGAGACGGCCACCTTCACCGAGATCACGCTCGACGTGCGCGCCGAAGACGCCGGCCGCAGCAGCAGTGCGCCGCCCATGGGTACGGCGTGAAGCTGCCCCGCATGACCGACCCGCTGCGCCTGGCCGAAGCGCTGATCGCCCGCCGTTCGGTGACGCCCGACGACGCGGCTGCCAGGCGCTGCTGGCCGCGCGGCTGCGAGCCGCCGGCTTCGGCTGCGAGTCGCTGGACGGCCGGCCCGCCCGAAGCGCGTGTCACCAACCTGTGGGCCGTGCACGATGGCGGCCGGCCGGGCCCGACCCTGGTCTTCGCCGGCCACACCGACGTCGTGCCCACCGGCCCGCTGGAGCACTGGACCAGCGACCCCTTCGTGCCCAGCGCACCGCGACGGCCGGCTGTACGGCCGCGGCGCCGGCCGACATGAAGACCGCCGTCGCGGCGATGACGGTGGCCGCCTGCGACTTCGTCGCGGCGCAGCCGCGGCATGCCGGTCGCGTGGCGCTGCTCATCACCAGCGACGAGGAAGGCCCGGCGCTGCACGGCACCGTGCACGTGGTCGAGGTGCTGCGCTCGCGCGGCGAGCCGCTCGACGCCTGCATCGTCGGCGAGCCGACCTCGGTGCAGCAGCTCGGCGACATGGTCAAGAACGGCCGCCGCGGCACCTTGTCGGGCCGGCTGGTGGTGAAGGGCATCCAGGGCCACATCGCCTACCCGCAGCTGGCGCGCAACCCGCTGCACGACCTGGCGCCCGCGCTGGCCGAACTGGTGACCACGCGTTGGGATGACGGCAACGCGTTCTTCCCGCCGACCAGCTGGCAGGTGAGCAACGTGCGTGCCGGC
>CAWFQP010000010.1:0-41382 GCA_963818005.1 uncultured Pseudomonadota bacterium
TTTTCCTGCTGCGCTGGCTGTCCCGGCGATCTTTGCGATTCCTGCACACCCTGGGCGCTTTTCTGGGCTGGGTGGTCTACGGGTTGTCGCCCAGCTACCGCCGCCGCCTGCGCATGAACGCGGCTCGCGCCGGCATTTCGCGGCAGCAGTGCCGCCAGTCGGTGGCCGAGGCCGGCAAGATGGTGATGGAGAGCCTGCGCCTGTGGCTGCGCCCACCCGACCAGCCGATTGCCGACCCGGTGCAATGGCAAGGCGAGCAACTGATCGAAGACGCGCTGGCGCAGGGTCGCGGCCTGGTGTTCGTGACGCCGCACCTGGGCAGCTTCGAGATCACCGCGCAGGCCTATGCGCAGCGCTACGGTGCGCGCCGGCCGATCACCGTGATGTTCCGTCCGGCACGCTTTCGCATGCTGCGCGAGCTGGAAGAAACGGCACGCGCGCGCCCGGCGCTGGCCACCGCACCGGCGTCGATCGGCGGCGTGCGGCAGATGATGCGCGCGCTCAAGCGGGGCGAGGCGGTCGGCCTGCTGCCCGACCAGGTGCCGCCGCAAGGCATGGGCGTGTGGGCCGATTTCTTCGGTGCGCCCGCCTACACCATGACCTTGGCGGCCAGGCTGGCGCAGCAGTCGGGGGCGCCGATCGTGCTGGCCTGGTGCGAGCGGTTGCCGGCCGGCCGCGGCTTCCACCTGCGCCTGAGCCAGCTTGCCGAACCACTGCCGACGCAGGGCGAGGATGCCAGCGCGCTGCAGGTGGCACAGGCCTCGGTCATCAACCGGGCGATGCAGCAGCTGATCCTGCAATGCCCGCAGCAGTACCTGTGGGGCTACAACCGCTACAAGGGGCCGCGCAGCGTGGCCACGCCATGAAGGCTTGGGCGGCGCGCGCGCTGCTGGCCTTGCTGTGGCTGCTGCATTGGCTGCCGCTGGGCGTGCAGGCCGCGCTGGGCAGCGCGCTCGGCCGCGCGCTTTACACCCTGGCCCGCGAGCGGCGGCGCATCTCTGCGCGTAATGTGCAGCTGTGCCTGCCCGAACTGAATGCCGAACAACGCCGAGCCTTGCTGCGCGGCCACTTCCGCTGGCTCGGCCGCAGCGCGGTCGAACGCGCGCTGCTCTGGTACGGCCGCCCCGAGCGGCTGCGCCGGCTGATCCATGTCGAAGGCGACGTCAAGCTGGCCGAGCGCAGCGAGCGCGCGGTGATGTGGCTGGTGCCGCACTTCCTGGCGCTGGACGTGGCCGGTGCGGCCACGCAGCTGTTCCAGCGCCGGCCGGTCGCGTCGATCTACCAGGAACAAAGCAACCCGGTGTTCGAAGCCGCGATGAAACGCGGACGCATGCGCTTCGGCCAAGGCGAGCTGTTCGCGCGCAGCGACACCGCGCGCCCGCTGGTGCGCGCCATTCGCCGCGGCCATGCCTTCTTCAACCTGCCGGACATGGATTTCGGGCCCAAGGACTCGGCCTTCGTGCCCTTCTTCGGCATCGCGGCGGCCACGCTGCTGGCACCGTCGAAGCTGGCGCGCGCGCTCGACATGGTGGTGCAGCCGGTGCTGGCGCAGATGCTGCCTGGCGGCCAGGGCTACCGCGTGCACTTCCTGCCGCCGTGGACCGACTGGCCGACCGACGACCCGCTGGCCGATGCGCGGCGCATGAACGAATGGATCGAAGCCATGGTCCGCGCCGACCCGGCGCAGTACCTGTGGGTGCACAAGCGTTTCAAGACGCGGCCTGCCGGCGAGCCCGGGCTGTACTGAATCGAGGTTGACTGCGCCGCTTGCGGCGCAGCGGCAAAGGCTCGTATCGCGCCAGCGATGTGAAGGCGGCGGGAGCCGCCGTGCCGTAGCCATAATCCACGCATGAGATTGCACTTCACCAAGATGCAGGGCGCGGGCAACGACTTCGTCATGCTCGACGCCACGAAGGTGCCGCTGGAGTTGAGCCCCGAGCAGTTCCGCGCGCTGGCCGACCGGCATTTCGGCATCGGTGCCGACCAGATCCTGGTGGTCGAGCCGCCGCGCACGCCGGGCGTGGACTTCGGCTACCGCATCTACAACGCCAGCGGCGACGAGGTCGAACACTGCGGCAACGGCGCACGCTGCTTCGTGCGCTTCGTGCGCGAGCGCGGCCTGACCGACAAGCGCCGCATCAAGGTCGAGACCGTCAACCGCCAGATCGAGCTGCAGCTGCGCGACGACGGCCGCGTGACCGTCGACATGCAGGCCCCGGATTTCGCACACGAGCGCATCCCCTTCGTGGCCACGGGCATGGTGCCGCGCAGGCTGGGTGACTTCGAGCTGTGGCCGCTGGAGCTGATCGACGCCAGCGTCGAGGTGGCGGTGCTGTCGATGGGCAACCCGCATGCGGTGCAGCGCGTCGATGACATAGCCAGCGCCGACGTCGCCGCACTCGGCCCCGAGATCGAGGTGCTGGACTGCTTTGTGCAGAAGGTCAATGCCGGCTTCATGCAGGTGCTTTCGCGCACGCACATCGCGCTGCGCGTCTTCGAGCGCGGCGCCGGCGAGACGCTGGCCTGCGGCACGGGCGCGTGCGCCGCGGTGGTGGCAGGCATCCGGCTGGGCTGGCTCGACCCGCAAGTCGAGGTCGACACGCGCGGCGGGCGCCTGAGCATCGAATGGGCCGGCATGGGCCAGCCGGTGCTGATGACCGGACCGGCGGCCACCGTTTTCGAAGGGGAGATCGAACTGTGACGATCCAAGGCATCACCGAAAACGACATCAGCAACTACCTGCTGAACACGCCCGGCTTCTTCGAGCGCCATGCCGAGTTGCTGGCCACCGTGCAGCTGACCAGCCCGCACGGCCATCGCGCGGTGTCGCTGCAGGAGCGGCAGATGGAAATGCTGCGCGAACGCATCAAGGGCCTGGAGCACAAGATCATCGAGATGATCCGCAACGGCCAGGACAACGTGGCCATTGCCGACCGGCTGCACCAGTGGACGATGCGCCTGCTGCTCACCACCGACCCGGCTGAACTGCCGCAGGTGCTGCTCGACGACCTGCAGCAGCGCTTCCAGATTCCGCAGGCGGCGCTGCGCTTGTGGGGCGTGGCCGAGGCCTACGCCGGGCTGCCCGCCGCCCAGCCGGTGAGCGACGACCTGAAGAGCTTTGCCGACAGCCTGTCGCTGCCCTATTGCGGCGCGAATTCCGGTTTCGAGGCCTCGGCCTGGTTCGACGACGCGGCCGCGGTGACGTCCATGGCCATGCTGCCGCTGTGCCCGGCAGATGCGCCGGGCGCGTTCGGCCTGCTGGTGCTCGGCTCGCCCGATCCGACGCGCTATGCCGCGCAAATGGGCACCGAGTTCCTGTCGCGCATCGGCGAGGTGGCCAGCGCCAGCCTGTCGCGGCTGCTCGCCAAGGCTTGAGGGGCGCAGAGGCCGCAGGCATGGGCAGCGCGGCCGAAGCCCTGGGCCCGGCGCTGCAGCCCTACATCGAGCACCTGCGTGTCGAGCGCCGGCTGGCGCCGCGCAGCGTGCAGATGATCCACGATGCCCTGCTGCGCCTGCAGCAGCGGGCCACCGAGGCCAAGGTGGCGTTGCGCGAGGTGCAGCCGATGCACGTGCGGCGCTGGGCGGCGCAGTTGCGCGAGCAGCCGCTGGGCGCGCGCAGCATCGCCATCCATCTCTCGGCCTGGCGCGGCC
Source organism: uncultured Pseudomonadota bacterium (assembly GCA_963818005.1). Taxonomy (GTDB): domain Bacteria; phylum Pseudomonadota; class Gammaproteobacteria; order Burkholderiales; family Burkholderiaceae_C; genus Rubrivivax. Next base: position 3,652 of record CAWFQP010000010.1, read on the forward strand.
TGTACCGCTGGTGGGGCCGCGCAGGCGAGGTGCCGATCAACCCGGTCGAGGGTGTGCGTGCGCCCAAGGCGCCCAAGCCGCTGCCCAAGGCCTTGTCGGTGGAGCAGGCGGTGGCGCTGGCGGCCTTTGAGCCGCAGCACGGCGACCCGGTGCTGCTGGCGCGCGACCATTGCATGGTGGAACTGCTTTACGGCAGTGGCTTGCGCGTGGCCGAACTGGTGGGGCTGGACCTGCGCGCCAGCAGCAGCGCCGCCGGCTGGATCGACGCCGCCGATGCCAGCGCGCAAGTGCTGGGCAAGGGCAGCAAGCGTCGCGGTGTGCCGGTCGGCGCGGCGGCGCTCTCGGCGCTGCGCGCGTGGCTGGCGCAACGCGGGCAGATCGCCGCGCCCGAAGAGACCGCGCTCTTCGTCAGCCGGCGCGGCACTCGCCTGACGCCGAGCCAGGTGCGCTCGCGCCTCAAGGCCTTGGCGCTGCAGGCCGGCCTGCCGACCCATGTGCATCCGCACATGCTGCGCCACAGCTTTGCGTCGCACCTGCTGCAGAGCAGCGGCGACCTGCGCGCAGTGCAGGAGCTGCTGGGCCACGCCAACATCTCGACCACGCAGGTCTATACGCGGCTGGATTTCCAGCATCTGGCCAAGGTCTATGACGCCGCGCACCCGCGCGCGAAGAAGCGCTCGACGACATGAAATCGATCCGCCTGCGTGCCGGCAAGGAACGCTCGCTGCTGCGGCGACACCCCTGGGTGTTTGCCGGCAGCATCGACAAGGGCAAGGCCGACCCCGGCGAGACGGTGCGCATCGAGGCCCAGGATGGCACCTTCCTGGCCTGGGGCGCGTACAGCCCGCAGTCGGCCATCCGCGTGCGCGCCTGGAGCTTCATCGAGACCGAGCGCATCGATGCCGACTTCTTTGTGCGGCGAGTGCAGCGTGCCGTCGCATTGCGCGCACGTTTGCCGATCGACAGCGACGGCATGCGACTGGTGCATGGCGAGGCCGACGGCCTGCCCGGGCTGGTGGTCGACCGTTATGCCGACACGTTGTGCGCGCAGTTTCTCTTCGTGGGCACCGAGCGCTGGAAGGACGCGATTGCCGATGCGCTGCTGCAGGCCACCGGGCTGACGCGCCTGTACGAACGCGGCGATGCCGGTGTGCGTGCGCTCGAGGGCCTGGCGCCACACAGCGGCTGGCTGCGCGGGCAGGGTGACACGCTGCTCACGCTGCGCGAACACGGCTGGCAATTGCAGGTGGACGTGGCCCACGGCCACAAGACCGGCTACTACCTCGACCAGCGCGACAACCGGCGCCACTTTGCCGAACGGGTGCGCCATTTCGGCTGCGCCGAGGTGATGAACTGCTACAGCTACACGGGGGGCTTCTCGCTGGCGGCGCTGGCCGGCGGGGCGCGGATGGTGAGCAGCGTGGACTCGTCTGCGCCGGCCCTGGCCCTGGCCGAACACCATGTGCGCATGAACGGTTTCGAGGCCGCCCGCCACCAGACCATCGATGCCGATGTCAACGCCTATCTGCGCGCCAGCCTGGAGCAGGGGCGCCGTTTCGACGCCATCGTGCTCGACCCGCCGAAGTTCGCGCCCACGGCGGCCCAGGCCGAGCGCGCGTCACGGGCCTACAAGGACATCAACCGCCTGGCGCTGAAACTGCTGCGACCGGGCGGCCTGCTGTTCACGTTTTCCTGTTCCGGCGGCATCGGCGCGGCGCTGTTCCACAAGATCGTGGCCGGGGCGGGCATCGATGCCGGGGTGGATGCGGTGATCCTGCAGCGCCTGGAGGCGGCCTGCGACCACCCGGTCACGCTGGAATTCCCGGAAAGCGACTACCTCACCGGCCTGGCGCTGCTGGTGCGCGGCTGAGCCGAGGGCGGCAGGCCGATCGCCGGCTCGAACTTCGCCCGCTGCACGCTGAAGTAGGCCTTCACCTGGCGCACGTTGGCGTCCTGCGTGAACAGGCGCTGCACCAGCGCCTGGTAGCCCGGCATGTCCGTCGTCCAGACCACGAGCACGAAATCCGGCCCGGGCGAGACGCGGTAACACTGCTGCACGGCGGCATCGGCCACAGCGCGTTGCTGGAAGGCGTCGAGATGCTCCGCGCCCTGCCGGTCGAGCGTCACCTCCACGATGGCCGTCAGGCCGAAGCCCAGGTGCTCGTGCGACAGCAGCGCGACGCGCCGCTCGATCACGCCCGCATCCACCAGCCGGCGCACCCGGCGCATGCAGGTGGCGGGCGATACATGTGCCTGCGCCGCCAGATCCTGGTTCGACAGCGCCGCGTCGTGCTGCAGGAGCTCCAGCAACCGAAGATCGATATCGTCCAGCGCTGTTTTTGTCATGAACCTTGATGCCAGAAATTGGTGATGAATGACACGATTATTTCATCCAACGAGTTGGAGATTCGAGTTCAGCCGAATGCAATCTGATTTTGAAAGCATATTTCACGAACTCATGTCTACGATGCGCCTCGTTCCCCTATCTACGAAGGCTTCCCCATGTGCGGCATCGTCGGCGCGGTCAGCAACCGCAACATCGTCCCCATCCTGATCGAAGGCCTGAAGCGGCTGGAATACCGCGGCTACGACAGCTGCGGCGTGGCCGTGCACCAAGGCGGCGGGTTGAAGCGCGCGCGCAGCACGGCGCGCGTGGCCGAACTGGAAGCCGAGCGTGGCCAAGGACGGCATTGCCTCCGGCACCGGCATCGCCCACACGCGCTGGGCCACGCACGGCGCACCGGCGGTGCACAACGCACACCCGCACTTCTCCGACAACCGCATCGCGCTGGTGCACAACGGCATCATCGAAAACCACGATGAACTGCGCGCCGAACTGCAGGCCCGCGGCTACGACTTCAGCAGCCAGACCGACACCGAAGTCATCGCCCACCTGGTGCACCACCTGTACGACGGCGACCTGTTCGACGCCGTGCAGCGCGCCACGCTGCGCCTGAAGGGCGCCTACGCCATCGCCGTGTTCTGCCGCGACGAGCCGCAGCGCGTGGTCGGCGCGCGCGAAGGCTCGCCGCTGATCCTGGGCGTCGGCAAGGACGAGAACTTCCTCGCCACCGACGCCATGGCGCTGGCCGGCGTGACCGACCAGATCGTCTACCTGGAAGAGGGCGACGTGGTCGACCTGCAGCTGGGCAAGACCTGGATCGCCGCACGCCAGGCCGACGGCCGCTACAGGAGCGTGCAGCGCGAGGTGCGCACGGTGGTCGCGCACACCGGCGCGGCCGAACTGGGCCCGTACCGCCACTACATGCAAAAGGAAATCTTCGAGCAGCCGCGCGCCATCGCCGACACGCTGGACGGCGTGCCCGGCATCACGCCCGAACTGTTCGGCGACGGCGCCTACAAGGTCTTCAAGGATGTCGACCAGGTGCTGATCCTGGCCTGCGGCACCAGCTACTACTCGGGCAGGACGGCCAAGTACTGGCTCGAGTCGATCGCCGGCATCCCCACCAGCGTGGAAATCGCCAGCGAATACCGCTACCGCGACAGCGTGCCGAACCCGCGCACGCTGGTCGTGACCATCACGCAAAGCGGCGAGACCGCCGACACGCTGGCCGCGCTGAAGCATGCGCGCTCACTGGGCATGGCGCACACGCTGACCATCTGCAACGTGGCCACCAGCGCGATGGTGCGCGAATGCCGCTTCGCGTACATCACGCGCGCCGGCGTCGAGGTGGGCGTGGCCTCGACCAAGGCCTTCACGACGCAGCTGGTCGGCCTGTTCCTGTTGACGCTGGCGCTGGCGCAGGTGCGTGGGCGGCTGAGCGACGCCCAGGAGGCCGAGCACCTGAAGGCGCTGCGCCACCTGCCGGTGGCGGTGCAGGCGGTGCTGGCGCTGGAGCCGCAGATCATCGCCTGGGCGGAAGACTTCGCGCGCAAGGAGAACGCGCTGTTCCTGGGCCGCGGCCTGCACTACCCGATTGCGCTGGAAGGTGCGTTGAAGCTCAAGGAGATCAGCTACATCCACGCCGAGGCCTACCCGGCCGGCGAGCTGAAGCACGGCCCGCTGGCGCTGGTGACCAGCGCGATGCCGGTGGTGACGATCGCGCCGAACGACGCGCTGGTGGACAAGCTGAAGAGCAACATGCAGGAAGTGCGCGCGCGCGGCGGCGAACTCTTCGTCTTTGCCGATGCCGACACGCGCATCGCCAGCGAGCCCGGCGTGCGCGTCATCCGCATGCCCGAGCACTACGGCGTGCTGTCACCGATCCTGCATGTCGTGCCGCTGCAGCTGCTGGCCTATCACACGGCTTGCGCGCGGGGGACGGATGTGGACAAGCCGAGAAACCTCGCCAAGAGCGTAACCGTCGAGTGAGCCGGTCGTTGCTCATCAGTGATGACGATGCACATTTTGGTAGGCCGTGCTGGGCTCGAACCAGCGACCAAAGGATTATGAGTCCTCTGCTCTGACCAACTGAGCTAACGGCCCACGCGCGCGCATTGTAGGCAGCGCTACTTGAGGCTCAGCGCGTTGCCCACCAGGCGCGCGGTGATGTCGACGATCTGGATCATGCGTTCGTAGGCCATGCGCGTGGGGCCGATCACGCCCAGCGTGCCGACGATGCGGCCGTCCACCTCGTAGGGCGCGGTCACGACCGACAGCTCCTCGAACGGCACGACGTGGCTCTCGCCGCCGATGTAGATGCGCACGCCCTCGGCACGGCTGCTCACGTCCAGCAGGCGCATCAGCTCGGTCTTCTGCTCGAACACGTCGAACAGCTTGCGCAGCGAGCCCATGTCGTTGGCGAAGGCGCCCACGTCGAGCAGGTTGCGTTCGCCGCTGACCACCACCTGCTCGGTGCTTTCGGCCAGCACTTCGCTGCCGGCCTGCACCGCGGCCTGCATCAGGATGGCGATCTCGCCGCGCAGCGCCTCGATCTCGTGCTTCAGCCGCTCGCGCACCTCTTCGATGCTCAGGCCGGCGTAGTGCGTGTTCAGGTAGTTGGTGGCCTCGACCAGCTCGCTCTGGGTGTAGTCGCGCGCGGTGAAGATGACGCGGTTCTGCACGTCGCCGTCGGGCGCCACCAGGATGACCAGCACGCGCCGCTCGCCCAGGCGCAGGAACTCGATGTGGTGGAAGACGCTGGCCTTGCGCGGCGCGGTGACCACGCCGACGAAGCTCGACAGGCTGGACAGCAGATGCGCGGCCTGTGCGATGACGCGCTGCGGCTGGTCGGGGTGCAGTTGCTCGCGCGCCGCCACCATGTCGGGCGACACGTCGGCCAGGCTCACCGGCCGCGCCGTGAGCATGGTGTCGACGAAGAGCCGGTAGCCGCGCGCCGTGGGCACGCGCCCGGACGAGGTGTGCGGGCTGGCGATCAGGCCCAGTCTCCTCCAGGTCGGCCATGACGTTGCGGATGGTGGCCGGCGAAAGCTCCAGCCCCGACGCACGCGACAAGCGTGCGCGAACCTACCGGCTGGCCGTCGGCGATGTAGCGTTCGACCAGGGACTTGAGCAGGGTTCTTGCGCGCTCGTCCAGCATGAATTTCATTGTACGGACATGGCCCGCGTCGCGGGCGCGTGGCGCATGGGCCCTATGGTGTAATGGTTCGCATGCCGACGCGCTTTCGTCACGCCGCCATCGTGGGCAAGTACCAGGCCCAGGGCATCCGGCCGCTGCTGGAGGAAATCGCCCACTTCCTGGTTCGGCTGGGGCTGGAGGTGTCGTTCGACGCGGCCACCGCGCTGAACACCGGCGTCACCGACTACGAGGCACTGTCGCCGTCGGAGATGGGCCGGCGCTGCGACCTGGCGGTGGTGGTCGGCGGCGACGGCACCATGCTCGGCATCGCGCGCGAACTGGCGCGCCACAACCTGCCGCTGGTGGGCATCAACCAGGGGCGGCTGGGCTTCATCACCGACGTGCCGCTGGCCCACTACCGCGAGACGCTGGAAAGCATGGTCGCCGGCGACTACGAGGAAGAACACCGCGCGATGATCGAAGGCGGTGTCTGGCGCGACGGCGAGAAGATCTTCGACGGCCTGTCGATGAACGAGGTGGTGGTCAGCCGCGGCGCCACCGCCAGCATGGTCGAGTTGCGCGTCGACATCGGCGACGAGTTCGTCGCCAACCTGCGCGCCGACGGGCTGATCGTCGCCTCGCCCACCGGCAGCACGGCCTATGCGCTGTCGGCCGGCGGGCCGATCATGCACCCGGGCATCGGCGGTCTGCTGCTGGTGCCGATCGCCTCGCACACGCTGTCCAACCGGCCGATCGTGCTGCCCGACCACGACGAGATCCGCATCGAGGTGGTGGCCGGGCGCGACGCCTCGGCCAACTTCGACATGCAAAGCCTGGCCAGCCTGCTGCACGGCGACCAGGTGCGCGTGCGCCGCTCGGCGCACAAGGTGCGCTTCCTGCACCCGCGCGGCTGGAGCTACTACGCCACGCTGCGCCGCAAGCTGCGCTGGCACGAAGGGGTGGTGTGACCCGCCGCCCCGGCAGCGCCTTCGGCGCTTGCGCCGGCATGCATGCCGGCAGGCTCTCGCGGGCGAGGAACAGTCCGCAGGAGCTGGCCCTCGTCGTTGCCCGGCCCCCCAGGGGGGGCGTCGCCTGCGCAGCGGCGAAGCCGGATTCGCGGCGTGCGCTCGATCGCCTCGTTGCGCCTGGTTGCGCCGCACGCTTCATCGTCTTCCGGGGTTGAGATGCTGCGCCGCCTGACGCTTCGCGACGTGGTCATCGTCAGCCAGCTCGAGGTGGAGCTGGAGGCCGGCTTCTCGGTGCTGACCGGCGAGACCGGCGCAGGCAAGTCGATCCTGATCGACGCGCTGCAGCTGGCCCTGGGCGGCCGCGGCGACGCCGCGCTGGTGCGCGAAGGCTGCGCGCGCGCCGAGGTCACGGCCGAGTTCGACACGCCGCCGGCGCTGGCCGGCTGGCTGGACGAGGCCGGCTTCGACAGCGCAAGCGACACGCTGCTGCTGCGCCGCAGCATCGATGCCCAGGGCAAGAGCCGCGCCTGGATCAACGGCAGCCCGGCCACCGTGGGCCAGTTGCGCGAGGCCGGCGAGCAGCTGGTCGACATCCACGGCCAGCATGCCTGGCAGAGCCTGACGCGGCCGGCCGCGGTGCGCGCGCTGCTCGACGAGCAGGCCGGCGCCGACACCACCCGGCTGGCCGCGCTGTGGCAGGCCTGGAAGGCGGCCGAAGCGGCGCTGGCCGATGCCCGCGCACGCGGCGAGACGCTGGAGCGCGAGCGCGAACGCCTGGCCTGGCAGATCGGCGAGGTCGACAAGCTCGCCCCGGGCGACGACGAATGGGACGAGCTGAATGCCGAGCACCAGCGCCTGGCCCATGCGCAGTCGCTGCTCGATGGCGTGCGTGCGGCGCTGGCCGCGCTGTCCGACGGCGAGCCGGCGGCCGACGGCCTGGCCGGCCAGGCCATCGATGCGCTGGACGAGCTGACGCGCTACGACGCCAGCCTGGGCGCGGTGCTCGAGGTGCTGCAAGGCGCGCAGGCGCAGTTGCAGGATGCGGCCCACAGCCTGCATGCCTACCTCGGCCGCAGCGAGCCCGACCCGGCGCGCCTGGCCGAGCTGGATGCGCGGCTGTCGAGCTGGCTGTCGCTGGCGCGGCGCTACCGGCGAGCGCCGGCCGAGCTGCCGGCGCTGCTGGCCGGCTGGAAGCAGGAACTGAAGGCCGTCGACGCCGCCACCGACCTGGCCGCGCTGCAAGCCGCACAGCAGCAGGCGCAAGTCGGCCTGGCACGGCGAAGCGCAACGCGTCGGCAAGCTGCGCCGCGCGGCGGCGCCAAAGCTGTCGGCCGCGGTGACGCAGGCCATGCAGCAACTGGGCATGGCCGGCGGCCGCTTCGAGGTGGCGCTGACGCCAGCGGATGCACCGCAGGCCTTCGGCCTGGAGAATGCCGAGTTCCTGGTGGCCGGCCATGCCGGCAGCAGCCCGCGGCCGCTGGCCAAGGTGGCCTCGGGCGGCGAGCTGTCGCGCCTGGCGCTGGCGATCGCGGTGACCACCTGCCGCGCCGGCGCGGCGCAGGACGCGGTGGCACCGACGCTGATCTTCGACGAGATCGACGCCGGCGTCGGCGGCAGCGTCGCCTACCAGGTGGGCCGCATGATGAAGCAGCTGGGCGGCAGCAGCCAGGTGCTGGCGGTCACGCACCTGGCGCAGGTGGCGGCCTGTGCCGACCAGCATTTCGTGGTGTCGAAGGCGCTGCAGGGTCGCTCCACCGTCAGCGACGTGCAGCCGGTGTGCGGCGAAGCGCGCGTCAGCGAGGTGGCGCGCATGCTCGGCGGCGAGCGCCTGGCCGGCACCAGCCGCGCCCACGCCGAGGCCATGCTCTTCGGCGGCGGCGAGCCCATCGAGCGCGGGTCCGTGCGCGCAGCGCGCAAAGACAGCGATGAGCACGCCGAGTCGCCCCAGTTGCGAATGCTCAGGTTGGGCGGGAATGCGCCCGGACGTCGCCTGTCCCCGCGGACGGGCAGCGCCGGGCGCACGCCGGACCCCTGCGCGGGCTGGGCGGGCCGCAGACCGGCGGGTGAGCGAATGAGCGCCGTGGGGCAGCGGCCGGAGCGGCGCGCCGTGCCGCGTATCGCCGAGGACGGCACGCCCATCGGCTCGCCGCAGGACCGGCGCGAGGTGGTGCTGGTCACCGGCATCTCGGGCTCGGGCAAGTCGGTGGCGCTGCATGCGCTGGAGGACGCCGGCTTCTTCTGTGTGGACAACTTGCCGCCGGAGATGCTGCGCGAGTTCATCCGCCTGGAGCACGAGCGCTTCACGCACCGCGTGGCGGTGGCGGTGGACGTGCGCAACGCGACCGCGCTGCCGCACCTGGTGCCGCTGATCCTGGAGTTGCAGAAGGAAGGCGTGCAGATCCGCTCGCTGTTCCTCGATGCCAGCACCGATGCGCTGCTGCGGCGCTTCTCGGAGACGCGCCGCCCGCACCCGCTGTCGGCCAGCAGCGTGGGCAGCGACGCCTCGCGCGTGCTCAGCGACGCCATCGAGCTGGAGCGCGAACTGCTCGCCGCGCTGCGCGAGGTGTCCACCATCATCGACACCAGCCAGTTGCGCCCGGCGCAGTTGCGCACCTGGGTGCGCGACCTGGTCGGCGCGCGCGGCACGGCGCTGACGCTGGTGTTCGAATCCTTCGCCTTCAAGTTCGGCGTGCCGCTGGACGCCGACTTCGTGTTCGACGTGCGCGTGCTGCCCAACCCGCACTACATCCGCGAGCTGCGGCCGTTGACCGGCCGCGATGCGCCGGTGGCCGCCTACCTGGAGGCGCAGCCCGACGCGATGGAGATGCTGGCGCAGATCGAGGCCTTCCTGCGCCGCTGGCTCGGCGCCTTCGAGGACGACCAGCGCAGCTACCTCACCGTGGCCATCGGCTGCACCGGCGGGCAGCACCGCTCGGTGTACCTGAGCGAGGCGCTGGCGCGCCGCTTTGCCGGGCGCGGCGCCACGCTGGTGCGACACCGCGAGCTGGACGCGCGCGAATGACCCTCGCCAAGAGCCGCTGATGGCCGCCGCCGAGCGCATCGCCGCGCTGCCGCTGTTCCCGCTGCGCTCGGTGCTGTTTCCGGGCGGACTGCTGGCGCTGAAGGTCTTCGAGGCACGCTACCTGGACCTGGTGTCCGACTGCCTGCGCCGCCAGCAGCCCTTCGGCGTGGTCTGCCTGCTGCAGGGCGGCGAGGTGCGCGTCGGCAAGAGTGCGGCGGTGCGCTTCGAGAGCGCCGGCGTGCTGGCCCGGCTGGACGAGGTGGACAGCGAGCAACCCGGCGTGCTGCGGGCGCGCTGCACCGGCACGCGACGCTTCCGCCTGGACGGCGCTGCCGCGCAGCAGGCGGATGGGCTGTGGGTCGGCAGCGCCGCGCTGCTGGACGACGACGAGGCGCTGGCACCGTGCGCCGAGCTGCTGCCCACGGTGCAGGCGCTGGCCAACGCCATCGCGACGCTGAAGGCGCAGGGCGCCGAGCCCTTCGGCCTGCCGCACCGGCTGGACGATGCCGGCTGGGTGGCCAACCGCTGGTGCGAGATCTTGCCGATCTCGCTGGGCGCCAAGCAGAAGCTGATGGAGCTGGACGACCCGCAGGTGCGCCTGCAGCTGGTGCACGAGTACCTGCGCGGCAAGGGCGTGGTCAGCGGCTGAGCAGCTTGCGCAGCGGCGCCGGCAGGCCCATCTGCAGCGCCTGGTCCACGCCGACCCAGCGCCCCGGCGGCAGCTGCGCCGTCAGTCCGGCCAGGCGCCGCGCCGACAGGCGCGCCGGCAGTTGCCAGCGCAGCGGCAGCAGCGTCCAGTCGAAATGCGTCAGCGCGTGCTCGATGGTCGGCAGTGTCTCGCCCTGGCCGGGCCAGCCCTGCAGCAGCTGCTGCAGCGCGTCGGGCGCATCGAACTCGGGCAGGCTCCACAGTCCGGCCCACACGCCTTGCCCGGGGCGCTGCACCAGCCACAGCCGATCGGCCTGCGCCAGCCACAGCCAGGCATGCCGGCGCGCGCCGCGCTCGCAGCCGGCGGGTCTTCACCGGGTAGGCCTCGGGCCGGCCTTCGCGCCGGGCCACGCACGAGCGTCGCCAGCGGACAGCGTTCGCATGCCGGGTTGCGCACGCTGCACAGCGTGGCGCCCAGGTCCATCAGGCCCTGGGTGTAGTGCTCCACGCCTCGCTCGGGCACCAGCTCCTGCGCCTGCCGCCACAGGGCGCGCTCTTCGGCAGCAAGCGACAGGTCGCCGGCAAAACCGAGCGCGCGACCGAGCACGCGCTTGACGTTGCCGTCGAGGATGGCCACGCGCTCGCCGAAGCAGAAGGCGGCGATCGCCGCCGCGGTGGAGCGGCCGATGCCCGGCAGCTGCGCCAGCGCCTGGCTGGTCTTGGGAAAGACGCCGCCGTGCTCACGCTGCAGCACCTGCGCGCAGCGGTGCAGGTGGCGCGCGCGGCTGTAGTAGCCCAGGCCGCTCCACAGCGCCAGCACGTCGTCCAGCGGCGCCGCAGCCAGCGCAGCCAGGTCCGGAAAACGCTGCAGGAAGCGCGCGTAGTAGTCCAGCACCGTGGCCACCTGGGTCTGCTGCAGCATGATCTCGGACAGCCAGACGCGATAGGGGTCCTTCGTGTCCTGCCAGGGCAGCCCCTGGCGGCCGAACTGCTGGCGCCAGCGCAGCACGCGCTGCGCGATCTCGCCGCTGCCGGGCATCAGTGCGCGCTGCTGAGCGCAGGCACGCCGTGGTCGACGTCGGCCACAGCAGCGCCGGGGGCAGCCTGGGTCGCGACAAGTACTTGCTCGACCATCGAGTCCAGCCGCCATTGCAGCCCGGCCAGGCGCTTGTCCTGCTGCTCGACTTCGGCAATGCGCTGCTCCAGTTCGCCTGCAACCGACTGGATGCGCTGCAGCGAGTCGTGCCGGTGCGCGAAGGCGCGGCGGCGCTCGCGCAGCTGCTGCTCGATCTGCGCCGACGCGGCCTTGCTCCACAACTCGACCTCGCCGGCGGCGTTCTCGAAGACCACGCGCAACTTCGACAGCAGCATGCGCTGGAACTGCTCCATGAAGCTCGCGTTGGACAGCCGCCAGGCCTGCATCGGACCGAGGTAGCGGCCGTAGCTGCGTTCGATCAGCTCCAGCTCCTCGACAAAGCGCTCCAGTTGCGGCGCGCTGGCCAGCGTGAAGGCAAAGCCGAACTCGGCGTTCAGCTGGTGGTAGCTGCCGCCCAGCATCTGCTGGATCTCGTCGGCCTGGGCGCGGGCGCTGGCCAGTGCCGCGCGCAGCCGTTCGCAGGCGCACGCAAAGGCCTTGCGCGCGCCCAGGTGCAGCGGCGTCGCGGCCATCGCCGCGCGCATCGTCGATACCTCGTCGCGCAAGGTGTCGGCAGACAGCGCAGCGCAGGGCCTTCTGCAGCTGGCGCAGATGCACCACGCGCAGCGCCGACAGCCGCGAAGCACAGCGCTCGAAGTCGCCCATCTCGGCGTCCAGCCGCAGCAGCATCGCCTGGACCCGGGCATTGCTCTTGCCGCGCAGGCCACGCAATTCGAGCATTTGCTCGGCGTTGTGGCGGCGCCGCTCGCCGAGGCGGCGGCTGGCGGCGTGGCGCAGCGACTGCAGCGTGCCGGCGGTCGCGCGCGCCAGCAGTTCGCGCTGTCGCGGCAGCAACTCCTGCGCCAGCGCCGCTTCCAGCGCCGGCAGGCCGCTGCGCTGCAGCGCGGCAGCATCGCCGCTGACCCGTGCAGCCAACGCGTCGCGCGCCGACAGCGGATAGATGCGCGACATCGGCAGCTCGAGCGTCTGTGCGATCTTGCGCCGCTGGCTGTCCAACTGGGCGGCCACTGCGACCGGTGTGGACAGCGGGTCGGCCAGGATGTCGGTCTTGTTGAGCACGACGAAGCGTTCGAGCGCGTCCTCGCCCAGGTGCTCGGTCCAGATGGCCAGGTCGGAGCGCGACACGCCGGTGTCGGCGGCGAGCAGGAAGACGATGGCATGCGCGGCCGGCAGCAGCCCCAGCGTGAGCTCGGGCTCGGCACCGACGGCGTTGAGCCCCGGCGTATCGATGACCACCAGCCCGCGCTCCAGCAAGGGGTGCGGATAGTTGATCAGCGCGTGGCGCCAGGCCGGCACCTCGACACTGCCGTCGTCCAGGCGCGGCGGGTTGTCCTGCGGATGCTCGTCGCTCCAGAAGCCCAGCGCCGCGGCGGTCACCGTGCTGACGCGACGCGTCTGCGTCACCAGCATCAGCGCCTCGGCCAGGCCGTCGGGGTTGCGCGGGTCCAGGCCCAGGCGCTGCCAGGCCTGCGGGCTGAGCGCGCAGTTCGGCCAGCGACTGCTCGCCCAGCCGGGTGTCGATCGGCAGCAGCGCCAGTTCGGCCGGCTGGCCGGCATGGAACTGCAGTTCCACCGGGCACATGGTGGTGCGTCCCGGTGTGGCCGGCAGCACGCGTCGGCCGGTGTCGGCGAAGAAGATGGCGTTGAGCAGTTCGGACTTGCCGCGCGACACCTCGGCCACGCAGGCCAGCACCAGCTTGTCGGCGCCCAGCTTGCGGTACAGGGCGTCGAACGACGCGCCCGCGGCAGTGTCGACCAGTTCGTGCTCGGCCAGGAAATCGGCCACGGCACGCACGCGACGGTCGAGCGTGCGCCGCCACGCCGAAAGCGCGTCGAGTTGGTGGGCCAGGGTGTTTTTCATCTGCGCGAGCCGCGGGCCATCCAGGCCGTTGCGGGCATCCTAGCGCAGGGGCCTGTGAGCCGTATGGCCCGCGAAACAACTGCTGACAGGAAGCTTCGTGCAGCTTTGCGCAGACTCAATGCCAACGCGGATTTGCTCAGGCCCGCCGCTGGCAACCGGGGCAGAAGAAGGTGGATCGCTGGGCCTGAACGATGCGCCTGACGCTCGCAGCGCAGCGCAGGCAGGCCTGCCCCTCGCGGCCGTAGACCAGCGCCTCGGCCTGGAACGCGCCGGCCACGCCATGCGCGTCGCTGAAATCGCGCAAGGTGGAGCCGCCGAGCTCGAGCGCACGACCCAGTGTCTCGCGCAGCGCAGCCAGCAGCCGCGCGCAGCGCGGCAGGCTCAGCCGGTCGCAACGCGTGCGCGGGTCGATGCCGGCGCGGAACAGCGCCTCGCAGGCGTAGATGTTGCCCGCGCCGACGACCACCTGCCCGCCCAGCAGCAGGGTCTTGATGGCCACCTTGCGGCGTCGGCAGGCGGCATGCAGCACCTGCGGCGTCAGTGCCGGGTCGAAGGGCTCGGCGCCCAGGCGCGCCAGCAGAGCGGCCGCCGGAGCTTCGTCGATGCCGGGTGACCACAGCACGGCGCCAAAGCGGCGCGGGTCGGTCAGGCGCAGCAGGCCCTGCGTGGTGCCCAGGTCGAAGTGCGCGTGCGGCCCCGCTTCGGCCGCAGCGTCGTGCAAGGCCAGCGCACCCGACATGCCCAGGTGCAGCAGCAGCCCGCCGTCCACGCCGGCCGGCTGCTGCTCGGCATCGCGCTGCAACGGCAGCCACAGGTACTTGCCGCGCCGCGTGACTTCGCCCAGGCGCGAGCCGACCAGCCCTTCAGGCGCGCAGCCCAGCGGCCAGCGCAACGGTTTGCCGACTCGCACCGACAGCACGCGCGCGCCGCGCAGCCGAGCGGCAATACTGCGCCGCGTGACCTCGACCTCGGGCAGCTCAGGCATAAGTCATTATGTGAGAATGAAGTTCAATCTCCTGGAGACCTGATGACCGTATCGAGCCTGCGGCGCCTTGCCGCATGCCCATGGGTCGCCGGCGCGACCCTCGTGCTCCTGTGCCAGGCAACGCCCGCCCAGCCGGCCACGCCCGCCGCCCCTCCCGCTCTGCCGCCCAGCCCAAGCCGCCGGTCGTCAATTCGGCGATCGATGCGCCGCTGTTCTATCAGCTGCTGATCGGTGAGATCGAGCTCGCCGCCGGCCAGGCCGGCAATGCCTACCAGATCATGCTCGACGCGGCGCGGCGCACCCGCGACGAACAGTTGTTCCGCCGCGCCACCGAGATCGCGCTGCAGGCGCGTGCCGGCGACCAGGCGCTCGCGGCCACGCGTGCCTGGCGCACGGCACGGCCCGAGTCGCTGGAGGCGATCCGGCTGCAGTTGCAGATCCTGCTGTCGATGAACCGCATGAACGAGTTGTCCGAGCCGATCCGCGCGCTGATCGCCGGTACGCCGGCCGCCGAGCGTGCAGCGGTCATCGGCTCGCTGCCGCGCTTCATGCAGCGGGCGCAGGACAAGCGCCAGGCGGCGCAACTGATCGAGGATGCTCTGCAACCCTACGCCGGCGACGCCAGCACGCGCGTGGCCGTGCAGGTGGCAACGGGCCGCATGTGGCTCGCGGCAGGCGATGCCGACCGGGCCCTCAGGCTGGCCCGCCAGGCCCTGGCCGAGGAGCCGTCCTCCAGCGCGGCGGTGCTGCTCGCACTGGAGTTGATGCCCACCCGGCCCGAGGCCGAGAACCTGGTCACCCAGTACCTGACCTCGCCCAAGGCCGACCCGGCACTGCGGCGCGCCTATGCCGGCACGCTGGTGGCGGCCCAGCGTTATGCCGATGCCATCGTGCAGATCGAACAGGTCACGCAGCAGCAGCCGGACCTGGCCCCGCCCTGGCTGACGCTGGGCGCACTGCAACTGGAGCTGCGCCAGACGCAGGCCGCCGAGCAGTCGCTGCAGCGCTATGTGCAGTTGGTCCAGGCTCAGCCGGCGGCCGCACGCGGCGACGACACGGACGATGACGATGACAATGACGGCGGCGGCGCGTCTGCGCATGATCAAGGCCTGACCCAGGCCTGGCTGCTGCTGGCCCAGGCAGCTGAACTGCGCGGCGACTACGCCACCGCAGAAGCGCGGCTGGCGCGCGTGGACAACCCGCAGCGCGCGCTGGAGGTGCAGACACGGCGCGCCTCGCTGCTGGCACGCCAGGGCCGCGTGCCGCAGGCACGCGAGCTGGTGCGCAGCGCGCCCGAGCGCAACCCTGGCGACGCCCGTGCCAAGCTGTTGGCCGAAGCGCAGGTGCTGCGCGAGGTCAAGCAATGGTCGGAGGCCTACGCGGTGCTGGAAACGGCCAACCAGCGTTTCACCGACGATGCCGACCTGCTGTACGAGCAGGCCATGATGGCCGAGAAGATCGGTCAGCTCGACGCGATGGAAGCGCAGCTGCGCCGCGTGATGGCGCTCAAGCCCGAGCATGCGCATGCCTACAACGCGCTGGGCTATTCGCTGGCCGATCGCAACCTGCGACTCAATGAGGCCAAGACGCTGATTCAACGCGCACTGCAGCTGACGCCAGGCGACCCCTTCATCACCGACAGCCTGGCCTGGGTCGAGTTCCGCCTCGGCAACCGCGACGAGGCGTTGCGCCTGCTGCGCCAGGCCTACAAGGCTCGGCCCGACGCCGAGATCGGCGCCCACCTGGGCGAGGTGTTGTGGGCAATGGGCCAGCAGGACGAAGCCCGGCGCATCTGGGCCGAGGCCAGCAGCCGCGATGCCGGCAACGACGTGCTGCGCGAAACCCTGGTCCGCCTGAAGGCGCAATAGTGCGAGGCGGCGCGACGCTGCTGGCGGCGTTGGCCCTGGCCGGCTGCGCCGCGCTGCCGCCGCCCGAAACCGGCGCGATCGCCGGCCGCCTGGTGCTGCAGGTCGAAGCCCACCAGCACCGGCCGGCGCAATCGCTCAGCGCCGGCTTCGACCTGCGCGGCAATGCCGAGCATGGCGAGTTGCGCCTGAGCACGCCGCTGGGTACGACGCTGGCAGCCGCCTACTGGGGCCCGGACGAAGCGCGGTGGGTCACGCCGCAGGGCGAGCGCCGCTTCGACGACCTGGACGCACTGTCCCACGACGCCTTCGGCGAAAGCCTGCCGCTGCGCGCCTTGCCCGACTGGCTGCACGGCCGCCCCTGGGCCGGCGCGGCCGAGCCGGCACAGCCGCTGCAGCCCGGCCCCGGCTTCGTGCAACTGGGCTGGACCATCGACCTGGCGCGTTTCGATGCCGGCCAGCTGTTGGCCTGGCGTGCCGGACCGCCCGGCGTGCGCCTTCGCGTCGTGCTGGACACCGCGCCATGAGCCTGACTGCGTTCTTCGACGTGCCGGCGCCGGCCAAGCTGAACCTGTTCCTGCACGTGGTGGGGAGGCGCGACGACGGCTACCATCTGCTGCAATCGGTGTTCGTGCTGCTCGACTGGTGCGACCGCCTGCACTTCGAACTGCGCCGCGACGGCCGGCTGGCGCGCCACGACCTGGGCCCGGCGCTGCCGGCCGACGACCTGTGCCTGCGCGCGGCGCGATTGCTGCAGCGGCAATCCGGCAGCGCGCTGGGCGCGGACATATCGGTGGACAAGCAGTTGCCCTGGGGCGCTGGCCTGGGCGGCGGCAGCTCGGACGCGGCCAGCACGCTGCTGGCGCTGAACCGGCTGTGGGGCCTGCACTGGCCGCGCGATCGGCTGCTGGCATTGGGCGTGACGCTGGGCGCAGACGTGCCCTTCTTCATCGGCGGGCGCAATGCCTTCGTCGAAGGCATCGGCGAGAAGCTGACGCCGCTGGTGCTGCCGGCGCAGTGTTATGCGGTGGCCAAGCCGGGCGCAGCCATCGGCACCGCGGACATCTTCGGCAACCCGGCGCTGGTCCGCAACACCGAGCCTGTTATACTCACGGGCTCTTTTGCGAGTGCCGGGCAACTTGCCGAGTTTTGCAGCGGGTTCGGCCGCAATGACCTTCAACCGGTCGCCGAGGCGCATTGCCCCGAAGTCCGGGCGGTGGCCGAGTGGCTGCAGGGTCGTTTCGGCAACAGCCGCATGACGGGTTCGGGCAGCGCCGTGTTCGCAAGAGTCGGCATCGAAGATCAGTCCCTTGAGGCATGGCCGGCGCAAGCGCTGCCCGGCCCCTGGACTGCTAGGATGTGCCGCAGTCTGGACCACCACCCGTTGCTGGGCTGGGCCGACTGAAACCGGTTCGAAGGGGGCGTGGCGCGAGCCGCGTCCTGCGTAGGGGAGTCGCCAAGTTGGTTAAGGCATCGGATTTTGATTCCGACATGCGAGGGTTCGAGTCCTTCCTCCCCTGCCAAAGCTGATCGCCGATGACCGGCAATTGATTGAGGCGCAGCGCCTCTCACCGCCACGAAAGAGAACCAGGTGCTGTTCAACACCGTGCTGTTCACCGGCAATGCCAACCAAGGCCTGGCGCGCGAGATCGCCTCGCAACTGGGTGTGGAACTGGGCCAGGCGCTGGTCGGCCGCTTCTCCGACGGCGAGGTGCGGGTCGAGGTGCAGCAGAACGTGCGCGCCCGCGATGTCTTCGTGGTCCAGCCGACCTGCGCGCCGACCAACGAGAACCTGATGGAGATGTGCATCCTGGTCGATGCGCTCAAGCGCGCCAGCGCGCGGCGCATCACCGCGGTGATGCCCTACTTCGGCTATGCACGGCAGGACCGCCGGCCGCGCTCGACGCGCGTGCCGATCAGCGCCAAGGTGGTGGCCAACATGCTGCAGAGCGTGGGTGTCGAACGGCTGCTGACGATGGACCTGCACGCCGACCAGATCCAGGGCTTCTTCGACATCCCGGTGGACAACATCTACGCCTCGCCGGTGCTGCTGTCCGACCTGAAGAGCAAGAACTACCAGAACCTGGTGGTGGTGTCGCCCGACGTCGGCGGCGTGGTGCGCGCACGTGCGCTGGCCAAGCAGCTGGGCTGCGACCTGGCGATCATCGACAAGCGTCGCGCCAACCCGAACGAATCCGAGGTGATGCACGTCATCGGCGACATCGACGGCCGCCACTGCGTGATCATGGACGACATGATCGACACCGCCGGCACGCTGGTCGCCGCGGCCGAGGTGCTGAAGCAGCGCGGCGCCAAGCGCGTCTTCGCCTACTGCACGCACCCGGTGTTCTCGGGCCCGGCCATCGACCGCATCCGCGAGTCGCAGATGGACGAGGTGGTGGTCACCAACACCATCCCGCTGGCCGACAAGGCCAAGGCCTGCAAGAACATCCGCCAGTTGTCGGTGGCCTTCCTCTTTGCCGAGACCATACGCCGCATCAGCGATGGCGAGTCGGTGACGTCGCTGTTTGCCGAGCAGAACAATAATTTCTAGGAATGGAGAGCGGGCTCGCGCCGCGAGCCCTTTCCGTATCGGCGCCTGGTCGCGGGCGTCAATTTGTTTGGAGTGAAACCATGAAATTCGTCGCATTCGAGCGCACGCAGCAGGGGACCGGAGCGAGCCGCCGCCTGCGCGCCGCCAGCAAGGTGCCCGGCATCGTCTACGGTGCCGGCACGCCGGCCATGATCGAGCTGGACCACAACGCACTGTTCCATGCGCTCAAGAAAGAGGCCTTCCATTCCTCGATCCTGGAGATGGAGTTGTCCGGCAACACGCAGAAGGTGCTGCTGCGCGACTACCAGATGCACCCGTGGAAGCAGATCATCCTGCACATCGATTTCCAGCGCGTGGACGAGACCACCCGGCTGCACAAGAAGGTGCCGCTGCACTTCGTGAACGAGGAGAACTCGGTCGCGGTCAAGACCGACAAGTGCCTGGTCAACCATGTGCAGACCGACCTCGAGGTGGAATGCCTGGCCTCGCAGCTGCCCGAGTTCATCACCATCGACCTGGGGCAACTGGTCAAGGGCCAGTCGATCCACGTCGCCGACCTGAAGCTGCCCGAGGGCATCAAGGCCGTGCGCCACGGCACACTGAACCCGGTCATCGTCTCGGCCAACCCGCCGCGCGTCGAGGAAGAAGCCGCTGCGGCGCCGGTGGTCGTCACCCCGGCGGCGGCACCGGCCAAGGCCAAGAAGAACGAAAAGCAGAACAAGAAGTAAGCGACTCCACAACCCGCTTCGAACCCCGCCTCGGCGGGGTTTTTCATGCCCTCGACGACCCGCGCGGGCCGCGCCGGGACCTAGAATCCAGGCCTTGCGACACGCTCCAGGTTCCGGGACTGCCCATGATCCGCCTGCTGGTCGGCCTGGGCAACCCGGGCCCCGAATACGAAGCCACGCGGCACAACGCGGGCTTCTGGTGGCTCGACGCCGCGGCGCGCAAGCTGGGCGTCACGCTGCTGCCGCAGCGCAGCTGGTTCGGCCTGGCCGCCAAGGCCAGCACGGCGCAGGGCGTGGTCTGGCTGCTGCAGCCGATGACCTACATGAACCTGTCGGGCAAGTCGGTGGCCGCGCTGGCGCGCTTCTTCAAGATCGAGCCGCAGCAGATTCTGGTCGCGCACGACGAACTCGACCTGATGCCTGGCCAGGTGAAGATCAAGTGCGGCGGCGGCCATGCCGGCCACAACGGCCTGCGCGACATCCACGCCCAACTGGGCGCGGCCGACTACTGGCGGCTGCGCCTGGGCATCGGCCACCCCGGCGTCAAGGCCGAGGTGATCGACTACGTGCTGCGCAAGCCCAGCGCAGAACACCGCGAGCTGATCGAGCAGACCATCGTGCGCTCGGTCGATGCGCTGGATCTGCTGCTGGCCGGCGAGATGGAACGCGCGATGATGAAAGTGCATGCCAAGCCGCCGCGCCCCAAGGCGTCGCCACCGGCCGCTGCGGCCGACCTGGTACCCGAGCACGGCCCGGCACGATGAAGCACTCGAGCGTCGCCACCCTGCTGCTGCTCAGTGCCCTGGCGCAGGCCGCGCCACCGCAAACCGTCTACCGCTGCGGGCCCGACGGGCGCGTCTATTCGCAGACGCCCTGTGCCGACGGCAAGGCGCTGAGCGCAGACGACCCGCGTTCGGCCAGCCAGCAGAAGGCGGCACGCGAGGTGGCCGAGCGCGATGCCGAGCAGGCCAGGAAGCTGGCCGACGAGCGGCGCCAGCGCGAGGACGCAGTCAAGGGCCAGCAGGCGGCCGGCTTCAAGACTGCGCCGCCCGCCGACGCGGCCTCGGCGCCGCCCCGCAAGCCCAAGACCAAGGCAGCCCCGGCCAGTGCCGACGCGTCGACGATGAGCCCGCCGATGCGCGTGCCGGCCCAGGGCACGGCGTCGCGGTAGTCAGGACGGCGGCAGCGCCGGCTGCTGCGTCAACCTCCGGTACTTGGCCCAGAGCTGCTCGCGGCTTTCAGTGAAGTCGGGGTGGATCGGGATGCAGGCCACCGGGCACAGCTGCACGCACTGCGGCTCGTCGAAGTGGCCGACGCATTCGGTGCACTTGTGCGGGTCGATCTCATAGATCTCGGCGCCCATCGAGATCGCCTCGTTCGGGCACTCGGGCTCGCAGACATCGCAGTTGATGCATTCGTCCGTGATCAGCAGTGCCATAGGCCCTCCTGACCCCGAACGAATACGGCCAGCGCCTGCATGCGCAGGCCGCGGTCGGCGGGGCGAAGCATGCTTCGCCCGTATCCGCCTCGCGTGTCCGTGATCAGCAGGGCCATGTCGCTTCAGTCGTCGGGCAGGCTGACGCGTTCCTTGAGTCGCTTGAGCACCGAGGGTGCCACGAACTTGGAAACATCACCGCCGAGCATGGCAATCTCGCGCACGAAGGTGCCGCTGATGAACTGGTACTGGTCCGACGGCGTCAGGAACAGTGTCTCCACGTGGGGCATCAACTGGCGGTTCATGCCCGCCATTTGGAACTCGTAGTCGAAGTCGCTCATCGCGCGCAGGCCGCGCACGACCACGTCGCCGTTGACGCCGACGACGAAGTCGCGCAGCAGGCCGCGGAAGGGCATGACCTCGACGTTCGGGCAGGGCGAGGCGATCTCGGCGGCCATCTGCAGCCGCTCGTCGATGGTGAACATGGTGCGCTTGTGGTGGCCGACGGCCACCGCCAGGATCAGCCGATCGAACAGGTGCGCAGCGCGGCGCATCAGGTCTTCATGGCCCAGCGTCATCGGGTCGAAGGTGCCGGGATAGACGGCGGTGAGCGGTGTGACGGTGGTCAAGGCTCGTTGCTCCTGGGCGGGCCGCTGTGGCCGGCAGTGTAGCCGTCGCGAACAGGCTGCAGCAGGTGGAAATGCACTGCGCCGGCATGGCCCCGGCGATGGACCGCCCAGCCTTCGGGGGCCGCCGGCAGCGACTGGCGCGCCTCCAGGTAGACGAAGCCGTCCTCGCTCACCAGGCGCAGGGCCAGGGGCAGCGCCTGGGCGGCCAGTTCGCTGCCAAAGGGTGGATCGAGCAACACCAGGTCGAAGCTGCCGGGCGCGGCGCGGCCCATCCAGGCGATGGCATCGGCGGCTTCGATGCGCAACACCTCGGCCTTCAGCCGCTGTTGGCTGTGCCGCAGGCTGGCCGCCAGCGCCGGGTCGCGTTCCAGCAGGACCACCTCGGCGGCACCGCGCGACGCCGCTTCGAAGCCGAGCGCGCCGCTGCCGGCAAAGGCGTCCAGGCAGCGCCAGCCACTCAGGTCCTGGCCCAGCCAGTTGAACAGCGTCTCGCGCACGCGGTCGGGAGTGGGCCGCAGCCCGGGCCGGTCGGCCACCGGCAGCTTGCTGCGCTTCCACTGCCCGCCAATGATGCGCACCGCGTGCGCCGGGCCGGCCTTCACAGGCGTACCGGGATGCCGTCGTGCGCCATCAGCGCCTTGGCCTGGGCCACGGTGAATTCGCCGTAGTGGAAAATGCTGGCCGCCAGCACCGCGTCGGCGCCGCCCAGGCGGATGCCGTCAGAAAGGTGCTGCAGTGCGCCTACCCCGCCCGAGGCGATCACCGGCACCGGCACCGCGTCGCTGACCGCGCGCGTCAGTTCGAGGTCGAAGCCGATCTTGGTGCCGTCGCGGTCCATGCTGGTGAGCAGGATCTCGCCGGCACCCATCTGTGCCATGTTCGACGCCCATTGCACCGCATCCAGCCCGGTGTTCTTGCGTCCGCCATGGGTGTAGACGTCCCAGCCGCCACCGTCGCGGCGCTTGGCATCGATGGCCACGACGATGCACTGCGCGCCGTACTTGTCCGACGCATCGCGGATGACCTGTGGATCGGCCACCGCCGCCGAATTGAAGCTGACCTTGTCGGCCCCGGCATTGAGCAGCCGGCGCACGTCGGCCACCGTGCGCACGCCGCCGCCGACGGTGAGTGGGATGAACACCTGCGAGGCCACCGCTTCGATGATGTGCAAGATCAGGTCGCGGCCATCGCTGGTGGCAGTGATGTCCAGGAAGGTCAGCTCGTCGGCGCCCTGTTCGTTGTAGCGTGCGGCGATTTCCACCGGGTCGCCGGCGTCGCGCAACTCGACAAAGTTGACGCCCTTGACGACACGGCCGCCGGTGACGTCCAGGCAGGGAATGATGCGTTTGGCGAGCACCGGGTCAGTCGCTGCCCAGTTCGTCGGCGCGGGCCTGCGCCACGGCGAAATCCAGGGCACCGGTGTAGATCGAGCGGCCGCAGATCACCCCGCTGATGCCCTCGCCCTCGACCGCGCAAAGCCGCTCCAGGTCGGCCAGGTTCGACAACCCGCCCGAGGCGATGACCGGGATGCTCAGCGCCTGCGCCAATTTGACGGTGGCGTCGATGTTGATGCCGGTGAGCATGCCGTCGCGGCCGATGTCGGTGTAGATCACGCCCTCGACGCCATAGTCCTCGAACTTCTTCGCCAGGTCGATGACCTCGTGGCCGGTGAGCTTGCTCCAGCCGTCGGTAGCGACCTTGCCGTCCTTGGCATCCAGGCCGACGATGATGTGGCCGCCGAAGGCAGTGCAGGCATCACGCAGGAAGCCCGGGCTCTTGACCGCTGCGGTGCCGATGATCACATAGCTCAGGCCGTCATCCAGATAGCGCTCGATCGTGTCCAGGTCGCGCAAGCCGCCGCCCAGCTGCACCGGGATCTCGCCGTCCACCTCGGCCAGGATGGCCTTGACCGCGGCCTCGTTGACAGGCTTGCCGGCGAAGGCACCGTTCAGGTCGACCAGGTGCAGCCGCCGGGCCCCGGCATCGAGCCAGCGCCGTGCCATGGCTGCCGGATCCTCGCCGAAGGTGGTGGACGCGTTCATGTCGCCTTGTTGCAGGCGTACGCACTTGCCGTCTTTCAGGTCGATAGCCGGTATCAACAGCATGGCCAGAGATGCGGGTGGTGGGAGTGTGTGCCCTCAGGGCTTCCAGGCGAGGAAATTGCGGTACAGGGCTAAGCCGTGGTCGGCACTCTTCTCGGGGTGGAACTGGGTGGCAAAAATGTTATCGCGGGCGATGGCGCTGGTAAAGCTGGCGCCGTACTCGGTGCGACCGGCCGTGTGCCGCGGGTCGCTGGGATGCACATGGTAACTGTGCACGAAGTAGAAGTACGCGCCGTCGGGCACGCCCTGCCACAGCGGATGCGCGCGGCCGTCGTGGGCCTGCTGGTAGACCCGGTTCCAGCCCATCTGCGGCACCTTGTAGCGGCTGCCGTCGCTCTGGCGCTGGCCTTCCAGGCGGAAGCGATGCACCTGGCCGGGGATCAGCCCCAGGCCCGGCGTGTCCTGCTCCTCGCTGTGGTCCAGCAGCATCTGCATGCCCACGCACACGCCCATCAGCGGCTTGCGCGCCGCCGCGTCGAGCACCGCGTCCTTCAGGCCGGAATCCTGCAGTTCGCGCATGCAGTCGCGCATCGCGCCCTGGCCCGGCAGCACCACGCGCTCGGCGGCCAGCACCTCGTCGGGGCGCTGCGTGACCACCACCTGGAATTCGCTGCCCAGTGCCACGTGCATCACCGCCTGCGACACCGAGCGCAGGTTGCCCATGCCGTAGTCGACCACTGCCACGGTGCGTGCCATTGCCGCGGTCGCTACAGGCTGCCCTTGGTGGAGGGAATGACGCCGGCCGAGCGCGGATCGGGCGTCAGCGCCATGCGCAGCGCGCGCGCGAAGGCCTTGAACACCGTCTCGCACTGGTGGTGCGCGTTCTGGCCCTTCAGGTTGTCGATGTGCAGCGTGACCAGCGCGTGGTTGGCAAAACCCTGGAAGAACTCGAAGGCCAGCTGCGTGTCGAAGCCGCCGATCATGCCGGCCTTGAAGGGCACGTCCATGTGCAGCCCCGGCCGGCCGGAGAAGTCGATGACCACGCGCGACAGCGCCTCGTCCAGCGGCACGTAGGCATGGCCGTAGCGGGTGATGCCCTTCTTGTCGGCCACGGCCTGGGCCACCGCCATGCCGAGGGTGATGCCGACGTCTTCCACCGTGTGGTGGCCGTCGATGTGCAGGTCGCCCTTGGCGTCGATCTCCAGGTCGATCAGGCCGTGGCGTGCGATCTGGTCGAGCATGTGGTCGAAGAAGCCGATGCCGGTGGCCAGCAGCGCCTGTCCGCTGCCGTCGAGATCGACGCGCACGCGGATCTGCGTTTCCTTGGTGTCGCGGCGGACGTCCGCAATGCGGTTCATCAGAAAACCTCCGTGCTGCTCACTGCGGTGCATTCGCCCTTCGGACGGCCGCTCCGGCTCATAGACTGGCCCGCAATGCCTGGATCAGGGCGTCATTTTCTTCCGGGCTGCCCACGGTCAGGCGCAGGCAGTTGGCCAGCAGCGGGTGCAACCCGGCGATGTGCTTGACCAGCACGCCGCGCGCCTTCATGCCTTCGAAGCAGGCCTTCGCGTCGGGCACGCGCACCAGGATCATGTTGGCCTCGCTGGGGAAGACGCTCACGCCGGGCGTGGCGGCCAGCGCGGCCGACAGCCGGGCGCGCTGGCTGCGCAGCAGCGCCGCCTGGCGCGCGTACTCGTCGGCATGCTCCAGCGCGAACAGGGTGGCCTCGGCGTTGAGCACGCTGACGTTGTAGGGCGGGCGTACCTTGTCGATCTCGTCGATCAGCGCCGCCGCACCGCACAGGTAGCCCAGCCGAACGCCGGCCAGGCCGAACTTGCTCAGCGTGCGCATCACCAGCACATGCTCGAACTCGGCCAGCTTCGGCAGCCAGCTGCGCGACGAGAACGGCTGGTAGGCCTCGTCGAACACCACCAGCCCCTGCTGGCGGCCGACTGCGGCCACGATGCGAGCGACGATGCCTTCGTCGAACAGGTTCGCGGTCGGGTTGTTCGGATAGGCGATGTAGGTCAGTGCCGGGCGGTGCGTCTCGATGGCGGCGAGCATGGCCGCTTCGTCCAGCTCGAACTGCGCAGTCAGCGGCACACCGACGAAGTTCAAGCCGCGCAACTGCGCCGACATCTGGTACATGACGAAGCCGGGCAGCGGGGCGAGGAGGGTCGCACCGGGCACGTCGCAGGCGACGCTGAGCATGTCGATCAGCTCGTCCGAGCCGTTGCCCAGGATCATCTTGCAGCCGGCCGGCAGTTCAACGAACTTCGACAGCGCTGCCACCACGTCGGCCGTGCTGCGCACCGGGTAGCGGTTGATGGCCACACGCCCCAGGCGTTCGCCCAGCTCGCGCTGCAGCGCTTCGGGCAGGCGGAAGGGGTTTTCCATCGCGTCCAGCTTGATCAGCCCGTGGCTGTCCTGGATGGCATAGGCGTGCATCGACTTCACGTCCTGGCGGATGGTGTGCTGGATGCGCTGGGCGAGCGGGTTCATGCGGCAGTGTCCAGGATGTCGGGGCGCCGACGGGTTTCGTGTCAACCTTTGATGCGCATCTCGGCAGCGCGCGCATGCGCCTGCAAGCCTTCGCCGTAGGCCAGCTCGGCCGCAATCGGCCCCAGCCGCTGCGCGCCGGCTTCGCTGACCTCGATCAGGCTGCTGCGTTTGACGAAGTCGTACACCCCCAGCGGCGAGCTGAAGCGCGCCGTGCCACTGGTGGGCAGCACATGGTTGGGCCCGGCGCAGTAGTCGCCCAGGCTTTCGCTGGTGTAGGCGCCGAGGAAGATCGCGCCGGCATGGCGCAACAGCGGCTCCCAGCGCTGCGGCTCGCGCGAGCTGATCTCCAGGTGCTCGGGCGCGATGCGGTTGCTGATCTCGCAGGCCTCATCCATGCTGCGCGTCAGGATCAGCGCGCCGCGGCCTTCCAGCGATGCCCGGATCACGGCCTGGCGCGGCATGTCCGGCAGCAGCCGCTCGATGGCCGCACGCACGGCGGCGATGTAGTTGGCGTCCGGGCACAGCAGGATGCTCTGCGCCAGCTCGTCGTGCTCGGCCTGGCTGAAGAGGTCCATCGCCACCCAGTCCGGCGGCGTGCTGCCGTCGGCCAGCACCAGGATCTCGCTGGGCCCGGCAATCATGTCGATGCCCACCTGGCCGAACACCCGCCGCTTGGCACTGGCCACGTAGGCATTGCCCGGGCCGGTGATCTTGTCCACGCGCGGCACGGTGGCAGTGCCATAGGCCAGCGCTGCCACGGCCTGTGCGCCGCCGATGCTGAAGGCGCGGCCCACGCCGGCGACGGCGGCTGCGGCCAGCACCAGGTCATTGCGCTCGCCCACGGTGGCGGCAGCGGAACCGCTGCCGCCAGTGGCCACGCTGCCGCGCACCGGCGTGGGCACCACCATGACGATCTCGCCGACACCGGCCACCTGCGCCGGCACGGCGTTCATGATCAGGCTGGAGGGATAGGCCGCCTTGCCGCCGGGCACATAGATGCCCACGCGGTCCAGTGGCGTCACCTTCTGGCCGAGCAGGGAACCTTCTTCGTCGCGGTAGCTCCAGCTGCGGCAGCAGGCCTCGAGCTGGCGCTCGTGGTAGTGGCGCACACGCGCGGCTGCCTGCTCCAATGCGGCGCGCTGCGCCGGCGAGATGCGCCGCAGCGCGGCGCGCAACTCGTCGGGGCCGATCTCCAGCGCGGCCACGCTGGTGGCCTGCAGGCCGTCGAAGCGCGCCGTGTACTCCAGCACCGCGGCATCGCCGCGCGCGCGCACCGCGTCGATGATCTCGGCCACCCGCTGCTCGATCGCGGCATCGGTCTCGGCCGACCAGTGCAGCAGGCGCTGGAATTCGGGCTCGAAGGCCTCATCGGTCGTGCGCAGGCCGCGCAGCACAAGGCTCACTGGACGGCCCTTCGCGCTGTGCGCTGCGGAAATGAGCGCTTGGGAGCGGCCGGCACGTCGACCGCAGTACCTTCGTGCTGCACACGCCGGAATTCGCATCCGCGGCGGCCCGGCGGGCTCATGCCGCCTCCCTTGGCAGGGCCGCGGCCAGCGCGTCGATCAACGCACGCATCGGCTCGCGCTTGAGCTTCAAGGCCGCCTGGTTGACCACCAGCCGGGCGGAGATTTCCATGATGCGTTCCACCTCGACCAAGTGGTTGGCCTCGAGCGTGGCGCCGGTTGCGACCATGTCGACGATGGCGTCGGCCAGGCCGGTCAGCGGCGCCAGTTCCATCGAGCCGTAGAGCTTGATCAGATCGACATGCACGCCCTTGTCGGCGAAGTGCTGGCGCGCGGTGAGCGTGTACTTGGTGGCCACGCGCAGGCGCGAGCCCTGGCGCACGGCCGCGGCGTAGTCGAAGTCGTCGCGCACCGCCACGCTCATGCGGCAGCGGGCGATGCGCAGGTCCAGCGGCTGGTACAGGCCTTCGCCGCCATGCTCGATGAGCACGTCCCTGCCGGCCACGCCGAGGTCGGCGCCACCATACTGCACGTAGGTGGGCACGTCGCTGGCGCGCACCAGCACCACGCGCAGGTCGGGTCGGCTGGTGCCGATGATCAGCTTGCGGCTTTTTTCCGGGTCTTCGACCAGGTGGATGCCGGCGGCCTCGAGCAGCGGCAGTGCCTCGTCGAAGATGCGTCCCTTGGACAGCGCCAAAGTGATCACCGCGGCGCCCGTCCGGCTGCCCGCAGGGCACTGCGCTTCGGCCGCCATGGGCCGGTGGTCGTGCCGTCCAAGTCGGCGCAGGCCGACTTGGAGCCGCGGCACTCTGCCTGCGCAGGGGGCAGTGAACGAAGCGAGAGTGGGGGTCTCATCGAATTCGCTCGATGTCGGCGCCGATGCGTCGCAGTTTGGCTTCCATGCGGTCGTAGCCGCGGTCCAGATGGTAGATGCGGTCGACCACGGTGTCGCCTTCGGCCACCAGCCCAGCGATCACCAGGCTGGCCGAAGCGCGCAGGTCGGTGGCCATGACCGTGGCCCCGGACAGGCGCGGCACGCCGTGCACTACCGCGGTGTGGCCGTCGACCTCGATCTTCGCACCCACGCGAAGCATCTCGTTGACGTGCATGAAGCGGTTCTCGAAGATGGTCTCGGTGACCATCGCGGAACCGTCGGCGATGCAGTTCACCGCCATGAACTGCGCTTGCATGTCGGTCGGGAACAGCGGGTACTCGCTGGTGCGGATATTCACCGCCTTGGGCCTGCCGCCGGCACGCACGCGGATCCAGTCGTCGCCGCATTCGACCGTGACACCGGCCTCGCGCAGCTTGTCGATCACCACCTCCAGGTGGTCGGCGCGCGCGTCCTTCAACAGCACCTCGCCGCCCGCCGCGGCCACCGCGCACAGGAAGGTACCGGCCTCGATGCGGTCGGGGATGATGCGGTGCCCACCCGCGGGCGCATGCAGGCGCTGCACGCCCTCGATGCGGATGCGGCTGCCGCCGTGGCCTTCGATGTGCGCGCCCATGCGGATCAGCATCTCGGCCAGGTCGGCGACCTCGGGCTCCTGCGCCGCGTTTTCCAGCACCGTCTCGCCCTCGGCCAGCGTGGCGGCCATCAGCAGGTTCTCGGTGCCGGTGACGGTGATCATGTCGGTGCTGATGCGCGCGCCCTTCAGGCGCCGGTTCTTCCCATCGACGCGGGCGACGATGTAGCCGTGCTCGACCACGATCTCGGCACCCATCAGCTGCAGGCCCTTGATGTGCTGGTCCACCGGCCGCGAGCCGATGGCGCAGCCGCCGGGCAGCGACACGCGCGTGCTGCCGAAGCGCGCCAGCAGCGGACCGAGCACCATGATGGTGGCGCGCATGGTCTTGACCAGGTCGTAAGGCGCCTCGGGCATGCCAACCCGCGCCGCATCGATGCGCACCCGGTCGGGCTGCGCGGCATCACGTTCGGCAGTCGCGCCCATGTGGCGCAGCAGCTTGAGCATGGTCGCCACGTCCTGCAGCTGCGGCACGTTGTGCAGCGTCACCGGCTCGTCGCTGAGCAGCGCGGCGCACAGCTGCGGCAGCGCGGCGTTCTTGGCGCCGGAAATCTGCACCTCGCCCTTCAGGGGGCGGCCGCCGCGGATGAGGAGTTTGTCCATGGTTCTGTAGCTCGGGCCCGGCAGCGCAAAGGGCGGAGGCCTCGGATGCGTCGGCTCGGCGGCGACGGCTCGAAGCCACCCGCAGCCGTGCCGCGGGCCATGTCAATGGGGGGGGTGAGCCTGCGCCGATTGCCCGTCCGCGCCCAATGCGGACCATTCGACGGGAGTGAGGGTCTTCATCGAAAGCGCGTGGATCTGCTCGCGCATTCTATCGCCCAGCGCCGCATAGACCTGCTGGTGCCGGGCCACGCGCGACTTGCCGGCAAAGGCGCCGGAGACGATGGTGGCGAAGAAATGGCGGCCGTCGCCCTCGACCTCGAGGTGCTCGCAGGCCAGGCCGGCGGCGATGAACTGGCGCACTTGCTGGGGGGTCGGCTCGGACATGATGAACCGGATTATCGCCGAGGCGCGGCCCGGTCGCTTGGGTCGCGCGCGGCCCTGCACCAGCCGACGCCTGCCTTGCCGGCCCACGCTGCGCAGGCTCAATGACGCAGCTTGTAGCCGGTCTTCAGCAAGCGCAGCGCCAGCGCCGACACGCCGAGGAAACAGCCGCCGACCACGGCCAGGCTGAGCCAGGGCGAAACATCGCTGACGCCGAAGAAGCCGCGGCGGAAGCCGTCGATCATGTAGAAGAAGGGGTTCAGGTGGCTGAGCCGGTTCCAGAACTCGGGCAATGAATGCACCGAATAGAACACGCCGGACAGGAAGGTCATCGGCATGATGATGAAGTTCTGGAAGGCCGCCATCTGATCGAACTTGTCGGCCCACAGCCCTGCGATCAGGCCGAGCGCGCCGAGCATGCCGGCGCCGAGCAGCGCGAAGGCCAGGATCCACAGCGGCTGCGCCAGCCCCGGCGGCGAAAACCAGGCGGTGACGGCGAACACGCCCAGGCCGACGCTCAGCCCGCGCACCACCGACGCACCCACGTAGGCCGTGAACCAGGCCCAGTGCGACAGCGGCGTGACCAGCAGGAACACCAGGTTGCCGGTGATCTTGCTCTGCACCAGCGAGCTGCTGCTGTTGGCGAAGCTGTTCTGCAGCACGCTCATCATCACCAGCCCGGGGATCAGGAAACGCGTGTAGCCGACGTTGTCGAAGACCTGCACCTTGTCGGACAGCACGTGGCCGAAGATCAGCAGGTACATCACGGCGGTGAGCACCGGCGCGGCCACGGTCTGGAAGCCCACCTTCCAGAAGCGCAGCACTTCCTTGTACAGCAGCGTGCGCACGCCGTTCAAGCAGCGGCCCCTTGCATGATCTCGAGGAACACGTCTTCCAGGTCGGCACGGCCGATCTCCAGGTCCTCGATGCGCACGCCGGCGGCGCGAAGCGCGGCGAGCAGCGTCTCCACCTCGGCGGCATCGTGCGCCTTCAACTGCACGATGCGGCCGGTGATGCGGGCCTGGCCGGCCAGCGTGGCCGGCAGCGGCTGGTCGGTCTTGAAGCGCAGCATCGTGCTGGCGGTACCGGCCAGCAGGTTGGCGGTGCGGTCCAGCGCCACCACGCGGCCCTGCTTGAGCATGGCGATGCGCGCGCACAGCGCCTCGGCCTCCTCCAGGTAGTGCGTGGTCAGCAGCACGGTGTGGCCTTCGCGGTTGAGCCGCGCGATGAACTGCCACAGCGTCTGGCGCAGCTCGACGTCGACGCCGGCGGTGGGCTCGTCGAGCACGATCACCGGCGGGCGGTGCACCAGCGCCTGCGCCACCAGCACACGGCGCTTCATGCCACCCGAAAGCTGGCGCATGTTGGCGCCGGCCTTGTCGGCCAGACCCAGCTCGTCCAGCAGTTCGTCGATCCAGGCGTCATTGTGGCGCAGGCCGAAGTAGCCGCTCTGGATGCGCAACGTCTCGCGCACACTGAAGAACGGGTCGAACACCAGCTCCTGCGGCACGATGCCCAGCGCGCGGCGCGCCGCCGCGTAGTCAGCGACCACATCGTGACCCATCACCGTGACCTGGCCGCTGCTGGCCCGCGTCAAGCCGGCCAGGATGCTGATCAGCGTGGTCTTGCCCGCGCCGTTGGGCCCGAGCAGCCCGAAGAACTCGCCCTGTTCGATATCGAAGCGCACGGTGTCCAGCGCACGCAGCGGGCCGCGCGGTCCCTGGAAGGTCTTGGAGACTTGCTGGAAGGACACCGCCGGCATCGCGAAGATTGTAGGCAGGCGACGGTGCGGCCTCGACTTGGTGCTAGATTGCCGCCACCATGGCGACCAAGAAACCGCGGCGCACGGCCGAGCGCATCCTCGAAGTCACGCTCGAGCTGTTCAACCGCTTCGGCGAGCCCAACGTCAGCACCACGTTGATATCGGCCGAGCTGAACATCAGCCCGGGCAACTTGTACTACCACTACCCGGCCAAGGACGAACTGATCAACTCGCTGTTCGACCGCTACGAACGCGCGCTGAACGAGCTGCTGCAGGCCGCCGAGAGCGTGCGCAACATCGAGGACGCGTGGCTGTTCTTCCACATGTTGTTCGAGCTGATCTGGCAGTACCGCTTCCTGTATCGCGACCTGAACGACCTGCTGTCGAAGAACCGCCGGCTGGAGACGCATTTCCAGTTCGTGCTGAAGAACAAGTCGCGCGCGGTGCGGCAGGTGCTGGACGCCCTGGCCGCGGACAGCTCGATGCGCATCGACCGCCGCCAGGCCGAGCCCGCCGCCAACGCGATGGTGGTGGTGCTGACCTACTGGCTCAGCTACGAGTACGTGCGCGACCCACGCAACTCACTGGAGCCGGAAAATGCCGCCGCCGCTCTCGCCCGCGGCGCCTTTCATGTGTTGTGCCTGCTGATGCCCCACCTGGATCCGGCAGCGCAGGAACACCTCCACACGCTGGCCGGCGAGTACGTCCGGCCGGCTTGATGCCCGGCCCCGAGACGCCAAGGCCCGCTCGCGGTGCCTCGCTGTCGTTCGACCCATCGAGCTGGCGGGCAGCAACGCAGCGGGAGCTGCCGGTCGCGCCAACCCCCAGATTCGCGTTTCCTACGAGGCCGGAGTGCACCGATGGACACTGGGCATAGGCGCTGCGCTCCTAACCGCTTAGCCCGTCAATTTGAGCCCCGAACAGGGGCGACAGCGCAGATTGCGCCCTCGGGCGTGCATGTGCTGCAATCGAGCGGGTGAAAACACGGTATACCTTCCAGGAGATCAATCCATGACCCGAACCGCGCGATGCCATTGTGGATCGGCATCAATCTCGGTGAGCGGCGAGCCAAGAATGCACGCCGTTTCCCACTCCACCGATAGCAAACTGCCGCACAGGCAGTGCATTCGGAATATCGGTGTACTTTCTGCGGTCAAACGTAACGGAAATCAAAGGCGAAACGTGGGTCTATGCGGTTCACCGCAAGGACGACGGTGGGGAGAGCCACTTTTGCCAAGACATGCGGGACAACGCTGTTCTGGTATACGGCGGCGCGACCACATCTGATTGGAATCGCAGGTGGCTGTTTTCCGGATGGATGTCTTGGCGAACCGACAATTTCAGCCAGACATGCCCAAAAGCTACCCTGGGTCAAGCTACCAGACTCTTGGAAGATCGAAGGATGAGAGTGGACGCATAACCCCCTTCGCTCCAGCCGACGTGCTGACGGCCTGCGGCCTTCGCATGCGGCTGAGCTCAAACGTTGAGCGGCAGCAATCTGGAAATCCGAGTGACCGGACCCAGTCTTACGCGGCCCAGGGCAGCATCAGCGTCAGCCACAGCAGCTTGTCCAGCTCCGGCGCGAATCGGTCGATGATCTTCTGCGGCTGCGGGCACAGCGCGGTGTCGGTGATAAGTGCGAACTGCACGCCGCCAGCGTAGGAGAAGATGCTCACGCCCACCGCCACGTCGCCCGTCTGCGGCACCCAGAAGATGCTCTGGCGCAGCGTCGAGCCACAGAACTCGAGCAGCTGCGTTGGGCCGGGCACGTTGGTCATCACTGCGGTGGCCTTCTTGGCAAACAGGTTGAGCAACGCGTCCTGCCCGGCCTTGTTCAGCAGCCCGGCCACGGCCAGCACACCGAAGGCCAGCAACGGTTGGTAGCTGCCCTTGAGCTGGCTCATGCGCGCGCGAACCGCGACCACGCGCTCGATCGGGTTGTCGATGCCGATGGGCAGCAGCAGCGGCGCCAAGCCGAAGCGGTTGCCCAGCATGTGAGCCTGGTCCAGCGGACGCAGGTTCACCGGCACCATGACGCGGATGCCCTTGCCCGCCGGGTCGTCGCCGATCTCGCGCAGGTAGTCGCCGATGGCTCCGGCCACGCAGGCCAGCAGCACGTCGTTGATCGATGCGCCCAGCGCCTTGCCGATGCTCTTGACCACGTCCAGCGCGATCGGCTCGCCCCAGGCGACGATCTTGCGGCCCCCCGGCCTGCCCTTGAGCCTTGTGGGCGAGTCGTCCTCCATGCGTGCCAGCGCAGCCAGGTCGGCGGCCACGCGCAGGCCCGTGCGCGCCAGCTCGCGCGTGCCGGCCTGCGGGTGAGCCGCCAGGTCCATCGAGCGCGACACGCTCTGGCCCGACAGGTCGATGGCCTTGACCGCCAGGTCGGTCAGCGGCCGGATCAGCGTGGTCGTCAGCCAGTCGTCGTCGTGTTCGGCATCGTGGTTGCGCTGCGGCGGCAGCGCGCCGCCGTCGGTGATCGACAGCACCACCGAGGTCAGCGAAATGCCATCGCCGACGCAGTGGTGGATGCGCACCATGATCGCGCTGCCGCCTTCGTAGTGCTCGACCAGGTGGAACTGCCACAGCGGGCGCGCCGGGTCCAGCCTGGTCATGGCCAGTTCGCCGCAGCGCGCCTGCAGCGCGGCACGCTCGCTGCGGCCGCGTTGGCGCGGCAAACTCTCGCACAGCACGTGGCGGCTGATGTCGAAATCCTCGTCTTCCACCCAGCTGGCGCCGAGCACGTCGCGCACCACCTTCTGGCGAAAGCGCGGGTACTGCAGCAGCCGCTGCTCGATGCGCCGGCACACCTGCTCGTAGCGCAGCGCCGGCTGCAGCAGCCACACGCCGACGATCATCATCAGGTTGACGTCGCTGTCCATGCGCAGCCAGGCGTTGTCGACGCGGGTCATTCTTTCGGCGGTGTCGGACATCGCATGGCTCCTTGCTTGTGTGTTGGCTGCCCGGCTCGCTAAGATCGCTACGGTCCTTGACCATTTTCACGTACAGGAGACGCACCGATGGCCAGCCTGAAAGCCAAGTTCGACAAAGCCGTTGTCCAGAGCAAGTCGTTGCCGGACAAGCCAGACAACAACACCCTGCTCAAGATCTATGCGCTGTACAAGCAGGCCAGCGCCGGCGACGTGGAGGGCAAGCGCCCCGGTTTCACCGACATGGTCGGACGGGCCAAGTTCGACGCCTGGGCCGGTATGAAGGGCAAGTCGGCGAACGAGGCGATGCAAGAATACGTCGACCTGATCGAATCGCTCAAATAGCCGCCGTTTCCGCGGCTCGGCCGCCGGTGCTCGACAGCGCGCTGCGGATCAACGCCAGCGTCACCGGCGGCGGCGCGACCAGGTCATCGCGCAGCCAGGCCGCGCCTTCGAATCGCGCGGCTGCGAAGTACGCGCTGCGGATCACGCCGCAGGCGATGCCGGCGGCGCGCGCCGCCCTCAGGCCGTTGGGCGAGTCCTCCAGCGCGAAGGCCTCGTGCGGCAGCACGCCCATGCGCTGCAGCGCCAGCCGGTAGGCCTGCGGATCAGGCTTCTTGGCCGGCGCGTCTTCGGCGCAGACCACCGCGGCAAAGCGTGTCTGCCAACCAGCGCCGAGCAGGCTGGCAAACAGCGCCTCGACGTTGGCGCGGCTGGTGGTGGTGGCAATGGCCTGCGCCACGCCTTCGGCCCGGCACTCGTCCATCAGCCGCAGCACGCCCGGGCGCGCTGCAATGCCTTGCGCCACCCACTCGGCATAGAAAGCGTTCTTGCGCCGGTGCAGGCGTCGCGCCAGCGCGTCGCGCTCGGCCTCGCCAGCCGGCGCATCGCTGCGCCGTCGCAAATAGGCCAGGATGCGCTCGCGCCCGCCGGTCACCTCCAGCCACTCCGCGTACTCTTGCAAGTCCCAGGCCCAGGGCAGGCCGGCTTCGGCAAAGGCGCGGTTGAAGGCGACGCGGTGACCATCTCGCTCGGTTTCGGCCACCGTCCCGTCGACGTCCCAGATCAGCGCGCGCAGCACCGCCGCACCTCGGCAGCCACATGCTCGGCAGTGACGCCGAAATGCTTGTACAGGTCGGGCGCAGGGGCCGATTCGCCGAAGGTGGCGATGCCCACGACGCCGCCATCCCGGCCCACATACTTGCGCCAGAAGTCGGGCTGGGCGGCTTCCACCGCCACGGCGGGCAAGCGGGGCGGCAGTACCTGGTCGCGGTACGCAACCGTCTGGCGGTCGAAGACATTGGTGCAGGGCATCGACACCACACGCACCGGCAGGCCTTCGGCCGCCAGCAGCTTCTGCGCCTGCAACGCGAACTGCAACTCCGACCCGGTGCCGATGATCACCGCGCGCGCCACCTGGCCGGCCGGCACGTCGGACAACAGATAGCCGCCGCGGGCGATGGCCTCGGCCAGCGCCGGCGTGGCGATCACCGGCAGCACCTGGCGCGACAGCGCCAGCGCGGCCGGGCCGTCGCGGCGCTGCAGCGCGCTGGCCCAGGCCACCGCGGTCTCGATAGTGTCGGCCGGGCGCCAGACATCGAGCTGCGGGATCAGCCGCAGCGACGGCACGTGCTCCACCGCCTGGTGGGTGGGCCCGTCCTCGCCCAGGCCGATGCTGTCGTGGGTGAAGACATGGATCACGCGCAGCTTCATCAGTGCGGCCATGCGCACCGCGTTGCGGCTGTAGTCGCTGAAGGTCAGGAAGGTGCCGCCATAGGGGATGTAGCCGCCATGCAGCGCCACGCCGTTCATGATCGCGGCCATGCCGAACTCGCGCACGCCATAGCTGACATGGCGCTCGCCGCAGCCGGGGAAGTCGGTCAGGTTCGAGCCGGTCAGGTCGGCGCTGCCGCCGAACATCTCCGGCACCTTGGGCGCCAGCGCGGCCAAGACCTTCTGCGAGGCCTTGCGCGAGGCCACGGCCTCGGGTGCCGCGCCGAAGGCGCCGAGGGCCGCGGCCAGCGTGGCGCCGAAGTCCCCGGGCAGGTCGCCACGCATGCGGCGTTCGAACTCGGCCGCCAGCGCCGGATGCGCGGCGCGATAGGCCGCCAGGCGCGCTTTCCATTCGGCCTCGCGGGCCTTGCCGAGCTCGCGCGCGTCCCACAGCACGCGGATGCCGTCGGGCACCTCGAAGGCCGGTGCGGTCCAGCCGAGTGCCGCACGGGTGCGCGCGATCTCCTCGGCACCGAGTGGCTCGCCATGCGCCTTGGCAGTGCCGGCGCGGCCGGGCGAGCCGCGGCCGATGGTGGTGTGGCAGACGATCAGTGTCGGCCGCTCGGTGCTGGCCTTGGCCATCGCGATGGCCTGGCCGACCGCCAGCACGTCGTGGCCGTCGATCGGGCCGAGCACGTTCCAGCCATAGGCACGGAAGCGCGCCGGCGTGTCGTCGCGAAACCAGCCCTGCACCGCGCCGTCGATGCTGATGCCGTTGTCGTCGTACAGCGCAATCAGCTTGTTCAGGCCCCACACGCCGGCCAGCGAGGCGGCCTCGTGGCTGATGCCTTCCATCAGGCACCCGTCGCCGAGGAAGACATAAGCTGCGGTGGTCGACGATCTGATGCCCGGGCGGTTGAACTCGGCCGCGAGCATCGTCTCGGCCAACGCAAAGCCGACCGCATTGCTGAGGCCCTGACCCAGCGGGCCGGTGGTGGTCTCGACGCCGGGCGTCAGGCCCGATTCGGGATGGCCCGGTGTCTTGCTGTGCAGCTTGCGGAAGCGCTTGAGCTCGTCGATCGGCAGGTCGTAGCCGCTGAGGTGCAGCAGCGCGTACAGCAGCATCGACGCATGGCCGTTGCTGAGCACGAAGCGGTCGCGGTCGGCCCACTGTGGGTTGGCCGGGTTGTGGCGCAGGTGGCCGGTCCACAGCGCCACCGCCATCTCGGCCATGCCCATCGGCGCGCCGGGGTGGCCGGAGTTGGCCTGCTGCACCGCGTCCATGGCCAGCGCGCGCAGCGCGTTGGCGCGTGCGTCGGTAGGCCCGCTACCGCCGCGCAGGACCTTGTCGTTGGCGTTCGATGCCATTACGAGGCTCGCCCGGCCGCGCGAAGGGCCTTGTGCACCCGCTCGGTGGGTTGGGCCCGCGCCGAGTGAGCACCTGCGCGCTCGCGAGTGGCCAGCCAAGGCCATGCGGC
>CAWFQP010000011.1:0-70557 GCA_963818005.1 uncultured Pseudomonadota bacterium
GGCGATGATGTAGCTGCTGTTGTACCAGTCGGCCGATTCGGGCACGTCGGTCTGCTCGCCCCAGATCTGCGGGCTGGCCGGCGGCAGGTCGCAGTACCAGTCGTAGAAACTCATGCACACGCCGCCGATCAGACTCAGGTAGCGGCTGCCTGCGGCGTAGCTGACCATGCTCATCGCCGGAATGGGCGAGAAGCCGATCACCCGGTCCGGGCCGTACTGCTTGGCGGTGTAGACGTTGGCCGCGGCGATGATCTCGTTGACCTCGTCCCAGCTGCTGCGCACGAAGCCGCCCAGGCCGCGCACCTTCTGGTAGTCGCGCCGCTTGCTCTCGTCGGCCTGGATCGCCGCCCAGGCTTCCACCGGCCCGTGCTGCAGCCGTGCCGCGCGCCAGTGCTTGAGCAACCGGCCGCGCACCATCGGGTGCTTGACGCGGTTGGCGCTGTACAGGTACCAGCTGTAGCTGGCGCCGCGCGCGCAGCCGCGCGGCTCGTGGTTGGGCATGTCCCAGCGCGTGCGCGGGTAGTCGGTCTGCTGCGGTCTCCCAGGTGACGATGCCGCCCTTGACGTAGATCTTCCAGCTGCAGCTGCCGGTGCAGTTGACGCCGTGCGTGCTGCGCACGATCTTGTCGTGCGCCCAGCGGTTGCGGTAGGCGTCTTCCCAGGTGCGGTCTTCGCCGGTGGTGACGCCGTGATCGCCGGAGAAACTTTCCTTGGGCAGCGAGAAGTGGTTCAGTCGATCGAGGAAGTGGCTCATGTCATGACCCTCAGGGATTTTTCACGTAGGCGTTCTTGCGCAGGTAGAACCACCAGTTGAGTACCAGGCACAGGGCATAGAAGACGGCAAAGCCGTACATCGCCATCTGCGGCGTGCCGGCCTTGATCTGGTTGCCGATCACGACGGGCGCGACGAAGGCGCCATAGGCGGCCACCGCCGAGGTCCAGCCCAGCACCGGGCCGGCCTGCTGGCGGTCGAAGATCACGCCGATGGTGCGGAAGGTCGAGCCGTTGCCGATGCCGCTGGCGAAGAACAGCAGCATGAACAGCCCCAGGAACATCGGGAAGTACTGCTCCGGCGTGGCCGAGCCGTAGGCCAGCATCATCACG
This sequence comes from uncultured Pseudomonadota bacterium, assembly GCA_963818005.1. Lineage (GTDB taxonomy): Bacteria > Pseudomonadota > Gammaproteobacteria > Burkholderiales > Burkholderiaceae_C > Rubrivivax. Next base: position 1,105 of record CAWFQP010000011.1, read on the forward strand.
TAGCCCACCGCCACCGACGCGCCGCACCATCACCACCGAGATGATCTGCGTGACGATCGAGCCGCCCCACTTGTCGGAGATCCAGCCGCCGATCGGGCCGCACCGCGGCGCCGACGAAGGGGCCGATCCAGGCATAGGTGAAGGCCGACGGCGCGTTCGGGTTCTTCAGCGTGTGCTGCAGCACGCCGCTGGCATCCGGCACGTGGCTGATGCCGAAGATCACCGTGATCGACAGCGGCAGCGCCATCGAAAAGCCGATGAAGGAGCCGAAGGTCACGATGTACAGCACCGTCAGCGCCCAGGTGTGCTTGTCGCGGAAGATCAGGAACTGCTTGGCCACGCCTTCCTTCATCGCGCCGAAGGCGGCCAGCTTCATGACCAGCAGCGCGCTGACGATGTCCAGCGGGATCGCCACCCACATGCTGATCAGGCCCAGGCCGGTGGGCGCCGGCAGGTACAGGTACAGGCCGAGGATCGCCGGCACGAAGGCCAGCGTGTACAGGTAGACGATCTTGGCGAAGGCGACGACGGGCGAACCGGTGTCCGGCGACACCGTCTTCAGGTTGTTCATGCCGAACCAGCACAGCAGCGACAGCGGCACCAGCGACAGCACCCAGGCGAAGCCCGCGTTCTGGATCCAGGTGGGCGTGCCGGCCTTGATCTTGCCGATGATCCAGCCGCTGTCCTTGAGCAGCGTCATCGGCTCGCCGGCGACGGCGCCGAACAGGCCCACCGTCATCACCAGCGGGATCACGACCTGCATCGTCGTCACGCCGAAGTTGCCGATGCCGGCATTCAGGCCCAGCGCCGTGCCCTGCAGCCGCTTCGGGAAGAAGGTGCTGATGTTGGACATCGACGACGCGAAGTTGCCGCCGCCCACGCCCGACCACAGCGCCATCAACTGGAAGGCCCACAGCGGCCAGTCCTTGTGCTGCAGCACGATGCCGGTGCCGATGGCCGGCGCCAGCAGCATCGCGGTGGTCAGGAAGATGGTGTTGCGCCCGCCGGCCAGACGGATCAGGAACGAGGCCGGGATGCGCATCGTCGCGCCGGAGATGCCGGCGATGGCCGTCAGCGTGAACAACTCGGCCTGGGTGAAGGGGAAGCCCAGGTTGAGCATCTGCACGGTGATGATGCCCCACATGCCCCACACCGCGAAGCCGCACAGCAGCGCCGGCACCGAGATCCACAGGTTGCGGTAGGCGATGCGCTTGCCGGTGCTTTCCCAGAACGCGTTGTCCTCGGGGCGCCAGTCTTGAATGTCTGCTTTGCTCATGAAATTTCCTTCAGCCGGCAAGGCTGAAATCCTTGGCCTTGGTGCCCATGACCTCGGCCTTGCGCACTTCGGTCCAGTACATCCAGATCAGCGACACCCAGACCACGCCGTACATCAACATGAAGGCGCTGGAGCGGATGCCGGTCAGGTCCATCAGCGCGCCGAACATGATCGGCAGCACGAAGCCGCCCATGCCGCCGGCCAGGCCGACGATGCCGCTGACGGTGCCGATGTTGTGCGTGTAGTCGTCGCTGATGTACTTGAAGACGCTGGCCTTGCCGAAGGCCCAGGCGATGCCGAGGATGAACATCAGCGCGGTGAAGGCGTAGACGTTGAGGCCGACGTGGAAGGTCTTCGGGCCGTCGACGGTGGTGATCGTCATGTCGGTCTGCGGGTAGCTCAGCAGGAACAGGCAGATCCAGCTGACCCACATCACCCACCACGTGACCTGGTGCGCGCCGTACTTGTCGGACAGCCAGCCGCCCACCGCGCGCAGCACGCCGCCGGGCAGCGAGAAGCAGGCCGCCAGCAGCGCCGCGGCGCGGATGTCCAGGCCGAACTCGCCGACGTAGTACTGCACCATCCACAGGCTCAAGGCGACGTAGCCACCGAAGACGATGCTGTAGTACTGGCAGTACTTGATGACCTTCGGGTCCTTCAGCATCTTCAACTGTTCGCTGAACTTGGTGTGGCTGGGCACCAGGTGGGACGGATCGCTGCCGCTGAAGATCAAGAACAGCACCAACGTGCCGAGCATGATGGCCGCATAGACCTGCGGCACCATGGTCCAGCCGAAGGCCACCACCAGCGCCGGGGCGACGAACTTGTTGACCGCCGCGCCCGAATTGCCGGCGCCGTACACGCCCATCGCGAAGCCCTGGCGGTGACGCGGGAACCAGCGCGCCACGTAGGGCGTGCCGACCGAAAACGAGCCGCCGGCCAGGCCGACGAACAGGCCGATCACCAGGAAGTGCCAGTAAGCGGTGGCATAGCTCATCAGCCAGATGGCCGGCACGGTGATGGCCATCAGCACCGCCATGACGATGCGACCGCCGTACTTGTCGGTCCAGATGCCCAGCGGCACGCGGATCAGCGAACCGGTGAGCACGGGCGTGGCCGTGAGCAGCCCGAACTCGGTGGCGTTCAGGCCCAGCGTCTTCTTGATCGGGATGCCGATCACGCCGAACATCATCCACACCATGAAGCACACGGTGAAGGCCAGCGTGCTGACGATCAGCACCGACAGTGCCTTGCGGTTGTTGCCCATCGCGTTGTGTCCCTTGCCTTGCCTTGTGTGCAGTGCAGGCACTCTAGGAGCCAGGGTCGCTGCGCGGCATCCTTCGGCAGGGCGCTCGCGCGAAGGCGGAAGGAGGATGCCGCGCGCGGCGGCATCGTTCGAAAGGACTACCCGCTCGGCTTTCGAACTGCGGCTTGCGCTGCGTCAAGGCTGGCTTCGCAGGGTTGTTGCAGCGCAGGCTGTCATGCGCTGCCGCGTCCGACGGGTGGCCGAGTATCTGGCCCGGCGATGGCGAGCGGTCGAGTTCAGGCACGAACGCCAGCGGTAGAGACGCACCGACTGAGGGTTGGCAGCACCTGCGGTGTGTTGGCGACCGCGACTGTTCGTCGCCGACGTTTCATATCAATCCCGCGGTACCCAGGCCGCAGGATGCCTCGACACCCCTGCGCACAGGCCGAACGTGATGGTCGTCTCTCATCATCGCTTCCAGCAGGTGGCAGGTGTGTAGCCCGGCGTGCCGCCGGCAACGCAAAGGGTCAGCGTCGTGCACCCGCTGTCGCTGGCCTGCGGCTTTCCGCTGACCGCCTTGGCGGTGACCGTGCAACTGGTCGCGGCGGACCCGGCCGTCGCTGATGAGGCGAGCGTGTAGTGGCCGCTCGGCGAGGTCGCCGGGGTGCCCAGTGCAGCCAAGGTGGCAAAGCTCGGATTGTCGGCACGCCGCCGCTCCTGCGCCTGCTGCACACGGGTGACCACATCGATGGCATCGACGCGACGCGCCTTGCGTACCTGTGCCATGGACGACGGATAGGCCACCGCTGCCAGCATGCCGGCGATCGCGACGACGATCATCAACTCGATCAGCGTGTTGCCTCGCTGTGCTCGGCAATGGACAGGGAAGTCGGGGCAGGACACCAATCCCGCCACGATCGGTCCCTTGCGCCGAGGACTTGACTGCGCCGCTGGCCGTCCTTGACGATTTGCGCGCACGCCAATGGCCGGTGTGACCGACACCGGCGATCAAGAACATCGTTCGTCTTGGCCGCGTGACGGGCAACTGTCGAGGCGACGTGGGCAGACGAGGTCGAGAGAACCGGCCGTGTCCGTCGATCATGACGCCGCAGGCACGCCGGCGGGGGCACCGGCCGACTTCCAGCGTCAGCACACGGTGAAGCAGCAGTTCAGACCGGCAGGCCGCACCATCGCGCCCGCGGTCACGGACGCGCGTCGGCGTCAATGCAAGCCGTGTGCCGTGGCCGCCACCGCGGCCTGCACGCGCGAGCTGAGGCCCAGCTTGCGCAGCACATGCTGCACGTGGATCTTCACCGTGGTCTCGGCGATGCCGAGCTCGCGCGCGATCTCCTTGTTGCTGGCGCCGCGGGCGATGCCGCGCAGGATGTCGCGCTCGCGCGGCGACAGCTGCGCCATCGGCGATGCCGGCGCCGGCGCCTCGGCATCGGCCAGCGGCACGGCGGCGCCGCGGTAGGCAGCCACCAGCTTGTCGGTCATCTCCTCGGCCACCACGCTGGCACCGCGCATCGCGCGGTGGATGGCGGTGACCAGGGCATCGCCCTCGATGGTCTTCAGCAGGTAGCCGCACGCGCCGCCGCGCAGCGCGGCGGCGAGGTCGGCCTCGTCCTCGCTGACGGTGAGCATCATGATGCGCGCCGCCGGTGCGGCCTGGCGCAGTGCCGGCAAGGCATCGACGCCGTTGACGCCGGGCAGGTGGTTGTCCAGCAGGATCAGGTCGGGCTGCAGCTCGGCGGCGCGGCGCTGCGCCTGGCCGGCGTCGGCGGCGTCGCCCACCACGCTCAGCGTGGCATGGCGCGACAGCAGCGCCGTCAGCCCGCGGCGGAACAGCGTGTGGTCGTCGACCACCAGAATGCGCACCGGCGTGCTGTCGACGGGTGCGTTCATGTCATCGCGGCCTCGGGCTCGGCGGCGGGCACGGCCACGGCGCTCGCCAGCTCCAGCACCACCGAACTGCCGTGTCCGGGTGTGGAGATGACCTCCAGGGTGGCGCCGATGCGCTCGGCCCGCTCGGCCATGATGCGCAGGCCGACGTGGGTCTCGCGTCGCCCGGGGTCGTCGGCCTGGAAGCCGATGCCGTCGTCGCGCACCTCGAAGCGCCAGCGCGGCTGCTGCTGCACGTCGAGCCAGACGTGGCTGGCATGGGCGTGCTTGCGCACGTTGGACAGCGCTTCCTGCAGGATGTGCAGCACCTGGATCTGCAGGTCCGGCGTCAGCGGCAGGCCCTGACCGTGCATGCTGCAGGCTGGCCTTGACGCCGCTTTGGTGCTCGAACTTGCGCAGCGTGGTCTGCAGCGCCGGCTCGATGTGCTCGGCATTGGCGCGGGTGCGGAAGTGCACCAGCAGCTCGCGCACGTCGCCGTAGCTTTCGCGCACGCCGGTGTCGATCTCGCCCAGCACCGACTGGATGCGCGCGGCGTTGCCGCTGGCCAGCGCATCGCGCATCAGCTGCACCTGGATCTTCAGGAAGGCCAGCGACTGGGCGATCGAATCGTGCAGCTCGCGTGCCAGCAGGTTGCGCTCCTGCGAGACGGCCGCCTCCTTGGCCAGGCTGTCCAGGCGCAGGTTTTCCATGGCCGCGCTCAGGTGCGAGGTCAGCGCTTCCAGCAGCGAGCGCTCGGCCTGCGACGGCGAAACCTGGGCGTTGTAGAAAAGGTTCAGCTCGCCCATGGTGCGCTCGTGCAGGCGGATCGGCAGCGAGAGCACGGTTTCGAAGTCGGCCCGCGCGCAGTGTTCCAGGCTGCCCTTGGGCAAGGCATGGATCGGGATGACACGGACACCGGGCGCGGCCAGCGGCATGCCGCAATTGCAGTCGCCGGCCATCAGGCACTGCTCCTCTTCGATCATGGCCTGGGGCAGGCCCTGGCTGGCCAGCAGCAGGTAGCGCTGGTTGCCCTCGTCGGACCAGCGCAGTGCCACCGCGTCGGCGCGAGCCACTCGCGCGATGCGCCGCGTGAAGCCGCTGGACAGCTCTTCGAGCGTGGTGGCGCTGGCGATCAGCGTGCTCATGTCGTACAGCGCCTGCAGCCGCTCGCCCTTCTCCTGCAGCTCAGAAGTCTTCTCGGCCACCTTGGCCTCGAGGTTGCGATACATCGACTGCAGGTGCTCGGCCAGGTCGTTGAAGCCGGCCGCGAGCGTGCCGAACTCGTCGTTGCTGCGGTTGGCGACGCGAGCGCTGAAGTCGCCGCCCTGCAGCCGCTCGATGGCGCGCTTGAGCTGCGACACCGGCTCCAGCACGAAGCGGTAGCCGGTGAGCAGCAGCGTGGCGCCGCCGGCCACGGCCAGCACCAGCACCGCCGTCTGCAGCAGGTGCTGCAGCGCCGTCCAGCGCGACATGTGGGCTTCGATGGCATTGACCAGCGCGTCGATGTGGTCGACGAAGGCGGCGGCCTGCGTTCGCAGCGCCGCCGTGTCGACCGGCGACGGGCCCGCCCATTGCGAGCGCAAGTCGCTCCAGTCCTGCTCCACCCCGGCGAAGCGCGCGCGCACGGTGTCGTCCCAGGGCACGAACAGCGGACGCTCGGGGTCGCCGCTGCGCAGCAGTGCCAGGCCTTCATCGAAGCGGGCCACCTCTTGACGGCGGCTGGCGTCATCGGCCGCGGCCACCGACAGCGACAGCCGATAGGTTTGCATGCGCATGCGCCCGGCCTCGTTGACCGCGGCGGCGCCGCCTTCCAGTTGCCACGATACCCACAGCGTGGCGCTGATGGCCAGCAAGCTCAGTATCAGGAACGGTGTGGCCACCAGGGCCAGCTTGGCTCCCAGATTCCATTGGCGCGGCGGGCTCATCGGCGCATCCTAGCCTGGGCGCGGCGCCGGGTTCAGGCCGCGAGCGCGCGCAGCACGCCCAGCGGGTGCTTGGTCAGCGCGACGGAAACGATCCATGCAAAACACGACAGTGCCGCCAGCCAGGCGCCGATGCGCAGCGCGAGGGGTCGTCCCGGCCGCAACGCCAGCATGCCCAGGCCGATGTACAGCAGCAGGCCGACGATCTTGGCCGCGAGCCACGGCGCGGCGCCGGGCGTCAGCCGCAGCATCCAGGCCAGCGTCAGCGCCGAGACCAGCAGCACCGTGTCGACCATGTGCGGCAAGGTCCGGGAAACCCGGCCGCGCACCCAGGCGGCCTCGGCAAACGAGCCGAGCCCGCGTGCCACGAACCCGGTGACCGAGAGGGCTACCGCGCCCTGGTGCAGCAGCTTCCAGGTGACGTAGTCCATGCGTCAGCCGGGCCGGCCGTCGAGGCGGGGGCGGGTCAGCACCGGCCAGTAGCGCAGCGCGTACAGGCCGAAGCCGGCCGACCACAGGGCGGCAGACAGCAGCACCGCGCCGACGCTCCAGGCCGGCAGCGCCAGCGGCAGCGGCCACGCGCACGAGCGCGGCACCGAGCACCAGGGCGTAGCAGGCGACGTCGGCACGGTCGGCGCGCAGCGGCCGCGCGGTGTGGCCGCGCGCGGTGCGCGTCATCATGCCGATGATCAGGCCGCCGGCCGCACCCACCATCAGCGCATGGGCCGGCGCGGAGGCGGGCACCCAGCCGAGCACGGCCGCAGCGCGCAGGCCCAGGTGCACGGGAATCCAAAGGTAGGCCGCATGCAGCACCCAGACGATGGGCGTGTGCAACGTGGTCCAGGGTTGCCACAGCAGCCAGCGCGCCAGGTGCGCCAGGGCGGCGACCGCGGCGATCCCGGCCAGCAGCGGGGACGCAAGCTGCAGCAGGTCGACCGCCAGCAAGGCCAGTACCGAGCCCAGCGCCAGCTTCTCCAGCGCCCGCATGGCGTACGGCCTTCGCGCCTGGTACGCCATTGTTGGTGAACATCGGCAGCACCCGCCCGGCCATCACCGCCATGATGAACAGCACCACGTCCAGCGCCAGCTGGATGCCGGCCCAGCCCGGCAATGCAGATCACGCCGAGCATCTGCAGGTGCACGCACAGCGCCGCGGCGGCCAGCAGCAACAGCAGGCCGACGAAGAAGTAGTTGCGCCGGTTGCGCGCGGCGATGAACGGGCGCGCCAGCGCCGCCGCAGCCGCCAGCGGAAAGGCCACGTTGGCCGCCGCCGCCGCCCAGCCATAGGGCGTGAGCACCAGCACGCGTGCGGCCAGCCACAGCAGCGCCAGCGCGGCCAGCGGCCAACCGGTGGGCGTGGGCTGGTTGCTCCAGTTGCGCCCGGCCGTGAACAGGAAGCCGACGATCACCGCCAGGGCAAAGCCGAACAGCATCTCGTGCGCGTGCCAGATCGGGCCTTGCAGGTACGGCACGGGCAGCAAGCCGCCAAACTGCAGCGCCCACAGCGCGATCGACAGCGCGCCAAAGCCGCTGGCCAGCAGATAGAAGGGCCTGAAGCCCAGCTGCCACAGCGCAAAGCCCGCCGGGGGTGTCGACGGGGGCCGGCGTATCGGCTCTTGAATCTGGATCACGGTGCTCATGGCTGCCGCCATCGGCCTGCGGCCGGTCCCGCCAGGCGGGCGCTTTCGCGGTTGGCGCGGCCCGGCGTGCTCATCGCGCGGCCCTTTCGACGAACAGCAGGCGCGACAGCGCGCGCGGGTGGTGTACCAGGTCGGCCAGCGTGTAGCGGTCGAGCACGGCGTAGAAGCCGCGCAGCGCCTCGTCGAGCACGCCGTGCAGACGGCATGCCGCACCGAGGGCACAGGGCGGGGCGTCGTCGGCGAAGCAGGAGGCCGGCACGTCGCCGTTCTCGGTGTGGCGCACCACCTCGCCGATGACGATCTGTTCCGGTGCCACGGCCAGCAACAGACCGCCGCCCTGGCCCCGCGTGGTGGCCAGCCAGCCGTGGCGGCCCAGGCCGTGCGCCACCTTGCCCAGGTGGTGCTCGGAGATGCCGAAGGCCGCGGCGACCTCGGCCACGGTGGTGCGGCGCTGCGGCTCGGCGGCCAGCATCATCAGCATGCGCAGGCTGTAGTCGGTGTAGGTGCTGAGCTTCATGGCAGGCTGCGGCTGCAAAGCTGTATTTCATTTACAGCAATGCTAGTTGGCGGCCGGCCGCGGCCGGTTGATCGGCGTCAAGTCACGCTGCGCCGCACGAGCTTGCACAATGCCGCCAATGAGCAAGGCCTTCACGCGCGAAAACGATGCCGACGACGCAGACGACGACGCCGAAGCCGGCGCGCCGCCGCTGCCCGCGGGCACGCGCAACTACATGACGCCGGCCGGATACCAGCGGCTGCGCGCCGAGTTGATGCAACTGCTCGATGCCGAGCGGCCGAAGATGGTCGAGGTGGTGTCCTGGGCGGCGAAGAACGGCGATCGTTCCGAAAACGGCGACTACCTGTACGGCAAGAAGCGGCTGCGCGAGATCGACCGGCGCATCCGCTTCCTGACGCGCCGGCTGGACATCGCCGAGGTGGCCGACCCGTCGCTGCACCACGGCAGCGACCAGGTCTTCTTCGGCGCCAGCGTGACCTATGCCAATGAGCAGGGCGACGAGCGCACCATCACCATCAAGGGCGTGGACGAGGCCGACAATCTGCAGGGTGAGGTGTCCTGGGTGTCCCCCATTGCGCGCGCGCTGCTCAAGGCCCGCGAAGGCGACGAGGTGACGCTGCACACGCCCGGCGGGCTGCAGCGCATCGAAGTGCTCGCGGTCAGCTATCCCAGGCCCGTGTCCTCCGACTGAGGGCGTTTCGAGCGGACGCCGCGGAACCGGCTTGGCCGGGCCGCTGGCGGCGCGCCCTTGAGGGGGCCGAACAGCGACGGAGAACAGTCCCTGCGGATTGTTCTTCGCCTGCGAGGGCCAGCCGGCATGCCTGCCGGCTGGCGCGGCGCAACCGCTGCGGGGGTGATCAAGGTTTCACGCGCCAGACGCGCAGCACCACCGAGGAGCGGCGCAGCGTGCGCAACACCTCGGCCAGGTGCAAGCGGTCGCGCACGCTGAGCAGCAGCTTCAGCTCGGCCGACTCGGCAGGCCGCTCCTCGCCCATGTCGAGGTGGGTGATGTCGGCCTCGGCATTGGCAATGGCCGCGGCCACCTGGGCCAGCACACCCTTGCCGTTGCGCACCAGCACCATGATCGCGGTCTCGAAGGGGCGGGTCAGCTCCTCGGCCCATTCGACGTGCATCCAGCGCTCGCTGTCGCGTTCGAACAGCCGCTTGCCGACATGGCATTCGGCGGTGTGCACCAGCAGGCCTTCGCCGCGGCCCAGGTAGCCGACGACGTCGTCACCCGGGATCGGCCGGCAGCAGCTGGCCAGCTGCACCGTCGCGCCTTCGGAGCCGTCGATGAAGACCACGCCCTGCGCCGTGCCGCTGTCGTCGCTGGCATAGCGGCCCAGCGTCAGCGTCACCGCATCGGGCCGCGCGCCGCGGTCGATCATCAATGCGGCAAGCCGCTTGGCGACGATGCTGGCGATCTTGCGGCCCAGCGCGATGTCGGCCATCAGGTCGACGCGGCTGCGGTTGCCGCTCCAGCGCGTCAGCTGCTGCCACAGCGCCGCCGCCGCGGCGTCAGTCGGGTCGCTGCCGGGCAGCACCAGGCCTTCGGCGCGCAGCGCCTGGGCCAGCATCTTTTCGCCCATGGCGCGCGATTCGTCCTGTTCCATGGTCTTGAGAAAGTGACGGATCTTCGAGCGCGCCCGCCCGGTGCGCACCATGTTCAGCCAGGCCGGGTTGGGCCGTGCACCGGGCGCGGTGACGATCTCGACCACGTCGCCGCTGCGCAGCTCGGTGCGCAGCGCGACTGCCTCGCCATTGACCTTGGCGGCCACGCGTGTGGTCGCCGACGTCGGAGTGGATCGCATAGGCAAAGTCCACCGCCGTGGCGCCGCGCGGCAGCGCGAGGATCTTGCTGCGCGGCGTGAACACGTAGACCGCGTCGGGGAACAGGTCGATCTTGACGTGCTCGAGGAACTCGGCCGAGTCGCGCGTCTCGTCCTGGATGTCGATCAGCGACTGCAGCCACATCGCGCCCAGGCGCTGCGGGTCGCCGGCAATGTTCTCGCCCTTGTCGTTGACCTTGTACAGCCAGTGCGCGGCCACGCCGGTCTCGGCCACGGCGTGCATCGGCCTCGGTGCGCATCTGGAACTCCACCGCCGTGCCCAGCGGGCTGACCAGCGTGGTGTGCAGGCTCTGGTAGCCATTGGCCTTGGGGATGGCGATGAAGTCCTTGAAGCGCCCCGGCACCGGCTTGTACAGCTGGTGCAGCACGCCCAGCGACAAGTAGCACTCGGGCTGCGTCGGCACCACCAGGCGGAAGCCGAAGACATCGCTGACCTGTGCGAAGCCGGCGTGCTTCTCGCGCATCTTGCGGTAGATGGAGTAGACGGTCTTCTCGCGGCCGCTGACCTGCACCTTGATCTTGGCCGCGGCAAAGGCCTTTTCCACGTCCTTGCGCACGCGTTCGACGATGTCGCGGCGGTGGCCGCGCGCCCGCTGTACCGCCTTGGTCAGCGCGGCATGCCGCCATGGGTACAGGTACTCGAAGGACAGCTCCTGCAGCTCGCGGTAGATCTGGTTCAGCCCCAGGCGGTGGGCGATCGGCGCGTAGATGTCCAGCGTCTCGCGGGCGATGCGCTGGCGCTTGTCCGGCGTCATCGCATGCATCGTGCGCATGTTGTGCAGCCGGTCGGCGAGCTTGATCAGGATGACGCGCACGTCGCGTGCCATCGCCAGCAGCATCTTGCGGAAGGACTCGGCCTGGCCTTGCTCGCGGGTGCTGAAATGCAGCTTGTCCAGCTTGGTCAGGCCATCCACCAGCTCGGCAGTGGGGGCACCGAAGCGCTCGATCAGCGCGGCCTTGGTGACACCCTGGTCCTCGATGGTGTCGTGCATCAGCGCGGCCATGATGGCCTGCACGTCGAGCTTCCAGTCGGCACACAGACCGGCCACCGCGATCGGGTGGGTGATGTAGGGCTCGCCGCTGGCGCGGAACTGGCCCAGGTGGGCCTCGTCGGCAAACTTGAAGGCCTCGAGCACCTTCTTGTGCTCGGCCTTGGGCAGGTAGCCGAGCTTGTCGGTCAGCGCGGCAAAGGACGCCACCTGCGCGCTCTTCGGCGTCGGCGCGGACATGGCCCGCTGCAGCCCCTGCAACGCAGAGGGCAGCAGTTCGGCGGCCAGCGAGCGGATGCCCATGGCAGGAATCTAACAGGCTTGGCCCGCGCCATGCCCGGCAAAGGACAACGGGCGCCAATCGGCGCCCGTTGTCGGTGCGGTGTGTCCAGTGGCTCAGATCGGCCTTGCAGGCCGCGTCCTCGCAGAGCTCGGACCCCTCCTGAGGCGTTCGAAGCTGCGCAGGCAGCTTCTCACGTCCTCAGATCGGCACCTTGCGCAGCATCTCGACGCCGATCTCGCCGGCGGCGATCTCGCGCAGCGCGGTCACGCCGGGCTTGTTGCGTGTCTCGATCTTCGGTGCGTGGCCCTGGCTGAGCATGCGCGCGCGGTAGGTCGCGGCCAGCACCAGCTGGAAGCGATTGGGGATCTTGGTCAGGCAGTCTTCGACGGTGATGCGGGCCATGGGCAGGGCTTTCGGTGGGCGATTCAGTTCAGGTCGAGGGCAGCGAAGACCTGGGGGCGGTGGCGGGCTTGAGCCGCGTACTTCAGGCGCTGCGAGTGCACGATGGTCTTCAGGTCGAACAGAGCCATCTCGAACAGCGCGTTGATTATAACGAAGTCGAAGTGCCGGGCCTGGGCCACCTCCAGCCGGGCGTTGGCCATGCGCTGCTCGATCACCTGCGGCCCGTCCTCGCCGCGGCGCTGCAGGCGCTGCAGCAGCTCTTGCCAGTTGGGAGGCAGGATGAATACCAGCACCGCGTCGGGGAACAACTGCTTGATCTGCAGCGCACCCTGCCAGTCGATCTCCAGCACGATGTCCTGGCCGGACTTCAGCCGGTCCTCGATGGCCACGCGCGAGGTGCCGTACAAGTTGCCGTGCACCTGCGCCCATTCGAAGAACTCGCCGCGCTCGACCATGCGGCGGAACAGCGCTTCGTCGATGAAGTGGTACTCGCGTCCCTGCTGCTCCTGGCCGCGCGGCGCACGCGTCGTGTGCGACACCGACACCGCCAGGTGCGAATCCAGCTCGAGCAGCGCATTCACCAGGCTGGACTTGCCCGTGCCGCTGGGCGCGGCCACCACGAAGAGATTGCCCGGCGTTTCCATGTTGGACGTCGCTTCGCCCGGTGCCCCTTGGCGCCGCTGCGGCCCGGCAGTCTAGCAGCGCCGCCCGAGCACGCCGCGGCTGCAGAACTGCCGACCCTGCGCCGTGGCCGAGCTTGCATCACACGATATTCGGACGCGGCGCCGCAGGTCCTGGCGCTGGGCGAGGCACGCGCACGCACCGCGGCGGTCGGCCTTGCGTCGATCATTCGATCCGATTCAGCCCGGCGCGCCGCCATCCGCGCTGCCCAGTTGCTGTGCCGCCTGCGGCGTCAAGCCGCGCACGATCAGCTCGCGCTGCGGCCGCGGCACCTCGATGCCGGCTTCGGCCAGGCCGTCGCGGATCTTCATCGTCAGCTCGGTGCGCACGGCGATCCAGTCGCTGAAGTCGGTGGTCCACACGCGCACGTTGAAGAGCAGCTCACCGGGCGCCATGCCGGTCATGATGACCGCAGGCGCCGGCGACAAAGCCACGCCGTCCACGCTGCGCGCGATCGCCAGCAGCACCTCGATCGTGCGCTGCGGCGCGGCCGCGAATCCGGTGCTGACGTTCATCGTGACGCGGCGGCGCGTGCCGTTGAGCGTCCAGTTGACCAGCTTGTCGGCCAGCAGCATGCCGTTGGGCACGACCACGGCGGCGCCGTCGAAGGTGGTGACGATGGTGGCGCGCAGGCCGATCTCGCGTACGGTGCCTTCCATGCCGGCGACCTCGACCGTGTCGCCGCGCTGGATCGGCCGCTCGAACATCAGGATCAGGCCGGAGACGAAATTGCGCACCACGTCCTGCAGGCCGATGCCGATGCCCACGCCGAGCGCGCCGAAGATCAGCGTCAACTGCCCCACCTGGAAACCGGCGGCCGCCAGCGCCGCCAGCAGGCCCAGGAACAGGATGCTGTAGTAGCTCAGCGACGAGATGCTGCTGCCCACGCCGCGGGGCAGCGACAGCGCCGGCAGCACGTCCTCGGCCAGCACCTGGCGGATGGTCCTGGCCAGCCAGAACGCCGCCCAGGTGGCTGCCGCAAAAGCCGCCAGGCTGCCCAGGCTGAGCGTCAGTTCACCGAGCTTGAACTCGTGTGTCAGTACCGACAGCACGAAGGTGGACAGCGGACGATAGACGCGAAAGGCCTGCAGCGTGAAGATCAGCCAGCCCAGCACCAGCAGGTTGCGCCCCAGGCTGATCACCGACGGTACCAGCGAGGCCGAATAGCGCGCCGCCAGGCGCGACATGGACGGCCCGGCCAGCAGCACCTGGAACAGCGCCAGCAGCACCTTGCTGCCCGCCAGCATGGCCAGCGCGGCGTAGCTGCTGTCCAGCGTGGCCGAGACCAGCATCGCCGCCAGCGAGACATTGCCCAGGATGTTCGAACCGGCCGCGGCCACCAGGACCGCACAGGCCACCCAGCGCAGCAGGTTCCACACCCTCGTCTGCAAGGGACTGTCCTTGTCGATGACCACGCGGCGCGAGCGTCGTACGTGCCAGGCCAGAGGCAGCAGCATGAGCAGCGTGATGGCCAGCAGCGCAACGCGGAACAGCACCGGGTTGGCGATCAGCAGCGATACCAGCACGTTGAGGAAATAGAACACGGCACTCAGGTAGGCCCAGGGCCCGACGACACTCAGGATGCGCCGCTGCAGCAGGCCGAAGATGGGTATCCAGGCCAGCAGCATCACCAGCTGCTGGCGCAGGTGCGGCCCCTGCACGTCGTACAGCACCGCGATGGCGGCCACCAGCAGCAGCCAGGCCGCCCAGGGCCGCGCCAATGCCAGCTTCGCCGGCGCGCCAAGCTGGCCGGCCGCGACCAGCAGGTTGGCGCGGCGCTTGAGCCAGAACATCAGCGGCAGCAGCAGCACAGCGAAGACGGCCAGGCCCAGGCGCAATCGGGCGTGCGCTGCGTCGTAGTCGCGGGCGAAGGCGGTCTCGATCTCCAGGCTGCGCCGCAGCCCGGCGGTCAGCGGATCCGCCCCGCCTGGATCGGCTGCGACCTGCCAAAGCGGCGCTGCGTCCATCGTGACCAGGCGCCGGTCCTGGTCCGCCACCTGGGCGGAGACCTCGCTCAGGCCATCTTGAAGTTGCGCCTGCAGCGCATTGCCCTTGCGCCCGAGGTCCAGCAAGGCGGCCAGCGGCGCCGCCAGCTGCTCCTGCGCCTGTTCGATCTGCTTGATCAGCTCGGTGCTGCGCTGTGCCAGGGCGGGCGAAAGATCGGCATCGGCGCTGGTCGCCTGCCAGGCAGAGCGACGACGTGCCAGGTCGGCGGCATCCTCTGACATCGCACTCGTGGTGCGTGCCAGTTCAGCCCGCGTCTGCGTGACCGCGCGTTCGTTCAGCAGCCAGTGCCGCTCGAGCGTTTCCAGGCGCTGCACCGAAAGGTCCGACAACTCGCCGCTCTGGGTCAGCCCCGCGAGTTGCTGCAGCGCTGCGGTCTGTTGTGCCAGGGCCTGTTCGAAGCCTTGCACCTTGGAGGCGCGCGTGCGCCGCTGCAGCGTCTGGATCAACTTCTCGTCGGCATCGGCCCGTGCCGGAATGTCCGCCGGCGCGATGGTCGCAGCGCGTGGCTCATCGGTGGTGGCGGCGGCCTCGGCCGGGGCGCTCGCCTGGGCCCGGGCGCTGCGTGCTCAGCGCCACGGCGAGGCTCAGCAGCGCCAGTACCGTGCACGCCGACCGGCGCAGCGCATTGAACAGGACGCCGCGGCGGGGACCGCGTCGAGCGCCCGACTGGCGCAGGTGGGAGTCCGTGGTCGACTGGGACAACGGACTCGGATTGCGCGGCGGGGGGAACTGCCGAGCCGTCTTCAGAACAGGAAGTAGCGTTGTGCCATCGGCAGCACCTTGGCCGGCTCGCAGGTGAGCAGCGCGCCGTCGGCGCGCACCTCGTAGGTCTGCGCGTCGATCTGCATCGACGGTGCGTAGGCGTTGTGCACCATGTCGCGCTTGCCGATGCTGCGGCAGTGCTTGACGGCAGCCACCGTCTTGCGCAGCCCGAGCCGGTCGCCCAGGTCGCTGGCCAGCGCGGCCTGGCTCATGAAGGTGAGCGAGCCGCGCGCCAGCGCGCCTCCATAGCTGCCGAACATGGGGCGGTAGTGCACCGGCTGCGGCGTGGGGATGCTGGCATTGGGGTCGCCCATTGCCGCCACCGCGATGAAGCCGCCCTTCATGACCAGCGAGGGCTTGACGCCGAAGAACTTCGGCTTCCAGAACACCAGGTCGGCCCACTTGCCGACCTCGATGCTGCCGACCTCGTGCGCGATGCCGTTGGCGATGGCCGGGTTGATGGTGTACTTGGCGACATAACGCTTGGCGCGACTGTTGTCGTTGCGCGCCGAATCGGCAGGCAGCCCGCCGGGCCGAGCGTCCCCAGGCAGGGCACCGCGCTGCACCTTCATTGAGTGTGCGGTCTGCCAGCAGCGCAGCACCATCTCGCCGACGCGGCCCATCGCCTGGCTGTCGCTGGAGAACATGCTGATCGCGCCCAGGTCGTGCAGCACGTCCTCGGCGGCGATGGTCTCGCGGCGGATGCGGCTTTCGGCAAAGGCCAGGTCCTCGGCGATGGATGCATCGAGGTGGTGGCACACCATCAGCATGTCCAGGTGTTCGTCCACCGTGTTGACGGTGTAGGGCATGGTCGGGTTGGTGGACGAGGGCAGGAAGTTGGCCTCGCCGACCACGCGCAGGATGTCCGGCGCATGGCCGCCGCCGGCACCTTCGGTGTGGAAGGCGCACAGTGTGCGGCCCTTGGTCGCCGCGATGGTGTCCTCGACGAAGCCGGACTCGTTGAGCGTGTCGCTGTGGATCGACACCTGCGTGTCGGTTTCCTCGGCCACGCCCAGGCAGCAGTCGATCGCCGAGGGCGTGGTGCCCCAGTCCTCGTGCAGCTTCAGGCCGATGGCGCCGGCGTCGATCTGCTGTCGCAAGCCCTCGGGCTGGCTGGCATTGCCCTTGCCGAGAAAGCCGATGTTCATGGCAAAGGCGTCGGCGGCCTGCAGCATGCGCGCGATGTTCGCCGGCCCCGGCGTGCAAGTGGTGGCCAGCGTGCCGGTGGCCGGCCCGGTGCCGCCGCCCAGCATCGTGGTCACGCCGCCGGCCAGCGCGTCGTCGATCTGCTGCGGGCAGATGAAGTGGATGTGGCTGTCGATCGCGCCGGCGGTGACGATCAAACCCTCGCCGGCGATGACCTCGGTGCCCGGGCCGATGACGATGTCCACGCCCGGCATCACGTCGGGGTTGCCGGCCTTGCCGATGGCGCAGATGCGCTGGCCGCGCAGGCCGATGTCGGCCTTGACGATGCCCCAGTGGTCGAGGATCAGCGCATTCGTGATGACGCAGTCCACCGCTTCGGCCGCACCGGGCCCGTTGATGCGCTGACTCTGGCCCATGCCGTCGCGCAGGGTCTTGCCGCCGCCGAACTTGACTTCCTCGCCGTAGCCGCCGGCGCGCAAGGTGTAGTCCTGCTCGACCTCGATGATCAGCTCGGTGTCGGCCAGGCGCACGCGGTCACCGACCGTCGGGCCGTACATCTCGGCATAGGCGCGTCGCCCGATCGTGGCCATCAGACTGCTCCTTGCACCAGGCCGCGAAAGCCCACGACACGCCGCTCGCCGGCGAAATCGACCAGTTCCACCGTGCGCTGCTGTCCCGGCTCGAAGCGCACCGCCAGGCTCGAGGGAATGTTCAGCCGCATGCCACGCGCCGCGGTGCGGTCGAAGCGCAGCGCCGCATTGGTCTCGGCAAAGTGATAGTGAGATCCGACCTGGATCGGGCGGTCGCCGCTGTTCTCGACGACCAGGGTCAAGGTGCGGCGCCCCGGGTTGAGCAGATGGTCGCCGTTGTCGATCAGCAGTTCGCCGGGGGTGAGCATCACTTGCCCCGCCGCATCCAGACGACCAGCGCCACGGCCACGCCCAGCGCCACGAAGCCCCAGACATCGGTGGCATGCCAATGGGCCGGCTCCATGCCGTGTCCGTCGTGCGCAGCGGCGAGCGACGCGGCGCCCGAGAGGGTTGCGGCAATCAGCAGCTTGTTCATCGAGGGTCCTTCATGCAATCGGTTGATGCACGGTCACGAGCTTGGTGCCGTCCGGGAAGGTGGCTTCGACCTGGATGTCGGGAAGCATCTCGGCCACGCCGTCCATCACGTCGGCACGCGTCAGCACCGTCTTGCCATCGCTCATCAGCGCGGCCACCGACTTGCCGTCGCGCGCGCCTTCCATGATGGCAGCGCAGATCAGCGCCACGGCCTCGGGATAGTTCAGCTTCAGGCCACGCGCCTTGCGCCGCTCGGCCAGAAGTGCCGCGGTGAAGATCAGCAGCTTGTCCTTTTCGCGCGGGGTCAGTTCCATGGCTTCGTTCCGACCTTTCGGTGAAGGCCATTTGAGCAGGATTGCCGCGGCCCGGCAAGGCGCGGCACGGTGGCCGGATCACTCACCACAAAGCAGCCGCATGCGGCGTTCGGCCAGGTTGAAGGCGTCGTCAGTATCGGCCGCCAGCACCTGTTGCTTGGCCTGCTCGCAGGCATTCGCCGCTTCGACGTCGGCGGCCACCGGCGCAGGCGCGCGGTGCGGGTGCCGGTGCCGGCGCGGCGGCCGGCCGCGGCGGCGGCGCGCAGCGCGAATCGGCTACCAGGCGGATGTTGGCGAACTGGCCCTGCTCGATCGAGACGCAGTCGCCGACACGCTTGCCGGCCTGGTCGGAAACGATGCGCACGGTGTTGGTGCCGCCGATCAGCACGGTGTACTCGAAGGCCTGCGAGCGCCCGGTGCGCCCGCCGATGGCGCGGCCGGCCGTTCCCCCCGCCGCGGCGCGCAACGCGCGGTTGCTGCCGGACTGGCCACCGCCGCTGGCCAGCCCGAGTCCGCCGCCGACGAGCATGCCGATGTTCTGCGAGGTGCTGCTGGTTTCGGTGACCGGGGTCACCGCGGTGATGCGGCCGTGCTGCACGCGCGACTGCGCCTGGGCGGTTTGCGTGCCCAATACCAGGGCCAGCAGCGCGCCAGCCATCGAGCCGCGAACAAGGGTTTGAGATGTCATGGGAGGTCCCGGTGTGAAGTTGGGAAGTGCCGACTGGCAGCGTCTGGGGACGGCACATCATAGTTGCAACGCCGTCGAGTTTTGTCGTCGTGCGGCTCGATTGGCGATCGGGCGATAACTGGTACGAATCGCTGCGCGGCCGCGTGCGGGCCGTTCAGGCGCAGGGCTGGGTCAGAATGGCCGCAACGGGCGCAGCGCTCGCCGATGCGGGCGGGTCCGGGTCTGCAGGAGATGGCGATGGATGCATGGCTGGCTTCGTGGCAGCGCCGCTGCGGCGCTTCGGCCGCGCTGCGCTTTGTCGACATCAACCTGCGCGGCATCGCGCAGGTGATGCTGCAGAACCACCCACTCACCGGCGTGCTGTTTCTTGCCGCCATTGCCTGGGGTGCCTTCGCGGCCGGCGCGCCCGAAGTGCTGTTCGGCGGCCTGCTGGCACTGCTGACATCCACGCTCACGGCGATGTGGCTGCGTGTCGATCCGCAGGCCTTGGCAGGCGGCCTGTACGGCTACAACGCCGTGCTCGTCGGCCTGGCCCTGCCCACCTTCTTGCTGCCGTCGCCGCTGCTGTGGGCCTATGTGGTGCTGGGTGGCGCGGTGTCGGTGGTGGCGACGCTGGCCACGGCCAACCTGATTCGTACGTGGCACCTGTCCGCGCTCACCTTCCCCTTCGTCATCGTCACCTGGGCGCTGCTGCTCGCGGCCTTCGCCTTTGCCGGCGTGGACAGCGATATGCCGCCCTATGCCGGCGAGGTGGCGCCGCTGGACCCGGTGGCCAGCCACCCGCTGGATCTCGCGGCCTTCGCCGCCGGCGTCTACCACAGCATCTCGCAGGTCTTCCTCAAGGCCAGCCTCGTGTCCGCGCTGCTGTTCGTGGCCGGGCTGGCGGTGAGCTCGCTGCCCGCCGCGCTGTTCGCGCTCGGCGGGGCGATGCTGGCCGTGATCAGCGCGCACCTGCTCGGCGCCGAGAGCGATCTGGTCAGCGCCGGCCTGCTAGGCTTCAGCCCGGTGCTCACCGCCATCACCGTGGGCACGGTGTTCTACACGCCGGGCCTGCGCGTCGCGCTCTATGCCGCGCTGGCCACGCTGTTCACGGTGGTCGTGCAGGCGGCGATGAACGTGGCCTTCGCGCCGCTGGGCGTGCCGGCGCTGACCGCGCCCTTCGTGCTGACGGCGTGGCTGTTCCTGCTGCCGCGCCAGCACCTGGGCGAGGGCGCGACTGAACGATGATCCATCAGGACCCTCCTGCCGGCACGGTCGAAGCCTTGGCGTGTTCGAACCAGAGGTTGCTGTCGATCGTCGCGCTGTTCCCGCTGGCCTTCGTGCTCATCGGCTTTTCACTGGATTCGCCGCAGGCCATCGCGCAGGGCCTGTGGGCCATCGTCAGCTCGCGCGACACGCTGATCACCGACTACATGGCGCTGGGCGGCATCGGCGCCGCCTTCGTGCAGGCCGGGTTGCTGACGTTGCTGGCCATCGGCTGCTACCAGCTGTCGGGCGCGGTCATCGGCGGCGCGTCGGTGGCCTGCCTGATGCTGGTGCTGGGCTTCGGTCTGTTCGGCAAGAGCCTGCTCAACGTCTGGTTCATCGTCTTCGGTGTCTGGCTGTTCGCGCGCTACAAGGGCGAGCCTTTCGCCAAGCACATCAATACCGCCTTCTTCGGTGCAGCGCTGGCGCCGATCTTCACCGAGATCCTGTTCAGCTCGGCGCTGCGCTGGCAGCTCAGCCTGCCGCTGGCCGTGGTGACGACGGTGCTGCTCGGCTTCATGCTGGTGCCGGTGGCGGCGAGCCTGTTCAAGGCCCACATGGGCCACACGCTCTACAACATCGGTTGGGTCGCCGGCGTCATCGGCACGGTGGTGGTCGCGGTCTACAAGGGCTACGGTTTCGTGCCCGATCCGGTGTTCATCTGGAGCAGCGGCAACAACATGCTGCTGGGTTCGATCCTCGCTGCGCTGTTTGCTGCCGCCGCCGCGCTCGGCCTGTGGCTCGACCGCGAAGCCTGGCGCAAGGAAGCCTACATCCTGCGCCTGTGCGGCCGCTCGCCCACCGACTTCGTGGCGCTGGCCGGCATCGGCCCGACGCTGCTGAACATGGGCCTGGCCGGCGCCATCGGCACGGCCTACGTGCTGGGGGTCGGCGGCGACCTGAACGGCCCGACCATCGGGGCCATCTTCACCATCGTCGGCTTCGCTGCCTATGGCAAGCACCCGCGCAACATCCTGCCGGTGATGGCCGGCGTGTTCCTGACCTCGCTGACTGCGAGCTGGAATGCCAACGACCCGTCACTGGTGCTGGCGGCGCTGTTCGGCACCACGCTGGCGCCGCTCGCCGGGCGCTTCGGCTGGCACTGGGGCGTGCTCGCCGGCTTCGTGCATGCCTCGGTGGCGCAGACCGTCGGCCAGGTGCACGGCGGCCTGGTGCTCTACAACAACGGCTTCGCCGCCGGCCTGGTGGCCGCGGTGCTGGTGCCGGTGATCCTGTCGCTGCAGCCGCCGGAAGACGAGCCGTTGTGAGCTACTTCGAGGCGATCTCGCTCTCGACCACCAGGTCGAGCACGTAGACGAAAGCCGAGGCATCGGCCGGCACCTGCTGGCGCTGGTAGCGGTTGATGCGCAGCACATTGCGCACGCCGGGGGTGTGCGTGTAGCCCTCGATGCTGCCGTGGAAGATGCGCCATTCGCCCGGCGGCTCGATGCGCAGGCCTTGCGGGTCGAAGCGGCGCTCGCGCACCTGCAGGCATTGCCCGCGCATCACGCCGCTGACACAGTCCACGGTCTGCGGCGCCACCTCCAGGAAGATGCGCGTGGCCTGACCGTACAGGCTTTCGGGCGTCGGCTGGCCACTGAAGACCAGCGTCTGGCGGGCCGGCGAAACCAGGCGCAGCGTCGGCCGTTCGCCCGGTGGCAGTTCCACGTCCAGGTGCTGCGCCAGCACGGCCGACAGTGCGGCGTCGGCCTTCATCAGCGGTGCTTCGCAGGCCTTCATCGTCGCCGCAAGACGGCCCAGCATCAGCTGCCCCTGCGGGCTCAGCCGCCAGCTGCCGCTCATGTCGTTGCAGCCGCCGCTGACCGCCAGGCGCGCGCCATCGAAGCGCAGGACGAAGGCCTGGCCCGGCGCCGTCAATCCATCGATCGGCTGGCCGGACGCCTCGGTGCCCGACTGCAAGGTCCAGACATGGCCCTGCAGGCTGCGCACCAGCGACCGGGTCGGCGGCGCGCCGGTTCGGCGTGGGCTGCGACGCGGCGTCCGCGGCATGGGCGGGCAGATGGATGGTCAGGGCCATCAGCAGGGGCAGGCAGCGTGCAATGAAGGACATGGGCTTTCCGATCACATCTTGGGCAGCAGCGTCAGCACCCGGTTGGCTGCGCTCCAGGGCGGGGCGCTGCCGTCGCGGTTGAGTTGCAGCAGCCGGCCTTCACCGACGCGGAACTGCTGGCTCGCGCCGGCCGCATCGAGGGTGATGGTGTTGCCGGCGCTGTTCCAGCTGAAGCGGCCGCTGGCCGCTTGCGGCACCACCTGGCGATCCAGGTATTGCGTGTTCAGTTCGAAGCGCCCATCGCGGTTCAGCACCAGTCGCATCTTGATGCCCGGGCAGTCGGCGCAAGGCAGCACGCCTTCGTAGGTGCCGGCCCAGTCGAGCGAGTTGCGGCTGTTGTGGCTGTCGACCGGCGCGGCAGCGCTGGCCGGCGCCTCGCCCAGCGACATGCAGCCGCCCAGGGCGGTGGCCAGCCACAGGGCGGCCAGAACGGTCTTCGGCAAGGCGTTCCTCCGCTGCGTTGGTGGGCTTCGCGCCGGCGTGTCGTGCAGTCGGCGCTCGCTCGGGGCGCGCAGTCTACAACGCAGGGCCGGCGTTGCCATCGTGCACACTGCAAGCCCCTGCCACAGCCGCATCGTTCAGCGCCGACCACCGATGGACCGACTTCGCGCCCTCGTGCACGGCAGCGTGCTGCTGCTGATCGTCGGCTGGCTGCTGCATGTCGGCAAGGCGATCCTGGTGCCGGCCGTGCTGGGCGCGGTGATCGTCTACGTCATCGTCGGCCTGGCCGATGCGCTGGGGCGGCTGCCGGGCATCGGCCGCGCGCTGCCGCTGCGGCTGCGTTATCTGTTCTCGATGCTGGCCATCGGGCTGGTGTTCCTGCTGCTGGCCTACCTGGTGACGGCCAACAAGGAACGCGCGCTGGCGCTGGCTCCGCAGTACCAGGAATCACTGCTGGCGGCGATCCAGCGCGTGGCGGTGTTCTTCGGCTTCGAGACCGAACCCACCTGGGCCACGCTGCGCCAGGAGCTGATGACGCAGATCAACCTGCAGCGGCTGCTGACGTCGCTGATGGCCTCGGTGGGCTCGATCCTGGTCACCTTCGTCGTCGTGTTCCTGTACGCCACCTTCCTGCTGGTGGAGCGCAGCGCTTTCGAGACCAAGCTGGCCAACCTGTCCGACGACCCGAAGCGCGTGGCGCGCATCCGCGAGGTGATCGAAGCCATCAACCGGCGCATCGGCTCGTACCTGGCGCTGAAGACGCTGCTCAGCGTCCTGCTGGGCGCGGTGAGCTGGGTCGTCATGGCGCTGTTCGGGCTGGAGTTCGCCGTGCTGTGGGCGGTGCTGATCGCCTTCCTGAACTTCATGCCCTACATCGGCTCGGTGCTCGGCGTGGTGTTTCCGGTGCTGATGACGATCGTGCAGTTCGAGAACCTGGCCATCGTCCTGTGGATGCTGCTGGCGCTGAGTGCGGCGCAGTTCGTCATCGGCAACTTCATCGATCCCTACGTGATGGGCAACTCGCTGAACCTGAGCCCCTTTGCCATCCTGATCAGCCTGGCGATATGGACGGAACTGTGGGGCGTTGCGGGTGCGTTCCTGGCGGTGCCCATCACCGCGATCCTGACGATCGTGTTCTCCGAGTTCCCCGGCACGCGGCCCGTCGCCGTGCTGCTGTCGAGGAACGGCAGGCTGTGAATACTGCCAGGAAATGACTTCGTCATTCCCGTCCCCGGGGGTCAAGAAAAGTGGCAAGCCACACTTGCTTGAGAAGCAGGCATGGCCAATCTGCTGACGGCCGTGGCGGCGCTGTTCAAGGACGCGGCGCTCAACTGGATGAAGGACCATGCGCAGAGCATGGGCGCGGCGCTGGCCTTCTACACGATCTTCTCGATCGCGCCGCTGCTGCTGATCGTCATCGCCATCGCCGGCTTCGTCTTCGGCGAGGACGCCGCGCGCGGCGAGATCCACGGCCAGCTGCAGGGCATGCTCGGCCACACCGGCGCGATGGCCGTGCAAGGGCTGCTGGAAAGCGCCAGCCGCCGCACCGACAGCGTGCCGGCGGCGGCCTTCGGCGTGCTGGTGCTGTTCATCGGCGCGACCTCGGTCTTCGCCGAACTGCAGGACGCGCTCGACCGCATCTGGCGTGCGCCGCAGCGCACGCGGCACGGCGGACTGAGGGCGCTGCTGCGCGGCCGGCTGCTGTCCTTCGGCATGGTCCTGGGCATCGGCTTCCTGCTGATCGTGTCGCTGGCCTTCAGCGCCGCGCTCAACGCGCTGAGCCGGTGGTGGGACCCGCAGTCGCAGAGCTGGACCACCTTCAGCGGCGCCACCGAGCTGTCGCTGAACTTCGTGCTGCTGACGGCGGTGTTCGCGCTGATCTACAAGACCATGCCGCGCGTGCGCATCGACTGGCGCGACGTGTGGATCGGCGCGGCCGTCACCTCGGTGCTGTTCATCGCCGGCAAGGCGCTGATCGGCCTGTACATCGGCCGCAGCGGCATCACCTCGGCGTTCGGCGCGGCGGCCTCGCTGATCGTGGTGCTGCTGTGGGTGTACTACTCGGCGCAGATCTTCCTGTTCGGCGCCGAGTTCACCTGGGTCTGGTCGCACCGCCACGGCTCGCGCCGGCCACAGGCCGACGCGGCGCCGCTCGGCGCGGGCGACGCTAGTTCAGGTTCAGGGGCGTGATGCGGCTGCCGCCGAGGCTGATGCTGCCCATCAGCCCGCTGTTCGTCAGCACGAAGCCCACCACCGGCTGTTGCGCCGTGCGCCCCGTGATGCGGGCGTCGGCGCCCACCGTCAGCAGCGTCACGCCGGCATCGGCGCCCACGGTCCAGCCGTTGCTCGCCTTGAAGCGGCTCAGCGCATCGTCGGTCATGAACAGTATGAACACTGCCTGCGACTGCGCGCCGGCGAGCAGGCCGACGGAGCCTTCGCTCATGCGGTGGTAGCTGACGGTCTTGCCGGCCTCGCGCAGCACGCCCTGACCGGACGCGCCGCCGACGATGAAGCCGGCAGAAACGAAGTTGGGAAACACCAGCACGCCGCGCGCCTGCTGCACCAGGGCCTCGGCATCGCGGGCTTCCCTGTAAAGCCGCGCGAGCGCGTTGTCGGCCTGGGAGTTGAGAGCCTGCCGCTGCGCCGCCGGGTCGCCCGAGGCACCGCTGGTCGTGGTGCAGCCCGAGGACAGCAGCGCCAGTGCGGCCATCGACAGGCCGCCGGCAATCAGGTTTCGTTTGTTCATGGGTTCGCTTTCGGGGTGGTTGAATCGCAGTTCCCGGCCAGCGCCGAGACTCTTGCATGGCAGCGGCGGGGCAGCCGCTGCAGCCGGGACTTTACCGTTGCGCGGTCCGCACGAGCGTGAGCCCGGGAACAGGCTGACAACCCGCGTTGCGGCCGCGCCGTGCTCAGGCCAGTGCCTTGGCCTTGAGCTTGTCGAAATCCGCCTGGCTGATGGTGCCGGCGTCGAGCAGTGCCTTGGCTTCGGCGATGTCGGCGGCGGGCGACTTGCCGGCCACCGTCTTGATGTAGGTCTCGGTCTCCGACTTGGCCTTCTGCACGCTGGCCTGCTGGCGCGCCGCCATGCCCTTGCCGCGCGCGATGATGTAGACGATGGCCGTCAGCACCGGGACGAAGATCAGGCCAATGACCCACAGCACCTTCGAGCCGCCGCCGAGGTCGGGGTCCTTGAAAAGATCGACCACGATCTGGAACATGATGATCAGGTAGGCGACGAAGAAGAAGGTCGAGATCATCAACCAGACCATGTCCCAGAAGTTGCTCATTGCGGTTTTCCAAGTTGTTGAAAGGGGATGGCTGCCGCGCAGTGCGGGGCGCCGGAAGGCCGGGAGGCTATCACTGCCCGTGAGGCACCGCCCGTGCGACGAGCGCCGCGATCGTGGCGGGCCTTGGGCCGGCGTCAAGCTCGGCAGGCTCTTGTTCAGTCGCCGGCGGCCACGCGCTGTGGCACCGGGCGCAACGGCGAGGACTCCGCCACCAGCGTCGCGGATGTGGCCCACCAGCTGCAGCGCCAGCGGGCTGGGCGCGTGCGACTTCAGCATCACCGCGCAGACCTCGCTGCCGCTGATCGGCAGCTCGAAGGGCAGCCGCACCAGGAACTCCTTGCCCGGCGCGAAATCGATCTGCGAGCGCATGCCGAAGGACAGCAGGCCGGCGTGCAGTGTCAGGTTGTACTGGATCTGGATCGACAGGGCCTCGACCACGTAGCTCGGCATCGGCATGTCCAGCCGGTCGAGCGTGCGCTGCATGTGTTCGTAGAAGATGCAGTCCGCCGGCGGCAGGACCCAGCGATGCCGCAGCAGTTCGGACCATTGCAGGTCGCGGCGTTGCGCCAGCGGGTGCGTCTTGCTGGCGATGACACACAGCTTCTCGTCGAACAGCGGCACCGTCTGCAGATCGCTGCCCGGTTCGAGCAGCGCCAGGCGCAGGATCGCGACCTCGATGTCGCGCTTGCGCAGCCGGTCGAGCAGTTCGGTCTCGCGCTCCTCGACCACTGACAGCAGGATGCCGGGGTGCGCGCCGATCAGCCGGCCCATGGCGATCGGCAGGAAGGGGATGGCCGGCATCGGCACCGTGCCGACGCGCAGGCTGCCCTGGGCGCCGCTGGACAGCAGCGTCAGCTCCTGCGCGGCGCGGCGCAGTTCGTCGAAGACGGCGACGGCGCGAGGCGCGAAGCTGCGGCCATGCACCGTGGGCTCGACGCCGCTGGCGACCCGGTCGAAGAGCTTGAATCCGAGGGTGTCCTCCAGCCCGGCAATAGCCTTGGTGACGGCCGGCTGCGACAGGTGCAGCACGGCGGCGGCCTTGCGGAAGCTGCGGTGCTCGAGCACGGCCACGAAGACCCGCAACTCGCTCATCTTCAGATGCCGTGGCAGGCGCTGGATCAGGCCGGTGGTCGGCGGGAGGTTCATGCGTTTTTCTGGAGGCGGGCGTTGGAGCCATCGGCGGGGTACGCGCCCTGGCGAACCGTTCACGGCTGATTATTGCCCGATCAGCTTTTGGTATCGGCCCAGGGCGGCCCGGGTGCACAGCGCTGCTACATTGAGTTGGCTGTTCAAAGGGCTGAACCCGATGCGGCGCAGAACAACAAGTCGATCGACCGCCGCTGCGACGCCGCAGGTCCGATCGAAGCAGGAGGAGTGCCGCAGAGCTGCTGATGGCTCGCGGTGGCGTGCACGCAAGGGCCAACGAATGCCATGAGTCTGACCGCACCCGCACGACGCTGCAGTGCCCGGCCCACGCCGCGGCACCGCGGCACCTGGCTCGGGCTCGGGCTCGCCACCTTGCTGGTGGTGCAGGGCACGGTGTGGGCGGCCACCGCCGACCTGACACGCGGCCGGCAGCTCATCACCGAAGGCCGCTACCAGGACGCCTACGAGCTGCTGCTGCCCCTCGAGACGGAGCACCAGTCCGATGCCGGCTTCCATGTGCTGCTGGGCGAGGCGGCGCTGCGTACGCAGCGGGCCGAACAGGCCAGGACGCTGTTCGAGCGCAGCCTGGCGCTGCAGCCGGATTCGATCGAGGCGCACCTGGGCCTGGGCCGCGCCTACCTGGCGCAAGGGCGACTACGGCCGCGCGAAGATCGAGTTCGAGACCGTGCTGCGCTTCGACGACCTGCCGCCGGACCTGGAATCGCAGGCCGAGATCTACGCCGAGTCGGCACGGGCCTACGCCGAAGGCCGGCGGCTGCTGAGCAGCGGCTACGCCATGCTCGGCTATGGCAACTACCGCATCGGCGCCAGCGGCGGCGGGCCGCGCAACGACGCCTTCTACGCGGTACGCATCGGCGGCCGCCTGAACTACGAGCTGGACGACGCCTACGCGCTCGTCGGCAGCCTGGACTACCGCTTCCGCGACTACGACGCCGAGGGCCGGCGCAACGATTCCGACCTGCGCTGGAACGGCGCCGTCAGCCGCAACCTCGGCGAAGGCAACTGGATCGCCGGCCTGCGCGGCCGTGTCAGCTACCGCGGCGACAGCAACTACCGCAACGACTTCGGCGCCTACGGCCAGTACCGGCTGCGGCTGGACGAGGACAACCAGGTGTCGGCCGGGCTGGAGGTGCGCCAGCGCCGCTACCCCAGCGGCCGGCTGCGCGAGCGCACGCGCAACATCGTCGAGCTGACCGGCGGCTGGACCCATTCCTTCCTGGACGGCAAGGCCAGCTTCACGCTCGACGGCCAGGCCGGGCGCGAGTTCAACACCGAGCGGGCCGACGGCGACGCCAACTTCTTCGGCCTGTCGCCCTCGATCAACTTCAGCATCACCGAGAACCTCGGCGGCTTCGCCTTCGCCTGGTGGCAGAACGACCGCTACAACATCGAGCGCCTGGGTGAACCCGGCGATCGGCTGGTGGGCATCGGCACGCGCAATGACAACCTGTACGAGGTGGGTGGCGGCTTGACCTGGCAGTTCGCGCCCAACTGGTCGCTGAACCCCGAGATCCTCTACATCCGCGACAGCAGCAACATCCTGGCGGCCAAATACAGCTCGACCGAGATCTGGATTACCCTGCGCTGGGATTTCTGAGGAGACACCATGGCCAATGAACAAAAAATGACGCGCATGGCGCTGACGGCGATGGTCGTCGGCGGCATGGTCGGCGCCGGCATCTTCTCGCTGCCGCGCACCTTCGCCAACGCCACCGGCCCGCTGGGCGCGGTCATCGCCTGGCTGATCGCCGGCACCGGCATGTACATGCTGGCGCGCGTGTTCCAGGCGCTGGCCGAGCGCAAGCCCGACCTCGACGCCGGTGTCTTCGCCTATGCCAAGGCCGGCTTCGGCGACTACCCGGGCCACCTGTCGGCCTTCGGCTACTGGATCGGCAGCTGCATCGGCAACGTCTCGTACTGGGTGCTGATCAAGTCCACGCTGGGCGCCTTCTTCCCGATCTTCGGCGACGGCAACACGGTGATCGCCATCGTCGTCGCTTCGGTGGGCATCTGGCTGTTCCACTTCCTGATCCTGCGCGGCGTGCAGCAGGCCGCGGCCATCAACAAGATCGTCACCATCGCCAAGGTCATCCCGATCCTGCTGTTCATCGTCATCCTGATCTTCGCCTTCAAGCTGGACCTGTTCCGCTTCAACCTGTACGGCGGCGACCTGACGACCGGCCTGTTCGAGCAGGTCAAGGCGACGATGCTGGTGACGGTGTTCGTGTTCATCGGCATCGAAGGCGCCAGCGTCTATTCGCGCTTTGCCAAGGAGCGCAAGGACGTCGGCTGGGCCACCATCGTCGGTTTCATCGGCGTCACCGGGCTGATGGTGCTGGTGACGCTGCTGCCCTATGCGGTGCTGCAGCGCGCCGACATCGCCGGGCTGCGCCAGCCGTCGATGGCCGGCGTGCTGGAGGCGGTGGTCGGCCCCTGGGGAGCGGTGTTCGTCAGCGTCGGCCTGCTGGTGTCGGTGCTCGGCGCCTACCTGGCCTGGGCGCTGATCTGCGCCGAGGTGATGTTCGCCGCCGGCAAGTCCAAGGACATGCCCAAGGCCTTCGCCAAGACCAACGCCAACGACGTGCCGGTCGACGGCGCTGTGGTGGACCAGCATCATCATCCAGATCATCGTCATCACCACCTACTGGTCGCGCGACGCCTTCACGCTGATGCTCAACCTGACCAGCGCGACCACGCTGATCCCGTACCTGCTGGTGGCCGCCTACGGGCTGATGATCGCGCGGCGCGGCGAGACCTACGAAGCCCGGCCCGAGGAGCGCACAGCGCGACCTGATCCTGGCCGGCATCGCCGTGCTCTACACGCGTGTTCATGCTCTATGCCGGCGGCCTGAAGTACATCCTGCTGTCGGCGATCCTGTTCGCCCCGGGCACGATGCTGTACATCATCGCGCGGCGCGAGCAGGGCAAGCCGGTCTTCGACAAGACCAGCGACTGGGTGATCTTCGGCGTCATCGTGGCTGCGGCGCTGTACGGCGTCTACGGCCTGTTCACCGGCGCGATCCACTCTGATTCCTTACCACCGCGACAACCCGTTCATTCCAGGAGGCGATCATGGCAGCAGGCAAGACAAGGCAAGCAGCAAGACCGCGGCGAAGGCGCAAGGCCGCGAAGGACGAGCCGAAGTTCGGCGTGCATTCCGAGGTCGGCCAGCTGCGCAAGGTGATGGTCTGCGCGCCGGGCCGCGCGCACGCGCGGCTGACGCCCAGCAACTGCGACCAGCTGCTCTTCGACGACGTGCTGTGGGTCGAGAACGCCAAGCGCGACCATTTCGATTTCGTCACCAAGATGCGCGACCGCGGCATCGAGGTGGTGGAGATGCACAACCTGCTGACCGAGACGGTGGCTATACCCGAAGGCAAGAAGTGGATCCTGGACAACCAGGTGGTGCCCAACCAGGTCGGCCTGGGCTTCATCGACGAACTGCGCAGCTACCTCGAAGGCCTTGAGCGACCGCGACCTGGCCGAGACGCTGATCGGCGGGTTGTCGACCCACGACTTCCCTGAGTCGGCCGGCGGCAAGGCGCTGAAGGTCGTCAAGGAAGCCGCCGGTGTCACCGAATACCTGCTGCCGCCGCTGCCGAACACGCTGTACACCCGCGACACCACCTGCTGGATCTACGGCGGCGTGACGCTGAACCCGCTGTACTGGCCGGCGCGGCACGAGGAGACCATCCTCACCACCGCGATCTACAAGTTCCACCCCGACTTCGCCGGCAAGGTCAATGTCTGGTGGGGCGACCCGACCGAAGACCACGGCCTGGCCACGCTGGAAGGCGGCGACGTCATGCCCATCGGCAAGGGCAACGTGCTCATCGGCATGAGCGAGCGCACCTCGCGCCAGGCCATCAGCCAGCTGGCGGCCACGCTGTTCAAGAAGGGCGCGGCCGAGCGCGTGATCGTCGCGGCGATGCCGAAGATCCGTGCCGCGATGCACCTGGACACGGTGTTCACCTTCGCCGACCGCGACTGCGTGCTGCTGGCGCCGGACTTCCTGGCCAAGACCACCACCTTCTCGTACCGGCCCAGCAACCACCCCAGCGGCGTGGAGTTCCACGCCGAGAAGAAGCCCTTCGTCGACGTCGTGGCGCAGGCGCTGGGCTTCAAGAAGCTGCGCGTGGTCGAGGCCGGCGGCAGCGACTACCAGCGCGAGCGCACGCAGTGGGACAGCGGCGCCAACCTGGTGTGCGCCTCGCCGGGCGTGGTCTATGCGTACGACCGCAACACCTACACCAACACGCTGCTGCGCAAGGCCGGCATCGAGGTCATCACCATCGTCGGCGCCGAACTCGGCCGCGGCCGTGGCGGCGGCCACTGCATGACCTGCCCGATCATCCGCGACCCGGTGGACTTCTGAGCTCGCGGTCAGGGGCAACGCCACGCGCATGTCTGCAAGTGACATCGACGCCGAAGCGCGCCCGCCGCGCAGCAACTCGCGCTTTCCGGGCGCGGTGGCCACGCTGGCCATCGTCACCGTGCTGGTGTGGGTGGCGGCGCTGTTCATCCCCTCGGGCCGCTACCAGGTCGATGCCGACGGCTCGCCGATCCCCGGCACCTACGAGCGCACGCCATCGCCGCTGAGCGCCGGGGACACGGTGCGCAGCAGCTGGTGCTGGCGCCGGTCAACGGCGTCTACGGGCTGCGCAACCCCGACATCGGGCTTCGTCGACACCGAGACCGTCGGCCGCATGTTCGGCCAGATCGGCGTCATCGTCTTCATCATGGCCATCGGCGCCTTCATCTCGGTGAGCTTCGCCACGCGGCGCTGGAGGTGGCGGTCGCCGCGCTGGCGCACCGGCTGCGCGACAAGGGCTGGCTGCTGATCGCCGCGGTGATGGTGCTGTTCTCGGTGCTCGGCTCGACCATGGGCTTCTCGGTCGAGACGCTGGGCTTCTATGCGCTGTTCATGCCGCTGATGGCGGCGCTGGGCTACGACCGCCTGGTCACCGCGTCGATGATCATCCTCGGCGCGCTGGTCGGCGTGATGGCGGCGACCGTCAACCCGTTTTCCATCGGCGTGGCCGCCGGCGAGGCCGGCGTGTCGATCGGCGAGGGCATCGGGCTGCGCGCTGCTGCTGTGGGTGGTGCTGACGGCGATGGCGATCGGCTGGGTGCTGCGCTATGCGGCGCGCGTGCAGCGCGATCCGTCGACCTCGCTGCTGGCCGACGACCGGCGCCGAGGACGACGCGGCCGCAGCCGGCCAGGCCGAGGCGCCGGCGTCGCCGGATGCGCCGCAGGCGCGCTTGAGCGGCACGCAGAAGGCGGTGCTGGCCATCACCGCCGGCTGCCTTCGGCCTGATGATCTTCTCGGTGATCCCCTGGTCGGCCGTGCTCGACGGGCGCGCCGCGCCGGCCGACTACTACGGCACCCACGAGGTGGCCGGTGTGGCGCCCTTCTGGTTCGAGCTGAACTGGTGGTTCCCGGAGCTGTCGATGCTGTTCATCGTGGCCTCGGTGGTGGTCGGCTTCGTCGCGCGCATGGGCGAGAAGCAGACGGTCAAGCTGATCGCCGCCGGCGCGGCCGACATGATGGGCCCGGCGATGGTGGTGCTGCTGGCCGGCGGCGTGTCGGCGATCATGAACAACACGCAGACGCATGGGCACCATCCTGCACTCGATGGAGCAGCTGGTCAGCGGCGCGTCGGCCGGGCTGTTCACGATGCTGACGGTGCTGGTCAACGTGCCGCTGGCGATGCTGATCCCGTCCAGCTCGGGCCATGGCGCGCTGGCCATGCCGCTGCTGGCGCCGCTGGCCGACTTCGCCGGCGTCAGCCGCGCCACCACCATCACCGCCTGGATCATGGGCCACGGGCTGGCGCTGATGTTCTCGCCCACCAGCGTGGTGCTCGTCGGCGGGCTGGCCATCGCCAAGGTCGGCTACGATCAATTCCTGCGTTTCGTCTGGCCGCTGCTGCTGGCCCTGTTCGTGGTGTCGGCCGCCGTCATCGGCGTGTCGGCCACGCTGTCTTGATCGGGGTCGTGCACCCCACCCGTGCCGGCCTGCGGCCGGCATCGACCCCCTAGGAGCCGTTCCGTGTCCAAGCCCATCGCCTTCATACGCCGAACCTGACGCGGGTCGCGCACGCTCGCCTGGGTCGCGCTGCCGCTGATTGCGTCTTGCTCGCCGGCTGTGCGCGCGAAGTCGAGGCTCCGCCGCCGGAGGTGCGCCCGGTGCGCACCGTCACGGTGGCGTCGCGCGCCGCCGACAACATCGTGATGCTCACCGGCACGGTGCAGGCGCAGAACGAGATCAACCTGTCCTTCCGCATCGATGGCCGGCTGGTCGAGCGCACGGTGGAGATCGGCGACAACGTGCGCCCGGGCCAGCTGATCGCCCGGCTCGACCCGCAGAACGAAGAAAGCTCGCTGCAGTCGGTGCGCGCGCAGCTGGCCGGTGCCAACGCGCAGCTGGTCGAGGCGCGCAGCAACTACGAGCGCATGCGCGACCTGGTGGCCGAGGACGCGGTCTCGCGCGCCCAGTACGAGCAGGCCAAGGCGCTGCTGCAGTCGGCCGAGGCGCAGTTGCAGTCGCTGCAGGGCCAGGTGGCGCTGGCGCAGAACCGGCTGAGCTACACCCGGCTGGTGTCCGACGTGGCCGGCGTCGTCACCGCGCGCGGCCCCGAGCCGGGCGAGGTGGTCGGCGCCGGCCGCATGGTGGTGCAGGTGGCGCGCGAAGGCGCGCGCGACGCGGTGTTCGACGTGCCGGCGGCCATCAAGGATGCCGCGCCGCTGGATCCGAAGATCGTCGTCTCCCCGGGCAAGGCCGGCCCCGCGGCCGGCGGCGGCTCGCGCGACCTCAGCGTGGCGCTGGCGATGGACCCGACGGTCAGCGCCGTCGGCCGCGTGCGCGAGGTCTCGCCGCGCGCCGACCCGGTGACCGGCACCTTCGCGGTGCGCGTGCGGCTGATCGACCCGCCGCCGGCGATGCGCCTGGGCAGCACCGTCACCGGCCGCATGCAGCTGGACGGCGCGCCGGGCATCCAGGTGCCGGCCACGGCGCTGGTGCGCGCCGACGGCAAGACCGCGGTGTGGGTGGTCGACAAGGCCACCGGCACCGTGTCGCTGCGCAACATCGAGCTGGGCGGCGCCGACGCCAACAACGTGCAGGTGGCCTCGGGGCTGAAGCCGGGTGACGTGGTCGTCACGGCGGGTGTGCAGGCGCTGCGCCCGGGCCAGAAGGTGCGTCTGCTGGAGGCCCGCTCGTGATCGGACCGAACCTGTCGGAATGGGCGCTGAAGAAGCGCTCGCTGGTGATCTTCCTGATGATCCTGGGCGTGGTGGCCGGCGTCATGTCGTTCATGAAGCTGGGCCGCGGCGAGGACCCGGCGATCACCGTCGCGCACGATGGTCGTCGCCGCCGGCTGGCCCGGTGCGACGGTGGACGAGACGCTCAAGCAGGTGACCGAGCGGCTCGAGCGTACCCTGCAGGAGACCGACTACCTCGATCGCCTGCGCAGCTACACCATCGCCGGGCAGACGACGATCTTCGTCGACCTGAAGCAATCGACGCCGCCGGACGAGATTCCCGACGTCTGGTACCAGGTGCGCAAGAACATCGGCGACATGCGCCACACGCTGCCGCAGGGCGTGCTCGGGCCGTTCCTGAACGACGACTTCGGCGACACCTTCGGCATCATCTACGCGTTCACCGCCGAGGGCTTCAACTTCCGCGAACTGCGCGACTACGTGGAGGCCGCGCGCTCGCGCCTGCTGCAGGTGCCCGACGTCTCGAAGATCGAGGTGCTGGGTGCGCAGGACGAGCAGATCTTCATCGAGTTCTCGCTCGAGCGCCTGGCGGGCCTGCGGCTGAACCTGAACCAGATCGTGGCCACGCTGCAGGCGCAGAACCTGGTGCGACCGGCCGGCACGATGCAGGGCGAGCAGGAGCGTGTGTTCCTGCGCGTGACCGGCGCCTTCGACTCCGAGAGCGACATCGAGGCGGTGAACTTCGTCTCCGGCGACCGCATCTTCCGCCTCGGCGACATCGCCACCGTGCGGCGCGGCTTCACCGACCCGCCGCAGCCGATGTTCCGCGTCAACGGCAAGCAGGCCATCGGCCTGGCGATCGCCATGCGCGATGCCGGCGACATCCTGGCGCTGGGCGAGAACGTGCGCAGGGAGATGGCCGAGATCACAGGCCAACCTGCCGGTGGGCATCGAGACGACGCTGGTGGCCGACCAGGCGGTGACGGTCGATCTGGCGATCAACGACTTCATGACCTCGTTGTGGCAGGCCATCGTCATCATTCTGGTGTGCAGCTTCGTCAGCCTGGGCGTGCGGCCCGGCGCGGTGGTGGCCTTGGCGATTCCGCTGACGATGGCGATCGTGTTCGCGGTCATGGACGTGGCCAACATCGACCTGCACCGCATCTCGCTGGGCGCGCTGATCATCGCGCTCGGGCATGCTGGTCGACGACGCGATGACCACGGTCGATGCCATGCTGCGCCGGCTGGGCGCCGGCGACAGCCCGGACCAGGCCGCGACCTTCGCCTACCGCACGCTGGCCGCGCCGATGCTGGTCGGCACGCTGGTGACGATCGCCGCCTTCGTGCCGATCGGCTTCGCCAAGAGTTCGGCCGGCGAGTACACCTTCTCGATCTTCTCGGTGGTCGCGATCTCGCTGATCGTCAGCTGGCTGGTGGCGGTGGTCTTCGGGCCGCTGCTCGGCAAGGCGTTGCTCAAGCCGCCGAAGAAGCAGGAGACCGAGCCCAAGCCGGGCAAGCTGGTGCTGCTGTACAGCAGCTTCCTGCAGGCCGCGATCCGCATGAAATGGGTGACCATCGGCGTCACGATCGCCGCCTTCGTCGCCGCGCTGATTCTGCTGGGCAGCGTGTCGCGGCAGTTCTTCCCGTCCAGCGACCGGCCCGAGCTGACGGTGGACCTGACGCTGCGCCAGAACGCGTCGATCTTTGCCGACGAAGCAGGAGGTCAAGCGGCTGGAAGCGATTCCTGAAGACCGACCCCGACGTCGACCACTTCAGCAGCTACGTCGGTCGCGGCGCGATCCGCTTCATCCTGACGCTGGACGTGCAGTTGGCCAACCCCTTCTTCGGCCAGTTCGTCGTCGTGGCCAAGGACCTCGAGGCGCGCGAGCGGCTGCACGACAAGCTGGAAAAGGTGCTGGCCGAGGAGTTCCCAGGCGTCGTCTCGCGCGTCTCGCCGCTCGAACTGGGCCCGCCCGTGGGCTGGCCGCTGCAGTACCGCATCTCCGGCCCGGACAAGGACGAGGTGCGGCGCCTGGCGCTGGAGTTCGCCGAACGTGGTCGGCACCGACACGCGCACGCGGCACGTGCACTTCGACTGGATGGAGCCGGCGCGCCAGTTGCGCATCAAGATCAACCAGGACCAGGCACGCCAGCTCGGCGTCAGCTCGACCACGCATCGCCAGCTGTGCTGAACGCCGCCATCTCGGGCACCGTGGTGACGCAGGTGCGCGACGACATCTACCTGATCAACGCCGTGGTGCGCGCCACCGATGCCGAGCGTGCGTCGTTCCAGTCGCTGGCGTCGCTGCAGGTGCCCACGCCGAGCGGGCGCATGGTGCCGCTGAAGCAGTTCGCCAGCCATCGTCGAGGAGCAGGAGTTCCCGCTGGTCTGGCGCCGCGACCGGGTGCCGACGCTGACGGTGCGCGCCGACGTCAACCGCGGCGTGCTGCCCGACATCGTGGTGCAGGCGCTGGCGCCGAAGGTCGCCGAGTTCGAGCGCCAAGCTGCCCAGACCCTACAAGCTCGAGACGGGCGGCCTGTTCGAGGAGAGCCAGATCTCGCAGGGGTCGGTGTTCGCGGTGATGCCGCTGATGATCGTGCTGATGCTGCTGGCGACGATGGTCATGCTGGTCAGCTTCCGCCGCATGCTGATGGTGGTGGCGATCCTGCCGCTGGGGCTGATCGGCGTGGTGCTGTCGCTGCTGGTCTTCAACCGTCCGCTGGGCTTCGTCGCGATCCTGGGCATCCTGGCGCTGATCGGCATGATCGCCAAGAACACGTTGATCCTGATCGTCTCGATCGAGGAGGAGCGCGCCACCGGCCGCAGCGTGCGCGATGCCGTGCGTGACCTGCGCCACCAACCGGCTGCGGCCGATGATGCTGACCGCGGTGTCCACCGTGCTGGGCCTGCTGCCGATCGCACCCACGGTGTTCTGGGGTCCGATGGCGTTTGCCATCATGGGCGGTCTGCTGGTGGCCACGGTGCTGACGCTGGTGTTCCTGCCCGCGCTGTACATGGCGGTGCTCGGCAAGGAAGACGCCGTGGCGCCGGCGCCGGCGGCGGCCTGAGGGGGAGTGCTGCGCGCGATGAGGGCCGATCCTGCCGCCGGCGCGCGCGCCGCAGAGACCGCCGGTTCGGTGCTCGAGCTGCGCCTGGCCGATGCGCAGCATCTGTTCGACACCATGGACCCGGCGCCGTTTCGCGAGCGCGACCTCGACCCCAAGGCGGCGACCTACATCGTCGAATGGGCGCAGGAGCAGCCGGCGCGCACGCCGCTGGCGCTGGTCGTGCACCTGGGCAGCCGTGACGTCGGTGCGGCCGTGCCCCTCGACGATGCGGTGCACGAGTACTTCCGGCGCCGCGCCGTGGCCACCCGCCGCCGCCTGCGCAAGCTGTTTCGCACCGGGCGCATCAGCCTGTTCATCGGCCTGGTCTTCCTGTCGGTGGCCATCGTGGTGGGTGAATTGATCGGCGGTGCGTTCAGCAAGGCGCGCTATGGGCGGCTGATCGAAGAAAGCCTGGTGATCGGCGGCTGGGTGGCGCTGTGGCACCCGCTGGGCATCTTCCTCTACGACTGGTGGCCGATCGGCGCCGAGGCGCGGCTCTACGACCGGCTGAGCACCATGGACGTCAGCGTCTACAGCGACAGCGGCGTCGCAGCGGCACGAGCCGCCGCATGAGCATGCGCCCGGCTGCAACCGACCCCGCACCCGCCGGCTCGCGCACGGCCGCGGCCGCCGTCCGCGCGGCGTTGCTGTTCGGCGTCTGGATCGTGGTCGACCAGAGCGCCAAGCCGGCCAACCTGGTGGTCGGCGTGCTGGCCACGGCCGCGGCCACCTGGGTCAGCCTGAAGCTGCTGCCGCCGGCGCGCGGCCGCGTGCGCCTGGGCCGGCTGCTGATGCTGCTGCCGCGCTTCCTGTGGCAGTCGCTGGTGGCGGGCTTCGATGTCGCGCGGCGCGCCTTCGCGCCGCGGCTCGATCTGCAGCCCGGCTTCGTCGACCACCGCACGCAGCTGCCGCGCGGCACGGCGCGCAGCGCCTTCGAGCTGATCGCCAGCCTGATGCCGGGCTCGGTGCCCAGCGGCGACGGCCCGCAGCACATCGAGTTCCATGCCCTCGACACGCGCCAGCCGGTGGCCGAGCAGCTGGCGGCCGAGGAGCGTGCCTATGCGCCGGCGCTGCAGCGGGAGCCGCGCCATGGCTGACTTCCTGCACTCGGCCGCCGCCTTCGTCGTGCTGATGGTGGCCCTCGGCCTGGTGCGCGTGGCCCGCGGCCCGGGGCGGGCCGACCGGATGATGGCCGCGCAGCTGCTGGGCTCGGGCGCCGTGGGCGCGCTGCTGCTGTTCGGCGCGGCCTCCGGCGACAGCGCGGTGTTCGATGTCGCGCTGACGCTGGCGCTGCTGAGCGCCTTTGCCTCGATCGCCTTCGTCAAGTTCGCGATGCGCCAGGACCAGCCGGACGACGACGAGGAGGATGCCGGCGTGAGCCTGTCTGCTGGACGTCTTCAGCATCGCCGCCATCGTCGCCGGCGCCTTCTTCTACCTGGCCGGCACGGTGGGGCTGCTGCGCTTCCCCGACGCCTACTCCCGGCTGCATGCGCTGACCAAGGCCGACAACCTGGGCCTGGTGCTGATCGTCATCGGCCTGCTGCCGCAGGTGGACGGCGTGCTGATGGCGCTGAAGCTGCTGCTGGTGTGGCTGCTGGTGATGCTGTCCAGCGCCGCGGTGGCGCAGCTGATCGCCCGCTCGGTGCGGCGCAAGGACACACGGCCATGACGACCGTCGCCAGTGGGGCCGTCGTGCTGCTGCTGCTGTGGCTGGCGCTGTGGACCGTGGTCGCGCGCGATGCCTTCCTGGCCGTGGCCGGCTTCGTGGTCTACGGGCTGCTGCTGGCGCTGGTGTGGGTGCGGCTGTCCGGCATCGACGTGGCACTGACCGAAGCGGCCATCGGCGGCGGGCTGACCGGCGCGCTGCTGCTCGGCGCGGTCGGCCGGCTGCGCGGCACCGAAACTGCAGCCGCCACCGAAACCGCAGGCGTGGGCACGCGCGCCGTGGCCGCGTTGCTGGCCGTGGGCGTCACG
The DNA here is from genome assembly GCA_963818005.1 of uncultured Pseudomonadota bacterium. Taxonomy (GTDB): domain Bacteria; phylum Pseudomonadota; class Gammaproteobacteria; order Burkholderiales; family Burkholderiaceae_C; genus Rubrivivax. The sequence continues at coordinate 40,293 of CAWFQP010000011.1, forward strand.
GCCGCGCTGGTGCTTGGCGTGCTGATGCTGCCCGAGCCGGTGCCGACGCTGGCGCCGCTGGTGGTGCCCAACCTGCCGGCCACCGGCGTGGCCAACCCGATCACCGGCGTGCTGCTCGCCTTCCGCGCGCTGGACACGCTGCTCGAGGCGATCGTGCTGGTCATCGCGCTGATAGGGGTGTGGTCCTTCGCGCCCGACCGCGCCTGGGGCGGCCGGCCGGGTCCGCGCTACCAGGCCGATCCCGACGGCATCCTGGCCTACCTGGCGCGGCTGCTGCCGCCGCTGGGCATCGTCATCGGCGTCTATCTGTTCTGGGCTGGCGCTGACCATCCGGGCGGCAAATTCCAGGCCGCCACCATCCTGGCCGCCATGTGGATGCTGGTGCAGATGGCCGGGTTGGCCGACTCACCAAACATCGATCACCGCGGCCTGCGCGCCGGCATCGTCATCGGGCCGCTGGCCTTCGTCGCCGTGGGCGTGCTGGGCCTGTGGACGGCCGGGGCCTTTCTGGCCTACCCCGAAGGCTGTGGCCAAGCCGCTGATCGTGGTCATCGAAGTGGCGCTGCTGCCGACGCTGACGCTGGTGCTGGCGCTGCTGATGAACGGGCCGCCGAGCCGGGGAGGGCAGCGGTGAGCGTCGAGACGCTGTTCGCGCTGACGGCCTGTGCGCTGGTCGGCATCGGTCTGTACGGATTGATCGCGCAGCCGCACCCGCTGCGCAAGCTCATCGCCTTCAACATCATGGGCTCGGGCGTGTTCGTGCTCTTCGGTGCGCTGGCCAAGCGCGGCGCAGCGGCCGGGCTGGCGGCCGACCCGGTGCCGCAGGCGCTGCTGATCACCGCCATCGTCGTCGCCTTCGCCGCCACCGCGGTGACGGTGGCGCTGCTGCTGCGGCTGATCGACAGCACCGGTTCGGCCTCGCTGGCCGAGCCGCCGCGCAGGACTGAACGGACATGCCCGCCATCGACCTGTGGACGAGCACCGACGGCGGCGCGCTGCTGGCCGCCGCCGTGCTGCTGCCCTTCGTCGGCATGCTGCTCGGCCTGCTGCTGGGCGGGCGCTGGCTGCAGCGCGTGGCCTTCGTGCTGATGCCGCTGGGCCTGGCGCTGGCCGTCGCCATCGCCATGGCCTGGTCCGATGCCGACGGGCCGCTGGTCTACCTGCTCGGCGGCTGGTCGCCGCCGCTGGGCATCGCGCTGCGCGCCGACGGTGCGTCGGTGGCCATGCTGCTGGCGGTGGCCGGCGTGGTCTGCGGCATCGGCGCGTTCGCGCGCGCCGACTTCGGCCTGGGCCCGGGGCAGCCGAGTCGCGCGCAGCCTTCACCTACTGGCTGCTGCTGCTGGCGGTGTGGGGCGCGCTGAACCTGGTGTTCGTCAGCGGCGACCTGTTCACGCTGTACGTGGCGCTGGAACTGCTGACCTTCGCCGGCGTGCCGCTGGTGTGCCTGGCCGGCAGCGGCGAGACGCTGCGCGCCGCGCTGCGCTACATGCTGTTCGCGCTGTGCGGCTCGGTGCTGTACCTGCTGGGCGCGGTGCTGCTGTACGGCGGCTACGGCACGCTGGACATGCCGCTGCTGGCGGACGCGCTGCAGCCCGAGCCGATCGCCATGGCCGCGCTGGCGCTGATGACCGCCGGGCTGCTGGCCAAGACGGCGCTGTTCCCGCTGCACATCTGGCTGCCGCCGGCGCACGGCGGCGCGCCGGCCGCGGCCAGCGCGGTGCTGTCGGCGCTGGTCATCAAGGGCTCGTGGTTCCTGGTGCTGCGGCTGTGGCTGGACGTGATGCCCGGCGTGGCCAGCGCGCAGGCCGCGCAGCTGCTGGCCGGGCTGGGCGCGGCGGCCATCGTCGTCGGCAGCGTGGTGGCGCTGCGCCAGCAGCGGCTGAAGCTGCTGGTGGCCTATTCCACCGTGGCGCAGATCGGCTACCTGTTCCTGCTGTTCCCGCTGGCCTTCGACGCCGCCGGCGACATGGCGCTGCGCGAGGTGGCGGCCACGGCCGGCGTGCTGCAGGCCATCGCGCATGCCACCGCCAAGGCCGGCATGTTCATGGCCGCCGGGCTGGTGTATGCGCGCCTGGGCCACGACCGCATCGACGAGCTGGCCGGCGCGGCGCGCGCGCTGCCGCTGGCGGTGGCGGCCTTCCTGATCGGCGGGCTGGCATTGATGGGCGTGGTGCCGAGCGGCGCCTATCTGGCGAAGAAGCTGCTGCTGGCCTCGGCCGACGAATCCGGCCAGTGGTGGTGGAGCTGGGTGCTGCAGGGCGGGGCCGCCTTCACCGCCGGCTACGTGGTGCTGATCGCGCTGCGCGTGTTCGCCCGGCCGGCCGCGCCGCTGGCCGATCTGAAGCCGGTGTCGCTGCTGTCGCAGTGGGCCGCGCTGGGGCTGGCCGTGGCGTCCTTGCTGCTGTCGTTGGCGGCGGTGTGGGGGCCGTTGCCGGGCGAGCTGCTGGCCAAGGCCTTTTCGCTGGAGGAGCTGGGCACGATGGGGCTGCTGTTCGCCGTCGGCGCGCTGCTGGCGGCGGCGTTCGCGCGCCGCCCCTTGCTGGGCAGCGGCAGCGGCGCGGTGCGCCCGGGCTTCGCCGGGCTGGGCACGGTCTTCGAGGCCGGCGACCGGCTGGTGCGCCAGTGGGCGTCGGCGATGCTGGCGCTGCTGCTGGTGGCCGGCGCCTGCGGCTGGCTGCTGGCGCGGGCCTGAGCACCATGTCGTGCATGACCGTTCATCAGCGTGGCCCGGCCGTCCACCGGCGCGCTCGACATCTGATTCTGGGAAGGACATCACCATGAAGATCCGCCTCCTCACCGCCTGCATCGCCGTGGCGCTGGCCGGCTGCACGGTCGGCCCGAACTACGTGCGCCCGACGGTGGACACGCCCGCCGCCTGGCGCATCGACTACCCGAAGGCCGCCGACGTCGCCAACCTGAAGTGGTGGGAGCAGTTCGGCGACCCGGTGCTGAACCAGCTGGTCGAGACCGCGCTGCGCGACAACCGCGACCTGCGCGTGGCCGCGGCGCGGGTCGACCAGTTCATCGGCGCGCTCACCACCACCGGCTCGCAGCTGTATCCGCAGATCGGCTACGGCGCCGACGCGCAGCGCGCGCGCGCCAGCACCGAGCGGCTTTCCGCCGGTGCCGCCGACGCTTGAGCCCGTACTTCTCGCTCTACAACGTGTCGCTGGGCGCGAGCTGGCAGACCGACCTGTTCGGCCGCGTGCGCCGCCAGACCGAGGCCGCGCAGGCCCAGGTCTATGCCAGCGAGCAGGGCCAGCGCGGCGTGGTGCTGACGCTGGTGTCCGGCGTGGCCACCAGCTACATCGTGCTGCGCTCGCTGGACCGGCAGCTGGAGATCGCGCAGGCCACCGCGCGCAACTTCGAAGGCACGCTGCGCATCTTCGAGCTGCGCTACAAGGCCGGCATGATCGCGATGACCGAGCTGTCGCAGATCCGCTCGCAGACGCAGCAGGCGCGCGCGGCGATCCCGCAGTTCCAGCAGGCCGTCGCCACGCAGGAGAACCTGATCTCGATCCTGCTGGGCCGCAACCCCGGGCCCGATCCCGCGCGGCAAGACCATCGACCAGCTGATCGCGCCGCAGATCCCCGGCGACCTGCCGGCCACGCTGCTGCAGCGCCGCCCCGACATCCTGGGGGCCGAGCAGAACCTGGTGGCGGCCAATGCCAACATCGGCGCGGCGCGCGCGCTGTACTACCCGAACCTGTCGCTGCAGGCGGCACTGGCCACCACCGCCACGGCCACCGGCGCGCTGTTCAGCGGCCCGGCCGCGGCCGGGCCTGATCGGCGCCAGCCTGGCCGGGCCGATCTTCACCTTCGGCGGCATCGAAGGCCAGGTGGCCGCGGCCGAGGCCGGCGAGCGCGCGGCGCTGGCGGTGTACCAGCAGACCATCCTGAACGCGCTGCGCGAGACCAACGACGCGCTCAGCGGCTCGCAGAAGCGGGCCGAGGAGTTCAGCCTGCAGCGCGAGCGCGTGGTCGCGCTGCGCGAGTTCGCGCGGCTGTCCAAGCTGCGTTTCGACAAGGGCGTGTCGGGCTACCTGGAGGTGCTGGTGGCCGAGAACGAATTGTTCGCCGCCGAGCTGGCGTCGGTCAGCCTGCAGGCCAGCAGCTATGCGCAGATCGTCAACGTCTACCAGGCGGTGGGCGGCGGCTGGGTCGACATCGCCGCCGGCATGGCGCCCAAGCCGCAGGGCGGCCCGAGCCCGGTGCAGAGCCAGGCCTTCAACGCCGGCTTCGGCAACCTGGGAGCGGCGAAGTGAGGGCGCGCCCGAAGGCCTTGCCGCACAACTCGGAGACGACCATGCCAACAGCGTCCACCCTGCCGATTCCGACCGCGCTCGTGAGCCTGCTGCTCGCGTCCACCCACGCGCTGGCCCAACCCGCGTCGGGATGGCCGACTGTGCGGCCATCGCTGCCGACAGCGAACGCCTGGCCTGCTTCGACCGCATCAGCGGCCGCGCCGCGAAACCGGCCACGCCCGCAGCGGCCGCGCCCGCAGCCACGCCGGCCGCGCCCGCCACGCCCACGGCCGCCGCCGCGCCGGCGGCCACCGCCGGCAGCGGCTCGATGTTCGACAAGGCCTGGGCCTTCGACCCGGCCAGCCCGCGCTACGACGTCTCGCTGTACGCGCCGAACTACTTCCTCGTCGGCCGCTACACCACCGACCTGAACACCGCGCCCTACGACCCGCTGGTCAACGCCGGTCTGCTCGAGCCCGGCACCGAGCTCGACGATGTCGAGGCGGCGTTCCAGATCAGCTTCAAGTTCAGGGCCTGGACCACCGACGACCGCCGCTGGGGCGCGTGGGTCGCGTACACGCAGCAGAGCCAATGGCAGCTGTACAACGACACGGGCAACGCCTCGCGGCCGTTCCGCGAAACCAACTACATGCCCGAGCTGATCCTCAGCTACAAGCCGGCGCTGCAGTGGGGCGACTTGAAGTGGAATCTGTTCAACCTGGCCTTCAACCACCAGTCGAACGGCCGCTCGGACCTGCTGTCGCGCAGCTGGAACCGGTTGATCGCGAGCTTCGGCGTCGAGCAGGGCGACTTCGCGCTGCTGGGCCGGCTGTGGTGGCGCATCCCCGAGTCGGACGACAAGGACGACAACCCGACGATCGCCGACTACTACGGCTGGGGCGACCTGTCGGCGATCTACAAGTGGCGCGGCCAGAGCTTCAGCGGCACGATCCGCGGCAACCCCAGCACCGGCAAGGGCGCCGGCCAGCTGGCCTACACCAGCTCACCGCTGTTCGGCCCGGTGCGCGGCTACGTCAAGCTGTTCAGCGGCTACGGCGAGACGCTGATCGACTACAACTGGAACCAGACGACCATCGGCGTCGGCATCACGCTCAACGATTGGTTGTAGCCGCCATGAGCAAGAAGCGCACGCCCGGAAGACGTCCCGGCGACATCGAAGGCGGCGCCTGCCGGCCAGAGCGCTACAGCAGCCGCCCCGGTGTCGAGCGAGGCCTTCGCGCCGCCGATCAAGGTGGCCTACCTGGACAAACCGGCCCATCTGCGCACGCGGCGCGAGCGCCAGGAGGCCGGGCGCGCGCTGCGCGTGGTCTGCTCGCGCGAGGCGCAGGCGGCCTACACGCCGGCGGCCGATCGGCGCGACCCGGTGCAGCAGCTGATCGAGTCCAGCGCCGGGCGCATCGAGCACCTGGTGCCCATCCGCTATGGCCGCATGGCGCGCTCGCCCTTTGCCTTCTTTCGCGGTGCCGCTGCGCTGATGGCGGCCGACCTGGCGCCGGCCCAAAGCACCGGGCAGATCGTGCAGGCCTGTGGCGACTGCCATCTGCTGAACTTCGGCGCCTTTGCCACGCCGGAGCGGCGCATCATCGCCGACATCAACGACTTCGACGAGACCCATCCCGCGCCCTGGGAATGGGACCTCAAGCGGCTGGCGGCCAGCTATGCCATCGCCAGCCGGCACAACGGCCATTCGCGCGCCGACGCCCGCGCCGCGGTGCAGTCCGCCGTGCTGGCTTATGCCGACAAGATGAGCGAGCTGGCGAAGATGCCGACGCTGCAGGCCTGGTACGAATCGGTCGATATCGATCAGGCGATCGGGGCTTTCGGCGACGACAAGGTGCAACGCCGCGCGCAGGAGATGCGCAAGAAGGCCGAAGCGCGCGGCGCCGATGTCGAGTTCGTCAAGCTCGCCTGCACCGCCGGCAGCGTGCCGCGCATCCGCGACACGCCGCCGCTGATCTTCCACCCCGAGGCCTGGCATGAGCCGGGCTTCGACGAGCAGATGCGCGCCAATCTGGAGGCGTACCGCGACTCGCTGCCGCCGGAGCGGCGCGTGCTGTTCGACCGCTACGAACTGGCCGACGTGGCGATGAAGGTGGTGGGCGTGGGCAGCGTCGGCACCACCTGCGCCGTGGCCATGTTCTTCGCCGCCGAGGACGATCCGCTGTTCCTGCAGATCAAGCAGGCACGCCGCTCGGTGCTGGCGCCGCATGTCCACGTGTCCGCCTTCGGCACCGAGGGCGAGCGGGTGGTCTTCGGCCAGCGGCTGATGCAGGCGTCTTCCGACCTGTTCCTGGGCCACCTGCTGTCGTCCCAAGACAACCACCTGTACGTGCGCCAATTGCGCGACGTGAAGATCAAGCCGCAGGTGGAGCTGTACGGCCCGCGCAGCATGCGCGACCACGCCCGCCTGACCGGCTGGATCCTGGCACGGGCGCACGCGCGCTCGGGCGACCCGGCGCTGCTCAGCGGCTACATCGGCGGCGGCCAGACGCTGGCCGATGCGCTGGCCGACTTCGCGATGGCCTACGAGCAGCAGAACGCGGCCGACCATGCCGCCTTGCTGGAGGCGCTGCGCGACGGCCGGATCGAAGCCGACTTCGAGGAAGGTTGAAGGCCGCGGCACGCAGGCTGCTCGTGGACGGTCGGCGGCGGGCAGCCCTGCATTGCAGCAAGGCTTCTTCCTCTGGGTCGCGAATGAGGCGCGGGCAAGGGCGCTGAAGGCGAAGGATCAGGACGGCGCAGCGGCGTCCGACGACGATTCGGGCCAGTGCGCGTTCAGACAAGCATGGGAGACCTTCTGTTCACGGCGGGATGCTGACGTTGCCGCAGCCGTTGGGTTGGCGGGGGCCGGCGTGCCGAGTCGACTGCGGTAGCGCGATGGCGTCACCCGCGTTCTCCGGCCCACGCTCGCGGGCGAGCGACTTCTGTCCGGCGTAGGTGCCTCTTCGCCATCGACGAGGCGGGTCAGCAGCCAGCGTGCCGCGAATGGGGCCTGCGCCCGCGGGCGGCCACCCTCGCACTACAACACCCGCTCGCTGTGTTCGCCGGCGAGCCGCCCACACACCGACTTCGCGTCGGGCCGGTGCCGCACGGCGCGATGCGCCGACCGCAGAAGGAAAGCAGACTCTCGGGAACAGCAGCCATGCGATTCCGGATATATGACCCGCGATTCCGAATGGGACATCCTGACGGGCTCGGGCGAAAGCGTCAGCGAGGGCAGTTCAGCGCATCGACCGGCGGTGCCGCGTGGCCGGGTTCGACAGTCCTCACTGCGCCTGCCCCGGCGGCTGCGTGAACCAGGGCTCACCCGAGCCGGCCATGCGCAGGCCCAGGTCATACAGCGCTTGCATCTGGGCCGGATCGAAGACCTCTTCGCCGGCCATGTTCACGTCGCGCGGGATCGTGATCCAGCGGAAGCTGCCGCCTTCGCGCTGCGCATAGGCGTTGATGCGCAGCAGGTCGCCCAGTACGGCGGTGCGCCCCGACGCATCGATCGAGCGCGCGGCGATCGACGCCAGCGAGCGCGGCACCGGCTCGGGCTGCGGCACCAGCTGTCCGTTGTGGATGACGAAGATGTCCTCGCGGCCCGCACCGCCCAGGCCGCCGCGCTCGCGGATCACCGAGCCGCGGAACACGCCGCCATGGAGGAACACGCGTGCACCGACGCCGCCGTCGACATGCATCTCGTCGTAGCGCGGCCCGCCGGGCGTGAGCTCGACATCGAAGAACACCGGCGGAAAGGCCACCGGGATCGAGGCCGAGGCCAGCATCACCTTGCGGAACAGCGCCAGCGCGTCGGGGTGGCCGCTGCTGGCGATCAGCCCCATGTTCCAGACCACGAAGCGCGGCGCGTCGAGGTAGGCGGTGCCGATGTACAGCCGCCGCCCGCGCCGGTGGGCTTCGGCCACGCGCTGCAGCAGCTGCTCGTCGACATGGCGCACGACCATGGCCTGAAGCGGCCGCGTGTCGGCCAGCGCCTCGCCGGCCATCAGCTGCCAGAGCAGCCCGAAGGTCGAGCCGAGCAGGAAGATGTCGCTCGAGCGGGTGGTGGTGTAGAAATCGCGCAGAGCCTGGTCGTACGGCGGCCCGATGAAGGCAAAGGGCGCCATCAACGCGCCGGTCGACACGCCGGTGACGATCTTGAACATCGGGCGCGTGCCGGTGGCCGTCCAGCCGCTGAGGAAGCCTGCGCCGAAGGCACCGTTGGCGCCGCCGCCCGACAGCGCCAGGTGGGCATAGCTCACGGTGCCCGAGGCGTCGGGCGGGAAGTCCTGCGGCGATTCCTGCGCGAAGGAGCGCACCAGGTCCTGCTCCAGCGTCGAGCCGGCCTGCAAGGCCCAGCCGCGCACGTCGGGCAAGCCGGGGATCTTGCCTTCGAGCGCGGCCTGTGCCGGCAGCGCATTGCGCGGCAGCGAACCACAGGCGCCCAGCAGCATGCACAGCAGGGCGAGGGCGGTTGGCTTCAGCCAGCGGCTGAAACGGGCCGAGGCACGGAAGGATGGCACGTTGCACTCCATTGCTTTACCCCTACTGTAGTGGCCTGGCAGCCAGCAAGCCGTGCGCCGGGGAATGTCGCGGCGGGCAGCGCACCTGTCGCCGAAGCCAAGGAGTCCGCGCAGGGCTACCGGGAACAATGAGCCGATCGACATGCTCGGCCAGACGCATGGCCACCGCGCCGCAGCGCACGCCGGACTGGTCCTCGTGCTCACGCTGCGATGCGCTCGGCCAACTTCCGGGTCGACGTTGACACGAAACGCTCCAGCAGTTCGGCCAGCGTCCGCGCCGATGGCGACATTGCGGGCGCCAGCTCCTGCACCGCCAGGGCCATCGCACGCTGCAGCTGCGCCGCCATATCGGCCGCCTGCTGCGCCAGGAATCTTGGCTGCATGCCCAGCTGCCGGGCCATCAGCGCCAGGTGCTCCGCGCTCATCTCGCCCGGCCTCGACCTCGCCGCCGATCGCAAGGGCGAACTCGGGCGACAGCCCCGGGTACAGCCGCGTGCACATCAGGTCGTAGAACGGCGTCAGCGTCGCGCCCTGGCCGGGCACGCTGTAGATCGACAGGTTCTTGGCGTGGCTGTCGTGGTTGCCCACGTAGAGGTTGAAGAACACCCAGCGCAGCAGGTGGCGCAGGTCGACGGCGGGCTGCGTGCTGTAGCGGCGGATCAGTTCGGCGCAGGCGGCCAGGCCCGGGCCGCCTTCCTTCTCGTACTTGCGGTCGGACACGGTGCCGGCCAGTTGGCACAGGTCGTACTGCACCAGTCGGGCCAGCGTGCCGTCGTGGCGCAGCTGGCGGTCGAAGCGGCGCACGACGCAGGCTTCGGTGTGCGGCTTCGTAGAAGACCTCGGCGGTCGGCAGGCCGGCCAGCGCGGCGGCGCGCATCACGATGGTTTCGTTCGCGGCTGAGTGCCACACCTTGGCCAAGCGCCGGATGTTGGGCTTGAGGATGTGGGTGGACGGCGACGTGCCCTTGGGCAGCCGCGGCACGCCGTCGTCGAACAGGGCGATGCTGGTCTTGTCCTGCGCGCCGGCCAGCGAGATGCGTGCGCCCTGCTCGTGGATGTCGATGGCTGCGGCCGACCGCTTGGCCAGGATGGCCGAGATGGCGTCCCAGTTCGTGGCCTCGTAGCGGGGCGCTTCCGGTGTCTGCCCGGGCACGACCAGCACGAAGGCGCCCGCGGTGTCGCCGGCCACCTCCAGCAGCAATGGGAAGAGGGTGGACGCCTTGCGCTGCGCGGCCAGGTCGTCGCGCAGTTCGCCCTCTGGCAGCAGGTTCTCGAAGAAGGCCTGCACCTCGGGCGTGGCCTGCCGTCCGGCCTGCAGCGGGATGGCGGCCAGCGACATGCGCTGGTCGCCGCCCAGCCAGCCGGGCGCGTGCTCGAAGGGCAGCGTTGCGCTGTCGTGCACGGCGCCGACGAGGTCACTGCCGAAATAGACGTCCAGCCGGCCGGGCCGTGGCTGCATCACACTTCCATCACAGCGACGGCGCTGACCGCGAGGCCTTGGTGCGCACCACCACTTCCAGGCCCAGCAGGTCCATCAGGTCCAGCACCTTCTGCAATTGCACCGTGGGCTTGCCGTTCTCCAGGTCCACGATGAAGCGGTTGCCGGTGTTGCCCAGGCCCGCCAGGTCGAGCTGCTTCAGCGCCAGCCGCTTGCGCTGGTCGCGGATGACGGCGCCCAGTTCCACGGAGGAGCGGATTGGGGTCTCCGCGCCCGCGGAGTGACCGAGCGGTAAGTCTTGCGCCGTGGACGGCACGTCAGGCTCTGGAAGTTACCTTTCGGTCATTTTCGGTTTCGACCTGCTGAAGGTCACGCAGAAAGTGACGGATCGGTGCACGTCGATGAACACTGTAGGCGCCTTCCCGGGTGGGGGGAGCGATGACTTTCGACGAAAGATCGGCGAAATGAATCCGACCATCAAGGTGGCAGTTGAGTCCAGCGGTCCCGAACGCGCGGGTGCGGATGTCGGCTTGGTCTACATCACCGGTCACTGAGGATGGTTTGTCATGGACCCGCACTGCGACCCAAACCCACCCTTCGGTGATTCAGATTGGTTGCCGCAAAGCCGTCGTCGAGATTGGCGCATGTAGACCTCAGCAGCGGGGTGCACCGACCCGCCGGACTTGCGCTCCAGCTCCGCCAGTGTCAGGATCACTCCTGCTGCGCGACCCACGCGCAATTCGCTGACAGGAGCCCGGCGACGGTCCCGGGTCCTGCCGAGCCTCTGCGTGAAACGGCCGTCTTTCCTCAAGAAGGGAGGGACTGGCATGTCGTCCAAGACCCATCTGCGCCGCTTGGCGCTCGCGCTCGCCACCGCTGGCCTGCTGACTGCGAGCCTGTCGGTCGTCGACCGCCCTCGCGGCGGCAACACGCCGGCCGGCGCCACGGCCGCCGGCTCCACGTTCGATCCGTTGCTCGACACCGGCCCCGACTCGGCGTGTGGCCCCATCGCCGGCAAGGCGATGACGATCCCCGCCGCCTGGCTCGTTGCCGTCGTCGCCAAGACCGAGACCGCGCCGTTCCAGCCGCAGCCGATGAAAGCCGCCGGCGGCGACGTGCCGCTGTACAAGCGGCTCGGCACGCTTGTCTTCCCAATCACCACCCGCGACGAGCGCGCGCAGGCCTACTTCAACCAGGGGCTGCGGCTGGCGTTCGCCTTCAACCACGCCGAGGCACAGCGCGCCTTCCAAGCGGCGCAGAAGCTCGATCCGAACTGCGCGGCCTGCTTCTGGGGTGAGGCGCTGATCCTCGGGCCGAACATCAATGTGCCGATGTTGCCGGAGGCGAACGCGCCAGCGCTTGCCGCGCTCGACAAGGCGGTGGCGGTCAAGGCCGGCGCCGGCGCCAAGGAGCGCGCACTGATCGAGGCGCTCGAGAAGCGCTATTCGGCCGACCCCAAGGCCGAGCGCGCAGCGCTGGACGCGGCCTACGCCGACGCGATGAAGCAGGTGGCCGCGCGCTTCCCGGCCGACGACACGATCCGCACACTCTACGCCGAGAGCGCGATGGACACCCAACCGTGGGACTACTGGGAGAGCGGCGGCGTCAAGCCGAAGGGCCGCGGCGCGGAGATCGTCTCCAGCCTCGAGACGGTGCTCAAGCGCAACCCCACGCACCCCGGCGCGATCCACCTCTACATCCACGCGGTCGAGGCCTCGACCGCTCCGGAGAAGGCGTTGCCGTATGCCGAGCGCCTGGGCGCGCTGATGCCCGCCGCCGGCCACATCGTGCACATGCCGTCGCACATCTACTACCGGGTGGGCCAGTACCGGCGCTCGCTCGACACCAACAAGCGCGCGGTCGCGGTCGACGAGCGTTACTTCCAGGGCTCGCCCTCCGATCCGCTCTACAAGAGTGCCTACTACCCGCACAACATCCACTTCGTGATGGTCTCGGCGCAGATGGGCGGTGACGGCGCCACCGCCGTCGATGCGGCGAAGAAGCTCGACGCGGCGGTGCCCGCCGAGCTGGCCAAGCAGTTCCAGATCATGGAGCCGGTGAAGGCTGCACCCTACACCACGCAGCTCACCTTCGCCGACCCCGATACGGTGCTGGCCCTGCCCGCGCCCGACGAGCAGCTCGTGCTGGTGCGGGCGATGTATCACTACGCCCGGGCTACGGCCTTCGCACGGAAGAAGGACACCGTGGCCGCGCAAGCCGAGGTCGACGCGATCACCGCCCTCGATGCCAAGGCCGACTACGGGCCCTACGAGCCGTGGGGCGTGCCGGCCAAGACAATCGTGGCGACCGCACGCCTCGTCGCCATCGGGCGGATCGCGGATGCGGCGGGCGAGCTCGAACGCGCCGCCGGCGCCTACGAGGAGGCGATCGCGTTGCAGGACAAACTGAGCTACACCGAGCCGCCCTACTGGTACTACCCGGTGCGCCAGTCGCTCGGCGGGGTGCGCCTGCGCCAGGGCCGGCTCGACGACGCCGAGCGCGCCTTCCGCGATTCGCTCGCCAGCGTGCGCAACAACGGCTGGGCCCTCGCCGGGTTGGCCGAGGTCTACAAGCGCAAGGGCGACCGCAACGGTGAGGCGGCAGCGCAGCGGGCTTACGCGAAGGCATGGTTCGGGGCGGCGGGGGGGCCGGATCTAGCGCGGCTGTGAGCGTCGCGGAGTTCCACGTGCTGCATCGGGCGCCTTCGGTCCTGTGCAGGCTATCGTGAGGCGAGCGCACCTCGCGAAGACCGCTGGGCGCAGGCGGTACCACTGCGTGCTGTTTGTAGATCCCGATGGAGTTCGCAACGAGGCCAATTTCGTGCCGGGCAAGGTCCCCCTGGCCGACGCCGGTAAGGCATGAAGCGCCGAGAGTTGATTCGCGTGAACGGCCAGTCCAAGCATTCCCATCTCGTCGACATCTTGGCCACTGATGGCTGCGGCAACACAAAGTCGCGCCCGGCCACCGAGTTCGAGCCTTTCACTGGTGCTCATCGACTCAGAGCAGCTGTACGGCCGCCTGAAGTGCCCGCCCGACAGCAGTCGTTCGCCTTGAGTTCGTCGGTAGTAACGCAGCGGGAGCGGGACATTCGCGGTCAATCTGCGGCCTTCGGCTGCCACGTGTGGCGACCTGTGCCGGCCGGCGCTATCCTGCGGCGATGTCGCTCCTATTGCTGCCCTCGTCGCTACAGCCGCTTGCCGCGCTGTTCGTGAAGGCGGGCGTCAGCATCGGCGGGCTGTCTGACGCGCAGCGTCGACTCGTCCTGGGACTGGTGTGGGCGGGACTGCCCGCCGCGCCGATGTCCGAGCGCGATGTGAACGAGGCCTTGAAGGCCCAACTCGTCGGCGTGGCCAACTTCCTCGACACCGACCACGTGGAGTTGCGTCGTTGGCTCGTCGATGCCGGCTGGCTGGCGCGCGACGGCTTCGGCCGCGAATACCAGCGTGTGGCAGCTGCCGCACTGCCCCCGACCTTGCAGCCGTTGGCCACTGCTTTCGAGGGCGTCGACACCGACGCGATCGCCGCCGCGACACGCGCCGCCCATTCAGCGGGACGCGACGACCGGCAGCGCGCCTGGAGACAGCGCAAAGGCGAGCCGAGTTGACGGCCTCAGCGCCTCGGCCCGCACTCTTGCCAGTCAAATGCCGTTGACCGGCATCAACCACTTGAACAGCACATTGTGCATATTCGAAGCCAGCTGAAGCGCGAGTGGGAAGCGCATCGCACACCGACGGGTGCGCTGCAGAAGTTCATCGACTGCTGCTGCCGCAAGGCGCAGACGTGAACGACATGACCGAAGGAGCCCACCCCCGCAACAGGGCGTCCGACATCGATCGCCCGCTCGGACCGACCGAGAACATCTACTTCCTGCTGGACAAGCTGTACCGCCTGAACTTCGTGGTCTTCGCGGAGATCGACGGTGCCTTCGACGCGGCGCGGCTGGGCGATGCACTGCGCATCGTGCAGGCCGAGCACCCGCTGCTGCGCGCACGCGTGGCGCTGGTCGGCGGCCGCCACTGGTTCAAGCCCATCGAGGCGGATGCGCACCCGATCCCGATCGAAACGGGTGGGCTGCGCAACTGGCGCGGGCAACTGTCGACTCAACTCGACGAGCCCTTCGCGGACGGCGGCCCGCTGGCGCGCTTCCTGTGGTTCGGCGGGCGCGGGCGCAAGTCCGTGGCCGCGATGGTCTTCCACCATGTGATCGGCGACGGCCGCTCAGGGGCCGACGTGTTCATCGAGGTCCTGCGTCGCGCGGCGCTCGAGGAACTGCCCATGTCGCTACCGGCCGGCACGATCTTCGGCGCAGGACCTCGACCTGATCAAGGAACAGGGACCGATCGGTGCTTCGATCAAGACCCTCGCCTACTGGTTGAACCAGGGCAGGAACGCGTTGAAGTTCGCCCAGCAGCTGCCGGGATTCCACGGTGGCACTCAGGCGCAGCGGCACATTGCGGTCATTCCGTTCGCGTTGTCGAAGGCGGTGACGACGGCCCTGCGCGAGGCCAGCCGTGCACATGGCGGCACGGTCCAAGGCGCGTTGGGCGCCGCCCAGCTGCTGGCCATCCACAGCGAGTTCCCGAAGGCGCAGGCCAGGCACCTTGCGCTGAACTCGCTGGCCGACCTGCGCGGCGTGCTCCGTGGCGGCCTGACATCGCAGGACCTCGGCCTGTACATCGCCACCGTCTGCACGGTGCATGCGGTGGCCGCTGAGCCGGACTTCTGGGCGCTGGCGGTCGATGTCACGCACCGGCTCAGGTCGGTACTGCGCAGTGGCGATGCGAATCTCGTGCACTCCATCTACCGCGAGGGCGTGGTGTATCCGCCCAACGCGGCGGGTGCGCGCATGGTGCAAAGCCTGGTCGCGATGGCGCCGCCGTCGTCGATGCTGACCAACGTCGGCAGCTTCGACGCCGTCACGCTCGCCAATGGCGCGAAGCTGCGCTCGCTGGAGTTCCTGGTGTCGCCGCCGGCCCAGCACCCGATCTGCGTCACCGTGGCCAGCTTCGACGGCGCGATGCGCTTCAACCTGCTGTTCGACGAGTGCAAGGTCGAGCGCGCGCAGGCTTTGCGCATTGCACAGGCGATGGTGACCGCCATCGAGGCTGCGGCGGCAGTCGAGTGAAGCGGCCGCGTGTGGTTGGTGCGGCGAGGCGGTGACCGCAAGTTGTTTCTTGATTAGCATTTCAACCCCGCTGCGGCAGGGACGGTGTACGGGGAGAAACATTGATGCGGTGCCGACTCCGTGCGCTGCCTTGCCTGGCGGCGTGCGACGGTTTGCGCTAGAAGGCGAACGGCAGCGCCGACATGACCGAACCAGCATTGGTGCGAGTTTGCACGAGCCCGTTGATTAGCATGGTCCGGGATTCGTCGGTGACATTGGTGAGTGCAGCGATGCACATCCCGTTCAAGAGATCGAGTCGAATTCGACGTCTCCCATGGCGCGGCCGTTCGTTGTCAATTTTGGAGCAAACGATGGCAATGCGCACGCAAGATGAAGAGATTGTGTTTCCCAATGCGGCGGGGATCGACATCGGAGGATCAAGCCACTGGGTGGCCGTGCCACGGCGTTCGACGGATGAACCGGTGCGGGAATTCGGCCCCATGACGGATGACTTGAACGCGATGGCCGACTGGCTCATCGCGTGCGGCGTCGACACGGTGGCGCTGGAGTCCACTGGCGTCTACTGGATCCCGGTGTACGAGGTACTCGAGCAGCGCGGGCTCTCGGTCTGGCTGGTCGACGCCCGGCAGATGAAGTACGTGCCCGGGCGCAAGAGCGACGTGCAGGACTGCCAATGGCTGCAAAAGCTGATGACTTTCGGGTTGTTGCGTGCAGCCTGGCGCCCCAAGGGCGACGTCTGCACCGTGCGCGCGGTCGCCCGCCTGCGCGACGTGCTCCTGGCTGAGCAAGCCAGCTGGGTGCAACGCATGCAGAAGGCGCTCGTCGAGATGAACATCCAGCTTACCGAGGTACTCACCGACGTCATGGGGCTGAGCGGACAGGCAATCATCCGCGCCATCGTGGCTGGCGAACGTGATCCCAAGGCGCTGGCTCGGCACCGCAACGCCCGCGTCAAGGCCAGCGCGGTGGAGATCACCAAGGCACTGACCGGCAACTGGCGCGCCGAACACCTGTTCGTGCTCGGCCAGGCTCTGGCGATGTACGACGACATCGCGCGGCACTTGGTCGAATGCGACGCGAGGCTGCAGGTGCTGCTGAGCGAACTGGGGCACTCCGAAGTCGATCTGGGCAAGGCGCCGCGTGCAGGCAGCAAGGTGCGCCAGGAATTCGATGCCCGTCAGACGCTGGCCAACTGGGCCGGCGTGGACCTCACGCGCATCAACGGGCTGGGCTTGGCCGCGGTGATGAAGATTCTCTCGGAGATCGGCCCCGACGTCAGTCGATTCGAGACTGTCAAGCACTTCTGTTCATGGCTGGGCCTGAGCCCAGGCACCAAGATCAGCGGCGGCAAGGTGCTATCGGCCAAGACCAAGCGCTCGGCCAACCGGGTGCGCCAAGTCCTGAAGTTGGCGGCGATGAGCCTGTCGCGCAGTGACTCGGCGCTCGGCGCGTTCTACCGCCGACTCTGCGGCCGCATGGACAAGCCGCGCGCCAACACTGCAGTCGCACACAAGCTCGCGCGCATGGTGTACTACATGCTCACGCGAGGCGAAGCCTTCGTCGACAAGGGCCAACAGCACTACGAAGAGCAGCAGCGCCAGCGCAGCGTCGCCGCGCTCAAGCGCCGTGCCGCGGCCCTCGGCTTCGTGATCACCTCGACCGCAGCGCCGGCATGAAAACCCACCCCAGACAAGATTTGTTTCTCAAGAGCGACGATGTTCAGCAGGCTCACGCTGTGAGCCAGTAGCCAGCGAAGATGGGCACATCCGAACAGGAGGTGTGCCATGCCGATGAACCAAGTTCAGTTCCAGAAAGGTCTGTCGATGCCGGAGTTCCTGGGCCGCTACGGCACCGAGGATCGGTGCGAGCAGGCGCTGGTGGCAGCACGCTGGCCGTCGGGCTTCGTCTGTCCGGTCTGCGGCGTGACGGAGTCGCGCACGACGTTCCGTCGCCAAGGGCGGCTGTACTGGCAGTGCGCCGGCTGCCAGCACCAATGCAGCGTGACCAGCGGAACGGTCTTCGACTCCACCAAGCTGCCGCTGACACGGTGGTTCCTGGCGATGCAGTTCCTGACCCAGTCCAAAAACAACGTTTCGGCGCTGGAACTCAAGCGCCAGCTCGGGGTGTGCTACCGCACCGCCTGGCTCGTCAAACACAAGCTGATGGAGGCGATGAGGCTGGTCGAGGCGGATCGCCAGCTCACCGGCCGGGTCGAAGTCGACGATGCCTACCTGGGCGGGCAGCGCAGCGGCGGCAAGGCCGGGCGCGGCTCGGAGAACAAGGTGCCGTTCTTGGCCGCCGTGCAGACCACGGAGGACGGACGGCCGCACTTGGCCTGCCTGTCGCCGCGGCCGTTCACAAAACAGGCCCTGAAGGACTTCTTCGCCAGCAGTACCGTGCTTCCGCTGACCGTCGTCTCCGACGGCCTGGGCTGCTTCACGGAAGCTGCGAGCCTGGGCGCCTGCCACGACCGCACCGTCACCGGCGGCGGCAAGGCCAGCGTCGAGCTGGAGCAGTTCCGCTGCGTCAACACGCTCATCAGCAACATCAAGACGGCGCTGAGCGGCACCTACCACGCGGTGAAGTTCGCCAAGTACGCCTACCGCTACCTGGCCGAGGTGCAGTTCCGCTTCAACCGCCGCTACAACCTGCGCGCCATGCTCGGCAGCCTGCTCGCGCGATGGGGCGCGCCGCGCGCCAGGGCGTGGGATTCGGGTTGCTGAACATCGTCGCCAATCAAGAAAAACCTTACAAGTCAACAGGTTGACGGATTCCGGTGGACCACCCGGGACCCCCTGAAACCTCACTCGATGTTCTGCACCTGAAGCTCGGGATCAGCTACAAGCCATTGATTTCCTTGGATCTCCACGCTGCAACGCTTCACGAACCCGCCAATCGACCCGCCACCAAGCATGTGCTCGGGTGGTACGACATGAGACGGGCACGCAATTCAGCCCCTGGCTCGATCAAGCGTTTTGATCTTACCAAGTCGAAGGCGATTGACGCTCGCTCGGGCCCTGTCTGTACGTAGCAGTTTCGCTTTGGAGAAGGCGTGCGGAAGGCCGTCTTCATCGCCGTTCTGCTAATCGGCACTGCCCTGGGCGAGCTGTTGGCGTGGGACGCCGCGATGCCAAAGGGCAGCGCCTGATACTCGCGCGACTGTCGGGTGCGGAGCCTTGCGGCGGAAAGTGGCCGGCCGGTTGGTGTACGGACGGGGGGTAGTAGCCGTGTTTCGGGTGGCAACTTCTTCCTCAGAGCACGACGTTGACACCGCTGGACTTGCAGAATGCGGCAGTGGGAGTACGCTGTGCGGCCAGGAAGTTGCACAAATGCGAATGCTCATCTTCTTCGGCATCGTTGCCGTCGGTGCGCTGGTCGGGTTGCTCTCAGCGGCCAATGACGACTGGGCAACACGGACTGTCATGGCGTCGGTCGGCGTGCTGTTCGCTGCACCGATTGCCGCGGTCCTAACGAGAAAGCCGAAGGTGAGTATTGGCCTTGCAGCTTGGGACGATTCATCGGAGGTCGGTGCACCCACTTCCCCCAAGGCCCTGGCTGCCAACTACTGGCGCGACAAGGGGCACCCGCCGTTCATGAAGCCGTCAGAGGCTGACCCTGACAAGCGCATGTTTGATCCCGAGAAGCTCGGGTAGTCACCTCTTCTTCAGCAAGTCCTGGACAGCATCCTTCGCGTTGTCGATTGACGATACTGCGTCTCTGCCAACTTGCTTGCCGGATTGCTTGAGTAGCGATCTGCGTGATTCGAGGGTTCCATCCTCGGTCTTCACGATTTCAGCCTTCTGGTCGAACCCCGCACGTCTTGCCTCGACCTCCCCGCGGACATCGGCACCTCGAGACTGAACAGATCCTCGAATGCTCGATGGCTCGACGGGGCCGGCTTGGCGCGGCTGCGGATCGCGCTTGAAGCCAGCAACTTCATCGTCACTGGCTTGACGATGCGCATCGACATCCGTTGCTGATCCGAAGGTGCCAGCTTGTCGGATGTGCTCGTCACGCAACTCCTCAAACGCGACCGGCACCCCACTGCCGTCCGAGAAGTTACGGTTCGGCTTCAAGGACTGCCGGGCGAGTTCGGCTTCCATCAAGGCGCGCGCCGCTGCGCTGTCGCCGCCGTACTGTTCCGCGTACCGGGTGAACATGGCTAAGTTGTACGGGTCCTGGGCAATATCGATCGAAATGATCTCACCACGTTCGTAGGCCGATGACATCCGCTCCGAGTAGCTGGCCCGATCAGTCAAGCTCGCATCCGCCCGTGCTGTGCGCGCGGCGGTTGTGTTCAGCCGAGAGGCCATCTCGCGTGCCTCACGAGAGTCGGACGCAACGATGTTTGCGAAGCTGGTGTCGCGGGAGATCCGGTCGCCGAACTGCTTGAACTCGCTCAATTGCTCGCTGGTCATGCTGCCGAGGACCTTCTGTTCCTGCGCTGAAAGTCCTGAGAGGTAGCTTTTGTCCGCCGTGGAGTTGAGCCGCCCGCCCGCGATCCCCGTGTTCAGGCCAACGTGGGCCGCCGCGCCGAATGCTATTGAGGCAACCTGTGATTGAGACATTCCGGTGCTGTCGGCCACACTCTTCGTGAGCTGATCCAACCGGTTCAAGGTCTGTCCCAGTTGCTCGTAACTGCTCGACGTCGCCCCGCTGCTGCTGCGTGTCGAACGCAGTTTCGACAAGCCCCGACTGAACGCTTCGGAAAGCACGGCTGATCGCTCCGTGCTGGCGGCCACGGCTTCGCTCTTTGCCGCGTCGACCTGCCGGCTGGCATCCTGAACATCCTGCTCGCTGACGCGCATCGAAACGACGCGCGACGCGTACCCCTGGTTGCGCAGCAGACTGACGGCCGTGCGCCCGGTCAGCGCGCTCGAAGAGAAGGTGTTGCCGCTGAGATCGTTCTGCCAACTGCCCATGAACGCCGAGGTGCGGTTCGGCGCCAGTTGCATCTGGTCCATCGCCACGTTTCCCAGATGTACGTTGCCCACGGCGGCGGCGCCCGTTGACCCGGACAACATGCCCTGCAGGCCCGACAGGCCGCCCACCAACGCTGTCCCGAAGTTCTCCATGCGCTTGAGCGCGGCCCAGGCAATGAACGGGATGCTGATGGCCAGGTAGCCGACCACCGCCTCGCCAGAAATAGCCCGCGAGTAGATCGTCGAAGCCGTCTGCAGCGACAGCGCCTTGGCGCCGGTCCCCAGATCGGCTGCTGCAGCCAGGTCGTAGGCGGCGTAGATCGACGCCATGTAGTTCAGCACCGCGTAGAGCGGCGGCCAGAGCTGGATCCAGATGAGGATCGCGGCGTAGCCCTTGAAGGCGATCATCGTGTCCCGCCCGCTGGTCAGCAGGAGCAGCAGCACCAGCAGCGGGAACAGGGCGTAGGTGACGGCCTCGATGACGTTGCGGAACACCGGCAACGCCTGCTCCGCGACCTTGCCGTAGTTCAACCAGGTGGCGTTCTGCTGCGCGACGGCCTGTGCCCGGCCGACGGCCAGCACCATCGATGCCGGGTCGTTGACCTTCTGGCCGATGATGCTGCCGGTGTCGTTGATCGCGTTGATCACCGCGTTCTGGCGGATCAGGTCTGCTGCTGTGGCCGCTGCGTTGGCGATGTTGTTCTTCATGTAGGCCTGCTGGATCTGGCCGGCGATGGCCGCCGCAGCAGCAGCATTGGGCAGCGTCGGATTCAGCTGAAACGCCAGCTTGCCTTGAATGCGCGTGATTTGTGCCGGCAGCCGGCCATTGAGGTTGGTGTAGGCGTTGGGGCAGGTGTCGACGTTGATCGCGCCGCCCGCAGCGGTCAGGGTGGTGAACCGTGCCGGGTTGGGCGTGCCCATCAACCCCCACACGTCGTCCGATCCAGAAAACACTCCCGGATCGACGGTGCCGTCGATCAGGTCGTACATCGTGCAGTTGTGGATGTAGTTGATCAGGTCGGTGCGGAAATTCGGGTCCTGGAACACGACGCTGGCAGTGTCGCGGATCAGCCGGTTGCCGAACATCAGGCCGTTCTTCTCGTAGGTCAGCTCGCTCGGCAGACCGCCGACGCCGGGGATCACCTGGAAGGCCGTCTCGAACAGGGTTGTCAGCGTGTGGCCGATGGTGCTGGTGAGGCTGCCGAGCATGGCCACACCGAAAGGCACGTTGGCCACCACCTTGACCGCCGATCCGCCGGTCTTGTCGACGATGCCCACGGTTACGCGCGGCACGATCAGCACCGAGAACACCAGCACCACCGTGGCCAGCCACTTCCAGCCCTGCAATTTTTCCGGGGCGAAGGCGTAGGCGATCAGCGCGGCGACAAAGCCGCAGAACGCGACCGCGGCGACGGCAGCCATGTAGTCGTTTGAGGCATGGATCGCCGCGGCCGCGTTGAAGACGCCGAACAGGCTGTCGGAGTTCTGGTAGGCGTAGACCTCCCACATGGCGAGTCCGGCCGCCGTGCCGCTACCGCGACTGGAAGGCCGCCTGCTGGCCCAGCATGTCCATCACGTGCTGCGGCATGCTGGAGCGCAGTTGCCGTTCGAGCTGCTCCAGATGGCTGGACACGGCGCGGAACGAGCCGACCTTCTGGTACAGCAGGTTCTTCTCCTGCGACAGCTGCAGCAGCATCGCCTGGGCGCGCTGGCGCACGTGGTTGGCCAGTTCGCGTTGCGACTGCTGCAGCGTGTAGTCCTTGTCGAGCGCCGCCATGCCCACGCGCAGGTTGCGCTCCAGGAAGACATAGGCGTAGTCGGCGGCAATGACGTCGCGGTACTGACCGATCAGGCTGTCGGACAGCCCCGAGCCGGGGATGGTTGCGCCGATCGACAGCATCTTGTAGACCGGTTCGGTGGTCTGGTTGACGAAGCCGACCTCGGGCGAGTTGTTGGGGATGGGCGAGCGCGTGGCGATCTTGTCGGCAATCGAGCGCATCATCGTCTCGACCCGTGCCGTGAACGGGATGTGGTTGTAGGCCGTGTTCAACGTGACCACGTCGCAGTTGGCGTAGTCGTTGCACCGCAGAAGATGCTGGGTCACGTTGGTGCCGGCGCCCGCAGCCTGGCCGTAGAGCAGGTGGCTGATGGACGTGATGGTTGGAGCGATCGGTTCCGGGTCGCGTGCAGCGTCCTCGGCATAGAAGATCACCGTGCCGACCAGGCTCATGATCAGCTCGCGCTCCGGATCGTCCAGGTAAACGCCGGTGCGCTGCAGCGCCCGCCAGGTCAGGTTGCCGACGAAGGGTGCCTTGTTGCGCAGGTTGGCGTCGGCCGAGGTGCGTGCGCTGGCCAGGATGTTGCCCCGGTCCGAGGCGCAGCGGCGGCGGGCGGCGTCACGGTCGGCTTCCAGCCCCATCTCCACCGCCAGATCGGCACAGGCCTCCTGCGAACCGTAGCCCAGCGCTTCCGCCCCTGTGCTGACGATCGCCTTGGCGGTCTCGCAGGAGTTGATGCGTGCGTTGTTGATCCAGGTCTCCAGGCCCTTGGCCCACTTGGTCAACCCGCCCAGCAGCGGCGAGACCGATTCGAGCGCGAGCTGGAAGGCGATGCCCGGCAGCGCGGCGGTGATGTTGCGCAGCATGTTCTTGAACTCGGCCGCCGAAATGTGCGAGAACGAGCCGCCGAACACGTCGATGCCGCCGCACCCGGCCTTGGCGCTCGGGAACTGGATCGCCGCAAGCTGGTAGACCTTGTTGGGCGCACGCATGAACAGGTTTCCGCCGGCGTAGGTGCCGAAGGTCTGGCCGCGGAAGGCGCCGGGCGCCGTGTAGTTGCCGATCGCGCCAAGGTTGTTGAACATGTTGTTCACCTCGGCGTTCAGGTCGCCGGCGTGCATGGGGATCGGCGACAGGGCGAGGGCGACCGCTCCGATCGCCGCGGTCGCTTGGCGGGCGAGGTGGTGCGGAATACGCATGTCCATGAAGTGAATCCTGCTGGTGTCACGGCAGCCCGGCCTGGCGGACGGGCAGGGAAGCCGCTGGCCCGTTGGGTGCCGCGGCGACGATGGCGATCCGCTCCACCAACTGCGTCTCCGACAACACGCCGAAGCCGATGGGCGTGATCGTTCCGGTGAAGGGCTGGGCAAGGTAGATCGCGGGGACCTGGGTGACCTTCAGCGTCGTGGCAATGCCGTTGTCGCGGCGAGCGTCCGGAAAGCCGGGCATCGACCCACCGTCGACGCTGATGGCCACCACCCGGATGCCGTGCCGGGCCTGGAAGGCCTCGAGCGTCGGCGCAAAGGCATGGCAATAGGGACAGTCGCCGCGGAAGAAGAAAAACAGCACGTGGTCGCGCCCCAACGCGCCGATCGACTCGCTGCGCTGCGACATCTGCAGCTGGTCGAAGACTTCCAGCGCCTTGCTGTTGACGGGTCGGCCCTGCAGGCTCGGATCCAGCTCGGGTGTGGCCCAGGCGATACGCTGGGCCATGTCTGCGAAGGTGGAGGCGCGCGCCACGACCTTGGCCTCGAGTTCCATGTAGCGACGGACATTCGCTTCGGTCGGCCGCATGATGGCGATGTGGCGCTTCTCCTCCAGCGACTTCTGCAGCCGCTCGAACTCCGCGATTTCGGGTGGCTTGGCGACGCTGGCCGCCGGAGTTGCGGGAGCGATCCTGGCCACGGGCGCGGGTTGATACGTGGACTCCGGCTCGGGCTCTTCGTAGAAATGCCAGCCGCGCCATGTGTCCGACCAGTAGCGCGGTGTCACGCCCTGTGCCTGGGCCGCGAAGTGCGCGAGCGCGCTCACCATCAGCAGCGTCGAAGACCTGAAGGCGTTTCATCCGTGCACCCCTACGACCGCGATCTGGGCGGCTGCCCGTCGCGGCAGTAGTCGACCCCGAAATCGATGGTCTGGCGTCGCGGTGCCGGCACGCCGGGCAACTGCACGCCGTCCTGCCAGAAGCGCACGTTCAGGCGGCTGCACCCGGCCTGGGCATACCTGCGCTCGGTGCTCACGTCGATGTAGATCGGTGTCGTGCCCTTGAAGCGCTGCGTGATGGCGTCGGCGATGTCGCCAACCAGCACCCCATGAGCCTGTCCGCCTGGCGCTTCGATGGCGGCGATCAGCAGCGGCTTGGCGTCCTTCACCGCAATGCGTTCCTGTGCCATGGCTGCGGCGGCAGTGCACAGCGCCAGCGACAGGGCGACCGTCGCATGGGTCTTCATTGGCATTTCCCCTGGCCGAAGTAGCAGGTCGGGATTCGGTCGGAGCCTTGTGCCTGCAAAGCCTGGACATTGGGCAAGGTCGGCACCAGCGATGCGTAGAACTCCGACAGGTCCATCGCCGCGAAGTCGAGACGCTGCAACTGCGCGACGCTGAAGCCCGAGCAATCCGGGTTCTGGGCCCCGCCCCAGCCCTTGCCGACCTGCAAGCGCCCCTGTTCGTTGACGATGCGCGCGAGCATCGAGTTGAAGCAGCACTTCGAGGTGGTGTCTTCGATGCACGACACGCAGCGGCCGAAGATGCGGATGCACGACGAGCACCAGGTGCCGATCGTGCGGCACAGCTTGGCGCCTTCCTTCATCGCCAGCTTGCCCTCCTCTTCGTTGCAGGACAGCATCGACATGGCGATGTAGATGACCACGGCGATGGCCAGCGACCAGGGGTCGAAGGCGAGTACGAGGCTGTCGCCGGCGTAGAGCACCGCCGACCCGGCAGGCAACGCAGTGCCGTTCACCGCCACCGTCACGCCGTAGGTCGTAAAGCTGCCGTTGAAACCGGCGCCGGTCAACAGGGCCGACATGCCTTGCATCAGGAAATCGCGGTTCGAGGCGTTCATCAGCACGTCGTAGACCAGCCGCGAGCCGACGCCGAACAGCGTCTGGTTGGTCATGCCTGCGCCGGCTCCGTCGGTGTAGCAGCAGTTCTTCAGCAGCCGGTCGCGGCAGCGGTTGTCCTCGCCCTTGAAGACCTGCATGCGGTCGGTGTCGAGGTAGACACCGGCTTCGCGGCCCGCCTCCAGCATCGACATGCTGCGCGCGAAATCGGCGTCGTTCGGCGCGCCGATGTCGAAGCAGTTGCCGTTCAGGCAGAACACGTTGGACGGGCAGTTGCTGGCCGTGGTGACGTCCTGCGCCGGCACCGGGCAGCTGTAGCTGTCCTCGCGGACCTCGCAGACGCCGGTCGTCGAGTTGGTCTGCCTGCACACGGAGCCTTGCGCCGTGCAGCCGGCCGCTACCAGCGGTGCGCAGGCGTCCGCCTGGGGCCCGCCGTCGCAGCTCATCGTGCTGGTGAACTCCCAGCAGTCGCGGGACACCGAGACGCCTTCGACGACCTTCGTGGTCGGGCCGTCTGTGCACACGGCCGGCGTGGTGATGGCGCACCGGCCTCCCGCGGCCAATGCCGGGCACTGATCCGACCATTGATCGGCGGTGGCCACGGTGGTGGTCGGCCGCGTGTAGGCCAGGCGCATCGTCGGGATCGGGCCGAAGGCCGGGTTGGGGGTCCAGCCTGATACCGCCCGAACGCTGTCGAGCGTCCAGTAGTACCCAGGAAGGGTCCGCGTGATGTCGAAGCCGGCATAGGGCGTGCTGCGACTGGCCGGCGCATAGCAGCGCGTGCCATCCAGCGTCGTCGTCGTGCAGCCGCCGTCCATGCTGCACATGGAATCCTGGATCATGTCGCCGCTCTGCGTGCCCGCACGGCAGGCCGCGTAGGTTCTCAGGAAGGGCGCGACACTCGTACAGGTGTAGCCGGTATCGAGGCTGCCCGAACACTCATCGATGGATTCGGCAGCGATCATCGCCGTCAGGCTGCACGCATCGCCCGTGCAGCTCCTGTCCGCCACCCACACGCTCTTGCCGGATCCCAGCGTCGCGACCCGTTCGGGGAAAGTCACCGGCGCGCTCATGTTCACGTCGAAGAAGGCCAGCGGCTTGCCGTCCTGCGTGACCCGGAAGTGCTGCGCCGTCTCGGGCTGGTCGGGCAGGCACTGCGCGTCCACGCCGGTGCGGCCGGAAGCGGCGTGCGCGAACCAGTCCCCCGGGGTGCAGCTGGTCGTGCGCTCGATGCTGACCGTCAGCGACCGTGTGCAGCTGTAGTTGCCGATGCCCTGATAGCGCAGGCAGCTGCGCGCCTGGGTGGTGGCGGGCTGGTGGGTCACCGTGGTGGTGCAGCCGCTGTAGTACGCACGCCAGGCCGCCGAGCACGCTCGAAGGGCTGCGACCGATGTCGCGTGCCGCGGCGATGGCCGGGTCGTCGGCAGTGACCGCAGGGCGGGGTGTGTTCGCGGAAGCGAGCGCGCCGCGCTGTGCCTGGCAGACTGGGTCGTTCGGCAGCGTTGCACAGACAGCCAGGCGCGCGTTGCCCTGTGCCGCGAGGTTCGGCTGCCGGTAGTAGGCGCGCTCCGCTGGCGTGGTCGAGTAGCCTGGCACGACGTCGCTGGCGCTCGGCGCGGTGATGCCGCCGCGTGCCAGCGGGTTCGCGGCCTGGCCCGCGGCGACGCCTTCCTCGTGCGGACCGGCCAAGCTCGCGGTTTGGGTCGTCGCGAAGCAGACGAGCGTGACCCATGCGACGGCCTTGCGCCAGCTCATCGTGCCGTCCCCTTCATGCGCTGCAGGTAGGCCGATGCGTCGCGGGCCATGGCGGGTGCCGAGCGCTCGATGAACTTCAACGCATAGTCCAGGCTGACGTCGCCCGCGGCCAGCACGAACTGGTCGACGGCAATGCACATGCCGGCGGCGCAGGGTTGTGCCGCTGCGCCGTCGCGCACCAGCACGAACGAGGGCGTGCGGGTGATGGCGAAACGATCGAAGGCCTGCGGGTCGATCTGCACGGCCACCTGGCGGTTGCCGATCAGGCGCTGCATGCGCTCGACTGTGTCGCGCAGCGAGCCGTTCACCAGCCCGCGCAGTACCAGCGTGGCGCGCGCGCGGGCGGCCTGGTCCAGCAGCCGCGTGATCGTCGCCTCCGGCATCGCGAAGCTGATGAACACCAGCAGTCTGGGGCCGGAGGCCTCGCCGAGTGCTGGCTTGTCCGCCTGCACGTCGAAGCCTTTGGCGAGCGCTTCGAGGTCGATCGGCATTCTTGTTGCCGGTTGGGGCAGGGCGTCGATGCGCGGCGTGGACGGCACCGGCACACGCGCCAGCTCGGCATCGGTCGGCATGCGATGCTGCCGGCGCGCCCGCTCGATGTCGGCATCCGTCACCTGGGCGCCGGCCGGCAGCAGCACGGCCGCGGCCAGCAGTGCCAGCGACACAGCCCCATGTCGGGCGCGCAAGCGATCAGAAGCCCACACAGCAGTTCCTCTTGCGGAACAACATGAAGGCGAAGTCCTCGCCGCGTACCGGGTACTCCTTGCCGGCGCCCCAGACGATCGTGCTGCGGCCGAAGGGCTGGCAGCAGCGCCCGCCGTCCTTCGCGGTGTTGGCCACGGGGTAGGTGAGCTGCGTCTTGTAGGCGGTCTTGTCCATCGCCGGCAGGAAGTAGGGACCGCACAGCCCCGGCTTGCCGTGCCAGCCCCAGGCCAGCAGCTGGCGGTGCATCTTGGCGGTCAGGCGCTGTGCGATCAGCGCCGCAGTGCGCACACCGCCCATGTGGTACGGCACATGGCCGTCGAGTGGGTAGATGCCGCCCTGGCAACCGGCACACCAGAACATCTCGGCGATGCCGAAGCCGGCGGTGGCCGCCACGCAGTCGGCGGCACATGCCGCCACTGCAGCGGGGTTCGCGAACAGCACGGCTTCCGGGTTCAGGATCAGCGTCAGTTCGTCGTCGTTCCACAGCGGATCGACCTCGGTCAGGTAGG
This sequence comes from uncultured Pseudomonadota bacterium, assembly GCA_963818005.1. Classification (GTDB taxonomy): domain Bacteria; phylum Pseudomonadota; class Gammaproteobacteria; order Burkholderiales; family Burkholderiaceae_C; genus Rubrivivax. Next base: position 68,358 of record CAWFQP010000011.1, read on the forward strand.
CCAGGTCGAAGGAGCCGCGCTCCAGGCAGGGGAAGTCGGTCACCACCTCCAGCCAGTACAGGACCGGGTTCACATAGAAGTGCGCCTGGTAGAAGCTGCCGCCGTCACCGTCCCCTTCCGCGCGTGTGAAACGCGCGCCAGCCGGCGCCGGGATGCCCGGATCGAGATCGATGCCGCCCAGCGAGGCCAGGCAGAAAGGCTTGCGCACCGCCTCCACATGCCGGGCGGGCTCCCAGAAGCCGATGGACAGCCCGACCGTCGGGTTGACGCCGCAGCTGCAGACCGGGCTCGGCGGGTTGGCGATGTCCTCCTGGCCGCCGAAGTTGGCAATGGTCGCGCTGCCGATGCTGATCGGCAGGATGCAGCTCCAGCAGATCTCGGTGATCGGGTTCGGAAACCTGCCGGTGCAGGTCAAGCTGTCGGCGGCGCGGGACAGTGCCGGCAGCAAGGCCACCGCGAGCGCGAACACAAACGCGAGGAATGGGCGGACGACCTTCATGGCAGCACCATCTCGTCGATGCGCAGCCGTTGTCCCTCCTGCGACACGATGGCCGGGACCTGCCGGATGCCGAAGTGCCGCGTCAGCGTGCCCTGCTGATCGAAGTACACCGCCACGCGCCAGGCCTTCATCAGGTCCAGGTAGGAGCCACCGGTGAGGATCGGTTTGAGCTTGCCGTCGTAGCGGATGAGCAGCTCGCGAGCGCGAGCCACCTGGCGTGGGTCGCGCGCGTCGAAAAACAGCAGGTGCTTCGACAGCGACACCACGTCGAGCGGGTTCTTGCGCGTGCCGGCGGCGAACAGCAGCCGGCCCTGGGCATCGACGACGTTGCGATCGAGCGTGAAGCTTGGGTCGACGTAAAAGGTGCGGGCAGTTTCGGTCGCGCGCAGGCCGGGCACGGGTGCCGGACGTTGGACCGATTCGATGCCGCGGGTCTGCGCCTCCTGCATCAGGCGCTGCAGCTCGCCACTGCGTTCCTTGTCGCGCAGCCGCTGCTCGATGAAGTTCAGCAAGTGGGGCTCGGCGATGCCGTAGGTCGGGCCCAGCGTGCCGAGGTCGGCAGCGTGCACGCCGATAGAGAGCAGGGCCAGGCCCAGTGCGACGCAGGCAGGGGACGATCCGCTTCATCGCGAAGCCCTGCCGTTCACAGGCGACACGCGGCCAAGCTGGGCCAGCGCCGCCGTGTCGCGCAGATGGCTCGCCCGGATCATCGCCATCAACACCGGATCGCCGTCCCCGGCGGACATCGCCCGCCGCAGGTCGGCCGTGCTCAGCGGCCGGCCGCAGCGTTGCTGGAAGGCCTGCATATAGGCCTTGGCGCCTTCCTCGGCCGCCGGCGCGATCTGGGCCAGCAAGCCCAGGTAGTCGGCCATCGGCATGTCGTCAGCGACTGTGGCCGGCGTGTCGGCGGGTGCGGCGCCGGCCGACGCCACTGACGATCACCATGCTGCTGGCCAGCGTCCGGGCTGCACTGCGCAACTCGTGGCTCAGCATCGCGTCCGCTCAGAACAGCGGCAGCACCGTGCCCAGCACCTGCTCGGCGCGCACCAGGCCGCTGGCGCGGTAGCGCGAGTCGAAGGAGTCGGCACTCGTGCCCTGCACGTAGTAGTGGCCGGGCGGAATCACCGTGGGCGCGATCGGGTCGAGCGGCCGGCGATCGAAGGTATGGGTCTTGGCAGTGCCAACGACCTGGCCGTTGACGGCTACCGTGCGGCCCGACACCGTCACCGTGTCGCCGGGCAACCCACGCACGATCTTGAAGAACGGCTGCCCGTCCAGCCCCGGATAGCTGGCGCGTGCCTCGCCGGCGAAGGCGAAGACGATGTAGTCGCCGCGCTGCAGGGGGTGCGGGCCGTACTGCACCAGCGCGACGACGTAGGGCAGGCTCGGCGTCCAGTTGAACAGCACCGGCACGCGGGGTGTCGGGTCGACGAACATCCGGGCGTAGGCAAAGCCCCAGACAGTGAAGATCGGCAGGTAGAGGTACCAGCGGACGCGCATGTGCCGCAGGAAGTCGGCGAAGCTGGGCGACGAACCGGGAGAGCGCCGTTTTCATGGCGCCTCCACCTTGCGGCGGAGGTGTGCGGTCAGGTCCACCGTGCGCGGCGTCGGGCCGGCCACTGCGCTCTTGAGCACCACCAGGCAGCCACAGTCCCGGGGCAGCTCTTCCAGCGCGAGCGGCAGGCGCTGCGAGAAGTTGCG
>CAWFQP010000012.1:0-112540 GCA_963818005.1 uncultured Pseudomonadota bacterium
GGTAGCTCTGTTCGCGCGAGCGATCGCGGCGCTCGTTCTCCCAGTCGCGCAGCACCTGCTGGCGCACCTCGTCCAGCGGCGGCAGCACGGCGGGCGTGCGTGCCGAGATGCGCACCAGATGCGCACCCAGGCTCGAGGCCACCGGGCCGCTCCACACGCCCTCGGGCAGCTGGTTCAGGCGCTCGGTGAATGCGGCGCCGAAGTCGCGCTTGACGCGGTCCACCGGCAGCAACTCCACGCTGCGCGGCAGCAGCGTGGGCTGGCCCAAAGCCTGCGCGTCGACACCGCGCGCCAGCGCGCCCTGGGCAGCGGCAACGGCACGTTCGACCGCGGGCTCCGTGGCCGAGCCGTCGAAGAAGATCTGCTCGAAGCTCAGGCTGGCCGGCCTTGTGAAGCGCGCCGCGTGCCGGGCCAGGTGCGCCGACAGCTCGGCGTCGCTGGGTGCGGCAGCGGCCAGTTGTTCCTCGAACATCACGTCGAGCTTCTGGCGCACGCGCCGCTTGATCACCGGGTCGTCGCGGTCCAGGCCGAGCGTCAGGCCTTCGCGGTACATGACTTCGTCGCGCACGTGGGCGTCGACCAGGTTCGCCAGTTCCTGCTCGGTGGCCGCTCGCATCCAGCGCGCCTGGTGCTGCTGCGCCAGCTCGTCCACCATGGCCTGCGTGACGACGATGCGTTCACCCCCGTTGTCCATGGGCGCCACCCTCCCATACACCCAGAAAAGCAAGCCGCCGATCAGCAGGAAGTGCAGGATCGGCTCGCGCCACCAGCGTGCTGCCATGTCCTCAGCCCGGCGTGTACCAGATCGGCGAGGTGTAGGCACGCTCCTGGATCGCCGTCGGCGCCGCGGCCGGCGGCTTGGTGCCGAAGAACTTGGCGTCGTAGGTGGTCCAGCGCGGCGTCGGGATCTCGATCGCGCGCACGTAGTAGAAGGCGCGCTGCTTCGCATCGAAGGCCGGGTCCTTCCAGTAGGCGTGCAGGTAGGGCGCGCCGATGGCGTTGCTGTAGCTGGCCTCCTTGACGTTGACCGTGTTGCCCACCGGCGGCAGCTTGCCGTTGGCGCCGGGCTTGCGGCCGCCCGACCAGGCCACGTCGTAGACCTTCTCGTGCGTCTTGCCGGCCGCGTCGAGCCAGCCCTTGATGACCTGCACACGGTCGAGATTGGCGCCGTCGGCATCGCGCACCGCGCGCACCAGGAAGCTCGGCGCCTTGCCCTTCGGCGCCGCCTTCAGGTCGCCGCCCATCGGCACGCCGCGCGCGTAGCCGGCTTCGGCGAAGTCGCTGCGCTCCAGGTCCTTGGGCGCGAAGTCGAAGCCGCCGAACACGCGCACCTGCAGCCGCGTGCCGGTGGTGGCATAGACCTCCTTGCGCGCCATCGCGTCCCACAGCGCCTCGCGCGTGTTGTCGTGGGCCCAGACGGCGGCCAGGCCCGACGCGCTGGTCATCCAGGCGTAGGACTTGCGCGACTTGTCGTCGGTGAAGCGCCCGGCGATGACCTCGTCGAAGCGGTCCGGGTGCGCCGAAGGTTCCAGCGGCACCACCTTGCCGAAGAAGTTGTCCTCGGTCGTGGTCGACAGCGAGGTGTGGGCATCGGTCGAGCCGACCATGCCGAACTTGAAGGGGTTGGCACCCAGCTTCTGCTCGTACTGCAGGCCGCGCTTGTAGGCCTCGCGCGCGTACTCGCGCGGCAGCATCGCCGCGGTGTGCGTGCCGGTGCCGAAGCTGCCGCGGTCCCAGCGCTCGAAGTTGGCGAACTCGTCGTTGGGCGACAGCGCCGGCAGCGTTTCGCCGTCGCCCTTCATCTGCGTGACTTCGTACAGCGGCTCCCAGCGCATGCGTCGCTGCGCATAGTCGCCGTCGATCGGCTTCTTGGTCGTCAGGGTGATGTCGTCGAACATCAGGCCGAGCGACATGTTGCCGTTGTGCGGAATGGCCAGCAGCTTGGTGCCGGTCTTCTGCTCGGCATCCGCTCATCCATTGCCACAGCACCTCGGGGTCGGTGGTGTCGTACTGCGAGATCGGGATGATCTTGTCGGCCTGTGCCTTGCCGCCGCGGAAGATGACGTTGCGGTGCAGGTTGTTGCCGTCGGGCATCGAGGTCCACTCGAAGCCGATGAAGGCCGTGAACCGGCCCGGCTCGTTGTACTTCTCCGCTGCGGCGGTGACTCGCGCCCAGGCGGATCGGCTCAGCGCATCGTTGCCCTTGAACGGATCGTCCAGCGCGTTCATGCGGGTGATCCATTCGTTGTAGGCATCGGTGCCCTTGCCGGCCTTGACCAGGTCGTGCACCTTCTTGCCCCAAGCGGACTTCAGCAGTTCCGGGTCGGAGGCGGTGATCTGCGGGGCCAGGCCCAGGTTCTCGGCATGGTCGGCGACCACCAGGAAGTCCAGCGGGCGCTGCAGCCGGGCCGGCAGGCCGGTGCTCGTGGTCACCTGTTCGCCGCGCGCGAAGCGATACGCCTCTTCCGGGCCCAGGCTGTTGCCGACCATGCCGGCGTCGGTGGAGTACGAGGTGTGCAGGTGCGTGTCGCCGAAGTACACCCGGTTCGGAAAGTTCTTGGCCGGGTATGGCGAATAGGTGATCTTCTTGTCCGACGGGCCGGGCGCCTCGTGGGCCCGTGCAGTCGTGCTGGCGGCGAGGCCGGCCAGGCCGATGCTCGTGCCTGCAAGGGCCGCCGCCCAGAACCTGTAAACCGGAGTCTTCATGTTCGTTCTGTCGCTCATCCAGAGGATCGGACAGTCTTCCATGGCGCCGCCGCTGCGTCCAATGTCCGGCCGACACTGCGGTGATAGCCTAGACGCATGACGATCGAACTGCGCTTGATTCGCTATGCGCTGGCCTTGGGTGAACATGGCAACTACGCCCGCGCGGCCGAGGCACTGAAAATCACCCAGCCCAGCCTGTCGCGAAGCATTGCCTCACTGGAGGCTGAACTTGGCGTGCCGCTGTTCGACCGCGGCCCCAAGGGCGCCATACCCACAGCATTCGGCCGCGTGCTGATCGATTGCGGCGATGACGTGATGCAACGCGAGGCGCATCTGCGGCGCGAGATCGCATTGCTTGCCGGCTTGGAGCAGGGCAGCTTGGCGGTGGGCGCCGGCCCGTTCCTGGCCGAGTCCAGCGCTGCGCGTGCCACTGCACGGGTCGCCATGAGTCATCCGCGGCTGCGCATCAAGTGTGTGTCCGGCGATCCGGCAGATGTCTTGCGTGAGGTGCTGGCCGAACGTCTCGACCTGGGGGTTACCGCGTCAACCGGTCTGGACCTGGACCATCGGCTGGTCGTCGAACCGCTGCCGCGGCAGCGCATCTATCTCGCCTGTCGCCCGGGGCACCCGCTGACGCAAGGACCCTCGCCGACGCTGGCTCAGGCGCTGGCGTTTCCGCTGGTGTCGATGGTGCTGCGAGCGCAGCATGCGCGGCTGGCGGCCACGCACGATGGCACCCTGCCGCCCGAAGGCTTGAACGCTGGCCAATTCGTGCCGCAGATCCAGGTGAATTCGATGACCACCGCGCGGCTGATCGCACGCGAGAGCAATGCGCTGGTGCCGGGGTCCGCGGCGATCCTCGCCGACGATGTGGCGGCCGGGCGTCTGGTCAGGCTCGAAGTCGACGCGCCGGAGCTGCGCACGGACCCAGGCGTGTTCTATCTGCGCGGTCGAACCCTGGCGCCGGCTGCCGGCGTGTTCATTGCAGCATTGCGTGCCGTCGAGGCCGAAGTCGCTGCAGCCGATGCCGCCGGGCCTGTGAAGAGTGTCCGGCAGCGCAGTGGTGTACGGCGCTGAAGCAGGCCACGAAGCCAACAGGGCTCGACACACGAATGATTCGGGGCATTTAGGCCCTGCTTGAACGGCAATCCCATCGCGTCAGTGCGTCAGTCCATCCATGGGCGGCTTCCGGGCGAACAATCTGAGATCGCATCAGGCTACTTTGGGTCGTCGGCAGGGGTAGCCCGCCGCGTCGCGGCCGACCGCTGTTAGTCTGTTGCCGCCTTCCAATCGATTGCGTCCCAGTGCGTGGTGTAAGTCCGTGAGCCCGGAAGGGCAGAGATGCACGGTACTCAGCGCTGGATTGCAGACATCCGAGTCGGTGCAGTATCGCTGAGGCTTTGCAGGCCTTCGAGCTGCATGTAGCGGCGGTTCAGACACCACTCGTCGTTCTGCTCCAAGAGCATCGCGCCGACCAGTCGCGTGATGGCCGCGTCGTTGGGGAAGATGCCCACGACGTTGGTTCTGCGCTTGATCTCTGCATTCAAGCGCTCCAGCGGGTTGGTGCTGTGGATCTGCAACCAGTGCGCGCGGGGGAAGTCCATGTACGACAACACCTCGTTTTCTGCGCCGTCCATCAGCTTGGCCAGCTTGGGCATCGATGTTCGGAACTGATCGGCCACGACGCGCCATTGTTCGTGCGCGGCTTTGGCCGTCTCCTGGGCGAAGGCCGTGGCGATGGCCGCACTGACCATGCGCCGCTGGGTCTTGTTGGCATGCGCCAGCGCGTTGCGCATGAAGTGCACGCGGCAGCGCTGCCAGGTCGACTTGAGCACCTTGGCCGCTGCAGCCTTCAGTCCCTCGTGGGCGTCGGAGATCACCAGCTTGACGCCGCGCAGCCCGCGACGCATCAGGCTGCGCAGGAACTCCGTCCAGAACGTCTCGGCCTCGCTGGGGCCGACCTTCATGCCGATCACCTGGCGCTGCCCCTCGGTGTTGACTGCCACCGCCACTATCACCGCCACGCTCACGATGGAGCCGGCCTCGCGCGTCTTGACGTAGGTCGCGTCGATCCACAGGTACGGCCAGTCGCCTTCGATCGGGCGGTTCAAGAAGGCGCTCACGCGCTCGTCGAGCTCGGCGCACAGCCGGGAGACCTGGCTCTTGGAGATGCCGCTCATGCCCATGGCCTTGACCAGTTCGTCCACCGAGCGCGTGGACACACCGTGCACGTAGGCCTCCTGGATCACCGCGGCCAGCGCCTTCTCGGCCATGCGCCGCGGCTCCAGGAAGGCCGGGTAGTAGCTGCCCTGGCGCAGCTTGGGGATCTTCAGCGCCACCGTGCCGGCGCGCGTCTCCCAGGGCCGCTCGCGGAAGCCGTTGCGGCTGTTCAGCCGCTCGGCGCTCTTCTCGTCGTAGCCGGCGCCGCACAGCGTCTCGGTCTCCAACTCCATCAGCCGCTGCGCGGCGAACTGCACCATCTGGCGCAGCACGTCGATGTCGGCCCCCTTCTCGGCCAGCTCGGCCAGTGCCATAGTTGCGTTGGTCATCGTGTTCTCCATTCAAGGATCAAGGTTGGATTTCGCACCTCAACCCTATCCGGAATTCACGATGACCACCCCGTTCGGGACGGTCCGCCGCAGCGCGGCAAGCCGCTTCGGGCTACGCCCTACGCGTCTTGCCGCGCTGCGATGAACTTACACCACTTGCCGGGACGCAGCCTTCCAATCGACGAGTCGCAGGGCTATGCCCCGAACTCCAGATTCGTGAATGCACGCAGCGTCAAATTCCCAGCGGATCCACATCCACCGCCCAGCGCAGCAGCCCCTTGTGCCGCGCTTTCAGCGGCTGCAGCCGCGGCGCCCAGTCGGCCAGGAGTCGCTGCAGTGCGCGGCGCGAGTCGGCTTCCAGCAGCATCTGCAGCCGCTCGACGCCGGCCACGCGCTGCAGCGGCGGCGGCACCGGTGCATACAGGCGCACGCCGAGCGGCCGCGCCTGAGGCAGCGCCGCGGCGCGGGCATCGTCCAGGAAGGCCAGCGCCGCCTCGGCCTGTTTAGCCTCGGCGCGCAGCAGCGCCAGGCTGCTGAAGGGCGGCAGGCCGGCGCTGCGCCGCTCGGCCAGTTGCGTTCGTGCGAAGGCATCGAAGTCGTGCGCGCGCAGCGCGGCGTACAGCGCGTGGCGCGGATGCCAGGTCTGGATCCACATCTCGCTGCGTGCCGCTTGTTCGGCATCGCGCCCGGCGCGGCCGGCCGATTGCATCAGCAGCGCGAACAGCCGTTCGGCGGCGCGGAAGTCGCTGGCAAACAGCGCCGCATCGGGGTTGACCGCGCCGACCAGGGTGACGCCGCGGAAGTCATGCCCCTTGGCGATCATCTGCGTGCCCACCAGCACGTCCACCTCGCCGGCATGCACAGCCGTCAATCGCGCCTGCAGCGCGCCCTTGGCGCGGGTGCTGTCGGCATCGATGCGCGCCACGCGTGCGCCGGGCAGCAGCTCACCGAGCTGCTCTTCCAGCTTCTCGGTGCCGCGGCCCAGCGGCGCGATGTCCAGGTTGCCGCAGTCGGGGCAGGCGCGCGGCACGCGCTCGGCGTAGCCGCAGTGGTGGCAGCGCAGCGTGCGGTCGGCCTTGTGGAATACGCGCCAGGCGCTGCAATGCGGGCAGCCGCTCTTCCAGCCGCAGGCGCCGCAGAAAAGCACCGGCGCATAGCCGCGGCGGTTCAACAGCAGCAGGCTTTGCTCGCCGCGCTGCATGCGCTGCTCGATCGCCTGCTGCAGCGCGGGCGCCAGCACCAGGCTGGAGCCGTCGGCCGGCCGCGGCAGCGCGCCCATGTCGACCACGCGCACCGCCGGCAGCGCGCCGCCGCCGACGCGCTGGGTAAGGAGCAGCCGGCGGTAGCGCCCGCGCTCGGCATGCGACCAGCTTTCCAGCGATGGCGTGGCCGAGCCCAGCAACACCGGCAGGCCTTCGGCATGGCCGCGCCAGACGGCCAGGTCGCGCGCCGAATAGCGCGCGCCTTCCTGCTGCTTGAACGACGGGTCGTGCTCTTCGTCGACCACGATCAGCCCCAGCCGCGGCAGCGACGCCAGCACCGCCAGCCGCGTGCCCAGCACCAGCGGCGCGTGCCCCAGATGCGCCAGCAGCCAGTGACGCAGCCGCTGCGCCGGCGTCAGCGCGCTGTGCAGCGTGACCAGCGCGTGGCTGCCGAAACGCTGCGCAAAGCGCTCTTCCAGCTGCGGCGTCAGGTTGATCTCCGGCACCAGCACCAGCACCTGCCGGCCCGCCGCCAGCGCCTGCGCGGCGCAGCGCAGGTAGACCTCGGTCTTGCCGCTGCCGGTGACGCCTTGCAGCAGGCTGGGCCGGGCAGTGTCGGTCGGCGCGCTCAACGCGGCCAGCACCACTTCTTGTTCGGCCGTCAGCTGCGGCCAGTCCACTTGAGGTACTTCCACGGCCGCGGGCTCGCGCAGCCGCGCCAGGCGGCGCGCCAGCGCGGCGTCGTCGAGCTTGCGCAGCTCGGGCGGCAGCACCGACAGCGCCACCTCGCCCAGGCTGCGCTGGTAGTAGCCGGCGCAGAACTCCACCAGCCGCATCCAGGCGCCGCCCAGCGGCGGCAGGCTGCCCAGGGCCGCCTGCACCGGGCGCAGTTGTGCGGCGTCGGCGGGCTCGCCGCGCCGCCGGTCCCAGACCACGCCGGGCACGCTGCGCCGCCCCAGCGGCACCTGCACCAGCGTGCCGGGGGGCAGCGCCTGCTCGCTGGCGTAGTCGAGCGTGGCATTCAGGCCGGCGTGTTGTGGCGCATCCACGACCACCGGCAAGACCACGCCCCCGCTCATCGCCAAGCGCTCGACAGTTGCAGCCGAAAGCTCGGATCGGCCTGAGCGAAAGCGCCTAAGTCGCTGATTGAAAAGCGCTTTTGCCGCTGTCCACACTTCATGTGGATAACTTTGTGGGCAAGTGAGGCGGTGCACGCCCAAGTTCTTGATTTTTCGGGGCTGTGCGGGCCTTGCACCATTTCCCGGCAGCTGCGCGCCCTGAACAAAATCAATGACTTAGCTGCCATCGGGATAAATCCGGATGGTCCGTTACAACGGCCGCAGCGCGCCGCACTGCAGCATGATTTTTGGGGATAAGTCAATGCCTGAGCGCTCACTTACCCGCAGGCGGCGCTGCAGCGGGCGTTGTCAGCGCTTGGCGGTACGCTGGCGGCGCGAATGGGCATGCACCGCGTCCACCAGCGCTGTCACATGTTCGGGCGGCGTGTGCTGGCTGATGCCGTGGCCGAGGTTGAAGACATGGCCGTCCCAGCCCCCATCGGCGCGCTGCGGTGCACCGAAGCTGTCGAGCACGGCCATGGCCTCGGCACGCACCACCTCGGGCGGCGCGAACAGCACGTTCGGGTCCAGGTTACCCTGCAGCGCCACGCGGCTGGCCACGGCGGCGCGCGCGGCGCCCAGGTTCACGGTCCAGTCCAGGCCCACGACGTCGGCGCCGATGCCGGCAATCTGCTCCAGCCAGGGCCCGCCGCCCTTGGTGAAGACGATGACCGGCACACGCCGGCCATCATGCTCGCGCTTCAGGCTCTTCACCACCTGCTGCGTGTAGTGCAGGCTGAAGCGCTGGAAGGCGCCGTCGGCGAGCACGCCGCCCCAGGAATCGAAGACCATCACCGCCTGCGCGCCGGCCTCGATCTGCGCGTTCAGGTAGGCGGCCACGGCCTGGGCGTTGATGCCAGGCATGCGGTGCATCAGGTCGGGCCGGGCATAGAGCATGGTCTTCACCAGCCGGTAGTCGTCGGAGCCGGCGCCTTCGACCATGTAGCAGGCCAGCGTCCACGGGCTGCCCGAAAAGCCGATCAACGGCACACGGCCGGCCAGCGCCTTGCGGATCGAGGCCACGGCATCGAACACATAGCGCAGCTTGTCCATATCGGGCACGGAAAGGCGCGCCACCGCCGCCTCGTCGCGCACCGGGTGGGCGAAGCGCGGGCCCTCGCCTTCGGCGAAGGACAGGCCCAGGCCCATGGCGTCGGGCACGGTGAGGATGTCGCTGAACAGGATGGCGGCATCGAGCGCATAGCGCTCCAGCGGCTGCAGCGTCACTTCGGTGGCGAAAGCCGGGTTGGTGGCCAGCCCCATGAAGCTGCCGGCACGCGCGCGCGTGGCGCGGTATTCGCTCAGGTAGCGGCCGGCCTGGCGCATCAGCCACACGGGCGTATGGTCGGTGGGCTGGCGCAGGCAGGCGCGCAGGAAGGTGTCGTTGTGCAGGGGCGTTGGCATGCGGCCATTATTGCCGCGGCACTGTGGCGCGCCCGGTGCTCTCGAGCAAAGGTGGCCTTGCACTTTGCTTGACCCATTGGGGGCCGAGCCCGGACGAACGACAGTCCCTGCGGACTGTCGTTCGCCTGGCAAGGGCCATCGGGCATGCAGGCCCGATGGCGGGCCGGGCGCAGCCCGGCCCTGGGGCACTCACCAGCGCTGCGTGGGCAGCACCGGCGGTGGCAGCGGCGCACCGTCGAGCCAGGCGGCGAGCAAGGCGCCGCCGTCGGCCGACTGCGCTGCCTGCCACAGCACCTCGGGCGGCAGCACGCGCGTGGCCGGCGCCGCCATGCGGCAGCCGCCATGCCAGTTCGATCACCAGCTCGGCCAGGCGCAACGCGCGCACCGGTTGTTCGCGCTGCGGCACCATCCAGGCCAGTTGCGACAACCAGCCGGCCGCGGCCCGCTCGGCCCAGCCGCCTGCTGCCGCGCCGCTGCCGGCTTGCGCCGTGCGCAAGAACAGCAGCTGTTCGAAGCCGAGCGCAGCCACGCGGCCTTCGTCCAGCGACGCCAGGCCGGCCTTCAGCGCCTGCGGCAGCAGCGCCGGCGCATGCGGTACCACCACCAGCAGCCGGCGCACGCCGCCGTGGCGCAACTGCGCCGCCAGTTCGGGCAGTTGCTCAGGTTGTGGCTGCACGAAGGCCTCGTCGCGGCCGTTGTTGCGGCGCGCGCGCTCGAACACGATCAACGCCGTGTCGGCGTGCAATGCGCCGCCCAGACGCGCGGCCGGCAGCGGCTCGAAGCCGCGCAGCGCCGAGTTCAGCGCCTTGGCCACCACCGCCTGCACGCGGCCGAAGCGGCCGCAGGCCAGCGCCCGCGCCAGCAGCGCCGCGCCGAGCACACCGCCGCCGCCCAGCACCAGCAGCACCTCGGCCCGCGCGGCGGGCCGGGGCGGGCCCGAGACGGCGCCGCGCAGCGCCTGGGTCAGCTGTCCACGCCGCGCACTGTAGCGGCCGCGTTAGCATGCGCAACGCCACACATATCAAGAGGGGGACTCATGGGCATCCTGCGCATCGCACATCGGCTCAAGGCCGTGCTGGCCACGCTGGCCGTGCTGGGGCTTTCGGGCTGCGGCTACAACGACTTCCAGCGCCTGGACGAGCAGGTCAAGTCGTCCTGGGCCGAGGTGCTGAACCAGTACCAGCGCCGCGCCGACCTCATCCCCAACATCGTGTCCACGGTCAAGGGCGAGGCCAACTTCGAGCAGGAGACGCTGACCAAGGTGATCGAGGCACGCGCCCAGGCCACCAGCATCCAGGCCACGCCGGAGCTGATCAACGACCCGGCGGCGTTCCAGAAGTTCCAGGCCGCGCAGGGCGAGCTGGGCAGCGCGCTGAGCCGGCTGATGGTGACGGTGGAGCGTTACCCGGAGCTGAAGGCCAATGCCGCCTTCCAGGACCTGCGCGTGCAGCTCGAAGGCACCGAGAACCGCATCACCGTGGCGCGCAACCGCTACATCAAGGCGGTGAACGACTTCAACGTGCTGGCGCGCAGCTTCCCGACCAACCTGACGGCGATGATCTTCAGCTACCCCGTCAAGGCCAACTTCACGGTGCAGAACGAAGCCCAGATCAGCGCGCCGCCGAGCGTCAATTTCGACAGGGCCGCGCCGCCGGCCGCCGCCGCGTCCCGCTGAAGCCGCACTGACACCGAAGGCGGCGAATGCGCGCACTGCGCCTGCTGTGGGCCGCCTGGCTGCTGGCCGCGCTGGCACCTTGCTGGGCGCAGGATCTGCTGCCGGTGCCGGCGCTGACGGCGCGGGTGATCGACCAGACCGGCACGCTGGACGCGGCGCAGCGCGCATCTCTCGACGCCAAGCTGGCGGCCTTCGAGAGCTCGGCCGGGCCGCAGATCGTGGTGCTGATGGTGCCGAGCACGGCGCCGGAAGACATCGCGTCCTACGCCTACCGCGTGGCCGACAGCTGGAAGATCGGCCGGCGCGAAGTCGGCGACGGGCTGCTGATCGTCGTCGCCAAGAACGACCGGCGCGTGCGCATCGAGGTGGCCAAGACGCTGGAAGGCGCCGTGCCCGACCTGGCGGCACGGCAGATCATCGACCGGCAGATCAGCCCGGCCTTTCGCGTGCCGGCGACTATGCCGGCGGGCTGGAGCGTGCCGCGGATGCGCTGATGGCGCGCATCAAGGGCGAAGGCCTGCCCGCGCCCGACGCGCGCGCGCCAGGGGCCGCAGGACGGCTCTTGGGAGGAATTGCTGATGTTCTTCTTCGTGGCGGTGCCGGTGATCGGCGGCATCCTGACCAAGGTGCTGGGCCGCAAGCTCGGCTCGCTGCTCACCGCCGGCGGCGCCGGTGCGGCAGCCTGGGTGATGAGCGCCAGCCTGCTGATCGCCGGCGCCGTGGCCGTGGTGGCGCTGCTGGTGGTGGGCATCTTCGGCATCGGCGCGCTGCAGCGCACGGTCGGCCGCGGCAGCCGCGGCGGCCGGCACGGCGGCCCGGTCATCTGGGGCGGCGGCGGCTTCGGCGGCGGGGGTGGTTTCGGCGGCGGGGCGGCGGCTTCGGTTCGGGCGGTGGCGGCGATTTCGGCGGCGGCGGCGCCTCGGGAGACTGGTAGATGAATCGCCTGCTGCGCATCCTGAAGCACCGTTGGCTGGACGAGACCGATGCCGAGCGCGCGCTCGACGAAGCGGCGATGCAGCGGCTGGCGCAACGCGTCAGCAGCAGCGAGAAGCGGCACAGCGGCGAGATCCGCGTCTGCGTCGAAGCCGGGCTGCCACTGTCGTACCTGTGGCGCGACGCGCCGCCGCGCGAGCGCGCGCTGGCGATGTTCGGCAAGCTGCGCGTGTGGGACACGCAGCACAACAACGGCGTGCTGATCTACCTGCTGCTGGCCGAGCACGCCATCGAGATCGTCGCCGACCGTGGCTTGAACCAGCATGTCGGCGACTTGCAATGGCAAGCCGTCGTCGCGCGGCTGCGCGAGGCGCTGCGCGCCGGCCGATTCGAGCAGGGGCTCAACGACGCCATCGACGAGGTGGATGCGCTGCTGGCGCAGCACTTCCCGCTCGCACCGGGCGCATCCAACCCCGACGAACTGCCGAACCGGCCCTGGGTGGTCTGAAGCCGGACTCAGCCCAGCGCGGCCTTCAGCTGGTCGAGCGCCGCCTGCTCGTCCTTGCTTACCAGCGTGCCACCGATGCCGAGGAAACCGCCGTCCTTGGCCGCTTCGGCGGCGCGACTGCGCCACCGACAGGATGGCGGCCTTGTAGGCCGCGGCCTGCGCCGGGTCCTTGGCGGCCACCGCGGCGGCGCCGGCCTTGACGATGTCGACCAGCTTGTCCTTGGACGGTGCCAGCTCGCGCACCTGCTTCAGCATCCCGGCTTCGATGCCCGAGCCGAAGGCCGCGCCGATCAGCGATGCCGGTTCGGCCGAGCGCGCGGCATCGGCCATGGCCTTGGACGCGGCCTGCACCTCCTTGATCGAGCCGAGCGGGCCCGACAGGTCGGCCGTGGCCACCATCATCAGCGCCGCGGCCGGCGCGGCCTGCACCTTGGCCCAGTCGGCGCCATAGCCCTGGATCTGCGCGGCCGCCTTGTCGCCGGCCGCCAAGGCGCTACGCACCAGGGTCGCGCTCTCGGCATTGGCCGGGTCGTCGAAGAAGGCCTGCTTCTGCGCCGCCAGCGCCGGGCCGATGTCGGCCGCCGTCAGCCCCTTGTCCTGCACCATCTTCGAGACCACGCCCATCACCGCCGGCACGGCCATGCCCAGCAGCGGCGCGACGTTGAAACCGACCGCGCGCGAGATGGATGCGCTGACGGCGTTGACGCCCGGCCCCATCAACGACTGCAGCATGCCGCCGCCGCCCGGGGCCGAGGCACCGCCGCCACCGAACAGGTTGCCGAGCAGGCCGCTGAGCAGACCACCGCCGCCTTGCGGCAAGGCCTTGAGCAGGTTGTCGGCGCCACCCGGCGTGCTGGCCATGCCCGACATGCCGTTGAGCAGCAACGGGCCGATGGCACCGAGGCTCTTGTTCACCGCGCCGGCATCGGCACCGAGTGCCGAGCCGAGCTTGCCGACGATGTCGGGCCCGAACTGCGAAGCAAAGCTTTCAAGGATCGAAGACATGAGGATCTGCTCCCTGGCGGTGTGAGTGGGTTGGCGGCGGCGCACCGCCGCGCGCGCCGAGGCGCCGAATGTAGGCGGGCGAGATGACCATCGCGCGTCAAGACCCCGCCGCGACAGGGTGATCAGATCGGCTTCAGCGGCCCGTCGAAACGCTCGCGCTGCGGCGGCCCCGGCAGCAGCGGAAAGTCGATCTGCGGCTCGGGCAGCGCGGTGTCGGGCATCTGGTCGAGCAGGTGGCGGATCAGCGTCAGCCGGCCGCGCCGCTGGTCGTTGAAATCCACCAGCGCCCACGGCGCGTGGCCTGGTGTGCGTGGCCTTGAGCATGCGGTCGCGCGCATCGCCGTAGGCGTCGGTACTTGGCGCGCGCCTGCAGGTCCACCGGCGACAGCTTCCAGCGCTTGAGCGGATCGTTCAGCCGCTCGGCGAAGCGCTCTTCCTGCAGCGCCTGGTCCACCGTGAGCCAGTACTTGAACAGGCGGATGCCGTCGTCGGTGAGCAGCTTTTCGAACACCGGCGCCTGACGCAGGAAGGCCTGGGTCTGCTCGGGCGTGCAGTAGCCCATCACCGCCTCGACGCCGGCGCGGTTGTACCAGCTGCGGTCGAAGAGCACGATCTCGCCGGCCGCCGGCAGGTGCGCGACGTAGCGCTGGAAGTACCACTGCGTGGCTTTCGCGCTCGTTCGGCTTGGGCAAGGCCACGGTCTTGCACACGCGCGGCGGCAGCGCATCGGCAATGGCCGAGATGACGCCGCCCTTGCCGGCCGTGTCGCGGCCTTCGATCAGCACCAGCACGCGCTTGCTGCGTGTGCTGCACCCAGCGCGCCAGCTGGTTCAGCTCGATCTGCAACAGCTCCAGCCGGGCTTCGTAGTCGGCGCGGCCGAGTTTGTCGTCGCCGGACTTCTTCTTGCCTGCCATGGCGCGGGTGGCCGCGGGCGCTACTTCTTGCGGAACTTGCGCAGCGCGGCGATCTGCGCGGCCATGGCCGCGAACTCGCCCTGCGCCTTGGCGAAGTCGATGTCGCTCTTGGCGTTCTTCATCGATTCTTCGGCCTGCTTGCGCGCTTCCACCGCCTTGGCCTCGTCGAGGTCGTGACCGCGGATGGCGGTGTCGGCCAGCACGGTGACCGTGCCCGGCTGCACCTCGAGGATGCCGCCGGCGACGAAGACGAACTCTTCTTCGTCGTTGTCGGCGCGGATGATGCGCACCGCACCCGGCTTGATGCGCGTGATCAGCGGCGTGTGGCGCGGGTAGATGCCGAGCTCGCCCATCTCGCCCGGCAGGGCGACGAACTTCGCCTCGCCGGAGAAGATGCTCTCCTCGGCGGACACCACATCGACTTGCAGCGTGGCCATGGTGCGTCCTTACTGGACCGTCTTGGCCTTGGCGATGGCCTCGTCGATGCCGCCGACCATGTAGAAGGCCTGCTCGGGCAGTGCGTCGCACTCGCCGTTGACGATCATCTTGAAGCCGCGGATGGTTTCCTTCAGCGGCACGTACTTGCCGGCGGTGCCAGTGAAGACCTCGGCCACGTGGAAGGGCTGGCTCAGGAAGCGCTGGATCTTGCGCGCGCGCGCCACGGCCAGCTTGTCCTCGGGCGCCAGTTCGTCCATGCCCAGGATGGCGATGATGTCGCGCAGTTCCTTGTAGCGCTGCAGCGTGCCCTGCACCGCACGTGCGGTGTTGTAGTGCTCTTCGCCGACGACCAGCGGGTCGAGCTGGCGGCTGGTGGAATCGAGCGGATCCACCGCGGGGTAGATGCCCAGCGAGGCGATGTCGCGCGACAGCACCACGGTGGAGTCCAGGTGGGCGAAGGTGGTGGCCGGCGACGGGTCGGTCAGGTCGTCCGCGGGCACGTACACGGCCTGGATCGAGGTGATCGAGCCGACCTTGGTGGAGGTGATGCGCTCCTGCAGGCGGCCCATCTCCTCGGCCAGCGTCGGCTGGTAGCCCACCGCCGAAGGCATGCGGCCGAGCAGCGCCGAGACTTCGGTGCCGGCCAGCGTGTAGCGGTAGATGTTGTCGACGAAGAACAGCACGTCGCGACCCTCGTCGCGGAAGGATTCGGCGATGGTCAAGCCAGTCAGCGCCACGCGCAGGCGGTTGCCCGGCGGCTCGTTCATCTGGCCGTAGACCATGGCCACCTTCGATTCGCCCAGGTTGTCGCTGTTGACCACGCCCGATTCCATCATCTCGTGATAGAAGTCGTTGCCCTCGCGCGTGCGCTCGCCCACGCCGGCAAACACCGACAGGCCCGAGTGCGCCTTGGCGATGTTGTTGATCAGCTCCATCATGTTCACGGTCTTGCCGACGCCGGCACCGCCGAACAGGCCGACCTTGCCGCCCTTGGCGAAGGGGCACATCAGGTCGATCACCTTGATGCCGGTTTCGAGCAGGTCCTGCGACGGGCTCAGCTCGTCGTAGGCCGGCGGCTTGCGGTGGATCGAAGCGGTCAGCTCCTGGCCCACCGGGCCGCGCTCGTCGATCGGGTTGCCCAGCACGTCCATGATGCGGCCGAGGGTGGAGCGGCCCACCGGCACGGTGATCGGCGTGCCGGTGTTGCTGACCATCAGGCCGCGGCGCAGGCCGTCGGACGAACCCAGCGCAATCGTGCGCACGACGCCGTCGCCCAGCTGCTGCTGCACTTCCAGCGTCAGCGCCGTGCCTTCGAGCTTGAGCGCGTCGTACACCTTGGGCATGGCGTTGCGCGGGAACTCCACGTCGACCACCGCGCCGATGCACTGGACGATCTTGCCGGCCGCTTGAACTTCAGACATTTTTGCTTCCTTCGAGATGCTTGAATCTTGGGTCCTCAGACCGCCGCCGCGCCGGCGACGATCTCGGACAGTTCCTTGGTGATGGCCGCCTGCCGCGTCTTGTTGTAGACCAGCTTCAGCTCGCCGATGACGTTGCCGGCGTTGTCGGTGGCCGACTTCATCGCCACCATGCGCGCCGACTGCTCCGAGGCCAGGTTCTCGGCCGTGGCCTGGTAGACCAGCGCCTCGACGTAGCGCAGCACCAGCTCGTCGATGACGGCCGGCGCATTGGGCTCGTAGATGTAGTCCCAGCTGCGCGAGCGGCGCCTCGGCGCCGCCGTCGGCCATGCTCTCGGTCGACAGCGGCAGCAGTTGCTGCACCACCGGCTCCTGGCTCATGGTGTTGATGAAGCGCGTGTAGCACAGGTACACCGCGTTCAACCGGCCCGGCCGCATAGGCATCGAGCAGCACCTTGACCGGACCGACCAGCTTGTCCAGGTGCGGCTTGTCGCCCAGCTGGATGGCGTGCGAGACGATCTTCGCGCCGATGCGGTTGAGGAAGGCGAAGCCCTTGTTGCCGATGGCCACGGTCTCGACCTTGACGCCCTGGGCTTCCAGCTCCTTGAGCTTGGCCGTGACGATGCGCAGCACGTTGGTGTTCAGGCCGCCGCACAGGCCCTTGTCGGTGGTGACGACGATGACGCCGGCCAGCTTGGCATCGTCGTGCTTGAGCATGAACGGGTGCTTGTACTCGGGCGTGGCCATCGACAGGTTGGCCGCCAGGTCGCGGATCTTGCTCGCATAGGGCCGCGCCGCGCGCATGCGCTCCTGCGCCTTGCGCATCTTGCTGGCGGCGACCATCTCCATGGCCTTGGTGATCTTCTTGGTGTTCTCGACACTCTTGATCTTGCCGCGTATTTCCTTGCCTGCTGCCATCGCAGAACTCCTTCGTTCGGGTCAGCGGTTCAGGCGAAGGACTTCTTGAAGGCCTCGATCGCCGCGGTCAGCTCGGCTTCGGACTCCTTGTCGAGCTGCTTGCTGTCGTCGAGCTTCTTCAGCAGCGCGGCATGGCTGGTCTTCAGGTGCGTGTGCAGGCCGTGCTCGAAGTCCAGCACCTTCTTCACGTCGACCTCGTCGAGGAAGCCCTTGTTCACGGCGAAGATCGACGCCCCCATCAGGCTGATCGGCAGCGGCGCGTACTGCGCCTGCTTCAGCAGCTCGGTGACGCGCGCACCACGGTCCAGCTGCTTCTTGGTGGCGGCATCGAGGTCGCTGGCGAACTGCGCGAACGCGGCCAGTTCGCGGTACTGCGCCAGGTCGGTACGGATGCCGCCGGACAGGCCCTTGATCAGCTTGGTCTGGGCCGCCGAGCCGACACGCGACACCGAGATGCCGGCGTTGATGGCAGGACGGATGCCGGCGTTGAACAGGCTGGTCTCCAGGAAGATCTGGCCGTCGGTGATCGAGATCACGTTGGTCGGCACGAAGGCCGAGACGTCGCCGGCCTGCGTCTCGATGATCGGCAGCGCGGTCAGCGAGCCGGTCTTGCCCTTGACCTCACCCTTGGTGAAGGCCTCGACATAGTCGGCGTTGACGCGCGCGGCACGCTCGAGCAGGCGGCTGTGCAGATAGAACACGTCGCCGGGGTAGGCTTCGCGGCCCGGCGGACGGCGCAGCAGCAGCGACACCTGGCGATAGGCCACGGCCTGCTTGGACAGGTCGTCGTAGATGATCAGCGCGTCTTCGCCACGGTCGCGGAAGTACTCGCCCATGGTGCAGCCGGAATAGGCCGACACGTACTGCATGGCCGCGCTTTCCGCCGCGGAGGCCGCGACGACGATGGTGTATTCCATCGCGCCGTTGGCTTCGAGCGCGCGCACCACGTTCTTGATCGACGACGCCTTCTGGCCGATGGCGACGTAGACGCAGGTCATGTCCTGACCCTTCTGGTTGATGATCGTGTCGATCGCCACCGCGGTCTTGCCGGTCTGGCGGTCGCCGATGATCAGCTCGCGCTGGCCGCGGCCGATCGGCACCATCGAGTCGATCGACTTCAGGCCGGTCTGCACCGGCTGGCTCACCGACTGGCGCGCGATCACGCCCGGCGCCACCTTCTCGATCACGTCGGTCATCTTGGCGTTGATCGGGCCCTTGCCGTCGATCGGCTGGCCCAGCGCGTTGACGACGCGGCCCTTCAGCTCGGGGCCGACCGGCACTTCGAGGATGCGGCCGGTGCACTTGACCGTGTCGCCTTCGGAGATGTGCTCGTACTCGCCCAGGATCACCGCGCCGACCGAGTCGCGCTCCAGGTTCAGCGCCAGGCCGTAGGTCGGCTGGCCGTCGGTCCCGGCCGGGAACTCGAGCATTTCGCCCTGCATCGCGTCGGACAGGCCGTGGATGCGCACGATGCCGTCCGTCACCGACACCACGGTGCCCTGGTTGCGGATGTCGGCCGAGACGCCAAGGCCTTCGATGCGGCTCTTGATCAGTTCGGAAATTTCTGCGGGATTCAGTTGCATGACTTTTCTCCGGTAGACGCTGGCTGCGGCCCTGCAGCCTCAGGCCGTCAGCGCCACTCTCATTTGTTCGAGACGGGCACGCACCGAGGTGTCGAGCACCTCGTCGCCGACCACGACGCGGATGCCGCCGATCAGCTCGGGCTCGATCACGACACGGGCGTTGAGCTTGCGCTTGAAGCGCTGCTCCAGCGCCGCCACCACCTCGGGCAGCTGCGCCGGCTCGATCGCGAAGGCGCTGTGGATGTCGGCGTCCGACACCCCGCTGCTGGCATTGACCAGCGCATGGAACTGCGCGGCGATCTCGGGCAGCACGGCCAGGCGGCCGTTGTCGACCACCGCGGCCAGCAGGTTCTGCGCCGGCATCGGACAGCGGCGTGCCTACGCACCGAGCTGATCAGGTCGATGACCTGCGGCGGCTCGACCCGGGGGTCGTCGGCAAAGTGCAGCAGCTGCGGATGGCCGGCCACGTCGGCCAGCGCCTGCACCTGCTGGACCAGCGCCGCGCGGTCGGTGCTCGAAGCCTTGAACAGCGCCTCGGCGTAGGGGCGGGCAATGGTTGCGATCTCGGCCATGTCAGCGTCCTGAAACGGGGGCCGCGATCACAGCTCGGCCTTCAGGCGGTTCAACAGCTCGGCGTGAACGCCGGCGTTGACCTCGCGCTTCAGGATCGACTCGGCGCCCTTGACGGCCAGCGCGGCCACCTGCTCGCGCAGGGCTTCGCGCGCCTTGGTCGCTTCCTGCTCGGCCTCGGCCTTGGCGGCGGCGATGATCTTGGCACCTTCCTGGCTGGCGCGGCCCTTGGCTTCCTCGACCATCGACTGCGCCAGGCGCTCGGCATCGGCCAGGCGCTGCGCGGCGTCGTTGCGGGCGGCGGACAGCTGCTCCTCGACGCGCTTGTTGGCGTTGGACAACTCGGCCTTGGCCTTGTCGGCCGCCGACAGGCCGTCGGCGATCTTCTTCGCGCGCTCGTCGAGTGCGGCCGTGATCGGCGGCCAGACGAACTTCATCGTGAACCAGACCAGGATCGCGAAGACGATCATCTGGATGATCAGTGTGGCGTTGATGCTCACTGCTGTGACCTCGTCGTGGGGTGACCCTTGGCGGCGGTCACGCTGGACCGCCATCCGCCAGGCCGAAACAAGGGAATTACTTCGGCAGGTTGGCGATCTGCGCCAGGAACGGGTTGGCCGTGGCGAACCACAGCGCGATACCGGTGCCGATGATGAAGGCCGCGTCGATCAGGCCGGCCAGCAGGAACATCTTGGTCTGCAGCTCGCCCATCAGTTCGGGCTGACGGCCGGCGGACTCGAGGTACTTGCCGCCCATGATGCCGATGCCGATACAGGCGCCGACGGCACCCAGACCGATGATCAGGCCAGCGGCGAGGGCGACAAAGCTGATGACTTCCATTGAGTTGCTCCTGGTGTTGGAAGGTGGGTGAAGGAAAGGGAACGGGAAAACGGAATCGACGCTCAGTGCGCGTCGTGCGCCTGACCGACGTAGATCAGCGTCAGCATCATGAAGATGAAGGCCTGCAGCGTGATGATCAGGATGTGGAAGATGGCCCAGACGGTGCCGGCGATGACATGGCCGATGGCCAGCGCGATGCCGGTGGCCGGTCAGCGCCCAGGCACCGCCCATCAGCGCGATCAGCATGAAGATCAGTTCGCCGGCGTACATGTTGCCGAACAACCGCATGCCGTGCGACACGGTCTTGGCGACGAACTCGACGATCTGCATCAGGAAGTTCACCGGATACAGGAACCACTTGTCGCCGAAGGGCGCCGTGAACAGCTCGTGGACCCAGCCGCCCAGGCCCTTGATCTTGACGTTGTAGTACAGGCAGATCAGCAGCACGCTCAGGCTCAGGCCCATGGTGATCGACAGGTCGGCCGTGGGCACCACGCGCATGTAGTCCTCGGCGCCCGAAGGCCGGGCTGGCCGAATGCCAGATGGTCGGGATCAGGTCCACCGGCAGCAGGTCCATGGCGTTCATCAGGAAGATCCAGACGAACACCGTCAGCGCCAGCGGCGCCACCATCTTGCGGCTGTGCGCGTTGTGCACGATGCCCTTGGCCTGCGAGTCGACCATCTCGACGAGTATTTCCACGGCGGCCTGGAAGCGCCCCGGCACGCCCGAGGTGGCCTTGCGCGCGGCCAGCCACAGCAGCCAGCAGCCCAGCACGCCGAGCGACGATCGAATAGAACAGCGAGTCCATGTTGACGACCGAGAAGTCGACCACCGCGGTCTGCTTGCCGGTCTGCAGGTGCTGCAGGTGGTGGACGATGTATTCGCCGGCCGTCGGCGCGTGGCTCTCTTGACCCTGGGCTGCCATGTGTTCAGGTTCCCGATTGCTGCTTCTTCGCAGGCCGGCGCCACAACAGCGCCAGCAGGTACACGTGCATGCAGACCACCAGACCGACCAGCAACGCCGGCCAGCTCAAGGGCTGCACGATCTGCGGGGCCAACGCCAGCATCAGCACCGAGACCGCAATTTTCACCATCTCCCACAACATGAAGCTGACGGCGCTGGCGCCGGGCGACACGCTGCTGATCCGGCTGCTCATGCCGCGCGCCATCAAGGCGCCCGGCACCACCACCACCGCGGCGCCGTAAAGCGCCGAAGCAAACACCACGCCGCTCACCCGACACCAGCCAGGCCAGCACGGCCACCACCCCACCCACCGCGGCCTGCGCCGCGACCACCCACCAGACCGGAACCTGGGGTTGCCTTTCCCGCAAGGCCTGGGCCTCGGCGCGGGTCAGGGGCTGGAATGCCGCCTCGTCCTGCTGGTCCTCCCATGCGCCCGAATGAACTTGCCTTTCGGGCATGAAACTCCCACCACATGTGTGTTCAGCAAAGCCTTGAAATTATACGTGCCAATGCGCGCTGCCCTTGAAACTGCGGGATGCGGCGCGCCATCAGGGCAGGCTCAGGTAGCGCTGCGCCAGGTCGGCAAAGGCCTGCCGCTCGACCGCGCCGACGCGGCGACCGAGTTCGTCCTCGATCAACGCGGCCACCGGCTCGATCAGCGCGGCGGCGCGCGCCGCATCCAGGAACAGCAGGCGCGAACGGCGCGCCAGCACGTCCTCGATGTCGCGCGCCATCTCGTAGCGCAGCGCAAAACGCACCATCGCCTCGCTCAGTCCGCCCTTGCCCGATTCGGCATCGCGCCACAGCCAGCGCTCGGCCCCGGGCAGGCTGCGCAGCAACGCCGCCTCGCTGCCGTAGAGATGATCGCCGGGCGGCTCGCTGAGCGAGCGGCCCGGCGCCGCGCCGATCAGCGGCAGACGCAGCGTCACGCCGCCGGGCCGGCGCGGCAGCGCGCCGCTGGCCATGCAGCGGTCGAGCACGTCCTCGGCCATGGCCCGGTAGGTGGTCCACTTGCCGCCGGTCACCGTCACCAGCCCGGAGCGGGCGACGATCACCGTGTGTTCGCGCGACAGCGCCTTGGTGTTCTCGCCCTCCTCGTCCGGGGGCTTGACCAGCGGCCTCAGTCCCACCCAGACCGAGAGCACGTCGGCGCGCGTCGGCGCCTTCGACAGGTAGCGCCCGGCCTCGCGCAGGATGAAGTCCACCTCCTCGCGGAACGGCCGTGGGCTCGCGATCCAGGTCGTGACGCGGCGTGTCGGTGGTACCGAGGATCGTCTTGCCCAGCCAGGGCACGGCGAACAGCACGCGGCCGTCGCCGGTCTTCGGCACCATCAGCGCATGCGTGCCGGGCAGGAAGGCGCGGCCGACAACCAGGTGCACGCCCTGGCTCGGCGCCACCATCGCCGGCTTCGGTGGGGCATCGCTGTCGCGATCCATGTCACGCACCGCGTCCACCCAGACACCCGTGGCATTGACCACGCAGCGTGCGCGCAGCTCGATGTGCTCGCCGCTTTCGGCGTCGCGCGCGCGCACGCCGCGCACCTTGCCGCCCTCGCGCAGCAAGCCGGTTACTGCGATGTGGTTCAGCACCACCGCGCCGCGCACGATGGCGGTGCGCGCGAGCAGCACCGCCAGCCGCGCATCGTCGAACTGCCCGTCCCAGTACTTGATGCCGCCGACCAGGCCCTGCCGGCGCACCGTGGGCAACAGTTCCTGGGTCCGACCCGCCGACAGGACTTGCGTCGGCCCCAGGCTCTGGCGACCGGCGAGCACGTCGTACATCTTCAGTCCGGCACCATAGAAGGGCAGGTCCAGGACGCGGTAGGCCGGCACGACGAAGGCCAGCCGCTGTGCCACCTGCGGCGCATTGGCCAGCAACGTGGTGCGCTCGTGCAGCGCCTCGTGCACCAGGCCGATGTCGCCCTGCGCCAGGTAGCGCACGCCGCCGTGGACCAGCTTCGTGGCGCGCGAGGAGGTGCCCTTGGCGAAGTCCTCTCTTTCCAGCAACAGCACCGAGAATCCGCGCGCCGCTGCATCCAGCGCCACGCCCAGCCCGGTGGCGCCGCCGCCGATGACGGCCAGGTCCCATTCGCGCGGCTCGCGCAGCCGCGCCAGCAGCCGGCCGCGCTCGAAGGTGTCGGGCTTCAAATTCAGCTCTTCCTGGTGCCTGGGCATCACCTTGCGCACATCAAACCGGCGCCATCAAGCGCAGCCCGCTGAACCGGCTTCGCCGATCCGCTGACCTCGCATGTCGCCTTGCAGGGCGTCATGCACTCGAGGGAGCGCCGCAACCGCTGCGGGGCTGGGCCACTTCATGGCAGCGCGAAGTTCACGGGCAGGCCCGCGACCTGCACGTCCAGCGCCAGCACGCAGCCAGCCAGCGGCTGCGCCGCCAATTCGGCGGGCGGGCGGTTTTCGCGGGCGGTGGTGATGTACAGCGTCTTCAGGTCATGGCCGCCAAAGGCCGGCATGGTCGGGCAGCGTACCGGCAGATGCACCTGGCGCAGGATCTCGCCTTCGCTCGACAGGCGCAGCACGCGCTGGCCATCGTACATCGCCACCCAGTAGCAGCCTTCGCAGTCGACCGCGGCGCCGTCGGGCCGGCCGAGGTAGTCGTCACGCGGCTGACCCGGCGCCTCGACAGTGAAGCGGCGCAGCTCGCGGCGGCGCGACAGTTCGCCGCTGTCGAGGTCGAAGTCGAAGGCGTAGAGGACGTTGAACTGCGTGTCGGCCCAGTACATGGTCCGAGCGTCGGGGCTCCAGGCCAGGCCGTTGCTGATCGACACGCCGTCGAAGCGCTGCTTCATCTCGCGTGCCGAGTAACACTGCATCGTGCCGAGCGCAGGCTCACGCGGCTCGCAGAGGGTGCCGACCCAGAAGCGCCCGCGCGCGTCGCACTTGCCATCGTTGAAGCGCTGGCTGGCCACCGGATAGGGCGCGTCCAGAAGCTTGCCGCGCGCGCCGCTGGCCGGGTCGAAGTGCCACAGCCCGCTGCGCAGCGACATGAGCAGCCGGCCGTCAGGCAGTGGCGCGACGGCCGAGGGCTCGGTCTCGAAGTCCCAGGCCTGGCGCTTGCCGGTCGTCGGGTCGAAGCGCAGCAGCTGCTTGCCCGGAATGTCGCAGTAGTACAGCACCTGCTCGGTGGGGTGCCACATCGGCGATTCGCCCAGCAGGCTGGGCGCCGCCACCGCCACGCGCAGGCCGGGCTCGAGCAAACGCCGGGATGCCCCAGTTTCGTCGGCTCCCCCTCGGGGGGGCGGAAGCCGCGACGCTGCGGCCTTGGGGGTGCTCACAGCACGGCCACGTCGAGCTGCATCCAGGCTTCGGCCGATTCACCCGGCGCGACGCTCTTCAGGCCATGGGCCAGCGGGTCGGCCATGTGGATGGCGTTGGACACATGGCTCACCGGCTCGACGCAGTAGTAGTCGCGCTGCTGCGGCGTGTAGACCACCAGCCGGTCGAGCGAGGACTTCAGCTGCAGCGAGATCCTCTCGTCACGGATGCGCGCCGCGCCGCGCCAGCCGTCGAAGCAGTTGTCGTAGTCCAGGTGCATCACGTCGGCGTCGATGCCGCTTTGCGCCACCTTGCGCACCGGCAGCTGCGCGGTATCGCTGTCCCAGCGGCCGTCGAACTCGATGTGCAGCCGGCTGCGCGCGCGCTTGGGAAAGTACGGGTGCCAGCCCAGGCCCACAGGCTGCGCGATCTGCGCCAGGTTGTCGAACACCATCTGCACGCGCATCGCCTCGGGCGTGAGCGTGAAGTACTGGCGCGCCTCGAAGGCGAAGGGCCAGTCGGCATCTCCCGCATGCCGGTAGGCCAGTACCACGTCCACGGCGCTGGACGAGACGATCTGCCACGGCCGGCGCCAGCCCACGCCGTGCAGCGAATGCGGGCTGTCGTCGAAATTGGCTTGGGTGCCGTAGTCCACGCCTTTCCAGCGGAAGCGCCGGTACGCCAGGCGGTTGGAGTAAGGCAGCAACGGGAAGCAGCCCGAGGCTCGCGCGGTGTCCAGCGCGCCGGGTTCGGTGCAGCGCAGCACCGGCAGGTGCCGGTGCCACAAGCCTGCGATGCAGCCGCCGAGATCCGGGCGCAGCGCCAGGCGCAGCGCACCCGCATGCAGTTCGAAGTGGGGCGTCAAGGTGGCGGTCATCGGGTTCCCGGTGGGTGGGTGAAAGCGGCGCCGCGACGGCCGCGGCGCTCAGGCATTGGCATCGGTGCGCGTGCCGGTCTGCAGCGAGTGCACATGCGACTCGTCGTGCCGGCCGTGCAGCGCCCGCACCGCCGCCAGCGCGCCGCTCATCAACAATCCCATGTCGGAGGCGATGGCCAGGTAGTCGTAGCCCATCGCGCGGTATTGCGTGACCACGTCGGCCGTGCCGCCCAGCGTGCCGATCGGCTTGCCCAGCGCCTTGCAGCGGCGCGCGGCGTCCGCCATCGCCCGCATCACCGCCGGGTGCGTGAACTGACCGAGGTGCCCCATGCTCGCGGACAGGTCCGCCGGCCCGACGAAGATGGCGTCCACGCCCTCGACTGCGGCGATGTCCTCCAGCTGCGCCAGCGCCTCGGGTGTCTCGAGCTGCACGATCACGCCCATGCCAGCATCGGCGGTCTTCAGGTAGTTGGGCACGGTGCCGAACTTCGAGGCCCGGCTCATGCCCGACATGCCGCGTTGTCCGCGCGGCGGATAGCGCGTGGCGGCCACCGCGCGCCGGGCCTCGGCAGCGTCCTGCACGAACGGAAACAGCAGCGTGGTGGCGCCGGCGTCGAGCACGCGCTTGACCATCACCGCATCGTTCCAGGGCACGCGCACCACGGCCACCATGCGCGTGTTGCCCAGGGCCTGCAGCATCTGCAGCACGTTCATCATGTCCAGCGGCGCATGTTCCATGTCGACCACGCCCCAGTCGAAGCCGGCATGGCCGATGGCCTCGGCAACGATCGGGCTGGCCGAGCTGATCCAGGTGCCGATGGGCGGGTTGCTGCCTGCGGCACGCATCAGTTGGCGGAATGGATTCATCTCGACTCCTTCGGTGCGCTGAAGTCTATGTGCAGGCGCTGCGCCATCGCCCGGCCGCTACAGCGGCGCCTTCAGGTAGTGGGCGCCGGGTATCGGGTTGAAGTAGTAGGGCGCAACTTCCTCGAAGCCCAGCGTGGCATAGAGCTCGCGCGCCGACTCCATCTCGTCCAGTGTGTCCAACAGCATCACCGAATAGCCAGCGCCGGCGGCCCGCTCCATCAATGCCTGGGCCAGCACGCGCCCCAGGCCAAAGCGGCGGAAGGCAGGGCGCACGTACAGGCGCTTCATCTCGCAGGCATTGGCATGGTCGACATCACTCAGCCGACGCATCGCCACGCAGCCGGCCAGCTGGTCGTCGGCAAAGGCCAGCAGCAAGGCACCGTCGGGCGCGGCATATTCGCCCGGCAGGCCGGCCAGCTCGGCGTCGAAGTCCTGGAAGCACAGGTCCACCGCCAGGCTGTCGGCGTACTCGCGAAGGATCATGCGCGCGGCTTCCAGCAGCTCGGCAGAGCCGGGCTCCACCAGGCGAAAGTTCAGCTCGTTCACGGGCGGCGCGTCGCGTTCATCGAGGCCCAGTCTATTCGCCCAGGCGGGCGATCCAGGCCACGCCCGAGCCACACAGCGCGGCCAGCAACAGGGCCAGCAGACGGGTCCAGGCCGAATCGGTCGCCGCCGGCGTGCCGGGCGGCAATGGCTTGTCGCCGACGAGCATCGGCCGCACCAGATTGATTTTCTTGCGCACCAGGTAGTAGACGATGGCTGCCACGTGCAGCGCCACCAAGGCCAGCACGATCCACTGGCCATAGTCCTTGTGCCAGTGCGTGGCCAGGCCGGCAACGGCGCCGCTGACGAAGCGGTTCAGCGGGCCGACGGTGGCGATCTCGTCGTCGGCCATCAGGCCGGTGCCCACCTGCAGCACCAGGAAGCCCAGCAGCGCAAACACCGAAAAGCTGCCCAGCGGGTTGTGTCCGACATCGAGGTGTTCGTCCGCCCGGCCCTGCCCGCGCAGATAGCGCATGACCGTGCCCGGCGCATAGACGAAGCTGGCAAAGCGCGACCAGCGCCCGCCCACCAGCCCCCAAAGCAGGCGAAACGCCAGCAGCGTGAACACCACGTAGCCGAAGCGCAGATGCCACACCATCGCGTTGCCCCCGATCTTGGCACTGAGCACCGAACCGACGATGCACAGCGCCAGGATCCAGTGGAAGGCGCGCGTGGGCAGGTCCCACACGCGCACGGCGATCGTTCGAGGGGGGGTGTCGCTCATCGGCGTCTCGTCGGGCAGCGGGCTCAGGCGCAACCATAGCGCGAAGTGCGATGCGGGCTTACCCGCAGGTCGGGAATCAAGCTCGGCCGACCTGCGTACACTGCCGTGCGCCCCAAGGCCGGCTGCGTCCGTCGGCGTGCATCGCAGTCCACCCCCACCTACCTGTTCGGAGGAATTGAATGAAACGTCTGCCCCTTGCCGCCCTGGCCATCGCCGGGATCGTCACCGCCCTGCCCGCCGCGGCGCAGTTCGCCAAGCCGGAAGACGCGGTCAAGTACCGCAAGGCGGCCTTCACGGTGATGGCTGCGCATTTCGGCCGCGTCGGCGCGATGGTTCAGGGCAAGGCGCCCTTCGATGCAGCTGCAGCGCAGTCAAACATCGAAATAGCCACCATGATGTCGAAGCTGCCCTACGCCGCCTTCGGCCCGGGCACCGATGTCGGCGACACCAGAGCCAAGCCGAATGTGTGGACTGACAACGCCAAATTCGTCGCCGCGGCGACGAAGATGCAGGATGAGATGGTCAAGCTCAACGCCGCGGCGAAGAGTGGCAACCTCGACCAGATCAAGGCCGCCTTCGGCCCGGTGGGCCAGGCCTGCAAGGCCTGCCACGACGACTTCCGCAAGGAATAGGGGCCAGCCCCGGCGCGCTTCGCACGCCCCCTCAAAGGCGGGCGAATCGGACGAGGAACAGTCCCTGCGGACTGTTCCTCGCCCACGAGCGACAACAGCGTCCTCGCTGTTGGCACCGCTGGCGGACCGGCAGAGGCGGATCCGCGGCGGTTGCTGGATAGTCAGCCACCGTGGCAAAGCCGAGGATGACCCTTCGGGTCATCGCGCTCTTCTTCTGGTGACCGCGTCACGTCCGCTGCGCGGACATGAGCGTTCCCCGAAGAAATCAGCTTCGGCCTGCGGCCGCCTCGGCAAAGCCGAGGATGACCCTGCGGGTCATCGCTGATTTCTTCTCCACCTTGGTGACGACGACGGCGCCGATGTCGGCCGTGTTGGCCACGTGCGTACCGCCACAGGGCTGCAGGTCCACGCCTTCGATCTCGAGCACGCGGATGCGGCCCTGGCCGCGCGGCGGCATCACGCTCATGCTGCGCACCAGCTGCGGGTTGGCGTCGAGCTCGGCTTCGCTGATCCAGCGGTGCCGCACCGCATGCGCCTCGGCCACCAGGCGCGCGATGCCTTCGCTGAGCCGTTGCTTGTCCAGCGGCTCGTTCATGTGGAAGTCGAGCCGGGCATACGCGGCAGTGATCGAGCAGCCGTTCACCGGGTGCGGCACCAGCGCGCACAGCAGGTGCGTGGCGGTATGAAAACGCATGTGCGCGGCGCGGCGCGCGCGGTCGATGATTGCCGTGACCTCGCTGCCCGGCTGCAGCGCGGCGGCATCGCCCGCGTGGGCCAGCACATGCAGGATCTCGCCCGGCTACGCGCCCTTGCGCGTGTCGGCCACCGCCAGTTCGCGGCCGTCGGGCAGGCGCAGCACGCCCGCATCGCCGGCCTGGCCACCGCCTTGCGGATAGAACACCGTGCGCTCCAGGCGCACGCCCTGCTCGTCCACACCGAGCACGCGTGCTGCGCATTCGTGCAGTGTGGCGTCGTCGCGGAACAGCTCCTCGGTCATGCCGCGATCATCGCCGATCGCCGCCGCCCGGGGCCGCCAGCACGCGGGCGAAGACCTCGCGGTCGACATTGCCGCCGGTGAGCACCAGCCCCAGACTGCGCCCGGCGAAGTCGGCGCGACGCTGCAGCGCGGCGGCCAATGGCGCGGCGCCGGCCCCTTCGGCAACGTTGTGCGTGTCGCTGAAGTAGATGCGCATGGCCTCGGCCACCTCGTCGTCCGTGACCGCGACGATCTGATCGACCTCGCGCCGGATGATCGCCAGCGCCTCCTCGTCGGGCACGCGGCAGGCCATGCCGTCGGCCAGCAGCGTGCTCACCGGCGCCTCGAGCACGCGGCCGGCCTCGAAGGAATCCTTGTACGCGGTGGCATGGGCCGAGACCACGCCGACGATGCGCGAGGCCGCACCCGTGAAGGCACGCGCGGCTGCGCAGGCGCAGATGCCCGAGCCCTGGCCGATCGGCACCAGCACCACGTCGGGCTGCGAGCGCTCGAAGAACTCGATCCAGTAACTGGCCACGCCGCGCACCAGGTCGCGGTGGAAGCTGGGCACCATGTGCAGGCCCAGGCCTTCGGCCAGCGCTTGGGCGTGTTCGCGCGCTTGCTGGAAGTCTTCGCCGAACTCGACCAGCGTCGCGCCCAGCGCACGCATCGCCGCGTTCTTCTCCACCGAGTTGCCGTGCGGCACGACGATGGTGGCGCTCAAGCCCTGCCGCGCCGCGGCGCGCGCGATCGACTGCCCATGGTTGCCGCGCGTCGCGCTGATGACGCCGCGCACGCCCGGTTCGCGCTGCAGCAGTTGATGCAGGTAGACCGCGCCGCCGCGCAGCTTGAAGGCGCCGAGCGCGGTGTGGTTCTCGTGCTTGACGTAGACCGTCGTGCCCAGACGCCGCTCCAGCAGCGGCCAGCGGATCGTCGGTGTCGGCGGCAGCTGCGCGCGCACGATCTGCAGCGCGGCCAGCAGCTCGTCGCGTCCGGGCAGTGGCGCAGGAGTCATGTCAATCCTCGCTGGACAGCTGCACCCGGCCGCGCGGCGTGTCGAAGCCGGCATGCAGCGCCGGCCTTGCGCGCTGCAGCTCACGCCTTGCAAGCCCAGCGCCGCGACGACCGGCGTCGGCCAGCCCGCCCAAGGCCAGCGAGCGCAAGGCCACGCCGCGGGTCGGCAGGTGCTCGCTGGGGTGCATGCCCTGCCACTCGATCAGCGTCGGCAGCGCGCCGCCGCACAGCAGCTGCCCGTCGGCGCGCCCGGCAATGCGCCAGCGCAACACGCCGTGTGGGCTGACGCGCTCGGCGGCCACCGCCTGCCCGGCGTCGAGGCCCTGCGCCGCCAGCGCGGCCAGCGTGGCGTCAAGCCGGCTGCACCGCGCCACCACGTGCAGCAGCCGCGGGCGTTCGCGCAGCCGCTCCTGCAGTGCCGCATCGTCCAGGCCGAACCAGCGCGGCCGCGATGGCGGCGCTGCTTCCACGTCGATGGCGATGATCTCCAGGTAGGCCATCGGGAAGGCCGCGCTGCCGATGGCCAGCAGCCGGTTGTGCGTGCCCATGCCGACATGCTTGCCGCCGGCCGCGGGCGCCACGCCGAGCAGCTGCTCGCACCAGGCCGCGCCCTGCTCCAGCGAGGCCGCGGCCACCACCAGGTGATCGACGGCCGCGCTCATCGGCAAACCTTCGTGCTGCGCACTTCGGTGCGAGCCCCTTCGGGCGGCCGAGCGGGGCTCAAAGCACCACCTCGCCGCGAATGCACTCGCTGACGTCACCGCCGACCCAGACCGTGTCGCCCTCGCGGGCGATGTGCACGCGCCCGGCGCGCTGCAGCGCCGCACCCTGGGCCGCCACATAGCACGGCGGCGCCAGCTGCGCACCGATCAGCCACTGCGCGACGCTGGCGTTCAGGCTGCCGGTGACCGGGTCTTCGTAGTTGCCGCCGCCGATCAACGCACGCAGCTCGAACTGCACCGCAGCGCCGGCCGGATGCGGACCGACCACGCCCAGCTTGAGCGTGCCCAGGCGCGCCCAGTCGGGCCGCAGCGCCAGCACGCGCTCGGCCGATTCGAGCAGCACCGCGCACCAGCCCGGGCCGTTGTCCACCCACTGGTGGGCTTGCACTTCGTTCTCGCGCAGACCCAGCGCCTCGCGGATCTGCTGCAGCAGCGCCGGCTCCAGCGGCCCGCTGCGGCGCAGCGGCGGCGCGGCGAAGGCCAAGCGCTGGCCGTCGCGCCGCACCGTCACCAGGCCGACGCCGCACTGCTGCACCACCTTGTCGGAGCGCCGCGGCCGGCCGCCGGCCGCCAGCCAGGCATGGCAGCTGCCCAGCGTCGGGTGGCCGGCAAAAGGCAGCTCGCCGCCGGGGGTGAAGATGCGCACCCGGTAGTCGGCAGCCGGGTCGGTGGGCGGCAGCAGGAAGGTGGTTTCGGACAGGTTGGTCCAGCGCGCGAAGGCGGCCAAGCGCGCATCGTCCAGGCCCGTCGCGTCGTGCACCACGGCCAGCGGGTTGCCGCGCAGCGCTTCGGCGGTGAACACGTCCAGTTGGTCGAAGCGGCGGCTCATCGCTGCGCCTCGATGGCGGCGGCCAGCACGCGGCCGAGCGTGGCCACGCCCTGCTCGATCAGCGGCGGCGCCACAGTGACGAAGCTCAGCCGCAGCGTGTTCAGCCGCGGCGCATCGCAATAGAAAGGCGCACCGGGCACGTAGGCCATGCCGGCCTCCACCGCCCGCGGCAGCAACGCCACGGCGTCCAGCCTTGCAGGCAGCTCGACCCAGAAGAACATGCCGCCGGCCGGCACGCTGAAGCGGCAGCCCGCCGGCAGGTGCTTGTCGAGCGCGCTGCGCATGGCGTCGCGCTGCGCCTTGTAGCGCACGCGCACCTTCGGCAGGTGGGTGTCGAGGAAGCCGTTGCGGATGACCTCGTGCGCCACGCGCTGGTTGAAACCGGGCGTGTGCAGATCGGCCGCCTGCTTGGCCTGCAACAGCTTCGGATACAGCGCCGGCGGCGCCACCAGGTAGCCCAGGCGCAACCCAGGGGCCAGCACCTTGGAAAACGAGCCGAGGTAGATGCCGCCCTCGCCTGCCATCGCACACAGCGGCGGCGGCGGCGCGGCGTCGAACCACAGGTCGCCGTAGGGGTTGTCCTCGACCAGCGGCAGGCCGGCCCGCGCCGCGGCCTGCGCCACCTCGACGCGCCGCGCCGCGCCCATGCTGCGTCCGCTGGGGTTCTGGAAGTTGGGCAGCAGGTACAGCAAGCGCGCGCCGGCCGCCGCGGCCAGCGCCTCGGGCCGCGGGCCCTGCTCGTCGCAGTCGACGGCCACGAACTCGGGCTCGTAGGGCGCAAAGGCCTGCAGCGCGCCCAGGTAGGTGGGCGCCTCCACCGCCACGCGGCTGCCGGCGTCGATCAGCAGCTTGCCGACCAGGTCCAGGCCCTGCTGCGAGCCGGCGGTGATCAGCACCTGAGCGGCCTGCACGTTCAAGCCCTGCGTGCCCAACTGCGCCGCCACCCACTCGCGCAGCGGGCCGTAGCCTTCGCTGGCGGCGTACTGCAGCGCCTCGCGCGGTGTGTCGGTGAGCACGCGCTGGCAGGCCTCGCGCATGGCCTGCACCGGGAAGCTCTCCGGCGCCGGCAGCCCGCCGGCCAGCGAAATGATGCCGGGCTGCTCGGTGATCTTCAGGATCTCGCGGATCACCGACGGCTCGAGCCGCTCGGCGCGGCGCGCCAGTTGCCAAGGCGAGGAAGTGGACATGTGATTCTCCGAAGGGGCTCGAGACGGATCAGCGCGGTCCCGGCGTGCGCACCGGCATCCTGCGCCCGAGGAAGACGGTGGCGATGACCGCCAGCGAGAAGAGCAGGGTCACCGGCTGCAGGCTCTCGCCCAGGATCGGTACCGCGAAAAGCAGCGCCAGAAAGGGCTGCAGCAGTTGCACCTGGCTGACGCGCACCGTGCCGCCCAGCGCCAGCCCGCGGTACCAGGCGAAGAAACCGAGCCACATCGAGAACAGCGTGACGTAGGCAAAGCCGGCCCAGGCAGCGGCGCTGGCCGGTTGCGCGGGCCAGCTCAGCAGCATCAGCGGCGCGGTCAGCGGCAGGCTGGCCACCAGCACCCAGCAGATCACCTGCTCGGCCGTCAGCTCACGCGCAGCGCTGGCGCCGGCAACGTAGCCCGCTGCCGCACTCAGCATGGCCAGCAGCAACAGGCCGTCGGCCCAGCCCAGCTGCCCGCCGCCGGCCCAGGCGGCAAAGGCCAGCACCAGCGCGCTGCCGGCCCCGGCACAGGCCCAGAAGCCGGCAGACGGCCGCTGGCGCAAGGCCAGCGCGGCGATGGCGGCGGTGGCCAGAGGCAGCAGCCCGGTGACCACCGCGGCATGCATCGCATCGACATGGCGCAGCGCCAGCGCCAGGAACAGCGGAAAGCCGATCACCGTGCCGGCGGCGCAAAGCAGCAGCGCCGGCCACAGCCGGCGCGGCGGCCGGGCCGCACCGGTCAGGCGCAGGAAGGCGATGCTGAGCAGCGCAGCCAGCGCCGCCCGGCCGGCGGTGACGAACAGCGGCGGCAGCTGCGGTGCCTCGGCCGGGCCGACGGCCAGCCGCGTCATCGGCAGCGTCATCGCGAAAATGGCCACGCCCAGCAGGCCCAGCCACAGCCCGCGGCTTTCGGCCGCTGCACCGGGCACGGGCATCGACGAGGCGGCGCGATCGGCAGGCATGGCGCCAGTGTAGAGTGCTGCTGCAGTACACTGGCCATACAGTCTGGCGCCACAGATTCTGTTCTGTACTGCCCATCGCGCCAGCACATCGGCCGCCCGACCATGAACGCCCCCGAGACCTTGCCCGCATTGCCGCTGTCGCGCCAGGCCGAGCGCACGCTGGCCGAGCAACTGGCGTCGCACTTTGCCGAGCGCATCCGCCAGCGGTTGCTGCTGGCGGGCGCGCGCCTGCCCTCGGTGCGCGAATGCGCGCGCCGCCACGGCCTGAGCCCGAGCACCGTGGTTGCGGCCTACGACCGGCTGCTGGCGGCGGGCCTGGTCGAGGCGCGACGCCAGCGCGGCTTCTTCGTGCGCGAGACCCAACCCGAGGTCCGCGCCAGCGCCCGCCCGGGCAGCACGCGGCTGCCGCTGCCGGTCAGCGCCACCACGCTGATCCGCGGCATGTTCCAGCCGCCGGACGCGCGGCCGATGCCGGGGCTGGGCACGTTGCCGGCCGCCTGGCTGGACCTGCCCTTGCTGGCCGCGGCGCTGCACAAGGTCAGCCGCGGCGCGGACTTTGCCGACTGCTCGACGCGCTACGGCGAGCCGGCCGGCGACGCCCGGCTGCGCCAGGCGCTGGCGCACAAGCTGGCCGAGGTCGGCGTGACGGCGACGCCGCAACAGATCGTCACCACCATCGGCGCGACCCAGGCGCTGGACGTGGTGACGCGCACGCTGCTGCGCGCCGGCGACGCGGTGCTGGTCGACGAACCCGGCTGGGCGGTGGAATACGCGCGGCTGGCGGCGCTGGGCATGCGTGTGCTGCCGGTGCCGCGCGGCGAGGAGGGTCCTTCCCTGAGCGTGATGCAGCAGCTGATCGAGGCCCACGGCCCGCGGCTGTACGTCACTGTGTCGGTGCTGCACAACCCCACCGGCGCGTCGCTGTCGCTGCACCGCGCGCACCAGTTGTTGCGCCTGGCCGAGTTGCACGACCTGCACATCGTCGAGGACGACACCTACGCCCACCTGGCGAGCGCGCACCTGCCGCGGCTGGCCGCGCTGGACGGGCTGCAGCGCAGCTTCTACATCTCCGGTTTCTCGAAGATCCTCACGCCGAACTGGCGCGTCGGCTACCTCGCCGCGCCGCCCGCCTGGGTGGACCGCTTGGTCGACACCAAGCTGCTGTCGACGCTGACCTCACCCTCGCTGACCGAGCGTGCGCTGGCCCATTGCCTGGAGCAGGGCCAGCTGCGCCGCCATGTCGAGCGGGTGATGCAGCGCCTCGATGCCGCGCGCGCGCGCACCGTCAAAGCCGCCACTGACCATGGCTTCGCCTTCGCCGCGCCGCCGCGCGGGCTGTTCGGCTGGGTCGATGCCGGCTGCGACACCGAGCGCCTGGCGGAGGCCCTGCTCGACCAGGGCTGGCTGATCGCGCCGGGCGCTCTGTTCCACGCGCTGCCGCGGCCGAGCACGCTGATGCGCATCAACTTCGCCACCACGCAGGACGGCGCCTTCTGGCAGGCATTGCGGCACACAAGCGCTCACATTTCGCGACGCTGAAGCGATGTCACACAGCGTAGGATGAACGACCGCCTGGACGACGGTTGCAGCGAGCGCATGTTTGAATCGACCCTCCCCTTCGGCGAACCCGACTTGATGCGGGCCAGCGCCTTCCGGCGCGACCTGGACGAGTCCGCGCGCAGCGGCGAGCCCGATACGGTGGCCTCGCGGCTGTCGACGCTGAGCCCGTCGCTGATGCTCGATCTGATGCGCTTCGAGCACGAAGGCCGGCCAAGCGGCGTCATCGAGGTGCTCGCGGCCTGCATCCGCCATGCGCGCAAGCTGCTGATCCATCTGCAGGCGATGGACCGGGTGGTGCCGTTGACGGTGTTTCCGGTGGAGCACCTGCTGCACTGCCCGATGCCGATCGAGCAGTTCCTGGCGCTGCCGCTGGGCGAGCTGAGCGTGCTGCATGTCGAGCCGGCGCTGCTGCGCCCGCCCGGCGACCGCGTGCAGGCGATGGTCGGCGAGCCCGCGCACTACACGGCATTGGGTCCGGGGCTGTGGGAGCTGGCACTGCGCGGCCCGCGCGCGCAACTGCTGCCCGAGATCGCCGGCCTGGCGGCCTACCGCATCTCGCCGGGGCTGAACCTGCGGCGCCTGGAGCTCAGCGGCTCGATGGCCGAAGCGGTGGCCCGGCTGAAGCGCAACACGAGCAACCTGGAAGAAATGGCGCAATGGCCCGGCTTCGACCACGAGCGCGCGATGCGCCTGCTCAATGGCCTGTACCTGCAGGGCGGGCTGATGGTCAGTCGCACGCACCCGGCTGCCACCAACTGGACCGGGGGCCGATCGCAGTAGCGACGCCTCAGACCCGGGCGGACAGCGCTTCCCAGCGCTCCAGCGAGCGCATCAGTTCGTCGTCGATTTGCGCATAGCGCGCCTGCAGCTCGGCCACGCGCTGCGGTTCGTCGGTATAGAGCGCGGCGCTGGCCAGGCGCTCGCCAATCGCGCGCTGCTCGGCCTCCAGCGCCTCGATGCGTGCCGGCATCTCTTGCAGCTCACGCTGCTCCTTGAAGCCGAGCTTGCGCGACGCGGCGACGGGTACCGGCTTGCCCAACGGCTTGACTGCGGCCGCTGCGGCCGCACGCGGCTTGGCCGCGGCCAGCTGGCGCGAGCGTGCGCGCTGCAGCTGCCAGTCCTCGTAGCCGCCTTCGTATTCGCGCCACAGCCCCGGCGCGTCCTCGCCTTCCCAGGCAATGGTGCTGGTGACCACGTTGTCCAGGAAGCACCGGTCGTGGCTGACCAGGAACACCGTGCCGCTGTAGGCCTGCAGCAGCTCTTCCAGCAGCTCCAGCGTGTCGATGTCCAGGTCGTTGGTGGGCTCGTCCAGCACCAGCACATTGGCCGGCAGCGCGAACAGCCGCGCCAGCAGCACGCGGTTGCGCTCACCGCCGGACAGCGTGCGCACCGGCGAATTGGCGCGCTCCGGCGCGAACAGGAAGTCATTCAGGTAGCTCATCACATGCTTGCGCTGGCCGTTGAACTCGACCCATTCGCTGCCTGGGCTGATGCTGTCGGCCAGCGTCGCGTCCAGGTCGAGGCGACTGCGCATCTGGTCGAAGTAGGCGACTTCGAGCTTCGTGCCCTGGCGCACCGTGCCCGAGCTGGGCTGCAGCTCGCCGAGGATCAGCTTCAGCAGCGTGGTCTTGCCGGCGCCGTTGGGACCGATCAGCCCGACCTTGTCGCCACGCAGCAGCGTGGCGCTGAAACGGCTGACGACCGGCGCGGCGCTCGCACGGGCCGCCGGGCCGTCCGAAGGCAGCTGCGCACCTCCCTGGGCGGCAGCCGCCGCAGGCGGCGTGGTCGTCGAATAGCCGAACGACACATCGCGCAGCTCGGCGACGATCTTGCCGCTGGGCACGCCGGCATCGATCTCCAGACGCACCTGGCCCAGCGCCTCGCGCCGCTGGGTGCGCTGGGCGCGCAGCCGCTGCAGCCGCTCCACCCGCGCCACGCTGCGCGTTCGCCGCGCCTCCACGCCCTTGCGGATCCACACCTCCTCCTGCGCGAGCAGCTTGTCGGCGCGTGCATTGGCCAGCGCGTCGGCGGCCAGCTGCTCCTCCTTCAACCGCTGGTAGGCGCTGAAGTTGCCGGGGTAGCTGCGCAGCGTGCCGCGGTCGAGCTCGACGATGCGCGTGGCCACGGCATCGAGGAAGGCGCG
Organism: uncultured Pseudomonadota bacterium; assembly: GCA_963818005.1. Taxonomy (GTDB): domain Bacteria; phylum Pseudomonadota; class Gammaproteobacteria; order Burkholderiales; family Burkholderiaceae_C; genus Rubrivivax. The sequence continues at coordinate 37,057 of CAWFQP010000012.1, forward strand.
GTCGTGGGTGATCAGCATGATGCTGCCCTTGAACCCGAGCAGCAGTTGCTCGAGCCAGGCGATCGAATCCAGATCCAGGTGGTTGGTGGGCTCGTCGAGCAGCAGCACCTCGGGCACCGCCACCAGCGCCTGCGCCAGCGCGACGCGCTTTTTCATGCCGCCGGACAAGCTGCCGATGTCGCGCGCGCCATCCAGGTGCAGCTGCGCCAGCGTGGTGTCCACGCGCTGCTCCCACGTCCACGCATCCAGCGCCTCGATGCGCGTCTGCAGCGCATCGAGATCCTCACCTTGGGCATGGGCCTCGTAGCGCGCGCGCAAGGCGCGGCCTTCAGCCACGCCCTCGCTGACGATGTCGAACACGCTGTGTGCGGCCTCGAACAGCGGCTCCTGCGGCACATAGCAGATGCGCAGGCCCTGCGTCATCTGCAGCAGCCCGTCGTCGAGCTTTTCCTGCCCGGCCAGCACCTTGAGCAGCGAGGACTTGCCGGCACCGTTGCGGCCGATCAGGCCGAGCCGTTCGCCGGCCTCGAGCGAGAAGTTCGCGCCGTCGAGTAGCGCGACATGCCCGTAGGCCAGGTGGGTGTTCGAGAGGGACAGGATGGCCATGAATGCGTCGGGCGGACCTTGCAGCGCCAGGAGCCGATGTCGACGCAGCCGCGATTATGGGCAGGACTGTCGAGCGGCCCGCGCAATCGACGATTCGTGGCCTGCGCAGCTGAACGAGCCCGGCCGGCGCCGATGTGCCCTGGCAACACACCTTGTCACAACCGCACGCGTTGCGAGGACCCACCCGTGACGGAATCGCCTGGTTGCGCAACAGCGGCAACGCTTTGCCGGGGTGAGGCACCGAATCGCTCCGATGATGACGGGACAAGGACAGTCGTTGGGCCCGTTGGATGAGAAGTGAGTTCGAGGATTGCCGCCGGCGCGGTCGCGCGGCCGCGCATGCGAGCACGCCGGAGTGGGTGATCGCCAGCGCGGCAATGGCTGCGGCCGGGACTGCCTGCCCGAGCGGCGCAGCATGAACGCGCGCACTTCAGGCCGGCGGTGCACGGCGCACGGCTTTGTCCGCTCGCCATTGCGACGCGGCTTTGTCAGCCTTCGCGGCAAGTCGGTCGACAGCAAGAGGGCCTCCCGGGTCGGCGCCCGCAGCGCCGTCTATGTCAGCGTGCGCTGGAAGTTCGCGATCTCGATGCTCGCGGGAACGTCGTGGGCGGTGTTCTCGTATCTCGCGGCACGAGCCTGGCTGAGTGACCTGTCGGGCGTGGTCGGTGCCATCCTGGCCTACCTGGCGATCTTCGGGATCGCGATCATTCCCGGCTTCATGAATGCGTTCCTGGTCGCCAGCCTGTTGCTCGACCGCCGGCCCGCCATCCGTGTGTCCACCGACGCCTTGCCCGGGATCAGCATCCTCGTGGCCGCCTACAACGAAGAGGCATGCATTGCGTCCACCATCGACAGCATCAAGCGACAGGCCTACCCGGGGCAGATGGAAGTGATCGTGATCAACGACGGCTCCACCGACGGCACGGCACAGCGCCTGGCGGCACTGCAGTGCCCGTGGCTGCAGGTCATCAACCTGGAGCGCAACGCCGGCAAGTCACATGCACTCAATGTCGGTCTCGCGCGCGCCCGGTTTCGCCTGACCCTGACCGTCGATGGCGACTCGTACCTGTACCGCAACGCACTGCGCAACCTGGTCGGCCGCTACCTCAGCGACCCGCCCGACACCCGCGCCGTGGCCGGCGCCGTGCTGGTACGCAATTCGCGCGAGAACCTGGTCACCGCCGCCCAGGAGTGGGACTACTTCCACGGCATCGCCGCGATCAAGCGCCTGCAAAGCCTTTACCAGGGCACGCTGGTGGCGCAGGGTGCGTTCTCGATCTACGACACCGACACGTTGCGCGCGCTCGGCGGATGGCCCGACACCGTGGGTGAGGACATCGTCCTGACCTGGAACATGCTGGCGCACGGCCATCGCGTCGGCTTTGCCGAGAATGCCTGCGTGTTCACCAATGCGCCGACCACCTGGACGCAGTTCATCCGCCAGCGGCAACGCTGGTCGCGCGGCCTGATCGAAGCCTTCAAGGCGCATTGGCGACTGCTTTTCAAGGCCAGGATGACGACCCTGTTCATCTGGTGGAACCTGCTGTTCCCGTTCCTGGACCTCGCGTTCACATTGGCCTTCATGCCGGGACTGGTGCTGGCGCTGTTCGGCATCTATTGGTTGGCCGGGCCATTGACGTTGCTGCTGTTGCCTCTCGCGGCGCTTGTCAACTTGCTGATGTTTCAGGTGCAGTCGCGCATGTTCAAGCAGCAAGGCCTGCGCGTGCGCCGCAACGTCGCTGGCTTCCTGTTCTATTCGCTTTGCTACAGCTTCGTGCTGCAGCCGGCCTGTGTCATCGGCTACGTGCAGGAACTGCTGAACCGCAGCAAGACCTGGGGCACGAAATGAAGGCCTTGGTTTGCCTGGCCGCGCTGTGGGGCTGCGCCGTGCCGGGTGGCGCTCAGACGCTCCATGGCAGCCTCTTCCTGTCGCACGACTCGGACTCCTTCGACGAATACCGGGTCATCGCCGGCTTCACTGGCGAACAGGGCTTCGGCCTGGCCGCGGGCGCCGCCCGCTACACAGCGCCGGGATGGTCGGCCAACGGGGCGATGCTTGCCGCCACCTACAAGGAGCAGGGCCGCTCGCGACAAGTCGATGCCAGCGTCGGAGTCGCGCGGATCGAAGGCCAGGACCATCTGGTGGCCGGAATCGACTGGCTGCAGCGCTGGGAGGCGGGCGATGCCCTGGGCTTCGGCTTCGAGCGCAACATCGTCAACAGCCAGGGCGGCATCGAGGACGGGATCGTCTACAACAGCCTGGCGCTGATCGGTGACTACGTGTTCTCGGCGCCGTTCAACGTGGGGCTGGCCGGCGGCACGACCTATTTCAGCGACGGCAACAACAGGCCGTTCCTGCGCACGCGCTGGAACTACTCGCTGGACGAGCGGTACGGGCTGAATGCCTACCTGAAGACGCGCAGCTACCGCAACTCGGACCCGGACCGCCCACAGTACTTCTCGCCGGAGTGGCTGAACGAGGCCTCGCTCGGCCTGTCGTCGCGCTGGCTTGCCGCGCAAAGCGTGGTCTTCAGCACCTGGCTGGATGCCGGCATGCAGTACACGAACGCGGACAACCAGCCGATCTGGGGTGCATTCCTGGGACTGGCGTCTCCGCGCCACGCGGCGATCCGCTGGAGCGTCGGCCTGCTGGGCACGAACACGGCGTCGCTGCTGACCTCTCAGTCCGGCGCCTACCGCTACCTGAGCGCCGCCGCGCAGCTGAGCTTGCCGCTGTAGCCGGCCGCTCAGCCGTTCGCGGTTTCGAGCGCCGTCGCTGCGGAGCGCTCCAGCGCGTCGACGAACATCCCGGCGACGTCGAATCCGGTCTGCTGGGCGATCTCCTGGAAGCAGGTCGGGCTGGTGACGTTGATCTCGGTGAGACACTCGCCGATCACGTCCAGGCCCACCAGCAGCAGCCCGCGCTGCGCCAGCACCGGGCCGAGCGCGCTGGCGATCTCGCAGGTCGCGCGTGCTCAGCGGCTGGGCCACGCCCTTGCCACCGGCCGCCAGGTTGCCGCGAATCTCGCTGCCCTGCGGGATGCGCGCCAGCGCAAACGGCACCGGCTCGCCGCCGATCACCAGGATGCGCTTGTCGCCCATCACGATCTCGGGCAGGTAGCGCTGCACCATCAGCGTCTGTGCGCCGTGCCGGTTCAGCGTCTCGGTGATGCTGCCCAGGTTCAGCCCGTCGGCGCCGACGCGGAAGATGCCCATGCCGCCCATGCCGTCCAGCGGCTTGAGGATGATGTCGCCGTGCTCGGCATGGAAGGCGCGCACGTCGGAGGCCGCGCGCGTGACCAGCGTCGGCCCGATGAACTGCGGGAACTCCAGGATCGCCAGCTTCTCGGGGTGGTCGCGCAACGCGCGCGGCGAGTTGAAGACGCGCGCGCCATCGGCCTCGGCGCGCTGCAGCAGGTGGGTGGCGTAGAAGTACTCGCTGTCGAAGGGCGGGTCCTTGCGCATCAGCACCGCGTCGAAGTCGGCCAGCGCCCGCAGCTCGGCGTCGCTGTCCTCGAACCAGTCGTCCAGCGTGCCGGTCAGACGCAAGGCGCGAACCCGGGCACGCACCGGCGCGCCGCGCTGCCAATGCAGCTGCGCCGGCTCGCAGGCCCACAGCCCGTGGCCGCGCGCGGCGGCCTCGCGCATCATCGCGAAGGTGGAGTCCTTGTAGGGCTTGAAGCTTGTCAGCGGGTCGGCGACGAACAGAAGGTTCACGGTGCGGGGCTCAGCGGCGAGCCGGTGGCGAGGGGCGGGAGCGGTAGTGTTGCACCATCAGCGCGGCGCTGCCCGCGAGCAAGCCCCAGAACGCGCTGCCGATGCCGGCCAGCGTCAGGCCCGACAGCGTCACCAGGAAGGTCAGCCCGGCGGCGTCGCGATGTCTTTCATCCTGCAGCGCCGCGGCCAGGCCGCCGGCGATGGTGCCGAGCAGCGCCAGCCCGGCCACGGCCAGCACCAGTTCGCGCGGGAAGGCGTTGAGCAGCCCGACCACCGCGCCGCCGACCGCACCGAGCGCGATGTAGAACACCCCCGCGGCCACGCTGGCGACGTAGCGCCGTGCCGGGTTCTCATGCGCCTCGCGGCCCATGCAGATGGCTGCGGTGATGGCCGCCAGGTTGAAGGCGTAGCCGCCGAAGGGCGCCAGCAGCACGCTCGCCGCGCCGGTGGCGGCGATGCTGGGCGACACCGGCGTGGCATAACCGGCGGCGCGCTGCGCCGCCACGCCGGGCAGGTTCTGCGAGGCCATCGTCACCACGAACAGCGGCAGCGCCAGGCCGACCAGCGCGCTGAAGGTGAAGACCGGCGTGGTCCACAGCGGCCGCGCGATCTCCCAGACGATGGCCTCGGTGACCAGGCGTCCCTGCGCCGCCGCCACCACGATGCCGGCCAGCAGCACGCCCGGCACCGCATAGCGCGGCCAGGCTCGGCGTCCGACGCAGGAAGACCGCCGTCATCACGACCACCAGCAGCGGCGCAGTCTTCGCCGCCCCGACCGCATCGAGGCCGAAGCGCGCCAGCACGCCGGCCAGCAGCGCCGCCGCGATGGCCTGCGGGATGCGGTCCATCGCGCGCTCGAAAGCCCGCGTCGCGCCGGCCAGCAGGATCAGCACGCCACAGACGACGAAGGCGCCGACGGCCTCGCCCAGGCCGAAGCCGCTGCTGCCGGCGATCAGCGCCGCGCCGGGCGTGGACCAGGCGGTGAGCACCGGCTGGCGGGTCCACAGCGACAGGCCGATCGAGGTGATGCCCATGCCCAGGCCCAGCGCCCAGATCCACGAGGTAGTCTGCGCCGGTGTGGCGCCCAACGCCTGCGCCGCGGCAAAGACGATGACCACCGAACTGGTGAAGCCCACCAGCACGGCGACGAAGCCGGCGACGACGGCCGACAGCGACAGGTCGTTCCACAAGCCGCGCATCGGCGACTCAGATCTCGACCTTGGAGCCGAGTTCGACGATGCGGTTGGCCGGCAGGTTGAGGAAGTCGGCCGCCGCGGCCGCGTTGCGGTGCATGGTGGCGAAGAGCTTCTCGCGCCACATCGCCATGCCGTCGCCGAAAGTGGGAATGACGATGTCGCGCGACAGGAAGTAGCTGGTCTCCATCTCGTCCAGCGGCACGCCTCGGCCTTCGAGCAGCCTCAGCGCCTCGGGCACGTCGGGGTCGTTCTTGAAGCCGAAGTGCAGCGTCACCTGCCAGCAGTCGTGCCCCAGCGGCTCCATCTGCACGCGCTTGTCGAAGCCGATCCACGGCACCTCGTGGTGCTTGACGGTGACGAACAGGTTGTACTCGTGCAGCACCTTGTTGTGCTTCAGGTTGTGCATCAGCGCATTCGGCGTCAAGCCCTCTTCGGCGGCCATGAACACCGCCGTGCCGGCCACGCGCGTGGGCGGGCTGATGAAGACCGCGTCGAGAAAACCGGCCAGCTCGATGGCTTCGGCCTGCAGCCGGTCGCGCACCAGCCTGCGCCCGTTCATCCAGGTCAGCATCAGCGTGAACATGCCGATGCCGATGACGATCGGGAACCAGCCGCCGGCCAGCAGCTTGAGCATGTTCGAGGCAAAGAAGGCCACGTCGATGACGAAGAAGAAGCCCGTCGCCGCCAGACACAGCGGCAACGAGTAGTTCCAGCCATAGCGGATGACGAAGAAGGTCATGACCGTGGTGATGGTCATGTCCAGCGTGACCGCGATGCCGTAGGCCGAGGCCAGGTTCGACGAGCTCTTGAACAGCGCCACCGCCAGCACGATGAAGACATACAGCCCCCAGTTGACCAGCGGCACGTAGATCTGCCCGGTGTCGCGCACCGAGGTGTGCTGGATGCGCATGCGCGGCAGGATGCCCAGCTGCACCGCCTGCTTGGTGACGGAGAACGCGGCCGTGATCAGCGCCTGCGAGGCGATCACCGTGGCCGCGGTGGCCAGGAACACCAGCGGCAGCGCGGCCCATTTGGGCGCCATCAGGAAGAACGGGTTCGACACCGCTTGCGGGTCCTCGAGCAGCATCGCGCCCTGGCCGAAGTAGTTGATCACCAGCGCCGGCATGACCAGACCGTACCAGGCGATACGGATCGGCCGCTTGCCGAAGTGGCCCATGTCGGCGTACAGCGCCTCGCCGCCGGTGACGCACAGCACCACCGCACCCAGCCCGATGAAGGCGACCACCGGCTGCGCAGCGAAGAAGCCATAGGCATACAGCGGGTTCAAGGCGACCAATACGTGCGGATTGCGCACCACGTGCGGCAAGCCCAGCGCCAGCAGCACGATGAACCACAGCATGGTGATCGGCCCGAAGGCCTTGCCGATGCCGCCCGTACCGAAGCGCTGCACGGCGAACAGGCCGGTCAGCACCAGCAGCGTGATCGGGATCACGACCGCATGCAGTGTCGGTGCCACGACCTTCAGCCCCTCCACCGCCGACAGCACCGAGATCGCCGGCGTGATGACGCCATCGCCATAGAAGATGGCCGTGCCGAACAGCCCCACCGTCATGAGCACGCTGCGCAAGCCGGGCCGGTCCTTCACCGCCATCGTGGCCAGGGCCAGCATGGCGATCAGGCCGCCTTCGCCGTTGTTGTCGGCGCGCAGCACCAGCAGCACGTACTTCAGCGAGACGATGATCGTCATCGTCCAGAAGATCAGCGACAGCACGCCCAGGATGTTGTCGTGCGTGGCCGGCACATGGCCGCCGTGGAACACCTCCTTCAGCGCGTACAGCGGGCTGGTGCCGATGTCGCCATAGACCACCCCCAGCGCGCCGAGCGTGAGCGCAGCAAGGGCGGCGGGGCTGCGCGTGGACGCGTGGGTGCTCAAGTGGGGGCTCGGGTCGGGCGGGGGCGCCGCGCTCAGCTCGGCGAACCGAGCCGCCATTGTGCCTGCACGACGCTGCGTCGCGGCTACGTGTAGACCTCGGCCTCGGGGTCGGTGGCTTCCAGTTCGTAGCTGCATGCCACCATCGCGAGGCGGCCGATGACGCCATACATGTAGAAGCGGTTCGGTGCGCTGGCCCCGGGCTTGTCGCCGCGCCGCGGCAGGTGGCCGCTGGGCGCGAAGGCCAGCGGCACGTAGCGCGAGCCGGGCGCGCTGAGCACTTCGTCGGTGCCGCGCTCGGCATGCACGCGGTAGAAGCCGCCGATGACGTAGCGGTCGATCATGTAGACCACCGGCTCGGCCACGGCATCGTTCATGCGCTCGTAGGTCGGCACGCCTTCCTGCACGATCATCGGTCCGGCCAGCGGCTCGGCGCCGGCCGTGGCCTGCAGGGCATCCAGGTCCTTCAGCTCGCGCACCGTCAGGATGCCCTTGCCGCTGGAGCCGGCATCGGGCTTGACGACGACGAAGGGCCGCTCGTTGATGCCGTACTCCTTGTACTTGCGCTTGATCCTGGCGAGCAGCGCCTCGACCTGGCCGCGCAGGCCGTCCAGCCGGCCGCGCTCGGCCATGTCGACGTCGCCGCAATAGGCGTGCATCGGCGTGATCAGCCACGGGTCCATGCCCAGCAGCTTCGCGAACTTCTTCGCCACCTCTTCATAGCTGCGCAGGTGGTGCGACTTGCGCCGCAAGGTCCAGCCGGCATGCAGCGGCGGCAGCAGGTATTGCTCGTGCAGATTCTGCAGCGTCTTGGGCACGCCCTGCGCCAGTTCGGTGTTGAGCAGGATCGTGCAGGGATCGAAGTTCTTCAGCCCCAGCCGTCCGCGCGTGCGCAGCAGCGGCTCGAGCACCAGCTCGCCACCATCGGCCAGCGCCAGCTTCAGCGGCTGCTTGAGCGACGGGTCGAGCGAGCCCAGCCGCAGGTTCAGCCCGGCCTGGGTGAACACCGCCATCAGCCGCTGCACGCTGGCCAGGTAGAAGGTGTTGCGGGTGTGCGCCTCGGGGATCAGCAGCAGGTTCTTGGCTTCGGGGCAGATCTTCTCGATCGCCGCCATCGCTGCCTGCACCGCCAGTGGCAGCATCTCGGGCGCGAGGTGGTTGAAGCCGCCGGGGAACAGGTCGGCGTCCACCGGTGCCAGCTTGAAGCCGGCATTGCGCAGGTCCACCGCACAGTAGAACGGCGGCGTGTGCTCCATCCATTCGAGCCTGAACCAGCGCTCGATCGCCGGCATCGACTCCAGCACGCGCTGCTCCAACTCGTTGATCGGGCCGTTGAGCGAGGTGATCAGGTGCGGGACCATGTCTGGATTCTAGGTCTCGCGCGCCGCCGGACGCTGGCGGCGCAGCTTCGAGTCGCGTCGGCGATGTGAGGCCGAAATCAAAAAGGGGCTGCCCGCAGGCAGCCCCGAACTCGCCCAAACCCCTCGAGAGTTACTTGCTGTAGGCCGTCTCGCCGTGCGAGCTGATGTCCAGGCCTTCGCGTTCTTCCTCTTCGGTCACGCGCAGTCCGATGGTCAGGTCGACGATCTTGAAGGCGACGAACGCCACCACCGCCGACCAGACGACGGTGACGAGCACCGCCTTCAGCTGGATCCACACCTGCGCGGCAATGCCATTGGAGCCGACGGTGGCGGTGACCCAGTCGGTGACCAGGCCCGGCCCACCCAATGCCTGGGTGTTGAACACGCCGGTGAGCAGCGCGCCGACGATGCCGCCGACACCGTGCACGCCGAACACGTCGAGCGAGTCGTCGGCGCCGAGCAGGCGCTTCAGGCCATTGACGCCCCACAGGCAGGCGAAGCCGGCGACGAAGCCGATGACGATCGCGCCCATCAGGCCGACGTTGCCGGCTGCCGGGGTGATGGCCACCAGGCCGGCCACCGCGCCCGAGGCCGCACCGAGCATCGAGGCCTTGCCGCGCATCAGCGCTTCACCCAGGCACCAGGCCAGCACCGCGGCAGCCGTGGCGCTGAAGGTGTTCATGAAGGCCAGCACCGCGCTGTTGCTCGATTCGAGCGCCGAGCCGGCGTTGAAGCCGAACCAGCCGACCCACAGCAGCGAGGCCCCGACCATGGTCAGCGGCAGGTTGTGCGGCGCCATCGCCTCACGGCCGTAGCCGATGCGCTTGCCGATCATGAAGGCACCCACCAGACCCGCCACGGCGGCATTGATGTGCACCACCGTGCCACCGGCGAAGTCGAGCGCGCCCATCTGCCACAGGAAACCGGCCTTGGCATTCATCGCGTCGACGACGTCGGCCGCGCTGTAGGCATCCGGGCCCATCCAGTACCACACCATGTGGGCCACCGGCGCGTAGCTGAAGGTGAACCACAGCGCGCTGAACAGCAGCACCGCGCTGAACTTGATGCGTTCGGCGAAGGCGCCGACGATCAGGCAGCAGGTGATGCCGGCAAAGGTGGCCTGGAAGGCGGCGAACAGCAACTCCGGAATGACCACGCCCTTGCTGAAGGTGGCGGCCATCGCAAACGTGCCGGCCGCAGGGTCGAACAGCCCCTTCATGAACAGCCGGTCGAAGCCGCCGATGAAGGCATTGCCCTCGGTGAAGGCCAGGCTGTAGCCGTAGATGCACCACAGCACGACGATCAGCGAGAAGGTCACCATCACCTGCATCAGCACCGACAGCATGTTCTTGCTGCGCACCAGGCCGCCGTAGAACAAGGCCAGGCCGGGCACGGTCATCATGATGACCAGCAAGGTGGCGACCAGCATCCAGGCCACGTCACCCTTGTTCGGCACGGGCGCCGCGGCCGGCTCCGCGGCCAGCGTGATCTCGACCTTGCGCGCCTGCTCGCCGTCGCCGGCCGTGATGTCCTCGGGCTTTTGCACCACGATGCGGTCCTCGGCGACGCCGGCCGCCACGAGCGCGCCGCGCACCGCCGTGGCACGCGCCAGGGCGAGTTCCTTGTTCACATCCGCCGGGCCGGTCGAATCGACATAACCGGACAGCTGCACCTTGGCCTGCGGATTCGCCGCCAGGTAGTCGGCGACGGCCTTGAAATCGGCTGCTGCCGTGGCCGGTATGTCCGCCTTGCCGGTATCGAACAGCAGCTTGGTGCCGGGGAACACGTCGGCGGCCTGCGCCAGCGGCGCAAATACGAACGCCGCGCACAGCAGCGCCCATCGAAATAGGGTCTTCATGGGATTTCTTTCTTCCTGTGTGGCGTCAGAGTGCGTCCTTGCCGGTCTCGCCGGTGCGAATGCGCAGCACCTGCTCCAGCGGCGACACGAAGATCTTGCCGTCGCCGATCTTGCCGGTGCGGGCCGCGGTCTCGATGGCTTCGACGACACGCTCGACCAGCGGGTCGTCGACGGCGGCCTCGATCTTCACCTTGGGCAGAAAGTCCACCACGTACTCGGCGCCGCGGTACAGCTCGGTGTGGCCTTTCTGGCGGCCGAAGCCCTTGACTTCGGTCACCGTGACGCCCTGCACGCCGATGGCGCTGAGGGCTTCACGAACTTCGTCCAGCTTGAACGGCTTGACGATGGCGGTCACCATCTTCATGGTCATGACTCCTTGGTGCGGGTTCAGAAGCTCTTGGTCACCGACAGCACGCCGGTGCCATTGCTGATGTTCTTGCCGGTGTCGGTGTAGCCGGCGTAGTCGCGGTTGGTCGCGATGTAGGCCAGCCCGAATGCCCAGCCGTCGATGGTGTAGGTGGCGCCGAGCTTGTAGTCGACGATGTTGTCCGGGCCCGGGAAGCTGCCGCCGATCTCGGCAGCGCGCGCGCCGCCCTTCAGGCCCTGGTAGCCGACCGAGTAGTTGACGCCGAAGCCGTTGCCGAGGTCGTGGGTGCCGCCCAGGGTGATGTACCAACTGCCGTCGGAGTCGTCGGCGCCGAAGAAGTCGGTCACGGCGTAGTAGTACTTGGCCGTGAACGGGCCCCAGCTGCCGCCGATGTAGATCTCGCCGTTGTCGATCTTGGTGCCGGTGTCGCCGGACCCGGGGTAGTAGTAGTAGATGCCGCCGATGTCCAGGCCGAACTCGCCGAAGGTGGCCTTCCAGCCGCCGTAGAAGTCCATCTCGATGTTCGCGCCCGTGTATTGCGTGCTGTCGACGTTGGAGTTCCAGTTGCCGAGGTAGAAGCCGCTGCTGTGCGCGAAGTCGACGCCACCCTGGATGGCCGGCTTCTTGTTGGTCTGCGAGATGCCGCGGAAGCGGTAGTCGGAGAAGATGCCCAGGTTGCCTGTCAAGGTGTAGTCCGGTGTCGCGGCCGGCGCGGCTGTCTGCGCCAGGCTGGGCAATGCGGTCAGGGCAATCAGGGTTGCCAGGGTGAATCGAGCGGCTTTCATGTGATCGGCTCCCGGGAGGGTTGAGTTGTGGCTGAAGTAGGTTCGAGGAGCGATATGCAGAAACCATGCCATTGCGCCAATTCGGTGAACCGGCACCGGCTTCGAGCCTGGCGCACCGCAGTCGCCCCATAGGCGGGCGTTTCGCACCAAAACTGCCTCTACTTGGTGCGCAAGGCCGGAGCGCGCTCCTGCACGGCACTGGCATGATGCAAGTCCATGTCCTTCGCCGTCGTCCACAGCCGCGCACTCGATGCCCTGCAGGCCCAGGCGGTGACCGTGGAGGTGCACCTGGCCAACGGCTTGCCCAGCTTCACGCTGGTGGGCCTGGCCGATACCGAGGTCAAGGAAGCGCGCGAGCGGGTGCGCGCCGCGCTGCTGCAATGCGGCTTTGCGTTTCCCCACAACAAGCGCATCACCGTCAATCTCGCGCCGGCCGACCTGCCCAAGGAGTCAGGCCGCTTCGACCTGCCGATCGCGCTGGGCATACTGGCGGCGGCGGGTACGATCGATCCGCTGCGCCTGGGCGGATTCGAGTTTGCCGGTGAGCTGTCACTGGCCGGCGAGTTGCGACCGGTGCGCGGCGCGCTGGCACTGGCCCTGGCGGTGCGCCAGGCCGACCACCCGCGCTGCCTGGTACTTCCGACCGAGAGCGCGATGGCCGCGGCGCGGGTCGGCGCTTTGGACATCCGCGCCGCCGACAGCCTGCTGCAGGTGGTGCGGTCGCTGCAACCCGGCGAGCAGGCGACGCCGCTGCCGCGAGCCCAGGCGCCGCCCACGGCGCCGACGCCGGCCGCACCCGATCTGCGCGATGTCAAGGGTCAGGCCGCCGCCAAGCGCGCTCTGGAGGTCGCGGCCGCCGGTGCCCACAGCCTGCTGTTCATCGGCCCGCCGGGCACCGGCAAGTCGATGCTCGCGCTGCGCCTGGCCGGCATCCTGCCACCGATGGACGATGACGAAGCGCTGGCCAGCGCGGCGCTGCAGGGCCTGGCCACGATGGGATTCGACGCGCGCGCCTTTGGCCGGCGCCCCTTTCGCGCGCCGCACCATTCGGCCAGTGCGGTGGCGCTGGTGGGCGGGGGTTCGCCGCCGCGGCCGGGCGAGATCTCTTTGGCCCACGGCGGGGTGCTGTTCCTCGACGAACTGCCGGAGTTCACCCGCAGCGCGCTGGAGGCGCTGCGCGAACCGCTGGAAAGCGGGCACATCACCATCTCTCGCGCCGCGCGGCAGGCGGTGTTTCCTGCGCGCTTCCAGCTGGTCGCGGCGACGAACCCCTGCCCCTGCGGCTACCTGGGCGCCTTTGCCGCCACCGGCAAGACCTGTCGTTGCACTGCGGATGGGATCGCGCGCTACCGCACGCGTTTGTCGGGGCCGCTGCTCGACCGCATCGACCTGCAGGTCGAGGTCCACGCGGTCAAGCCCGAAGCCCTGATGGCCCAGGCCGATGGCGAGGATTCAGCCGCGGTGGCGCTGCGCGTGGCCGCCGCACGGCAGCGCCAGATGCAGCGCCAGTCGATGCCGAACGCAGCACTGGACGCTGCGCGCATCGATGCGTTGTGCGCGCCGGACGCGGCCGCGTCGCGCTTTGCCCAGAACGCGGCACAGCGGCTCAACTGGTCGAGCCGCGGCCTGCACCGCGCGCTGAAGGTGGCGCGCACCATTGCCGACCTGGCCGGCGCCGAAACCATCACCACGGCCCACGTGGCCGAGGCGCTGCAGTTGCGCCGCTCGTTGTCCGACGCTACGCCATGAAGCCCAGGTAACGCTGGCCGACGTTGTGGTTCGCCAGGTTCGGGAACAGGTCGAGCAGCTGGCCGTCGCTCAGGCCGAACCAGCGCCCCAGCGTCGCGCCGAGCTGGTCGACCGAGGTCTCGGGCAGCAGCGCGCCGTTGCCGATCTGGTTGGGGCTCGAGTCGAAGTTGTTGTTGTTGGCATTCTTCGCGCCCAGCACCGGGAAGTTGCCGTACAGGTCGCCGCCGCGCACCGCGCCGCCCATCACGAAGTGGTGCGAACCCCAGCCGTGGTCAGTGCCGTCGCCGTTGCTGGTGAACGTGCGCCCGAAGTCGCTGGCCGTGAAGGTGGTGACGGCGTTGCGCGCGCCCATCGCGCCCAGCGTGGTGTCGAAGTAGCGCAGCGCGTGCGCCAGCCTGGCCATCAGGTCGGCGTGGTTGCGGTTCTGCTGGTCATGCGTGTCGAAGCCGCCCATGCTGACGAAGAACACCTGGCGCTTGGCCAGCACGCCCGGCGTCGTTGCTGGCGTGGATCATTCGCGCCACGATCTGCAACTGCTGCGCCAGCGAGTTGAAGGACTTGGCGCCGGTCAGCGGGTTGTCGTACTGCAGCTTCGGATCGTTGTTGGCGTTGTAGGTCGCCGGCGCCACCACCGGTGTGCCGAACAAGTGCGTCGCCGGCCGGCCGCAGCGCGTTGCGCAGCGCGAACTCTGCGTCCATCGAACGCTTGCCCAGCGCGGCGATGTCGCGCTCGAAGACATGCGTGCCGCGTGTCGCCGAGACGATGCGCTGCATCGCAGCGCCGACATCGGCCGAACCGAAGATCCGTCCGTTGCTGTCGGTGCCCATGCGAATGGCACCGTTGGTGCTGACCTGGTACTGCTGGATCGAATCGCCGGCCAGCCACACCGCGTTGCCCGCGGCCGAGATCGAGGTGAACACCGGCTTGCCGTTGCCCGACGCCAGGAGGTCGCCCATGCGCCCGCCCCAGCCGCGCGTCGCCCCTTCGGGCGCCAGCGCCTGCCAGGTGTTCTGCTGGTCGTTGTGCGAAAACAGGCTCGCTGGCTTGGGGTGCGTGCTCTGGCTGTACTGCAGCTTGGTGGTGGGCATGACCAGCGGGCCGATGTTCGGCAGGATGGCCAGCCGCTTGTCGGTGTCGAACATCGTCTGCAGGCTGCCCATCACCGGGTGCAGCGCGAAGCTGCGGCCCTGGTTGTTGGTGGGCAGGATCGGCAGCACGCCGCCCAGGCGCTGCGGCGAACCCACGGCCGCGCCGGCGTTGGCGGCGGTGCCCGCCGCCAGCAACGCGATCGAATCCGGCGCCTGGTTGCGCACCGCGCTGTAGTTGGCCCATGAGGACGTGTCCGTGGGCAGCACCATGTTGAAGGCATCGTTGCCGCCGAACAGGAACAGGCATACCAGCGCCTTGTAGTCGGGCGCGGCCTGCGCCGAAGCTGTGCCGAGTGCCGCCAGGTTCAGCGCCAGCGGCGCCGCCACCGGGCCGAGCAAGGCGCCCATCGCACCGGCATGGCGCAGGAACAGGCGGCGGGAGGCGTCGATATGTTTCATGTTGGCGTCATTCCGATTGCCGTGTTGGGACCACTGAGCGGCGGCCGCGGAACCGGTTTCTCCGGGCCGCTGGCGGCTCCCCCTCGAGGGGGAGCGCCGCAGGCGCTGCGGGGGTGGGTCACTTCTGCACCTGGTACTCCGGCGAGATCACCGCCAGGAAGATCGTGGCATTGACGCGCGCGCGCCTGGCACTGTTCACCTGCGCCTGGTTCGACGCGGTGCTGTTCAGCACCGGGATGGCGATCTTCTCGACCGCGCCCTGGATCTCGGCCTTCAGTTCGGCCGGCATGCTGCCGCCCATCAGCTTGGCATTGATGCGCTCGACCAGTGCAGCCGGCTGGTCGGCGAGCGCGACTTCGGCGCTGAAGTCGGCCTGCAGGTCGCGCCGGTTCAGGGCCACGCCGTTCACCGTGGCGTTGCCTTGACCGACGCCTCTCTCAATGTTGTCGCGCATGAAGTTGACGTAGCCGGCGGCACTGGTCTCATGCGCGATCTGCAGTTCCGGCACGAACAGCGCCGAGGCTGCGGCCTCGGTGCCGGGCGGCACGTAGCCGGGACGGTAGAAGTTGAAGACCGAGGGCGAGCGCAGCGGCGTCTGACCCAATGCGCTGCCGGCGTTGTCGGTGTTGCCGACCCGGAAGTTGCCGGTGTCGGAAGTGAAGCCGAAGGCGCGCAGGAAGGCCGACAGCTTGAGCACCGGCTCGCGCAGCTTGCCGTCGCTGGCCGACATGCGTCGCGCCTCGGGGTGCATCAGCACCGCCTTCAGCATCGCCTTCATGTCGCCGCCGCCGCCCTTGAAGGCCGCGCTGACCGCGGCCACGTATTGCGCGCTGGGGTTGCTGGTGACCAGGCGCTGGATCAGCTGGCGGCCGATGAAGGGCCCGACATTGGGGTGCGCCGCCAGCGTGCTCAGGGCCGTGTTCAGACTGGCCTGCGGGTCGGCCGTCACTTGGGCGGGAATGCTCGTGCCGAGGAAGGTCTTTTCTTCCTTGGCGTGATATTGCGGGTAGCCGACCATGTTCTTGAAGCTGCGATCCGGGTCGGAGTTGCCGTTCGCCGAGCCGCCGAAGAAGCAGCTGTTGTCGGGCCATTCGGGGCAGTCCCAGCTCCATCCGGTGAACACCCTGGCCAAGCCGGCGATGTCGGCCTGGCCGTAGGTCTCCAGCGGCTTGCCGGCGCTGGCGCGCGCGCTGCCGTCGGGGTTGAGCTCGACCAGGCCGATGGAGAACAGCTGCATCACCTCGCGCGCGTAGTTTTCGTCCGGCACCCGGCCGGTGCGCGGATCGGCCTTCTGGTTGCGCATGTGCGACAGGTACATGCCCATCAACGGGTGGCGCGACACGGCCTCGAGCAGATCGCGGTAGTTGCCCTGGCTTCTTTCGCCGAGCATGTCCAGCCAGGCGGCCACCGCGCGCGGGTTGTCGGCGACGCTGCTGTCCTGCATCGAGATGACGAAGATCTGCGACAGCGCGTACACGAATCGCTGGCGCAACTGGTCCTCGCCGGTCAGCGCCTGCCTCCAGAAGGACTCGAGCACCTGGTCCTGGCCGGCGCTGCCGGTCGGGTTGCTTGCCTTGATGGCCGCATCTGCCGCCTGCCAGCTGGCGCGATGCGAGGTGATCGGCTTGGCCAGCTGTTCGTCGATCCAGGCGCTGTAGCCGATGGCCATGACGCGGTCGACATCGGCATCGGTCGGCCCGAAGGTGGCCTGGGTCAGAAAGCGCGCCGCCTGCTCGCGGGTGGCCGGCTTCTCGACCGCTGGGCCAGGTACAACGGCCACAGGTGCAGGCGCCGATCCGGGATCGGCACCGTTGCCAGGAGCACCAGGTGCAGGCGCCGGCCCCGTGTCGGCAGGGGTGGCCGGCGTACCAGGCGCAGGCACCGAGCCCGGATCGGCGCTGTTGCCCGGCGCGCCAGGTGCAGGCACCGACCCCGCATCGGGACGGGTGCCCGACGCACTTTCGCTGCTGCCATCACCGCCTCCGCCGCACGCCCCCACCAGCACGCTGGCGCAAAGTGCCAGGCTCGCAAGGGTGGGACGCCACAGGCGCCCCGTGTCCACGGGAAGTGCTCTCAGAGTTCTTCACATCGATCCCCAACGTTGCGCATGCGCGCCAAGGGGCACGCTCGGCGCGCGCCGCCTCTTCAGGGGATCATCGGCAGCGGCGAAGGGGATTGATGCTGCGTTGTGTCTTCAGGTTGGTTTCGCGCGCTGGCGCTTACATGCCGAAGCAGCTGAAACATTCGCACACGCTGTCACAGCGAGGGCGCAAGATGGCGCCGTGCCGCCGCGATGTCGATGGCCTGCCGCTGCGCCCAGTCCTCGGCCTGGTCGTCGCCGATGCGTCCGACGTTGAAGTACACCGCCTGCGGGTGCGCCAGGTAGAAGCCGCTGACGCTGGCCGCCGGCGTCATCGCCAGGCTGTCGGTCAGGCCCATGCCGATGGCGTCGGCCTGCAGCACGCGGAACATGTCGCGCTTGACGCTGTGGTCGGGGCAGGCCGGGTAGCCCGGCGCCGGGCGGATGCCGCGGTACTTCTCGGCGATCAGGTCCTCGCTGCGACAGCGCCTCGTCCGGCGCATAGCCCCAGAACTCGGTGCGCACGCGCTGGTGCAGCCGCTCGGCGAAGGCCTCGGCCAGGCGGTCGGCCAGCGCCTTGAGCATGATCGCCGAGTAGTCGTCGTGGTCGTCGGTGAACTGCTTTTCCTTCTTCTCCACGCCCAGGCCGGCGGTCACGGCGAACAGCGCCGATGTAGTCGGGCTTCAGGCCCTTGGGCGCGATGAAGTCGGCCAGGCTGCGGTTCGGCCGCCGCACGCCGTCGATCACCGGCCGCTCGGTCTGCAGCCGCAGCGGCGACCAGCGCAAGAGCGACCTCGCTGCGCGACTCATCGGTGTAGACCTCGATCGTGTCGTCGTCCACCGTGTTGGCCGGCAGCAGCGACAGCACGCCGTTGGCCTGCAGCCAGCGGCCTTCGATCAGCCGGTGCAGCAGCCGCTTGCCGTCGCTGAACACACGCTGCGCCTCGCTGCCGACGACCTCGTCGCGCAGGATGTCGGGGAACCTGCCCGGCCAGGTCCCAGGTCTGGAAGAACGGGCCCCAGTCGATGCATTTGGCCAGCTCGGCCAGGTCGTAGTTGCGGAACTCGCGCCGGCCGATGAACTTGGGCTTCGGCGGCTCGTAGCCGGCCCAGTCGATCGGCGTCTTGTTGGCGCGCGCCGCGGCCAGGCTGACCAGCGGCGTGACCTTCTTGTTGGCATGCTGCTCGCGCACCTTGGCGTAGTCGGCGTTCAGCTCGGCCACATAGCGCGCGGCGCGCTCGTCGGACAGCAGCTCGGAGCACACGCCCACGCTGCGCGAGGCATCGGGCACGTAGACCACCGGGCCTTCGTAGTGCGGCGCGATCTTCACCGCGGTGTGCACGCGGCTGGTGGTGGCGCCGCCGATCAGCAGCGGGATCTTCTTCATGCGGAACCAGTCGTCGCGCTGCATCTCGGCGGCGACATGCTGCATCTCCTCCAGGCTGGGCGTGATCAGCCCGCTCAGGCCGATGATGTCGGCGCCCTCGACGCGTGCCTTGGCCAGGATGTCCTGGCAGGGCACCATCACGCCCATGTTGACGACTTCGAAGTTGTTGCACTGGAGCACGACGGTGACGATGTTCTTGCCGATGTCGTGCACGTCGCCCTTGACGGTGGCGATGACGATCTTGCCCTTGGGCTTGGCCTCGCCGCCGGCATCGACCAGCGCCTTCTTCTCCGCTTCGATGTAGGGCAGCAGGTGGGCCACCGCCTGCTTCATCACGCGCGCGCTCTTCACCACCTGCGGCAGGAACATCTTGCCCTGGCCGAACAGGTCGCCGACGATGTTCATGCCGGCCATCAGCGGGCCTTCGATGACGTGCAGCGGCCGCCCGCCGGTGGCCTGGATGCCGACCCAGCATTCTTCGGTGTCGGCGACGATGAAGTCGGTGATGCCCTGCACCAGCGCGTGGCTCAGGCGCTCTTGCACCGTGCCGGCGCGCCAGGCCAGGCGCGCGCTGTCGTCCTTGGCCGCGCCCTTGGCGTTTTCGGCGATCTCCACCAGCCGCTCGCCGGCATCGGCGCGGCGGTTCAGCACCACGTCCTCGACACGCTCGCGCAAGATCGGGTTCGAGCTGGTCGTAGACACCCACCATGCCGGCGTTGACGATGCCCATGTCCATGCCGGCCTTGATGGCGTGGTACAGGAACACGGTGTGGATCGCCTCGCGCACCGGGTCGTTGCCGCGGAAGCTGAAAGACACGTTGGACACGCCGCCCGAGACCTTGGCGCCGGGCAGGTGCTGCTTGATCCAGCGCGTGGCCTCGATGAAGTCCACCGCGTAGTTGTTGTGCTCCTCGATGCCGGTGGCGATGGCGAAGATGTTCGGGTCGAAGATGATGTCCTCGGCCGGGAAGCCGATCTCGTCGACCAGGATGCGGTAGGCACGCTCGCAGATCTGGATCTTGCGCTCGTAGGTGTCGGCCTGGCCGGTTTCGTCGAAGGCCATCACCACCGCGGCGGCGCCGTAGCGGCGCACCAGCTTGGCCTGGTGGCGGAAGGCGTCCTCGCCTTCCTTCAGCGAGATCGAGTTGACGATGCCCTTGCCCTGGATGCACTTCAGGCCGGCTTCGATCACCTCCCACTTGGAGCTGTCGATCATGATCGGCACGCGCGCGATCTCGGGTTCGCCGGCGATCAGGTTGAGGAAGCGCACCATCGCCGCCTTGCTGTCGAGCATGGCCTCGTCCATGTTGATGTCGATGATCTGCGCGCCGTTTTCCACCTGCTGGCGCGCCACGGCCAGCGCCTGCTCGAACTCGCCGTTGAGGATCATGCGGGCGAAGGCCTTCGAGCCGGTGACGTTGGTGCGCTCGCCGATGTTGACGAACAGCGAATCGGTGCCGATGGTCACCGGCTCCAGGCCGGACAACTTCATCGGCAGGACGGTGGCGGCGGGAGCGGGAGCGTTCATGGGTGCGGCCTCATCGCAAGGCCGCCGAACTCACCGCGGCCTGCTGGACGGGTGAGCGCGGTTGAACACTGGACTTCCCAAGCCTGGCAGCCGGCTTGGCTGTCGCAGCGCTCCTTGGGAGGGCCGATTGTAGTGAGGACGGCGGCCGTTCAGGCCGTGACCAGGTCGCTGAACAACGCGCCGTGGCGGCAGCGCGGCTGGTAGCGGCCGACATGCGCGGCAATCTGCGCGATGTGCTCCGGCGTGGTGCCGCAGCAGCCGCCGGCGATGTTGAGGAAGCCGGCCTGCGCAAAACCTTCCATCAACCCGGCGGTGACGTCCGGCGTCTCGTCGAAGCCGGTTTCGCTCATCGGGTTGGGCAGCCCGGCATTCGGATAGCAGCTGATGAAGGTGTCGCCGGCCACCTTGGCCAGCTCCTCGATGTACGGGCGCATCAGCGCCGCGCCGAGCGCGCAGTTCAGGCCCACCGCCAGCGGCCGGGCATGGCGCACCGAATGCCAGAAGGCACCCACCGTCTGCCCCGACAGGATGCGGCCCGAGGCGTCGGTGACCGTGCCGGAAATGATGACCGGCAAGCGCTCGCCGGTGGCTTCCATCAGCTCGTCCAGCGCGAACAGCGCCGCCTTGGCATTGAGCGTGTCGAAGATGGTTTCCACCAGGAACAGGTCGCAGCCGCCTTCGAGCAGCCCCGCGGCCTGCTCGTAGTAGGCGGTGCGCAGTTCGTCGAAGCCGACGTTGCGCGCCGCCGGGTCGTTGACGTCGGGGCTGATGCTGGCGGTGCGCGGCGTCGGGCCCAGGGCGCCGGCGACGAAGCGCGGCTTGTCCGGCGTGCTGTACTTGTCGCAGGCCTCGCGCGCCAGCCGGGCGGCGGCGACGTTCATCTCACGGGCGATGGTGCCCAGGCCATAGTCTTCCTGCGCGATGCTGGTGGCGCCGAAGGTGTTGGTCTCGATGAGGTCGGCGCCGGCCGCCAGGTACTGCTCGTGGATCTGGCGCACGACCTCGGGCCGCGTCAGCACCAGCAGGTCGTTGTTGCCCTTCAGGTCCTTCGGGATGGTCCTTGAAGCGCTCGCCGCGGAAGGCGTCCTCGCCCAGGCGGTAGCGCTGGATCATCGTGCCCATCGCGCCGTCGATGATCAGGATGCGCTGCTGCAGCAGCGCCGGCAAGGCCGCGCCGCGGGTGTAGGTGGAGCTGGAGGCGTTCATCTCGGAATTGTCGGTCACTCCTTTGCGGGCGCCGCCGCAACTACGATCAGCGACTTCTTACGAAAGAACGGATCTGCCGATCGGTCCACGCGTGCAAGCTCGCAGCAAAACCCCGGAATTGGCCGTCGGCGCGCCCTGCACGCGCGCGGCCTGCGCTTTGCGCTGCGCCCGAGCGACCTGCCCGGCCGGCCCGACATCGTGCTGCCGAAACGGCGCAGCGTGATCTTCGTGCAGGGCTGCTTCTGGCATGGCCACGACTGCCCGGACGGCCGCGCCGCGCCGAAGTTCAAGGTCGGCGCCTGGGCCGAGAAGATCGCCGCCAACCGCGCCCAGGGCGAACAGCAGCGCGCGGCGCTGCGCGCCGCCGGCTGGCACATCGAAACCGTCTGGGAATGCCAGATCGAGCAGCCCGACTTCATCGACCAGCTGGCCGCACGCCTACTGCTGCGCTGAGCCCGGCTATCACTTCACGAAGCCGATCCCGCGCCGCTGCCGCACCTCGGGCTTGACGCGGTGCTCGCTTTCCAGCTGTGACAGGAACTCGTCCGGCTCGAAGGCCTCGCCGAGGATCTCGCACCTGCCGCTTGACCGCGGCAAAGTCGCCGGCCGCCAGCTGGTCCAGCGCCGCCAGCCGCGCGCGCTGCTCGTCGTTCAGGCGCTGCGCGTCGCCGCCCAGCGCCTCGGCGACGAACATGCGCTCGCGCTGTTCGTGCTGTCAGCGGGTGGAAGCGCAGCTTGAAGGTGAAGCGGCGCAGCGCCGCCTCGTCCAGGTCCTCGAACAGGTTCGTGGTGCAGACGAACACGCCGCCAAAGCGCTCCATGCCCTGCAGCATCTCGTTGACCTCGGTCACCTCGTAGTGGCGCTCGGCCATGCGCCGGCTGCGCAGGAAGCTGTCGGCCTCGTCGAGCAGCAGCACCGCGCCTTCGGTCTGCGCCTCGTCGAACATGCGCGCCATGTTCTGTTCGGTCTCGCCGACGTACTTGCTGGCGATGTCGCTGGCCTGGCGGATCAGCAGCGGCCGCTGCAGCGCTTGCGCGATGTGCTCGGCCAGCGCCGTCTTGCCGGTGCCCGGCGCGCCGTGAAAGCACAGGCTGCCGTGGCCGCGGCGCTGCAGCGCCTCGATGATGCGCGGCAGCTCGAAGCGCGATTCGACGTTCAGCAGCCCCAGGTCGTAGGTGGTGACCACCGGCCGCGCGCCGCGCTCGCCTGCGCTGCCCAGCGCCTGGTCGGCATTGCCGAGCTGGCGCTGGATCAACGCCTCGAAGTCCGTGCCGCCGTCGTGCGCCAGTTGCGCAAAGCGCACCGCGGTGCGGATCTGCGCCGGCGTCAGCGCGCGCCGCTCGGCCAGCTTGGCGGCAAAGCCCTCGCTCACCGGCGCGTCGGCCAGCGCACGCGCCACCAGCGCCTCGCGCGCGCCGGGCGGCGGGCTCTTCAGCAGCAGGTGGTACTGGAAGCGGCGTCTGAAGGCCGGGTCGATCTGCTCGATGCGGTTGGTCACCCAGATCACCGGCACCGGGTTGGTCTCCAGGATCTGGTTGACCCAGGCCTTGCCGCTGACGCTGCTGTCGATGGGCCGGGCGCCACATCGGCGCTGTCCAGCCGCGCGATCAGTTGCGCGGCCTCGCTGCAGATCGGCGGGAACACGTCCTCGACCTCGTCGAAGAGCAGCGCGACGTCGCTGCCGCCCTTCAGGAACACCTGGCTGATCTGCAGGCTGCGGTAGCGGTCGCGGCCGGACAGCGAGTTGCCGTCGCGGTCGGCATATTCCACCTCGTACAGCTCCAGCCCGGCCGCGGCGGCACACACCTTGGCCAGTTCGGTCTTGCCGGTGCCCGGCGGGCCGTACAGCAGCACGTTGACCCCGGCCTCCTTGCGCGCCACGGCGTTGCGCAGCAGCGCGCACAGCACGCCGGCATCGTCGGCAACGAAGCCGAAGTCGGAGAGCGTGAGCTCGCTCTTCGTCGCCGGCCGCGTGAACACCGCCATCAGGTCGCCGGGCTGCGGGTACTCGCGCATCAGCACCGGCGGCAGTTGCTCGCTGACCTTCATCAGGTCGGCCAGGTCGGTGATGTTGTGTTCGGAGATCAGGTTCTCGACCATGCCCACGCGCTCCAGTCGCGAGCCGGCGCGCAGCGCCTCGGCCACGTCACGCGCGTCGACGCCGGCCACCGCGGCGATGGCCGCATAGGCCTCCTGTGCGCTGGAGACCTTGAACTCGACCAGCAGGCCACGCAGGTCGCGCTGGTAGCGCGCCAGCGTGCCGTAGAGCAGCAGCGCGCGTTCGGCCGGGTTCAGCTGCAGCAGCCCGGCCAGCGCGTCGATGTTCTTCTCGACCAGCGTGGCTTCCTTCTTGAGACGCCGTTCCAGCCAGTCGCAGCTGGCGCCGAGCACCGCGAGCAGGTCCTTGGGTGCGTCCTTGACGTATTCGTCGATGTAGAAGAACAGGCTGCCTTCCTCGTAGGCGCCGCGCCAGGCGCCATGGCGCGCGACGAAGGCCTCGTCGCTCAAGGCCTCGTGCCCGCGCCACGATTCATTGCCCTTGCAGCGCAGCCGCAGGTAGCCGCGAAGCCGCGCCAGCACCGCTGACGGCCACACCAGGTGGCGCCCGGTCAGCGCCAGCAGGCTGTTGCAGTCACGCCGCAGGTTGAAGCGGCCGGCCTGGCGCAGCGTCAGCGTGAGCACGAAGTGCGAGCACAGCCGGTCGAGCACCGGCGCATCGGCCAGACCGGGCGACAGCACCCAGCGGGCTTCGGCTTGGCCTCTGGCCATGGCCCCTCCTGCCTTGATCCGCGATGCGCGGCATCTTGGCGCAGGGCGTGCGGTGCCGCAAGCCCCTCGGGCGCGACGGGACTTGTCGCCTCAGGGGCTGAGCGTCATTCTGGCGTGCCCGAGCAGCGCGCCCAAAGATGTCCGATCCGGGCGCAAAGCGAAGCCTGGCTTAGGCTATGGCTGGCTCTTGCAACGACGAGCGGGCGCCTTTTGGCGGTGATGAGCGGGCATGAGCGAAGGACTCCCAGGTTCTCAGTGCAGGTGCACCGGCTGCTGGGCCAAGGTGGTGTAGCCGGAGATGTACTCGTCCAGCGCCTCCTGGCTGGGCGAACCGCTGTCGATCAGCGCCTGCACGCCATCCTTGAAGCTTCGCGCCACGGCACCTTCGATGAAGATGCCCTTGCGCGCAAACTTGTCGACGATCTCGAAGCCGCCGCGCGGGCCCTCTTCGGCCTGGGCATCGCTCAGGCCGAACTCGATCTGCAGCACCGCGAAGCTGTCCGAGTTGTAGAGCATATGCATGGAAAGACCTCCTGCAGGCCTACCTGGGTGCGGCGGCGTCGATTTCAAGGCCGCTGTCCCATGCCGCCAGTTCCAGCTGCAGCGGCTGGCCGCCGGGCAGCGTGGTGAACACCGCGCGCACCGGCAGGTGCTGGCGCGCCGGGTCGAGCCAGACCTCGACCCGCGTGTCGTAAGGACGGGTCGGCTCGCGCCGCAGTTGCAGCGCACGAGGCACGGCGCCGGCCGGCAACTCCAGCGCCTCGTGCCCCAGCACCTCGAAGCGCCAGGCCTCGGCATCACCGCGGGTGCCCGCGACAAACAGCGTCACCACCATGCCGGTGCGGGCCAGGCCTGAGTCGGCCTCGATGATGGCCGGCAGCTGGATCATCCAGCTGAGACGGTCCTGCGCCCCCGGCGGCAGGGCATACACCGCCTGCGGGCCGGAGAAGGTGATGGTTGCCGCCTCGCGCTGGAAGTTCACTGCCCGTTGCTCGCGCTCGCGCTTCAGCTCGGCATGGCGCAGCGGCGCCACGCCGTCGGCATCGATCTGGCCACGGCTGGCCGAGCCTTGCGCCGGCTGGCCGGGCCATTGCACGTCGAGCCGCAGCGCGTAGCCGCCGTCGCCGCGCTGCCAGTGCAGCGTGCCGGCGCCGACGTTGGCGCCGCGCTGCAGCCTGTAGTGCAGCCGGGCCGGGTCCGGCAGCCGGGTGGCGTACACCGGCAGCTCGGTGCTGCCGGCCGGCGCGAGGCGGGTCGGGGCGGGCGCTGGCGGCTGCGGCTCTGCAGCCGCCGGTGCCTGCGGCGCCACCCTCGCACTGCGCGGCGGCGCCCGGCGTGGCGGCGCTTCGGTCACGGCCGCGGCCGCGGCCGCGGCCGCGGGCGCGGGCGCGGGTGGCTGCAGCAAGTGCAGCGCGCGCGGCGCCGTCGGCCGCAGCGCGGCCTGCAGCGCCGGCGGGCCCGGGGCGGGACGCAGCGCCTGCCACACCAGCCCATGGCCCAGCAGCACCGCCAGCGCCAGCAAGGCCCAGGCGGCGCTGCGTGGCCCGGTCGGGCGGTGCAGCGAACGCATCGGACAATGGTGCCACCAACCGGGACCCACCGATGAAACTCGCCACCTACAAGGACGGTTCGCGCGACGGGCAGCTGCTCGTCGTCTCGCGCGACCTGCTGACTGCCCATTTCGCCACGGGCATCGCCACGCGATTGCAGCAGGTGCTGGACGACTGGAACTTCCTGTCGCCGCAGCTCGAAGACCTGTACCAGACTCTGAACCAGGGCAAGGCGCGCCATGCCTTCGCCTTCGAGCCGCGGCAGTGCATGGCACCGCTGCCGCGCGCCTTCCAGTGGGCCGACGGCTCGGCCTTCCCCAACCACATCGACCTGCTCAGCCGCGCCCGCGGCGGCGAGGCGCCGCTCGACTTCATGGTCGACCCGCGGATCTACCAGGGCGGCAGCGACGACCTGCTCGGCGCCTGCGACGATGCCGTCTTCGCCGACGCGGCCTGGGGCATCGACTTCGAGGCCGAGCTCGCCGTGGTCACCGGCGATGTCGCCATCGGCACCGGCGCCGACGCCGCGCTGGACAGCGTGCGCCTGCTGCTGCTGGCCAACGACTGGAGCCTGCGCCACCTGGTGCCCGGCGAGCTGGCCAAGGGCTTCGGTTTCCTGCAGAGCAAGCCCGCCACGGCTTTCGGCCCCGTGGCAGTGACGCCCGACGAGCTGGGCGCGGCCTGGCGCGGCGGACGCGTGCAGCTGCCGGTGGACGTTGCCTGGAACGGCCAGCCGGTGGCGCACATCGACGCCGGCGCCGAGATGGCGCTGCACTTCGGCCAATTGATCGCCCACATCGCGCGCACGAGGCGGCTGCGCGCCGGCAGCATCGTCGGCAGCGGCACCGTCAGCCAGCGCGACGCCGCGGCCGGCTATGGCTGCATTGCCGAGAAGCGTGCCCGCGAGATTCTCGACGGCGGCAGCGCGGCCACCGAGTACATGGCCTTCGGCGACCGCCTGCGCATCGAGGTCAAGGGCCTGGACGGCGGCAGCGTCTTCGGCGCCATCGACCAGCGCGTGGCCGCGCTGGCCGACGCGGGATGAAGGAGCTGCCCGCCGGCCTGAAGATGGCCACGGTGTGGCTGCTGGCCGGGCTGGCGCTCTTCATGGGCGTGCAGGCCTTCCTGTGGCAGCAGCGCGGCACGCGCTTCGAGGCCGTCGGCGACAGCGTGCAGATCCGGCGCGCCGCCGACGGCCACTACCACTGGCCGGCGACGGTGAACGGCCGCGCGGTCGATTTCCTGGTCGACACCGGCGCGACGCGCAGCGCCTTGCCGGCCAGCCTGGCGCGCGAGCTGGACCTGCCGGTTGAAGGCCGGGTGCAGTCGCAGACGGCCGGCGGCGCCGTCGAAGGCCGGGTGGTGCGCGCCGACCTGGAGCTGCGCGGCGGCGTGCGCATCGAGCGGCTGCGCATCGTCGCATTGCCGTCGCTGGCTGCGCCGCTGCTTGGCATGGACGTGCTCGGCAAGCTGCACTGGAGCCAGTCCGACGGCGTGCTCAGCATCGATCTGCAACGCGGCAGCAGCCCATGACGCATCGCCTCGCCGCCTGCCTGCGGGCCTGTGCCGCCGCGCTGCTGGCGCTGGGCCTGGGCCATGCCGTCGCGGCCCCGCCCTGCCCGCCACCTCCCGCAGCACCCACGGCGGCGCAGGCGGCGCAGCGCGGCGCACGCGACCTCGGCCTGCTCTGGCGCCTGAGCAAGGACGGCCGCGACAGCTGGCTGTTCGGCACGATCCATGTCGGCAAGCCGGCCTGGATGGCGCCCGGGCCGGCGTTGCGCCAGGCCCTGGCGCGCAGCGACGTCTTGGCGCTGGAAGTCGACCCCACCGACCCGCAAGGGGCTGCCGGCCTGCAGCAAGCCACGCGGGATGCGCCGCCGGCCGATGCCGCGTTGCGCCAGCGCCTGCAGGCGCTGGCCGCTGCCGCCTGCGTGCCACCCGAGGCGTTGCAAGGCCTGCACCCGATGCTGCAGCTGATGACGCTGACGCTGCTGCAGGCCAGGCAGGATGGGCTCGACGCCGCCTTCGCGCAGGAGCTGATGCTGGCCGCGGCGGCGCGCGCGGCCGGTCTGCGCATCGTCGCGCTGGAGAGCGTGGCGCAGCAGATCGGCGCGCTGCTGCCAAAGGACCCGGCGCAGCTGCAGCAGCTGGTGGAACAGTCGCTGGACCAGCTCGAGCGCGGCCGCGCCAGCCCGATCCTGCGCCGCCTGGCCGAGGCCTGGGCGGCGGGCGACCTGGAGACGCTGGAACGCTACGCCGAGTGGTGCGAATGCGCCGACACACCGCAGCAGCGCGCCTGGCTGCGGCAACTGAACGACGAGCGCAATGCCCACCTGGCCGCAGGCATCGACGAGTTGCATGCGCGCGGGCACAAGGTCCTTGCCGCCGTCGGTGCATTGCACATGACTGGAGCGCAGGCTCTGCCCAGGCTGTTGCAGCAGCGCGGCTACATCGTGCATCGCGTGGGTTTGTAGGAACGCAGGCGGCGGAGCACAATGGCTCGAGGACCTGAAGCCACGACGCGAGGAGCGACATGATCGACACGAACGCATTCACGAAGCTGGTGCCCGGCTTCGACTTCCTGCAGAACCTGATGCAAAGCGCCGGCCAGGCAGCGCCGGCCATGGGCCAGTGGATCGCACCGACGCTGAACCCCGAAGAGCTGGAAAAGCGCATCGGCGAACTCAAGACCGTGCAGTTCTGGCTGGAGCAGAACGCCCGCATGATCAGCGTGACGGTGCAGGCGCTGGAAGTGCAGCGCATGACGCTGTCCACGCTGCAGACCATGAACCTGCCGATGACCGATCTGCGCAAAGCGCTGAGCTTGCCCACGGCGAGCGCAGCCCCGCCTGCCGCGCCCGCCAGGCCGCCGGCGCAGGCGCCTGCGGCGCGCGAGCCCGCGCCGGCCCCGGCCGCGGCCGCGCCCCAGACTGCCCAGGCCGACGCCGCGGCCAAGCCGGCCGGCGTCGACCCGGTGCAATGGTGGGGCGCACTGACGCAGCAGTTCACCGAACTGGCCACCAAGGCCATGCAGGACAGCAGCGCCATCGCGTCGCGCAACCTGGCGACAGCCGCTGCGGCCAAGGCGAGCCCGGCGCCGGCGAAGAAGGCCGCGCCGGCCAAGGCCAGCGCCAAGGCGCCACGCAAGCGCGGCTGAAGGCCGGCACGGCGCTCCCCATGAACGCCTTCGCGGCCGGCCACGGCACGCATCCCGACTGGCGCATGGCGCTGTCGATGGCGGCGGCACAGGTCGATTCGCAACTTGCGCCGCAGTCGCCACCGACGCTCGGCTTCGTCTACTTCAGCGATCATTTCGCGAACCAGGCCGAGGCCCTGCTGGGCACGCTGCGCCAGCGCTGGCCCGGCGTGGTCTGGGCCGGCAGCGTCGGCGTGGGCGTGCTGGCCAGTGGCGTCGAATACTTCGACGAACCGGCGCTGGTGCTGTTGCTGGCCGGCCTGCCGCGCGACAGCTTCCGCGTCTTTTCCGGCGCGATGCCGCTGGCCGGCTTCGACGCCTTCAGCGCGCTGGTGCATGCCGACCCGGCCACGCCCGACCTGGACGAGCTGCTGCTGGAACTGAGCCAGCGCACCGAATCCGGCTACCTGTTCGGCGGCCTGGCGTCGTCGCGCCATGGCGTGCGCCATCTCGCCGACGGCGTCTGGCAGGGTGCGCTGTCGGGCGTGGCCTTCACGCAGGGTGTGACGCTGGTGTCGCGTGTCACGCAGGGCTGCCAGCCGATCGGGCCGGTGCGGCGCATCACCGCGGCAGAACAGAACCGGGTGCTGGCGCTGGACGGTGAGCCGGCGCTGCGCTGCCTGCTGCGCGACCTGGATGCCGGCGCGGACGAACCCCGCACGCTGCTGCCCAAACTGCACAGCACGCTGGTCGGGCTGAGCGAAGAGACCGAGGAGCTGCTCGGCCGCGGCGCGATGTTCGGTGCCGACACGCGCGTGCGCCACCTGGTCGGCGTCGACCCGGCGCATGAGGTGGTGGCCGTGGCCGACCATGTGCGCTTGGGCATGCGCCTGGCGTTCTGCCACCGCGACGCGCAGGCGGCGCGGCGCGACCTGGTGCGCATCTGCAGCGAAATCCGCGAGGAGCTGAGCCCGGACCTGGACCGCGCCGTCGTGCCGACCCACGGCGGCGTGCATGGCTTGCTGCCCGCTGTCGAACGGCCGCCGGGCAGCACGGAAGGTGAACGCATCCTCGGCGCGCTGTACATCAGCTGTGCGGGCCGTGGCGGGCCGCACTTCGGCGCGCCTTCGGCCGAAGCGCAGATCCTGCGCCGTGCGCTCGGCGACGTGCCGCTGGCCGGCTTCTTCGCCGGCGGCGAAATCGCGCGCCACCACCTGTACGGCTACACGGGCGTGCTCACCGTCTTCGTCGGCGGCTGAGCGTGTCGCGTGCGATCCCTGCCGGGCGAATGGCGTCGGGCTCGCGCTACAGTCACGCCCATGGGTTCGAACGCCGCCTTGCCTGCCGCCATGGGCGCCGCGGCTTCGCCGCGCGCGCAGCGCCAGGCCGAGGTGCTGGCCGCGCTGCAGCCGCTGCTGCCCGCGCATGCGCTGCTGTGGCGCAGCGAGGACACGGTGCCCTATGAATGCGACGGTCTGACCGCCTACCGCGAGCTGCCGCTGCTGGTGGCTCTTCCGGAAGACGAGGCCCAGGTGGCCGCCGTGCTGCGCGCCTGCCACGCACTCAAGGTGCCGTTGGTGGCGCGCGGTGCAGGCACCGGGCTGTCCGGCGGCGCGCTGCCGCACCCGCTGGGCGTGACGCTGTCGCTGGCCAAGTTCAACAAGATCCTGAAGATCGACAAGCTGTCGCGCAGCGCCGTCGTGCAGTGCGGCGTGCGCAACCTGGCGATCAGCGAAGCGGCCGCCCCGCTGGGCTTGTACTACGCGCCCGACCCTAGCAGCCAGATCGCCTGCACGATCGGCGGCAACGTGGCCGAGAACTCCGGCGGCGTGCACTGCCTGAAGTACGGGCTGACGCTGCACAACGTGCTTCGTGTGCGCGGCTTCACCATCGAGGGCGAGGCGGTGGACTTCGGCTCCGAGGCGCTGGACTGCGCCGGGCTGGACCTGCTGGCACTGATCGTTGGCAGCGAGGGCATGCTGGCCGTGATCACCGAGGTCACGGTCAAGCTGGTGCCCAAGCCGATGGTGGCGCGCTGCATCATGGCCAGCTTCGACGACATCCGCAAGGCTGGCGACGCCGTGGCGCAGATCATCGCCGCCGGCATCATCCCGGCCGGGCTGGAAATGATGGACAAGCCGATGACCGCCGCGGTCGAGGACTTCGTGCACGCCGGCTACGACCTCAACGCCGAGGCCATCCTGCTGTGCGAGAGCGACGGCACCCCCGAGGAAGTGGACGAGGAGATCGGCCGCATGCTCGACGTGCTCAGCGGCAGCGGCGCGACACGCTTGGAAGTCAGCAAGGACGAGGCGCAGCGCCTGAAGTTCTGGAGCGGTCGCAAGAACGCCTTCCCGGCATCGGGCCGCATCAGCCCGGACTACATGTGCATGGACTCGACCATCCCGCGCAGGCGCCTGGCCGACATGCTGCTGGCGATCCAGCAGATGGAAGGCAAGTACGGCCTGCGCTGCGCCAACGTCTTCCACGCCGGCGACGGCAACCTGCACCCGCTGATCCTGTTCGACGCCAACGACCCGGACCAGCTGCACCGCTGCGAACTCTTCGGTGCCGACATCCTGGAGACCAGCGTCGCCATGGGCGGCACCGTCACCGGCGAGCACGGCGTGGGCATCGAGAAGCTGAGCTCGATGTGCGTGCAGTTCTCGCCCGAGGAGCGCGCGCAGATGTTCGCGGTGAAGTGTGCCTTCGACCCGGCCGGACTGCTGAACCCGGGCAAGGTGATCCCGCTGCTGTCGCGCTGTGCCGAGTACGGCAAGATGCACGTGAAGAAGGGGCTGCTGCCCTTCCCCGATCTGCCGCGCTTTTGATGAGCGACGTCCCGCAACAGGACCCCGTGCTGCAAGCACTGGTCGAGCGCGTGCGGCAGGCGCGTGCCGCACATGCCAAGCTGTGCATCCGCGGCGGCGACACCAAGGCCTTCTATGGCGAAGCGCCGTGCGGCGAGCCGCTGGACATGGGCGCGCTCACGGGCATCAGCAGCTACGAGCCGACCGAGCTGGTGGTCACCGCGCGCGCCGGCACCCCGCTGGCCGAGCTGGAAGCCGTGCTCGCCGAGAAGGGCCAGTGCCTGGCCTTCGAGCCGCCGCGTTTCGCGCACTCGACGAACGCCGGCGTTCGGGGCGGCACGGACCCGGCAGCCGTGCCCCCCCGGGGCACGGTGGGCGGCATGGTCGCCGCCGGGCTGAGCGGCCCGTCGCGCGCCGCGGTCGGCGCGGTGCGCGACCATGTGCTGGGGCTGACGCTGCTCAACGGCAGGTGCGAGGTGCTGAGCTTCGGCGGCCAGGTGATGAAGAACGTCGCTGGCTACGACGTGTCGCGCGTGATCGCCGGCTCGATGGGCGTGCTGGGTGCGATCTGCGAGGTCTCGCTGAAGGTGCTGCCGCTGCCGGCGGCCACCGCCACGCTGCGCTTCGAGATGGACCAGGCCAGCGCGCTGCAGCAGCTCAACCAATGGGCCGGGCAGCCGCTGCCGCTGCATGCCAGCGCCTGGTGGCAGGGCCTGCTGGTGCTGCGCCTGTCGGGCGCGGCCGCCGCGGTGCGTGCCGCGGCGCAGTCGCTGGGCGGCGAGGTCGTGCCGCCGGAGTTGGCGGCGGCCTTCTGGCAAGGCTTGCGCGATCAGAGCGACGAATACTTCGTCAACGCGCGCACCGCACTCGATGGCGGCGCCACGCTGTGGCGGCTGTCGCTGCCGCCGACCGCGCCGCCGCTGGCGCTGGACGGCGATTGCCTGGTCGAATGGGGCGGCGCGCAGCGCTGGCTGTGCGCCACGCTGCCGGCGGCGGCGGTGCGCGATGCCACCGCCGCGGCCGGCGGCCATGCCACGCTGTTCATGGGCCATGAGCGCAGCGCCGGCGTGTTCGCGCCGCTGACCAGCCCACTGGACCGAATCCACCGCGAACTGAAACGCAGCTTCGACCCCGACGGCGTGTTCAACCCCGGCCGGCTCTACCCGGGGCCGTGCCCATGAGGGTTTGCGCCACGGCCGAGGGCATGCGCGAGTACTACGCGCGCCGCGCCGCGACCTACGAGCGGGTGTACTTCAAGCCCGAGCGCCAGGCCGACCTGCGCGCGATGGAAGCCTGGCTGGGCACACCCTTTGCCGGCCGCGAGGTGCTGGAAGTCGCCTGCGGTACCGGCTGGTGGACGCCGCATGGCGCTCGCGAGGCGGCGTCCTGGCTGGCCACCGACCTGAATCCCGAGACGCTGGCGCTGGCCCGCGCCAAGCCGCTGCCCGCGTGCGTGCGCTTTGCCGAAATGGATGCCCACACGCTGCAGGGCCTGGCCAGCGCAACGCTTCAATGGCGCCTTCGCCGGCTGCTGGTGGAGCCATGTGCCGCTGCAGCGGCTGTCGGCCTGGCTGGAGCATGCTGCATGCGCGGCTGGAGCCCGGCGCGCGCGTGGTCTTCCTCGACAACGCCTTCGTCGCGGCGAGCAGCACGCCGCTGTCGCGCCGCGATGCCGACGGCAACACCTACCAGCAGCGCACGCTGGACGACGGCTCGGTGCACGAGGTGCTGAAGAACTTCCCGACCCGCGCCGAAGCCCTCGCCCGGCTCGGCCCGCGCGCGCACGATGCCGAGTGGATAGCGCACGCGCACTACTGGGTGCTGAGTTACCGGCTGACCTGATGCAAACCAAGCTGGCACCCGAATTCAAGGGCACGCGCGAAGGCCGGGAGGCCGAAGCCATCCTGCGCAAGTGTGTGCACTGCGGCTTCTGTACCGCCACCTGCCCGACCTACCAGCTGCTGGGCGACGAGCTCGACGGCCCGCGCGGGCGCATCTACCTGATGAAGCAGGTGCTCGAAGGCGCGACGGTGACGCGCAGCACGCAGCTGCACCTGGACCGCTGCCTGAGCTGCCGCAACTGCGAGACCACCTGCCCCAGCGGCGTGGAGTACGGCCACCTGGTGGACATCGGCCGCAAGCTCGTCGAGGACCGCGTCGAGCGCCCTGCAGGCGAAAAGGCACTGCGCTGGCTGCTCAAGGAAGGCATGACCTCGCCGCTGTTCGGCCCGGCGATGAAGCTCGGCCAGGCGCTGCGGCCGCTGCTGCCGGCCAAGCTGAAGGCCAAGGTGCCCGAGCGCGGCGACGCACGCGCCCACCAGTGGCCCACACGCGAGCATCCGCGCAAGGTGCTGATGCTGCTGGGCTGCGTGCAGCCGGCGATGATGCCCAACATCAACAGCGCCACCGCGCGCGTGCTCGACGCCGCCGGCATCCAGACGCTGGTGGCCGACGGCGCCGGCTGCTGCGGCGCGCTGCGCACGCACCTGAACGACATCGACGGCGGCCTGCAGGACATGCGCCGCAACATCGACGCCTGGTGGCCTCTGGTCGAGGGCCTGACCTCGTCCGGCAAGGTCGAGGCCATCGTCATCAACGCCTCGGGCTGCGGCGTCAGCGTCAAGGACTACGGTCATGCGCTGGCGCACGACCCGGACTACGCGCTGCGCGCCGCGCGCGTGAGCCTGCTGACGCGCGACCTGAGCGAGCTGCTGCCCGAGCTGGTGCCGCTGCTGAAGCACAAGCTGGCCCTCTCCCGCCCGGCGGGCAAGCAGACAGGAGGTGCCGCAGACTCATCCGCCCGAGGGCTGGCGCGCCTTGCCTACCATCCCCCATGCACCCTGCAGCATGGCCAGCAGCTGCGCGGCGGCGTCGAGACCCATCTGCGCGCGCTGGGCTTCGATATCCGCCTGGCCAACGCAGAAAGCCACCTGTGCTGCGGCTCGGCCGGCACCTACAGCGTGCTGCAGGCCGAGCTGGCGACCCAACTGCGCGACCGCAAGCTCGGCCAGCTGATGCCGCTGCAGCCGCGGGCCATCGTCTCGGCCAACATCGGCTGCATCCTGCACCTGCAGAGCGGCACGTCCACACCGGTGCGCCACTGGGTGGAAGTGCTCGACGAGGCGCTGGCCTGAGCCCGCAGGTGCGAGCCCGCAAGGGCTCGCGCGTCTGGCGATGGCCCGGGCGCGATACAGGCGCACGGGCCGAGACGTCGACGCCGCATCGAGCCCAGTTCCGGCCTACGCCGTCAGAGCCTGAGAGTTTTTCGGGCGTGACCGAGCAGCGCGCCAAACGGCGCCCGATCCAGGCGCAAAGCACAGCCATAGCTCGGGCTATGGCGAGCATTTGCAACGACGAGCGGGGGTCGTTTGGCGTGATGAGTGGGCATCTGCGAAAGACTCTCAGGCTCTCAGCCCTTGCAGCGTGAAAAGGAAGCGTGCGCCGCCGCTGTCGGCGCGCTCGGCCCAGATGTGCCCGCCATGCGCCTCGACGATGCGGCGCACCAGGGTCAGGCCGACGCCGCTGCCGGGCACCTGTTCGCCGTGCAGCCGCGCAAAGGGCTTGAACAGGTCGGCGTCACGGCCGGGCGGCAAGCCCAGGCCGTCGTCCTCGACGCACACCGCCGCGCCCTGGACCGTGTGCCGCAAGCCGACGCTGACGCGGCCGGCGCCATGGCGCGCCGCCGTGAACTTCAAGGCGTTGCCGATCAGGTTGACGAAGACCAGGCGCATCAGGTCGGCGTCGACCTCGCAGTCCGGCAGCGGCTGCAATTGCAACTGCACGCGGCTCAAGGCCGCGGCGCTCGGCGGCGCCAGGCGCAACTGATCCAGAGCAGCGTCGACGTTGCGGCCCAGCGCCTGCCGCTCCAGGCGCAGCGGTGCCGCAGCCACGCGCGACAGCTGCAGCAGGTCCTGCACCATGCGCGTCATCTGCTCGGCCTGGCCATGGATCGTGTCCAGGTACTGCCGCGCCCGCGCCGTGTCGTCCTTCTCCAGCGCCGCGGCGCCCAGCTGGGCCAGGCCGCTGACGCCGGCCAGCGGGTCGCGCAGGTCGTGCGAGACGTTGCGGTTGAAGCTCTCCAGGCCGGCCACCAGGTCGTTCAGCTCGCGCGTGCGGGCGCCCACTCGATCCTCCAGCGTGCTGTTCATCTGGCGCAGCGATTCCTCCGCGGCGATGCGCCGGGCAAGCTCGGCTTCGCTGCGCTGACGCGCGCGGATCAGGCTCACCGCCAGCATCATCATGCCGACGATCATTTTCGGCACGGCGGCGTAGTAGCCCATCTCGAAGCCGGCCAGCCGCTGCGGCATCGCCACGTAGAGCACGAACAGCAGCGGATAGGTGGCAAAGGCCGCGGCGACGTAGAGGTGGCCGACGTTGTTCTCGTGGCCGGCCGCACGCAGCGCCAGCCACGCACAGTAGGCGAAGGCCGCGGCCATCATGCCGTAGACCGCCAGT
Source organism: uncultured Pseudomonadota bacterium (assembly GCA_963818005.1). Lineage (GTDB taxonomy): Bacteria > Pseudomonadota > Gammaproteobacteria > Burkholderiales > Burkholderiaceae_C > Rubrivivax. The sequence continues at coordinate 73,059 of CAWFQP010000012.1, forward strand.
GCCGAATCCGCCACGAAGCGCAGCCACAGCGTCAACCCCGCGCCGACGGCGGCCGTGCCCAGCACCAGCGCCCAGGCGCGCCGCCGCGCCAGGCCGAGGAACTCGTACAGCCCCCACACGTTCATGCCAAGCAGCGCCACTGCCACGAGCGCGGACACCAGTGGCACGTCGTCGGCGCCGCCGTGGGCGCGCGGGTGTGCGGCCAGCCAGCCGAGGCCGGTCAGCAGGTACAGCAGCGCAAAGATGCGCAGCGCGCGCGCATCGCTGTAGTGCGAGCACAGCCACTGCAACAGCGCAATGATCAGCATCACCGTGCCGACCGCCTGCGCATAGGCGTCGAAGGCGCTGAGCCGCTCCAGCGCCAGCCATGACGGCAGGGCCGACGCGGTGGCGCTGGTATCAGCGGTGGCGGGCATGAGGGGCGCGGCGCGGTCTGGCCTGAACGGAACTGTGGCCGTCGATACTATAGGTTCGGCGCTCGCGCCTTCAATCCCCTTGGCCTTGACAGCCGATGCCCACGGGCCAGCCGATGGTCCTGTTCGGCACCCGCCGCCTCCTGCTGGCGCACGTGGCGCCGACACCGCCGACGCGGCTATCAGCTCGATGCGCAGGACCATGTGGGTCTGCTGGCGCCAGGCAGGCCGGCGTCGCACAGTTTTCCGGCCAAGCTGATGGTGCTGCTGCACGTGAATCGATCGTGCTCACCGACGACCTGGCGCGCTACGCCAGGCTGAAGCTGTTCTTGTTCAACGGCGGCCACAGCTTCCTGGCCGAGCGCTGGTTGCACGGGCCGCGCAGACCCGACGCGACCGTGCTGCAGGCCATGCGCGACCCGCAGCAGCGCGCCGAACTCGAAGCCTTGTGGCACGAGGAGATGCTGCCGGTGTTTGCCGCACTCGGTCCGCGCCAGGCCGCGCTGGACTATCTGGTGGAATTGCGCGAACGGCTGCTCAATCCCTTCCTGGCGCACCGGCTGGCCGAGATCGCGCACAACCACGAACAGAAGAAGCAGCGCCGTTTTGCACCGCTGCTGGCGCTGGCCGCCGAGCATGTGCCGGCCCTGGTGCAGCCGCGGCTGCGTGCCGCGATGTCCAGCCCAGCGCATGCCGCGCCACCGCGGGCGGGTTAAGCCGCGTTGACAGTCGCGGCCGGGCCACCGCAGAATTTGCCGCAACCTACGGCCCGGGCATCGGCCGCAGTGCGCGAAGCCCAGGTGCCCGGTCAACCAAGGACAACCACATGCGAGACTTGATTCGCGCGGCGCTGCGCACGGTGGTGGCGGTCGGCCTGAGCGCTGCCGGTGCGGCCTTTGCCCAGGCGCCGATCACGCTGCACGGCGCGGTGCAGTTCAACGACCAGCATGCCTTCAACAAGGCACTGCTGAAGTTCGAGGAACTGGTCAAGCAGTACTACGGCAAGCCGGTCAACTTCGTCCTGCACCGCAACAGCGAGCTCGGGCTGGAGAAGGACTACTTCGCCTACATGAACCAGGGCGTGTCGGTGGACTACGCCATCGTCTCGCCGGCGCACATGTCCACCTTCTCGAAGGCCGCGCCCTTCATCGACGCGCCTTTCCTGTTCCGCGACCTGGCGCACTGGAACAAGGTGCTCGATGCCGACACGCTCAAGCCGGTGGCCGACGAGGTGGCGGCCAAGGCCGACGTGATGCTGATCGGCTATGCCGGCGGCGGCACGCGCAACATCTTCTCCAACAAGGTGGCCAAGAACATGGCAGAGCTGAAGGGCCTGAAGGTGCGCGTGCAGGGCGCGCCGGTGTGGAGCAAGACCTTCAGTGCCACCGGCATGTCGCCGACGGTGATCGCCTACAACGAGGTCTACAACGCCATCCAGAACGGCGTCATCAACGCCGGCGAGAACGAGGCCGCGGGCGTGGAGGCGATGAAGTTCTACGAAGTCGGCCCGAACCTGCTGATGACTGAACATGCCATCACCATCCGGCCGATCGCGTTTTCGGGCAAGACCTTCAAGAAGCTGCCGCCCGAACTGCAGGCCGCCATCCTGAAGGCCGGCAAGGAAGCCGGTGCCTACGGCCGCCAGGTCGAATCGAGCGAAGACACGGCCAAGCTCGACGCGATGGAAAAGGCCGGCAAGTTGAAGCGCGTCCCGTTTGCCGACCGCGCGGCGATGAAGAAGTCGGTCGACCCGGTGATGCTGGAGTACGCCAAGGAAATCGGCGCCGAGGAGATCTACAAGAAGATCAACGCGATGTAGCCGCCCGCATCGACGTCCGGCGCCGACTCGAGCAGAGCGCGCCGGACTTTTTTTGCCCGCCCGCGCCGCACCACCCCCCTCGCATGCAAAAACTGATCGGCCTGTACTACAAGCTGCTGTGCGCGCTGCTGGTGGCCAGCGTCGCCATCCTGATCGTGCCGGTGAGCCTGCAGATCTTCTCGCGCTACACCGCGCTGATCCCGAGCTACATCTGGACCGAGGAGATGGCGCGCTTCTTCTTCGTCTGGATGATCATGCTCGGGGCGATGGTGGCGATGCGCGACGGCGCGCACTTCGACGTCGATCTGTGGCCCGAGATGTCGCCGCGGTCGAATGCGCTGCTGCGGGTGGTCACGAACCTGTTCGTGCTGGTGTTCGCGCTGGTCTTCGTCTGGTACGGCGCGCTGTTCGTGCGCTTCGGATGGAACCAGAGCTCGGAGCTGGCCGAGTTGCCGATGCCACTGATCTTTGCTGCCTGGCCGCTCACCGGCCTGAGCTGGCTGCTGTTCCTGGGTGAACGCTTCGTTGCCGACCTGCGCCTGGTCTCGCGTGGAGACACTGCGTGAGCGGCGGCGCCGCGCTGTCGCCGGCGCTGGCCGCGCTGATCCTGTTCGGCGTGTTCTTCACACTGATGGTCATCCGCGTGCCGGTGGCCTTCGCCCTCGGGCTGGCCTGCCTGCCGGTGATGCTGGCCGAACCCAGGCTGTCGCCGATGATCCTGTTCAACGAGACCTTCAAGTCCTACAACTCCTTCATCTTGCTGGCCGTGCCGTTCTTCCTGCTCACCGCCAATTTGATGAACGTCGGCGGCATCACCGACCGCCTGGTGCGGCTGTCGCGCGACCTGGTCGGGCACCTGCCCGGCGGGCTGGCGCAGGTCAACGTGGTGCTGTCGATCTTCTTCGCCGGCATCTCGGGTTCGAGCACCGCCGATGCAGCGAGCCAGGGCAAGATCTTCATCGAGGCGCAGGTCAAGGAAGGCTACGACCTGTCGTTCTCGGTCGCCATCACGGCCGTGTCGGCGGTGCTCGCGGTGATCATCCCGCCGTCGATCCTGATGATCGTCTGGGGCGGCACGCTGTCGGTGTCGATCGGCGCGCTGTTCCTGGCCGGCATCCTGCCCGGGCTGCTGCTGGGCGCGGTGCAGATGGCCACGGTGCATGTCTACGCCAAGCTGCGCGGCTATCCGAAGTACCCGCGTTCGACGCTGAAGGAACTGCTGGCCGCGATGTTCATCGCCGTGCCGGCGCTGATGACGCCGGTGATCATCATCGGCGGCAAGATCTTCGGCTGGTTCACCGCCACCGAGTCGGCGGCCATCGCCGTGTTGTATGCCGGCGTGCTGTCGATCTTCGTGTATCGCGAGATGAGCGGCAAACAACTGCACGGCGCGCTGCTCGACACCGGCAAGCTGGCGGCGGTGGCGCTGTTCTGCGTCGGCACGGCCAGCGCCTTCGGCTGGCTGCTGGCGTACTACCAGATCCCGAAGGCGCTGCTCGCCGGCGTCGGCGCGTGGGGCATGGGCATCACCGCCACCGGCTTCTTCATCGCCTTGTGTTTCCTCGTCGTCGGCTGCTTCCTCGACGCCATCCCGGCGATCATCATCGTCGGCACGATCCTCGAGCCGCTGGCCAAGTCGGTGGGCATGGACCCGGTGCACTTCGCGATGGTCGGCATCGTCTCGCTGGCTTTCGGGCTTGTGACGCCGCCTTACGGGCTGTGCCTGATGATCTCGTGCGCGATCGCCAAGGTACGGCTGATGTATGTGCTCAAGGACGTGATGATCATGCTGCTGCCGATGCTGGGCGTGCTGGCGTTGACCATCATGTTCCCCGAGATCATCCTGTTCCTGCCGAAGCTGATCTCGCCGGAGTTCCTGAAGTAGGCGGCGCAATCGCGTAAGCTTGCCTGCCGGGAGGACCGATGCCGATCCGACGCATCTTTGTGGCTGGAAGCGCGGCGCTGCTGTGGCCTGCCGGCCGGCAGGCGCTGGCCCAGGCGACAGTTCCGCGCATCGTCTTTCTCAGTGCCTTTGCCCGCGCCGATGCCGAGAGCCTGTATGCCCTGTTGCGGGCAGAACTGGAAAAGCTGGGCTGGACCGACGGCCGCAACATCCAGCTGCTGGCGCCAAAGACGAGCGAGGGCAAGAACGATCTGCTGCCGGCCATGGCCGCGGAGCTGATTGCCCAGGTTCCCGATGTGATCCTGGTGCAAAGCCTGCCGGCCACGCGCGCCGCCATGCAGGCGACGAAGACCATTCCCATCGTCATGATGAGCGTGGGCAGCCCGGTCGAATACGGCATCGTTGCCGACTACCGCAAGCCGGGAGGCAACGTCACCGGCTCGAAGTACCCCAACGAAGAGGCCACCGCCAAGCTGCTGCAGTTCTTGAAGGAAGCATCGCCGCGCCTGCGCAGCGCCGTCCTGTTCACCAACCCGAGCAACGAAGCGGCCGCGGCGCATGCCAGGCAGACCCGGGCCGACGCGTCGGCGCTGGGCCTGCATCTGCAGGTGGTGGAAGTCCGCAATGCAAGCGATTTCGAGGCCGCGTTTGCCGCCATCCGCCGTGCCGGCACGGAGTCGATCGTGCTGCCTCCGGAGGCGCTGATCCTGGCCCAGCGCGATCTCATCGCCGGCTTCGCGCACAAGCACGGGCTGCCGCTGGCCGTGGTGGGCAACAGCCGGGTGCTTCCGGCCGGCGGCCTGATGGCCTTCGGGCCGGTGCGTGCCGAGTACGCCACGATCACGGCGCGCTACGTCGACCGCATCCTCAAGGGTGCCAGGCCCGGCGATCTGGCGATCGAACAGCCGACGCGCTTCGAGTTGGCGCTCAATCTCGAGACCGCCAAGACGCTGGGCCTGACGCTGCCCCAGTCGCTGCTGTTGCGCGCGGACGAGGTCATCCAATGATCGGCTTGGGCCGGCGCCGCTTTCGCGCGAGTTTGCTGCAAGGCCAGCCGATGCCGATCCGACGCACCTTCCTGACGATGGCCGCAAGCGCGGCGCTGCTGTGGCCTGCCGGCCGGCAGGCGCTGGGCCAGGCGGCGACGGTGCCGCGCATCGCCTATCTCAGTCCGTTCGATCAAGCCGCGCTCGAACGCTTCTACCTCCTGTTGCGGCCTGAACTGGAGAAGCTGGGCTGGACCGACGGGCGCAACATCCAGTTGCTGGCGCCCATTTCGAGCGCGGGCAAGACCGAACTGCTGCCGGCCATGGCCGCCGAAATCGTCGCCCAGGCCCCCGACCTGATCCTGGTGAACGCCGTGCCGCCGACACGCGCCGTCATGCAGGCCACGAAGACCATACCGATCGTCATGGTGAGCGTAGGCAGCCCGGTCGAACTAGGCATCGTCGCCGACTACCGCAAGCCGGGAGGCAACGTCACCGGCTCGAAGTACCCCGCCGAAGAGGCAGCGAGCAAGCTGTTGCAGTTTTTCAAGGAGGCATCGCCGCGCCTGCGCAGCACCGCAATGTTCGTCAACCCCAGCAACGAATTCACGGCTGCGTTCGTGAAGCACACGCGGGCGGACGCTTCGGCGCTGGGCCTGCAGCTGCAGGTGCTGGAAGTCCGCAGCGCGGGCGATTTCGAAGCCGCGTTCGCTGCCATCCGCCGCGCCGGATCGGAGTCGATCCTGTTGCCTCCGGAGCCGCTGATCCAGGCGCACCGCGAGCTGATCGCCGGCTTCGCACAGAAGCACGGGCTGCCGCTGGCCGTCGTCGCCTTTGGCCGCTTTCTTCCGGCGAGCGGCCTGATGGCCTTCGGGCCTGCACCCACGCAGTACGTCTCGATGACCGCCAGCTACATCGACCGCATCCTCAAGGGTGCCAAGCCCGGTGATCTGCCGATCGAACAGCCGTCGCGCTTCGAGCTGACCCTCAACCTCAAGGCCGCCAAGGCGCTGGGCCTGACGCTGCCGCAATCGCTGCTGTTGCGGGCCGACGAAGTCATTCAGTGATCGGCTTGGCCGGCGCCCGCCGACCGTGTCCGGTTCCCTGAAGTCATCCTGCCGAAGCTCATCTCGCCTGGGTCGCAGCCGAACCCGGCCAGCGTTCCTTGCAGTTGCGCTCCCACACATCACCCCCGTGCCAGAACTTCAGTCGCTGCAATGCCAGTTTGCATCTGCCGCTTGACATGCAAGCAAATACTTGCATATCATGCGCTCCACCTGCAACCCACCCTCAAGGAGGAATCATGGTTGACATCCTGCACAGAGTCGGCATCAAGGCGCCGCTGGACGCGGTCTACAAGGCACTGGCCACGCGCGACGGACTGGCCGGTTGGTGGACAACCGATACGCAAGGCGACAGCAGCGTCGGCAGCGTGCTGCGTTTTCGCTTCCATGCCCGCGGCGTCGAGGTCGGCGGCTTCGACATCGAGGTGCTGGCGCTGCAACCCGCCAAGCAGCTGCTGTGGCGGGTGGTCGACGGGCCTGCGGAGTGGATCGGCACGCACATCCGCTGGGACCTGAAGCAGGACGGCGAACATGTCATCGTGCTCTTCACGCACCAGGGCTGGAAGGAGCCGGTGGAGTTCATGCACCACTGCAGCACGAAGTGGGCGATCTTCCTGATGAGCCTGAAGTCGCTGCTGGAAACCGGCAAGGGAGCGCCCAGCCCCGACGACGTCAAGATCGACAACTGGAACTGATGCGCAGCAGCCCTTGCCTCAACAGTTGGCGGACATCGACAAGGTCTTCAAGGCGCTGGCCGACCCGGGCCGCAGGCGGCTGCTCGACCTGCTGCACCAGGACAACGGCCAGACGCTGAGCGCGCTGTGCGAACACATGGACATGACGCGCCAGGCGGTGACGCAGCACCTGCAACAGCTGGAAGCGGCGAACCTGGTTGCCGTCGTCTGGCAGGGCCGGGAGAAGTTGCACTACCTGAACCCGGTGCCGCTGCATGAGATCAGCGAGCGCTGGATCGGCAAGTTCGAGCGCAGCCGCCTCGGCGCGTTGCGCGACCTGAAGAGACGATTGGAAGGACATGACGATGACAACAAAACCTGACTTCGTGTACGTCAGCTACATCGCGACGACGCCCGAGAAGGTGTGGCAGGCCTTCGTCGACACCGACGTGATGCGCCAGTACTGGGTCGGCCCGACGGCGCAGTGCGCGCGTGTCAACGTATCCGACTGGAAGCCCGGTTCACGCTGGGAGCACCAACGCGCCGACGGCACGTGCACCGTCGATATCGTCGGCACGGTGATCGAAAGCGATCCGCCGCGCCGCCTGGTGTACTCCTGGGCGAGGCCGAGCGACGCCGAAGACGAATCGAAACACTCGCGCGTGAGCATCGACATCGAGCCGCATATCGACGGGCTCGTGCGCTTGACGGTCACCCATCGAGACCTGGAGCGCGACCCGCAGATGTTGGCAGGCATCTCGGGCGGTTGGCCCATGGTGCTGTCGAATCTGAAGACGCTGCTCGAAACCGGGCGGGTGCTGCCGCGGTTGGTGCCGGCGGCATAGACGAGGCGCCGGCGGGCGATCCAGCGGACTGCGCTCGCCGGCTTCGCGAGTTGTCCCGGGACCCTGCCCGTCCAATGCATGCCGGCCTCACGCGCCGTGCACCACCGCCGGCTCGGGTCGCACGCGCAGCGCCCACAACACGCCGGCCACGAGCAGCACAATGCCGGCCAGCGTCTGTGGCTCGGGCACCTTGCCGCGCAGCATGAAGGCATAGGCCAGCGCCGACAGCGTCTCGAACACGATCAGCTGGCCGACCAGCGTGGTCGGCAGGCGCTGGCTGGCTTCGTTCCAGCACAGGGTGCCCAGCCAGGACGCGAGCAGCCCGACCGCGAACATCAACGCCAGGAATTCGGCGGGACGCGGACCGAAGGGCATCGGGAAGCTGTCGCCGCTGGCCGTTGTCCAGAGCCACCAGCCCAGATAGCCCAGCAGCGCCAGCGGCAGCGTGGCGATGCCTTGCGCCGTGGCCCAGGTGCCGGGCGTCGGTTCGGCACGAGCCCGCCGGGCCGCCCCAAGGGCGAGTTCCTTCTCAGAGGGATTGCGCGCAGCGCCTGGAGTGCCCAATCTATCGCGCAGCCAGTCGGCATTGCGCAGCGGGTACCAGGTCCAGCAGGCCACCGCGCCCACGGCCAGCAGCGCGCCCAGCGCATAGCGCCCGACGTCGGCGCTCGCATCGGCGCGCAGCAGGCCGATCTCCACATGGTTGACCAGACCGATGCCGCTGCCGATCAGCGCCAGCGAGGGCAGCAGCCGCGCCCAGGGCAGCTTGCCATCGCGCCGGTGGTCGCGCAGGTTGGAGCTGATGGCGATGACCACCGGCAAGGTGCCGATGATCATCGTCGGCAGCGGCGCCGCCGGCGCGCTGGATGGCACTGGCCAGGAACAGGTAGTAGACGATGTTGCCGACCGCGGCGAGTTTCAGCGCCTCGATCCAGTCGGCGCGGCTCAGCAAGGCCAGCCGCGCGCGGTCCAGCCAGGCCAGCGGCAGTGCGATCAGCCCGAAAGCCAGGTAGCGGCCGAAGGACTGCAGCGCCGCCGGGTACTCGGGCAGCAGCAGCGGGGCGATGAAGACCAGACCCCACATCAGGCCGGCGGCGAGCGCGAAGAGGGTTCCGGCCAACATCGGCGGCGATGATGTCATGCCGCCAAACAAAAGCCCCGCGGCCGGATGAATGCCGCGGGGCTTGGTTACGGACTGCTTGTGTGCAGGTTCAGCGCACCTTGCCCGCCTTCCAGGCGTTCAGCAAGGTTTCATAGGCGATGGTCTCGCCCTTGGGCTTTTCGTTCTCGAGCTTCTTCCACGGCGCGCCCTTGTCGCTGAGCCACTTGTCGGGCGAGCTCTTCGGGTTGAGCTTGGGCGTGCACTTGGCCATGCCGGCGCGTTCGAGCCGGGCCATCACCTGGTCCATCTCCTCGGCCAGCGTGTCCATCGCCGCCTGCGGCGTCTTCTCGCCGGTCACCGCCACGGCCACGTTCTTCCACCACAGCTGCGCCAGCTTCGGGTAGTCGGGCACGTTGGTGCCGGTGGGCGTCCAGGCGACACGCGCCGGGCTGCGATAGAACTCGACCAGACCGCCGAGCTTGGGCGCCATGTCGGTCATGGCCTTGCTCTGGATGTCGCTCTCGCGGATCGGCGTCAGGCCGACGATGGTCTTCTTCAGGCTGGTCGTCTTGGCAGTGATGAACTGCGCGTACAGCCAGGCCGCGGCCGTCTTGTCGGCGTCGTGCGCCGCGAAGAAGGTCCACGAGCCGACGTCCTGGTAGCCGTTCTGCATGCCCTGCTTCCAGTACGGGCCATTGGGTCCGGGCGCCATGCGCCACTTCGGCGTGCCGTCGGCGTTGACCACCGGCAAGCCCGGCTTGACCATGTCGGCCGTGAACGCGGTGTACCAGAAGATCTGCTGCGCGATCTGGCCCTGCGCCGGCACCGGCCCGGCTTCGCCGAAGGTCATGCCGATGGCTTCCTTGGGCGAGTACTTCTTCATCCAGTCGACATACTTGGTCAGCGCGTAGACGGCCGCCGGCGAGTTGGTGGCGCCGCCGCGCGACACCGACGCACCCACTGGCGTGCACTTGTCGGCCGCCACGCGGATGCCCCACTCGTCGACCGGCATGCCGTTGGGGATGCCGATGTCCGCCGTGCCGGCCATCGACAGCCAGGCGTCGGTGAAGCGCCAGCCCAGGCTCGGGTCCTTCTTGCCGTAGTCCATGTGGCCGTAGATCGGCTTGCCGTCGATGGTCTTGACGTCCTCGCTGAAGAAGGCGGCGATGTCTTCGTAGGCGCTCCAGTTCAGCGGCACGCCCAGGTCGTAGCCATACTTGGCCTTGAACTTGTCCTTCAGGTCCGCTCGCGCGAACAGGTCGGCGCGGAACCAGTACAGGTTGGCGAACTGCTGGTCGGGCAGCTGGTACAGGTTGCCGTTGGGCGCGGTGGTGAAGCTGGTGCCGATGAAGTCCTTGATGTCCAGCCCGGGGTTGGTGAACTCCTTGCCCTTGCCGGCCATGTAGCCGGTCAGGTCGAGGATCTTGCCGTAGCGGTAGTGCGTGCCGATCAGGTCGGAATCGCTGATCCAGCCGTCGTAGATCGACTTGCCCGACTGCATCGATGTCTGCAGCTTCTCGACCACGTCGCCTTCCTGGATCAGGTCGTGCTTGACCTTGATGCCGGTGATTTCCTCGAAGGCCTTGGCCAGCGTCTTGCTCTCGTATTCGTGCGTGGTGATGGTCTCGGACACCACCGAGATTTCCTTCACGCCCTTGGCCTGCAGCTTCTTCGCGGCTTCGATGAACCATTTCATCTCGGCCATCTGCTGGTCCTTGTTCAAGGTCGACGGCTGGAACTCGCTGTCGATCCACTTCTTGGCTTCGGCCTCACCGGCCCATGCGCCCTGGCCGAGTGCCAGGGCGGCGGCCGCAAAGGCCACGGCATTCAAGCGCAATTTCATTGCTATCTCCTCGATGTGCTTCCCGTTCACTTTCGCGAAGCACCGGCTGGGAAGTAAGGGCCGGCGCCTTGTGCCTTCAGTGCTTCATCCCTCTTTCATGACCAATGCCAGCAATCCCATCGACACGACGAAGCTGATCCAGATCGACGGCTCCTGCTCGAGGCCGAACCAGTCGATCATCTTCTCGCTCACTGCGACGAAGGCCAGGTTCAGATAGGCGGCCGAGAGCAAGCCGATGAAGAGGCGATCGCCGCGCGTCGTCGCGATCGGCAGGAAACCCTTGCGCATCACGGTCGGGGACTTGAGTTCCCACACCGTCATGCCGATCAGCATCAGCACGATGCAGGTGAAGAACACGGCAACGGGCAAGGTCCAGGCCATCCACTCGAACATCACACTCTCCCCATGGCAAAGCCCTTGGCGATGTAGTTGCGCACGAAATAGATGACGATGGCGCCCGGCACGATGGTCAGCACACCGGCGGCCGCCAGCACACCCCAGTCCATGCCCGAGGCCGACACGGTGCGGGTCATGACCGCGACGATCGGCTTGGCGTTGACGCTGGTCAGCGTGCGCGCCATCAGCAACTCGACCCAAGAGAACATGAAGCAGAAGAAGGCCGCGACGCCGACGCCGGCCTTGATCAGCGGGATGTAGATCGTGAGGAAGAAACGCGGGAACGAATAGCCGTCGATGTAGGCCGTCTCGTCGATCTCGCGCGGCACGCCGCTCATGAAGCCCTCCAGGATCCACACCGCCAGCGGCACGTTGAAGAGCAGGTGCGCCAGCGCCACGGCGATGTGCGTGTCCATCATGCCCAGCGTGGTGTAGAGCTGGAAGAAGGGCAGCAGGAACACTGCCGGCGGCGTCATGCGGTTCGTCAGCAGCCAGAAGAACACGTGCTTGTCGCCGAGGAAGCTGTAGCGCGAGAAGGCATAGGCCGCGGGCAGCGCCACCAGCAGCGAGATCACGGTGTTGATGGCGACGTAGATCAGCGAGTTGATGTAGCCCGAATACCAGGACTCGTCGGTGAAGATGGTGCGGTAGTGGTCGGTGGTGAAGTGCTGCGGCCACAGGCTGAAGGTCGACAGGATCTCCTCGTTCGTCTTGAAGGACATGTTGACCATCCAGTACACCGGCAGGATGGCGAACACGAGGTAGACGATCAGGAAGATCGTGCGCTTCTTGAAGCGTCTTTCATCCATGGCCGGCCTCCGGCTTGTCGGCCGTACCCACGCGCTGCATCCAGTTGTAGAGGATGAAACACAGCAGCAGGATGATCAGGAAGTAGATCAGCGAGAAGGCCGCTGCCGGGCCCAGGTCGAACTGGCCGACGGCCTTTTGCGTCAGGTACTGGCTGAGGAAGGTCGTCGCGTTGCCGGGGCCGCCGCCGGTTAGCACGAAGGGCTCGGTGTAGATCATGAAACTGTCCATGAAGCGCAGCAGCACCGCGATCATCAGCACGCCGCGCAGCTTGGGCAGCTGGATGTAGCGGAACACCGCGAACTTCGATGCACCGTCGATGCTCGCCGCCTGGTAATACGCATCGGGAATCGCACGCAGCCCGGCGTAACACAACAGCGCGACCAGTGGTGTCCAATGCCACACGTCCATCAGCAGCACCGTCAGCCAGGCATGCGTCGCGTTGCCGGTGTAGCTGTAGTCGAAACCCAGCGCGGCGAGCGCTGCGCCCATCAGGCCGATGTCGGTGCGGCCGTAGATCTGCCAGATGGTGCCGACCACGTTCCATGGAATTAGCAGCGAGATCGCGACCAGCACCAATACCGCCGACGCTTTCCAGCCCTTGGCCGGCATGGCCAGCGCCAGGGCGATGCCGAGCGGGATCTGCACCACCAGCACCGCCAGCGAGAACACGATCTGGCGGCCGAGCGCACCGATCAGGTCGTCATCGCGCATCACCGCCTTGAACCACTCGGTGCCGACGAAGACACGGCGCTCGGGCGAGATGATGTCCTGCACCGAATAGTTGACCACCGTCATCAGCGGCAGGATGGCCGAGAAAGCGACGCACAGCACCACCGGCAGGATCAGCAGCCAGGCCTTCTGATTCACCGGCTTCATGTGGCCCCCTTGGCGCTTTCAGCGCCGACCATGCCGGCCGCGCCGGGCCACAGGCCCGGCCCTACGCCAGGCGCAGCCCCCCAAGGGGGAATTCGCCCTTGGGGCTGAGGCCGGACGCAGACAGTCCCTGCGGACTGTCTGCCGCCTGCCGAAGGACAACGGCTTCCGGCCGTTGGCGGCCCTGCGGAACTCATGCAATCAACTCCTCGTTCACGTAGTAACACGTGTGCTCGCCGACGACCGACAGCCACACCGTCTCGCCGACCTGGGGGATCGACTGCTCGGGGCTCAACCGCGCACGCAACAGCGATTCATCGGCACCGCAGCCCACGCGCGCAGTGACGAGCCAGTAAGTGCCGATGTCCTGCGCCTGCGTCACCATACCGGGCACCGCACCGGCCTCGTTCTGCGGCGCGATCCGTACGTACTCGGGCCGCACGCCGAGCGTGAACGCCTTCAGGCTCGACAGCGCCAGGTGGGGGGCCGCCAGCGTGCGGCCGGCAACCTCGATGCCACCGTCAACACCGCGTGCGGCGAGGAAGTTCATGCCCGGCGAGCCGATGAAGTTGCCGACGAAGGTGTGGCTGGGGCGTTCGAACAACTCCGACGCGGTGCCGATCTGCACCGCACGGCCGCGCGTCATCACCACCACCTGCTGTGCGAAGGTCAGTGCTTCAACCTGATCGTGCGTGACGTAGATCAAGGTCAGCTTCAGTTCGTGGTGGATCTGCTTGAGTTTGCGGCGCAGCTGCCATTTCAGATGCGGGTCGATGACCGTCAGCGGCTCGTCGAACAGCACCGCACTCACGTCTTCGCGCACCAGCCCACGGCCGAGCGAGATCTTCTGCTTCGCATCGGCCGCCAGGCCGGCCGCGCGCAGGTTGAGCTGGCCGCTCATGTCCAGCATCTCGGCCACCTGGCCGACGCGTTGCCTGATGCGATCGGCCGGCACGCCGCGGTTGCGCAGTGGAAAGGCCAGGTTCTCGGCCACGGTCATCGTGTCGTAGATCACCGGGAACTGGAACACCTGCGCGATGTTGCGCTGCTGCGGGCTGAGCCGCGTGACATCGCGCCCGTCGAAGCTCAAACCACCCTGCGACGGTGTGACCAGGCCCGAGACGATGTTCAGCAGCGTCGTCTTGCCGCAGCCCGAAGGCCCGAGCAGCGCGTAGGCACCGCCGTCCTCGAAGCTCATCTTCAGCGGCAGCAGCGCGTAGTCTTCTTCACGCTGCGGGCTCGGCCGGTAGGCGTGGGCCAAGTCGAGTTCGATGCGTGCCATGTCAGCTCGTTGCGCCCGCGCGGGCCTCGACCGGCGCAACGACCATCGCGCCACTGCCATCGAATGCAAAGACCATCGCCGGGCTCAGGAACAGCGTGATCGGCGAGCCCAGCGTGAACTGATGGACGCCGGACAACTGCGCGACCAGCTCGCCGACGGCGGTCTCGACGTGGACAAAGGTATCGGAGCCCGAGATCTCGGCCAGCTCGACGCTGCCGGGCAGGCTCAAGTCGCCGTCGCGCCGCTGCACGCGCAAGGCGCTCGCGCGCACACCCACCGTCAGCGCCTGCATGCCCGGCGGCAGCCGCAGCGGCAGCTCGAGTCCTGAACGCAGCGTCACGCCGTGCGCCGCCGCCTGGCCTTCGACCAGGTTCATCGGCGGGTCGCTGAAGGCCCGCGCCACGCGGATCGACTGCGGCCGGTGGAAGACCTCGGCCGTAGGGCCGTACTGCAGCAGTTCGCCGGCATCCAGCACCGCGGTGTAGCCGCCGAGCAGCAGCGCTTCGGTCGGCTCGGTGGTGGCGTAGACCACGGTCGATTCGCCGCTGGCGAACAGCGCCGAGAGCTCCTCGCGCAGCTCTTCGCGCAGCTTGTAGTCCAGGTTCACCAGCGGCTCGTCGAGCAGCATCAACGGCGCCTGCTTGGCCAGTGCGCGTGCCAGCGCGACGCGTTGCTGCTGCCCGCCCGACAGCTCGGCCGGCAGGCGCCTCAGGAACGGCTCGATGTGCAGCTTGGCCGCGAGCTCGGCGACGCGTGCCTCGATGGCGGCCGGCGTGTGCGCGCCGCGCAGCCGCAGCGGCGAGGCGATGTTGTCGGCCACCGTCATCGACGGGTAGTTGATGAACTGCTGATAGACCATCGCGACATTGCGTTCGCGCACCGGTACGCCGGTCACGTCCTGTCCGTCGGCCATCACCTGGCCGGCGCTGGGCTTGTCCAGGCCGGCCATGACGCGCATCAGTGTGGTCTTGCCGGCCTGCGTGGCGCCGAGCAGCACGGTCACCGCCAGCGGCACGAGTGTCAAGTCCAGCGGGTACAGGTGCACCTGCGGCCCGACCCGCTGTTCGATGCGCCTGAGCCTCAGCTCCATGCCTTCTCCTCGATCGGCCACTGCGCGGCGTCGGCCCGCGCCACGACCGCGGGCCAGTGTGCCGCACACCAGTGGGCCACTGCCGCGCGCTCGGCTGGACTCAGGTGCAGCCCGAGCTTGGTGCGCCGCCACAGCACGTCTTCGGCGCAGCGCGCCCATTCGTGTGCATACAGGTAGTTCAACTCGGCCTCGAACAGGCCGGGCGCCACCTCGGCGCCGAGCGTGCCGTCGCCGAGCAGCGTGCCCACGCGCGACCCGTAGCCGCGCGCCAACCGGCGGCACAGTGCCGGCGGCAACAGTGGGTGACGCAGCGCCAGTGCCTGCACGAAGCGCAGGAAATCGGTGTCCGGCCGCTGCGCCTTGCCGATCCAGTCGCTGAGGTCGCCGCCTGGAAGGAACGCGTCGTGTGTCCAGGCGCCGCGCGGCGTGACGGATGTGGGGGCCGTGCCCGGCGCGCGGGCATGTGCGGTGGCGGAGGTCGCGGCGGCTGTTGCAGCCAGGGGCGCGCGCAGCAGGTCGGCCGCTTCTTCGGCGAGCCTGCGGAAGGTGGTGATCTTGCCGCCCCACACCGACAGCAAGGGCGCGGCCGGCGCGCCCCCTTGGCCGGTGTCGAGCTCGAGCTCGTAGTCGCGGGTCACGGCCGACGGGTCGCCCGCTTCGTCGTCGAGCAGCGGGCGCACGCCCGAATAGCTCCACACCACGTCCGACGGCCGCACGGCGCGCGCGAAGTAGCGGCTCGCCTGTGCGCACAGGTAGTCGACCTCGCTGGCATCGATGCGCGCCGCGCCGATCTCGCCGTGGTGTTCCACATCGGTGGTGCCGATCAACGTGAACTCGCCTTCATAGGGAATTGCAAAGATGATGCGCTTGTCGGGATTCTGGAAGATGTAGGCATGGTCGTGCTCGAACAGTTTGCCCACCACCACGTGGCTGCCCTTGACCAGGCGCAGCGCCTTGCGCCGGGGCGCATGGACCTGCTCGCTGAGGAACATCGCCGCCCAAGGGCCAGCGGCATTGACCAGCGCCCGTGCCGCGACCTCGACAGTCGCGCCGTCGCCGCCTTGCAGCCGCAACTGCCAGTGCTGTTCGCCGCGCCGCGCATCGACGCAGGCACAGCGCGTCAGCACCGTGGCGCCGCGCTCGGCAGCGTCCATCGTGGTCAGCACCACCAGCCGCGCGTCGTCGACCCAGCCGTCGGAATAGACGAAGCCCTTGCTGAAGCCGCGCTTCAGCGCCTGGCCGGCGATGTGCCGGCGCAGATCGATGGTGGTCGATCCCGGCAACACCTCGCGCCGCGCCAGGTGGTCGTAGAGAAACAGGCCGGTGCGCACCATCCACACCGGCCGCATGCCCGGATCGTGCGGCATGACGAAGCGCAACGGCCACATGATGTGCGGCGCGCTGCGCAGCAGCACTTCACGCTCGGCCAGCGCCTTGCGCACCAGCGAGAACTCGTAGTACTCGAGGTAGCGCAGCCCGCCATGAATCAGCTTGGTCGATGACGACGAGGTGTGCGACGCCAGGTCATCCTTCTCGCACAGCAGCACCGACAGGCCGCGCCCGGCCAGGTCGCGCGCGATGCCCGCGCCGTTGATGCCGCCGCCGACGACCAGCACATCGACGCTGGCGGGCGCGGGCGAAGCGCCGCAAGCACCGGCGCCGGACCACCGGGATGCGGACGTGGGCAGGGTCGATTGCACGAGCGTTCTGTGTTGAACGTACAGGGTTGGACGTACAGGGGCAAGGCCTTGGCGGCAGAGCCGAGGCATTCGCCGGAGGCCGAGTATGTTCGTTTTGCTTTCGTTTCAACCCAGCGAATACCCTGATGCTTGTTCGTATGGGTTCGCTTAGATTTCCAACGAATGCATCAACTTCATCCGCGGCAGGTCCGTCTGATCGAGGAAGTGCGCCAGGTCGGCAGCCTAAGCGTCGAGGTGTTGGCCGAACGCTTTGGTGTAACGCTGCAGACCGTGCGCCGCGACGTGCGGCAGCTGGCCGAAGCCGGCTTGCTGGCGCGCTTCCACGGCGGTGTACGCGTGCCGGGCTCGACCACCGAGAACATCGCCTACCGCCAGCGCCAGCGGCTGAACGACGGCGCCAAGCGCCGCATCGCCAAGGAAGTGGCGCGCGCCGTGCCGAACGGCTGTTCGCTGATCATCAACATCGGCACCACCACCGAAGCCATCGCGCACGAGCTGCTGCAGCACCGCGGGCTGCGTGTCATCACCAACAACCTCAACGTCGCGGCGATCCTCAGCGACCACCCCGACTGCGAGCTGTTCGTCGCCGGCGGCGTGGTGCGTTCGCGCGACCGCGCCCTCATCGGCGAGGCCACGGTCGACTTCGTGCGCCACTTCAAGGTGGACATTGCGCTGATCGGCATCTCCGGCATCGAAGCCGACGGTTCGCTGCGCGACTTCGACTACCGCGAAGTGAGCGTGGCCCGCGCCATTCTCGAACAGTCGCGCGAGGTCTGGCTGGCTGCCGACCACAGCAAGTTCCATCGCCCGGCGATGGTGGAACTGGCACGGCTGGACCACCTGGACCGGCTGTTCACCGATGCGCCGCCGCCGCCGCCGTTTCCGCAGCTGCTGGCCGAGTCGGCGGTGCAGTGCATCGTCGCCCCGTGAGCACGAACCGGTCGCGCCAGTGCGCCGGGCGCGCGCCGGATCGAATCGCGCCGAACGGGTCTGGCCGGAGAACTCGTACCATGTGGCTCGCATCGACCATGACAAGGCTTCGATGCGTCCGACCACAAGAGGCTGAACCTTGAGCTATCTGCTGGCCCTGGACCAGGGCACCTCGAGTTCGCGCAGCATCGTCTTCGACGAGCAGGGCCGCATCGTGGCCAGCGCGCAGCGAGAGTTCCGGCAGATCTTTCCGCAGCCCGGCTGGGTGGAGCACGACCCGAACGAACTCTGGGACAGCCAGCTTGCCACGGCGCACGAGGCCATCGCCAAGGCCGGGCTGAAGGCCGCCGACGTCCGCGCCATCGGCATCACCAACCAGCGCGAGACCACCGTGCTGTGGAACCGCCGCACAGGGCAGCCGCTGCACAACGCCATCGTCTGGCAGGACCGGCGCACCGAGCCGTTCTGCGCGCAACTGCGCTCGATGGGGCTGGAGCCGCTGGTGCAGCGCTCGACCGGGCTGCGCATCGACGCGTACTTCTCGGCCACCAAGCTGCGCTGGCTGCTCGACCATGTGCCGGGCGCGCACATCGCCGCGGCCCACGGCGAACTGGCCTTCGGCACCGTGGACAGCTGGCTGCTTTGGCGCCTGAGCGGCGGCGCGCTGCATGCCACCGACGTCAGCAATGCGTCGCGCACCATGCTCTTCGACATCCGCCACAACGTCTGGGACCGCGAGCTGCTGAAGGCGCTGCACATCCCTGACAGCCTGCTGCCGGCGGTGCATCCTTCGAGCCATGTCTACGGCCACACCGATGCGGCGCTGTTCGGTGCGCCGATCCCGATCGCCGGCATCGCCGGCGACCAGCAGGCCGCGCTCTTCGGCCAGGCCTGCTTCGACGCGGGCCTGGCGAAGAACACCTACGGTACCGGCTGCTTCATGCTGATGCACACCGGCACGCACTGCCAGGTTTCGAAGAACGGCCTGATCACCACCGCCGCGGCGCAGACCGGCGCGACCCCAGAGTTCGCGATCGAAGGCAGCGTGTTCATCGGCGGCGCGGTGGTGCAGTGGCTGCGCGACGGGCTGCGCGCCATCCCGACCAGCGGCGAGGTGCAGGCGCTGGCCGAAAGCGTGCCCGACTCGGGCGGCGTGATCGTCGTGCCGGCCTTCACCGGGCTGGGTGCGCCCTACTGGCAGCCCGACGCGCGCGGCGCCATCGTCGGCCTGAGCCGCGGCAGCACGCTGGCGCATATCGCGCGCGCGGCGCTGGAGAGCATCGCCTTCCAGAGTGCGGCCTTGCTGCAGGCGATGAGCCGCGACGCGCTGGCTGCGGGCGGCGCGCCGGTGCACGAGCTGCGCGTCGACGGCGGCGCCTGCGTCAACGACCTGCTGATGCAGTTCCAGGCCGACCTGCTGGGCATCCCGGTGGTGCGGCCGATGGTCATCGAGACCACTGCGCTGGGCGCGGCCTACCTGGCCGGGCTGGCGGTGGGCGTGTACCGCGACAAGGATGCGCTGGCGGCGCAATGGCAGGTGCAGCGCCGTTTCCACCCGACGCTGCCGCGCGAGCGCGCGCACTCGCTGATGGCCGGCTGGGAGCGGGCGGTGCGGCAGACCCTGGCGGCGTAGAAGCTACCGCGTCAGGTCGAACACGCGCAGCCCCTCGTGCGGCGCGGTGGCACGGCTCCAGTCGGCCTGGGACACGCTGTGCTCGACATCGCCGCGGCCGGCGGCCCACAGCTCGTCGACCGTGGCGCGCGAGAACTCGTAGTCCTTGACGCTGGCCGACAGCGTGTCGTGGCGGTTGATCAGGTGCACCAGCGAAGCCTGGCAGCGCCGGCTGGCGGCGGCCAGATGCTGCACGTCGGGGTCGTCGAGCAGCTGCGGCGGCAGCTTGTCGAGCAAGCGCCGGAACGAAGCCTTCAGCGCATCGCGCTGGCGCAGCTGCGTGCTGTTGAAGCGCGTCTTGCTCGAGTACTGGATGTCCTTGGCACGCTCCTGCACCTCGTCCAGGTTGGTCGGCAGCGCGCCGCTGGCACTGAACAGGTCCACCTGCAGGATCAGCGCGTCGATGTCCGGCGCCTCGTCCATCACGTACCACAGCGGCGAGTTGGAGACGATGCCGCCGTCCCAGAAGCACTCGCCGTCGATGGTGACCGGCGCAAAACCCGGCGGCAGCGCGCCGCTGGCCATGATGTGCGCGGGCGTGAGGCGCATGCGCGTGTTGTCGAAGTACACCGAGTTGCCGGTGCGCACATTGACTGCGCCCACCGACAGGCGCACCGGGGCGCGGTTGATCAGCTCGAAATCGGCCAGCTCGCGCAGCGTGGCCTCGAGCGGCGCGGTGTCGTAGACGCTGAGCGCGGCCCAGGCACCGGCCGGATGCCGCGGTCTGAAGAAACCGGGAATGCCGAAGACCGCGGCCGACGCCGCCGACACGCGCTTGGCCCACGGCCGCCACGGCGCCGGCACTTCGAAGGGCGCCGGCGGCAGCGGCAGCGACACCCGCTGCCAGAACTCGCGCAACCGCGGCACGCGCAGCGCAGGCGGGTTGCCGGCGATCAGCGCCGCATTGATGGCGCCGATGGACACGCCAGCCACCCAGTCGGGCAAGGCGCCGGCGGCGGCAAAGGCCTCGAAGGCACCGGCCTGATAGGCACCGAGCGCACCGCCACCCTGCAGCACCAGCACGGTGTGCTCGTGGCGAGGCGGCGGGGCGGCAGGTGAGGGGCGCGGCGGCATCGGATCACTCTATCAGGGCCGGAATCTTCGCCCCCCCGGCCGCCCGCGTCCGCGCCATGAGTTCGCCAACAGGCGGCGGCGCTGCAACGGTGGACGTCGTTCAACAAAGTACGCATACTGGCCGCAGGCAGGCAGGATGAGCACTCCAGGGTTCATCCGCATGTCGCTCACGTCGACCCGCCCCGCAAACCGAGCACAGTGGAGGAAACATGAGGCTGAACCATGTACTGTCTGTCGCCGCGGCGCTGGTCGCGGCTGGCGCCAACGCTTCAATCGTCACAAATGGAGGCTTCGAGCTGGGTTCGTTCACGCCACCGGCACAGGCGACGATGACGCTCAATCCCGGATCCACCGCGATCACCGGTTGGCAGGTTGTCAACGATTCTCTGGCCTGGATCGGAGTCGGCAACCCTTGGGGCTTGAACGCCCATTCCGGCAGCTTTTTCCTGGACCTCTCCGACTATTCTGCAGGCGCCCCATTCGGCGGAATTCAGCAGGTCTTGCCTACTTCGGCAGGCACGCAGTACGAGGTGGCTTTTTATCTTGGCAGTTCAAATTTCTGGGGGCGGCCGGCTTCGCTGACCGTCTCCGCTGCGGGTAGCAATGCGACGTTCGTGAGCCCTCTGTCCGGCACGGACGACGATTGGGAGCTGCATACGATGGCATTCACTGCAATCGCCGAGACGACGACTCTCAGCTTTGTCGGCGCATCCGGCGTGAACTACATCGGCCTCGATGACGTGTCCGTCTCGGCTGCATCGACACCACCGAATCCGACTCCTGAACCCGCAACGATCGGTCTGGCGCTTGCCGGCCTTTGCGCGCTTGGATACGCATCGCGACGAAAGTCGAGCCGGGTTCAGGCCCGCACGTAGGGCGTCGAGCTCACTTCGAACAAGAGAGGCGAGGAGTCGGGGCGTGCACCATGACTTTTCGCTCTACCGGACGCCACATCTGGGTTTGAACGCGAGTCCGAACGCCGCCGCATCGCCTGCGCGACGCATGGACTGCCGGCCGAGCAAGCGCCTGCGGCAGCGCCGGTCCGCAAGCGGTGCCGCTTGGGGCGAAAGCGCGCACGAGGGGCTGTTCACGCGGTAGCGTCCAGCCGCAGATCGAGTTGCGCGCGCCAGTGGGCGGTGAGCGGCGTCGACGGCTTGGCCATCAGGCGCTCGTTGATCATCGCGCGGCCGAGCCCGGCGCGCGAGCCCTGCACTGCTGCGGCGAGCAGGGTCTGGTCGATCAGGTCGCGCTGCGCGTGGCTGCCGCCGAAACGCTGCGCGACGCCGCGTGCGGCATACAGCCCGTCGGCGGCGGCATCGGCCTCGCCGCGCGCAAAGGCCAGCAGCGCGCGCATCAGCGGCAGGCCGACCTCGCGCGCCATGGCATGGTTGCTGCGCCGCGCATCGTCGGCAGCCATCGCACGCTCGGCGCAGCGCGCCACCCAGGCTTCGGCGCGCGGCACCTCGCCGGCGCCGAGCAGGGCCATCACCGCATGCACGTCGTTGAAGGCGTAGTAGCCCGCGGCAGCGTCCGACAGATCCCAGCCTTCGACCAGCTTCGTGCAGCGCGCGGCCACGTCCTCGCCCAGCAGGTGCAGCCGCCACAGCAGCGCCGCCGCGTCGACGCGCTGCAGCGTGATCTGCAGGTTGTCGCCGGCCAGGCGCTTGTCGACCAGCCGCAGCACGCCGGCCACGTCCAGCCCCTCCAGCCGGAACAGGCCCGTGTGCCACCACAGGTGGCCCGAGAAGCCGTTGCCCTCGGACCATTCGGCCTGGTACTGGCGCAGCCAGACCGCGCCTTCCTCCCAGCGGCCCTGCATCTCCATCACATGGGCCACCGCATGCACGGCCCACGGCGACTTCGGGTTCAGCGCCAGCGCGCGGCGGCCCGCGTCCTCGGCCTGCGGGTAAAGGTTGCTCTCCTCCAGGCCAAAGGCATACAGGCTCAGCACATGGGCATAAAGAGGGTCGGCCTCGTCCCATTCGGGCAGCGCACGCGCCGGTCGGGCACGCAGGTTGACGGCGTCGCCGCGGTAGAAGTCCCACAGCTGCGACCACTGCAGCGCCAGCGCGTCGCGCGGGTACTCGACCAGCAGCTCGTCCCAGATGCGGCAGGCGGCCTGCCAGCGACCTTCGGCCACGGCCTGCACCGCGTCGAGGTGTGCGCGCTCGCGCGGCGGCGCGCAGCCGGCGCAGTCGCGAGCGGCCTGCAGATGCCGCTCGGCCTCGGTCAGCATCGTCGCCTCGGTCAGGCTGAGCAGGAAGCCGGCGCGCATCACATGCGGCAGCGCCCAGCCGGGGTCGTGCGCGCTGGCCGCGTCCAGGTCGGCCAGCGGCGTGTCGTAGAAGGACATCATGCGCCACAGCGCCGTCTCCGCAGCGTCGCGGGCGGCGGCACTGCGCGTGCCGCAGGGGTTGCCGCGCGGGTCGGGGCAGGCCATGCGTGCGATTGCCGCCGGGTGTCGTGTCGGCGGTTCAGCTGCGGCGCATCAAGGCGCCGGGGCCCAGGACACCGCGGCGATGTCGTTGGCTTCGATGGGCGAGCTGGCCCACAGGCCCCTCAATCCCTTCTTCGCCACCGCCACCTGCGCCGGGTTGAAGATGTAGGCGTTGACCGCGTCCTCGGCCAGCTTCTTCTGCATGTCGGCGAACAGTTTGCTGCGCTCCTTCGGATTCGACGCTTCGGCATATTTGGCGGCGATGTCGCGAAAGGCCTGGCTGTCGTAGCCCCAGTAGTAGGCGGTATTCGTGTACTGCATGTAGTCCAGCGGCTCGGCATGCATGACGATCGTCAGGTCGAAGTTGCCCTTGAATGCTGCCGGACAACCACTGCGCCCATTCGACGTTCTCGGTTTTCACTTCCACGCCCACCTTGGCCAGCATCGCGGCGACAACCTCGCCGCCCTTGCGCGCGTACTGCGGCGGCGGCAAAGTCAACGTCAGCCTCAGCGGCGTGGCCACGCCGGCTTCCTTGAGCAATGCCTTGGCCTTCTCCGGGTCGTAGGGGTAGACCTTGGTCAGGTCGACATAACCGGTGTCGGTGGGCGCGAAGTGGCTGCCGATGGGTTTGGCCAGTCCTTCGTACACGCCGTCGATAAAGGCCTTGCGGTCGATGGCGTGCATCAGCGCGCGGCGTACACGCACGTCGTCGAGAGGCTTGCGCTTGTTGTTGAGGGTCATGATGCCCTTGCCCGCGGTGTCGCCGATCTCCACCGTGAAGCGCTTGTCAGCCTGAAACTGCTTCAAGCTTTGCAGCGCGCCGAAACGCGGCATGCCGTCGATGTCACCGGCCAGCAGCGCGGCCACCTGTGCCGATGGGTCGTTGATGAAGCGGAAAGTCACCCTTTGAATCGGGACTGCCGCCGCATTGCGGTAGCCCGGCCACTTGACCAAGGTCACCGCCGAGCCCTTCTGCCAGTTGTCGAAGGTGTACGGACCGGTGCCGACGGGTTTGGTGGCGGTGGTCGCCGCGCTCTTCGGGCTCAGGATGACGGCCGTGTTCTCGCCCAGCCGGAAAGGCATCGTGCCATCGGCGTTGTTCAGCGTCAGGATCACCGTGTGCGCATCGAACGCGGTAATGCTGGAGATGTTGTCGAACACCGCCTTCTTCGCCTTGTTGGTCGAGCCTTCGACCTTGGCACGCTCGAAGCTGAACTTCACGGCGGCCGCATCGAAGGGCTCGCCGTCCTGGAACTTGATGCCTTTGCGCAGCTTGAAGGTGTAACTCTTGCCGTCGGGTTCGGTGGTCCAGCTTTCGGCCAGCAGCGGCGTGACCGTGCCGTCGACGTTGATCTTGGTCAGACCTTCGAGGATGTTGTAGTGCACGATCGCGCCGATGGCCGCAGCCGGCGCGGTGGTCGGGTCCAGCCCCGGCGTCGGTTCGAGCACCATGCCCAGCACCACGCTGTCCTTGCGCGACTGCGCCTGCGCATCGAAGGCCGAGGCGCCGGCCATTGCCAACATGGCAGCGAGCAGCAGGTTCAGGCTACGGCGTTGCAACGACATCGTCTTCTCCTTCATGGGGGCACCGGGCCCTTGGGTCGTGGCGCATTTTGCGTCATTGTCCAAGCCTCACCGCCGGACAGTTCGGCCACGGCTTCGGCCGCTCATTCGGCAATATGGCAGGCCGCCGCGTGCGCGCCGACGCCACCCGCGGCCAACTCGCGCAGCAGCGGCCGTTCGCTGCGGCAGCGCGCGCTGGCGAAGCTGCAGCGCGGCGCGAAGGCGCAACCGTCCGCCGGCACCGCGCTGCTGGCCGCAGGCAGGGCCGCGCCGCGCCGCGCGCGCGCCGCGCCGGGCTGCAGCCGCGGCACCGCCTGCAGCAGCGCGCGGGTGTAGGGGTGGGCGGCGCGCCGGAACAGCGTGTCGGGCGCGCCGCGTTCGACGATGCGGCCCTGGTAGAGCACGATGACTTCGTCGCACACCATGTCGACCACCGCCAGGTCGTGGCTGATGAACAGATAGCTCAGGCCGAGCTGGTCCTGCAGGTCCTGCATCAGGTTCAGCACCTGCGCCTGCACCGACACGTCGAGCGCGCTGACCGGTTCGTCGGCGACGATCAGCTTCGGCCGCGTGATCAGCGCGCGCGCGATGGCGATGCGCTGGCGCTGACCCCCGCTGAACTCGTGCGGGTACTTGGCCAGCGCCTCGGCACCCAGGCCGACCGCGTGCAGCACCTCGGCGGCGCGCTCGCGCTGCTCCGCCGGCGTCGCGCCGTGCAGCACGCGCAGCGGCTCGGACACGGTGTGCAGGATGCTGCGGCGCGGGTCGAGCGAGCCGTAGGGGTCCTGGAAGACCATCTGCAGCTTCTCGCGCGCCGTGCGCAGCGCGGCCGGCGGCAGCGCCTGCAGGTCCTGCCCGTCGAGCCAGACATGGCCCGCGCTGGGTGGCTCCAGCGCCATCACCAGCCGCGCGAGCGTGGACTTGCCCGAGCCCGATTCGCCAACCACCCCCAGGCTGCGGCCGGGGCCGAGCGTGAAGCTCAGCCCTTGCACGGCCCGCACCCGCGGTGCGGGTGACAGCAGGCGCTCGCGCGGCAGCCGGTAGTGCTTGACCAGGTCCTGCACCTCGAGCAGCGGCGCCTTGCTCACCGGAGCCCCCTTCGCGCTGCGCGCTGCGGGATCAGCGTTTCGGAGCAGCCGCGCGCGCTCATCGCGGGGCCGGGCCCAGGGCGTCCAGACGGATGCAGCGCGCCTGGTGCTGCGCTGCCACCGCCTGCGGCCGAGGCAGTGCGCGCCGGCAGTCGTCGACCACCCAGGTGCAGCGTTCGGCAAAGGGGCAGCCCAAAGGCAGTTCCGCCAGCTCTGGCACGCGCCCCGGGATGGTCGTCAGCCGCGTGCCGCGCGCCAGGCCCAGCCGCGGCCGCGCCGCGAACAGGCCGCGTGTGTACGGATGCGCCAGGTGGCGGAAGACCTCGGCCGTAGGTCCGCTCTCGACCACGGTACCGCCGTACATCACCAGCAAACGCTGCACCGTCTCGGCCATCACGCCCAGGTCGTGGCTGATCAGCAGCAGGCCCATGCCGTCCTCGGCCACCAGCTCGGCAATCAGGTCCAGCACCTCGCGCTGGATGGTCACGTCCAGCGCGGTGGTCGGCTCGTCGGCGATCAGCAGGTCGGGCCCGCAGGCCAGCGCGATGGCGATGACCACACGCTGGCGCTGGCCGCCGGACATCTGGTGCGGGTAGGCGTCGAGCCGCCTGGCCGCATCGGGCAGTTGCACCCGCTGCAGCAGGCGCAGGGCCTCGGCGCGCGCCGCGGTCGGGCTCAGACCCTTGTGCAGGCGCAACGGCTCGGCGATCTGCCGGCCGATGGTGTGCAGCGGGTTCAGCGCGGTCATCGGCTCCTGGAAGATCATGCCGATGCGCGCGCCGCGCAGCGCACACATCGCAGCATCGTCCAGCGTCGTCAACTCCTGGCCGCCGAAGCGGATCGAGCCGCCGAGCGTGGCGCCGTCGGGCAGCAGGCCCATCAGCGCCAGGGCGGTGATGCTCTTGCCGCACCCCGATTCGCCGATCAGCCCGACGGTGTCGCCACGCTGCAGCGCGAAGCTCACGCCGCGCAGCGCATCGGCCGGGCCGCGCGAAGTCTGCAGCGTGACACGCAGGTCGTCGACTTCGAGCAGGGCAGGCAAGGGGCGCAGTGGGGTCGCGGCAGAGGGCCAACGATAGCGGCTTTGCGCGGCCGATTCGCAGGCCGCTGCGCTGCGGCCCTTGCCAGAGCGATGCGCCGCCTGCATGTCCCTTGCGTCGCGCCGGCCGAGTTCGGTCGGCGCGATCCTGCCTTCGTCGCCCCGCCCGCCGAAAACCATGGCGCTGGCCGCGGCCGGCGCGCAACAGCCAATCGGGCTGGGCGCCGCCGCCGGCGCGAATCGACGCCGCGCGGCAGCGCCGCCACCCCGGGGTGGCGCTGCTGACGGTGGAGCCCGTACCGCGGCTGAAGCGGCAGCCGCCCGCGGCTGCGACCACACGGGCCGAGCGCCGCCCAGGGCCCGCCTCAGCCGATCGTCATCAGGCTGGCGTTGCCGCCGGCCGCGGCGGTGTTGATGCTGAGCACGCGCTCGACCAGCAGCCTTTCCAGCGGGATATCGTGGCAGCCGGTCTCGAGCGCGACCAGGCCGACGATAGGCCCGGCACGCTCGGCCAGGCGCCGGCACAGCGCCCGCCTTTCGTCGGTATCGCCATGCTGCAGCACGGCGTCGAAGTGCACCGCATCGCTGGCCCAGTCCAGCGCCAGCGCCACCGATTCGCGCAGGGCCAAGGGCAGCCGCTCGGCCAGCGCCGCAGCCTCGGCCGGCCACAAGGCGCGCGAGCCCACCGCCAGCACCGCCGCCAGTTGCGCCAGCCGGTCGGCGTCGTCCGCCGCCAGGCACAGCACCGCCTCGCGCGGCAGCAGCCGGTAGACGTTCGATTCGCCGGTCGGGCCGGCCAGCGCGCGCGGGGCCAGCGACGGCGCGACGGCCGCGAAGCGCTCGCACAATGCCGCCAAAGACGCACGCCCGGCCACCGTGGCCCAGTCGCGCAGCGTCCGCAGCGCCGTCACGGCGACCGGCGGACCGGCCGCGCGCAGCAGCGCCGCCGCCTCGCCGCTGGCGCACAGCGCGTCGCGACCGAAACGTCGGGGTGCTGCGCCAGCAGCCGCAGCAGGTACAGCGGCCCGCCGGCCTTCGGCCCGGTGCCGGACAGGCCCTCGCCGCCGAAGGGCTGCACGCCGACCACCGCGCCGACCATGTTGCGGTTGACGTAGAGGTTGCCGGCATGCGCTTGGTCGACGACGCGCGCGATGGTCTCGTCGATGCGCGTGTGCACGCCCAGCGTCAGGCCGTAGCCGGTGGCGTTGATCTGGCCCAGCAGCGCGTCGAGCTGCTCGCGCCGGTAGCGCAGCACGTGCAGCACCGGGCCGAAGACCTCGCGCCGCAGCTCGGCCAGGCTGTCGATCTCGATCAGCGTCGGCGCCACGAAGGTGCCGCGCGCCAGCGTTTCGGCAGCGATGGCAGCCGGCTGCACGACACGGTGGCCCTTGGCGCGCATCGCCTCGATGTGGCGCTGGATCGTCGCCTGCGCCTCGGCATCGATCACCGGGCCGACGTCGACCGCCAGCCGCGCCGGGTTGCCGACGCGCAGTTCGCGCATCGCGCCTTCGAGCATCGCGAGCAGGCGGTCGGCCGACATCGTCCTGCACGCACAGCACGCGCAGCGCCGAGCAGCGCTGGCCGGCGCTGTCGAAGGCCGAGGCGAGCACGTCGGCCACCACCTGCTCGGCCAGCGCCGACGAATCGACGATCATCGCGTTCTGGCCGCCGGTCTCGGCGATCAGCGGCACCGGCCGGCCGTCGGATTGAGCCGCTGCGCCAGCTGCCGCTGCAGCAGCCGCGCCACGTCGGTCGAGCCGGTGAACATCACGCCCGCTCACGCGCGCATCGGCGACCAGCGCCGCGCCCACCGTCTCGCCGCGCCCGGGCAGCAGTTGCAGCGCGCCGCGCGGCACGCCGGCGGCCCAGCAGCACGCGCACCGCCTCGGCGGCGACCAGCGGCGTCTGCTCGGCCGGCTTGGCCAGCACCACGTTGCCGGCGGCCAGCGCCGCCGCGACCTGGCCGGTGAAGATCGCCAGCGGGAAGTTCCACGGGCTGATGCACACCACCGGGCCGAGCGGCCGGTGGCGTGGCGTTGTCGAAGTCGCGCCGCACCTGCAGCGCGTAGTAGCGCAGGAAGTCGACCGCCTCGCGCACCTCGGCGACGGCGTTGGCCGCGGTCTTGCCGGCCTCGCGCACCAGCAGGCCCATCAACCGGTCGGTGTGGTCTTCCAGCAGGTCGGCGGCGCCTTGCAGCGCCGCGGCACGCTGCGCCGGCGCGACGCGGCCCAGGCGGCGGCCGAGGCCTGCGCACACTGCAGCGCGGCCTCGATCGCGGCGGCGTCGGCCTCGTGCACCTGGCCGACGACGTCGCGGCGTCGGCCGGGTTGCGCGACTGCGTGGCCCGGGCCCGGCGGCAGGCCGTCGGCCCAGCATCGGCGCGCCGTGCCAGCGCCGCGTTGCGCCGTCGGCCAGGGCCTGCGGCGAGCGCCGCCAGGCGTCGGGCTCGTCGGCGCAGGTCGAGGCCGCGCGAGTTGCGCCGCGCCGCGCCGATACAGGCCGCGCGGCAGCGCGATGGCCGGGTGCGGCAGGCCGACGCCGCCTCGGCTCGGCCAGCGCCGCACCGTCGCACCGGGTCTCGACCAGCTCGTCGATCGGACAGCGCTCGTCGGCGATGCGGTTGACGAAGGAGGTGTTGGCGCCGTTCTCCAGCAGCCGGCGCACCAGGTAGGCCAGCAGCGTCTCGTGCGTGCCGACCGGCGCGTAGATGCGGCAGGGCGCGCCAGCTTGCGCCGGCCGACGACCTGCTCGTACAGCGGCTCGCCCATGCCGTGCAGGCACTGGAACTCGTACTGGCCGGCGTGGCAGTCCGGCCCGGCCAGCGCGTGGATCGCCGCCAGCGTCTGCGCGTTGTGGGTGGCGAACTGCGGGAACACCGCGTCCGGCGCGGCCAGCAGCTTGCGCGCGCAGGCGAGGTAGGAGACGTCGGTGTAGGCCTTGCGCGTGTAGACCGGATAGCCGTCCAGGCCGTCGACCTGGGCGCGCTTGATCTCGCTGTCCCAGTAGGCGCCCTTGACCAGCCGCACCATCAGCCGGTGGCCGCTGCGCCGCGCCAGGTCGACCAGGTAGTCGACCACGCGCCGGGCAGCGCTTCTGGTAGGCCTGGACGACGAAGCCGATGCCGTTCCAGCCGGCCAGCGCCGGGCTCGAAGCACAGCCGCTCGAGCAGGTCGAGCGAGAGCTCGAGCCGGTCGGCCTCTTCGGCGTCGATGTTGAGGCCGATGTCGTGCTGCCGCGCCAGCAGCGCCAGCTGCAGCAGCCGCGGGTAGCAGCTCGGCCATCACGCGCTCCACCTGGGCGCGGCTGTAGCGCGGGTGCAGCGCCGACAGCTTGATCGAGATGCCCGGGCCCTCGTCGATGCCGCGCCCGGCCGAGGCCTGGCCGATGGCGTGGATCGCCTGCTCGTAGGCCGCAAGTAGCGCTCGGCATCGGCGCGCGGTCAGCGCCGCCTCGCCGAGCATGTCGTAGGAATAGCGGAAGCCCTCGGCCTCGCGCTCGCGCGCGTTGGCCAGCGCCTGCGCGATGGTCTCGCCGGTGACGAACTGCTCGCCCATCAGGCGCATCGCCATGTCGACGCCCTTGCGGATCAGCGGCTCGCCGCCGCGCGCGATCAGGCGGCGCAGCGCCGCCGCCAGGCCCGCTTCGCTGTGCGTGGCGACCAGCTTGCCGGTGAGCAGCAGGCCCCAGGTCGCGGCGTTGACGAACAGCGACGGGCTGGCGCCGAGGTGCGCGTGCCAGTCGCCGCTGCCGATCTTGTCGCGGATCAGCGCGTCGCGCGTGGCCGCGTCGGGGATGCGCAGCAGCGCCTCGGCCAGGCACATCAGCGCCACGCCTTCCTGCGACGACAGCGCGAACTCCTGCAGCAGCCCCTGCACCAGCCCGGCGCGGCCGGCGGCCGGCCTGCGCTCGCGCAGCGACTGCGCCAGATGTCGGGCCAGGGCCTGCGTGGCGTCGCGCTGCGCTTCGTCCAGATCCGCGCCGGGCCAGCAGCGCCGGCAGGGCTTCGGCTTCGGCGCGGCGGTAGGCCGCGCTGACGGCGTCGCGCAGCGGCGTGCGCGTCAGCGGCGAGGTGAAGACAGCGGCGTCCGGTCTGGACAGGGGCGGCGCAATCGGGCGCATGGCAACTCCGGCAGGTGGCAGGGCGCGGCCGCGCCTGCGCGCCGATGCTCGGTCTGAACCTGGCCAGCGTCAACGGCCCGGCAAGGACCGGACAAGCGGCTCGCGGGCGGCTTCATGCAGAATGCGGAAGACCATCGGCCCACCCCCGCACCGCGCGGGTCGCGGGCCGACGACGGGGCCTCCAACCTACAAACGAGCAACCGGAGACATGGCGTGATCCTGGATCTCATTCCCGAATCGACCCGCGCCGCCGGCCTGGGCGCCCTGATGAAGGGCGCCGGCAAGCTGACGCGCTTCATCCCCATCCCGCAGCCGACGCTGCTGGTGGGCCCCGGCTCCAGCGCTCGGCTGGGACAGGCGGTCGCCGGCTTCGGCCACGCGAAGATCCTGATCGTCACCGACGCCGATCATCGCCAAGCTCGGCCTGCTCAAGCCGCTGACCGATGCGCTCAGCGCCGGCGGCGCGCAGTACGTGGTGTTCGATGAGATCACGCCGGACGCGCCGATCCCGCTGATCGAGCGCGGCATCGACTTCTACCGCGAGCACGACTGCGACGCCATCGTCGCCTTCGGCGGCGGCTCGTCGATGGATGCGTCCAAGGCCATCGCCGCGGCCATTGCCAACCCGGCAAGACGCTGCGCGAACTGGCCGGCTACCTGAAGGTCCGGCCTGCGCAATCCGGTGCGCATCTATGCCGTGCCGACCACCGCCGGCACCGGCTCCGAGGTGACGGTGGCCGCGGTCATCGCCGACCCCGAGCGCCAGGCCAAGCTGGTGATCATCGACCCGCGGCTGGTGCCGAAGATGGCGGCGCTGGACCCGCTGCTCATGACCGGGCTGCCGCCGCACATCACCGCCGCCACCGGCATCGACGCGCTGACACATGCGGTCGAATCCTTCGTCGGCCACTGGACCACCGACTATTCCGACGGCATGGCGCTGTCGGCGGTGGGCCTGATCTTCGAGAACCTGCGCACCGCCTACCGCGACGGCAAGAACCTGGCGGCGCGCGAGAAGATGTCGCTGGCCTCGACCTACGCCGGCTTCGCCTTCACGCGCGCCAACGTCGGCTACGTGCATGCCATCGCCCACCAGTTCGGCGGCCGCTACCACACGCCGCACGGCCTGGCCAACGCCATCGTGCTGCCGCACGTGCTGCGCTATTCGCTGCCGGCCATCACCGTCGCGGCTGGCACTGCTGGCGGTGTGCGCGCGCGCCGGCAACGACGCCGAGAACGAGGACGTGCTGGCACGCAAGTTCATCGACGCGGTGCAACAGCTGAACGACGACCTGGGCATCCCGCGCCACCTGCAGGCGCTGCGCGAACAGGACATCGCCGTCGCTGGCCCAGGCCGCCTGCGCCGAAGGCAACACCTACCCGGTGCCGCGCTACATGACGCAGCGGGTCTGCGAGGACTTGATCCGCCAGGTGCTGCCGCCGAAGACGACGAGCAAGGCGACTGCCCCGCCAGCGGCCAAGCCGGCCGCGAAGAAACGCCGCACCACCAGGACCGCGGCCTGAAAATCAAGCCAACCAGGAGACAGGTGATGAAGAAGGTCGTGACGGTGACGCTCGGTGCGTCGAAGCAGGATTTCGAGTTCGAGACCGATTTCCTCGGCGAGCGCTATTCGGTCAAGCGCATCGGCACCGACGGCGACCACCGCAAGGCCTGGGAGATGCTGCGCCGCCAGCAGGCCAGCGCCGACGCCATCGGCGTGGGCGAGACCTCGGACCACTACCACGTGGGGCTGCGCACCATCGTCAACCGCGAGACCGAGAAGCTGACCAAGGTGGTGACACGCGTGCCGGTGACCACCGGCGCACGTCTGCGCCGCTTGCTGCAGGTGCGCGCGGTGCGCCACGTGCAGAAGGAGCTGGGCAACTACTTCAACAACAACAAGGTGCTGTTCCTGTCGGGCATGCGCAACTACGAGATCGCGCTGGCACTGTCGGACTACACCAAGAACCTGAGCTTCGCCGACCCGGTGTTCCAGGCCGGCTCGCCGCTGCTGCTCAGCTCGCTGGCGCAGCTGGAGCTGTACGCGCGCGGCAACGAGCTGGTGGCGGGGCAGAAGCCCTTCCGGCTGCTGGAGAAGTCGCTCGCCGGGCTGAAGAACCTGCGTGTGGCCAATGCCATGGCCAAGTCGCACCTGATCGTGGGCACCTTCGGCGAGATCAAGGCCATCGGCACGGTCGCCAACCTCGAGGGCAAGACGCTGATCACCTCGGCGGTGCACGACGACCAACTGGCCTTCTACAAGCGGTGCAAGGTCAATCTGGTGATCGACGTCTCGCCCAGCCTGTTCGGCAAGGTGGTGGGCGTGGCCACGCTCGAGGCGATGATCCTGGCGCACCTGGGTCGCAACGCCAACGAGCTGGCCGACGACGAGTTCGAGGAGATCATCACCGAGCTGGACATCAAGCCCAGGCTGCTGCACCCCACCGGCAAGTTCCGCAACATCCGCCGCTTTGCCTTCGTGGTGCACCCGTTGAGCCAGGAGTTCATCAAGAAGGGCTTCCCGATCCCCAAGGCCACGCCCAAGCTGGTGATGGACAGGGTGGAGCAGCTGGCGGCCTACATCCCGCCGCAGGTGTACTGCAAGATGGAGAACATCGTCTCGCCCACCGGGGCCGAGGCCGAGGGCTGGCTGATCTTCGTCGGCGGCACGCCCAAGGAGATGCTGTCGCACAGCCCCGAGTTCACCTACCGCCGGCTGCTGGCCGCGGCCGGCGATGGCCGAGAAGATGGGCGCGCAGCTGATGGGCCTGGGCGCCTTCACCAAGGTGGTGGGCGATGCCGGCGTCACCGTGGCGCGGCGCGCCACCATCCCCATCACCACCGGCAACAGCTATTCGGCCTCGGGCGCGCTGTGGGCCGCGGCCGACGCGATGAAGCGCATGGGCCTGGTGCCGCTGCCGCCCAAGGGCCAGCGCATCGCCGCCAAGACCATGGTCATCGGCGCGTCGGGCTCGATCGGCTCGGTCAGCGCGCGGCTGCTGGCGATGGCCTTCGACGAGGTGGTGATCGCCGGGCGCGACATGAAGAAGCTCGAGGAGCTGAAGAAGTCGATCCTGCAGGACACGCCCGATGCCAAGGTGGTGTGCTCGATCGACTACGACAGCCTGCTCGCCGACATGGACATGATCGTCACCAGCACCTCGGGCGCGGGCAAGAAGATCCTGGACATCACCAAGGTCAAGCCCGGCTGCGTCATCACCGACGTGGCGCGCCCGCTGGACCTGCCGCCCGAAGAAGTGGCCAAGCGGCCGGACGTGCTGGTCATCGAATCGGGCGAGATCGAGCTGCCGACGCAGGTCAAGGGCATGAAGACCATCGGCCTGCCGAAGAACGTGATCTACGCCTGCCTGGCCGAGACCATCGTGCTGGCGCTGGAGGGCCGCTTCGAGGTCTTCACCATCGGCCGCGACACCGAATGGGAGAAGGTCAAGGAGATCTACAAGCTCGGCCTGAAGCACGGCATGAAGCTGTCGGCCATCTCCGGCGTCAAGGGCGTGTACAGCGACGAGGACATCGCCAAGGTGGTGGCGCTGGCGAAGAAGGCGCGGCTGACGTGGAAGGGCGGCGCGGCCGCGCCGAAGGCGGCGCGCGCGCCGGCGAAGAAGCGGCTGCCGCGGCGAAGCCGGTGGCCGCCAAGGCGCCGGCGAAGAAGGCCGCCGCGAAGAAGGCGCCGGCCAAGAAGGCGGCGGTGAAGGTGGCGGCCAAGAAGGCGCCGGCACGCAAGGCCGCGGCACGCGCCGCGGCCTGATCCGCACTCGCGCCCTGGGCTGCGCGGCGCCGAGCGGGGCCGCAGCCGCGCCTACTGCCGCGTCAGCGCCACGCCGCTGTGCACGATGCGCATCGAGCCGTCGGCGTGCGCATCGATCAGTGCGCCATCCTCGAGCCGGTACTCCAGCACTCCGGTGGACTGCCAGTGCTCCTGGCCGTCGTTGAGGCTCGGGTCCTGCGACCATGCGCTCATAGCCGCGCACCTTGTAGGTCACACCGTCGCTGCCCAGGGCGCTGAAGGATTCCAGCAGATGAAGCTTCAGGTTCACGGCAGTTCTCCAGTCTCACCGCGCATGACACATGCGCATCACCAGCCATGATGCTGGACGAAGCGCAGGACACATCGGTTGAGCCAGCGCAAGAAGTGCGGCCACGCAGCTCAACCTCTCAGTGCAGCGCCGACAGGAACTGCTGCAGCTCGGCCGTCTGCGGCGCGGCAAACAGTTCCTTCGGCGGACCCATCTCGTGGATGCGCCCGGCGTGCATGAAGACCACGCGGTCGGCCACCTTGCGCGCGAAGTTCATCTCGTGCGTGACCATCAGCAGCGTCATGCCTTCCTCGGCCAGCGACTCCACCACTTTCAGCACCTCGCCCACCAGCTCCGGGTCCAGCGCCGAGGTGATCTCGTCGCACAGCATCACGCTGGGCTGCATGGCCAGCGCGCGCGCGATGGCCACGCGCTGCTGCTGGCCGCCTGACAGCTGATCGGGCCAGGCCTCGAACTTCTCGGCCAGGCCGACACGGTCGAGCAGCTTGCGCGCACTCGCCTCGGCCTCGGCACCGCTGCTGCTGCTTGACCAGGGTCGGCGCCAGCATCACGTTGCGGCCCACGCTCAGGTGCGGGAACAGGTTGAAGCTCTGGAAGATCATGCCCACGTGCTGACGCAGCGCGCGCATGGCCTTGGCATCGCCCTGCTTCAGCGGCTGGCCATCGACCTGGAGTTCGCCCTGTTGAAAGTCCTCCAGCCCGTTGATGCAGCGCAGCAGCGTGCTCTTGCCCGAGCCGCTCTTGCCGATGATGGCGATGACTTCGCCGCTGCGCACCTGCAGGTCGATGCCCTTGAGCACCTCGTTGTCGCCGAAGCGCTTGCGCAAGCCGGCGATGCGCACGATGGGGGCGGCGTCAGCGACCACGTTGGAAGCTCCTTTCCAGCCGGCGGCTGTAGGCTGAAATCGGGAAGCACAGCGCAAAGTACAGCAGCGCCACGCAGGCATAGACGGTGAAGGGCCTGAAGGTGGCGTTGGTGATCATCGTGCCGGCCTTGGTCAGCTCGATGAAGCCGATCACCGAGGCCAGCGCGGTGCCCTTGATCACCTGCACCAGGAAGCCCACCGTCGGCGGCACCGCGATGCGCAGCGCCTGCGGGCCGATGACGTGGCGCATCTTCTCGCCGAAGCTCAGCGCCAGGCTGTCGGCCGCCTCCCACTGGCCCTTGGGGATGGCATTGACGCAGCCGCGCCAGATCTCCGCCAGGAAGGCGCTGGTGTACAGCGTCAGCGCCACGCCGGCCGCCACCCAGGCCGAGACGTTGATGCCGAACAGCGCCAGCCCGAAGTAGGCCAGGAACAGCTGCATCAGCAGCGGCGTGCCCTGGAACAGCTGCACGTAGCCGGCGACGAGCACCTGCGCGCCGGGCCAGCGCGCCAGCCGGGCGAGCAGCAGCCCCAGACCCGACGAGACCACCGCCGACGAAGGCAATGATCGACAGCACGACCGTCCAGCGCGCTGCCAGCAGCAGGTTGCGGAAGATGTCCCAGAGCGAGAAGTCGACCATGGCTTCAGCGACCGGCGGCCGCGGTCCGGCCAAAGATCCATCGCGGCCCGGCCCAGTTGAGGAACTGGCGGATGCCGATGGCCAGCAGCAGGTAGATCGCGGTGGCGATCAGATAGGCCTCGAAGCCGCGGAAGTTGCGGCTCAAGATCAGGTTGGCGGCATAGCTCAGTTCCTGCGCGGCGATCTGCCCGCACACGGCCGAGCCGAGCATGACGATGACGATCTGGCTCACCATGGCAGGCCACACCCGGCCCAGCGACGGCGGCAGCACCACGCGGGTGAAGACCTGCCACTCGTTCATCGCCAGGCTGCGCGCGGCCTCGATCTGGCCCTTGGGCGTGTTGACGATGCCGGCGCGCACGATCTCGGCGGCATAGGCGCCCAGGTTCACCACCATCGCGATCACCGAGGCCACCTCGGGCGAGAGTTTCACGCCCAGGCTGGGCAGGCCGAAATAGATGAAGAACAGTTGCACGATGAAGGGCGTGTTGCGGATCAGCTCCACGTACACGCCCACGCCGGCGGCCAGCCACGCCGGCCCCCAGGCGCGAGCCCAGCCGCAGGCCACGCCGACGATGCCGCCGACCGCTGCCGACACCGCCGTCAGCCCCAGCGTGAAGGCGGCGCCGCGCAGCAGCGCCGGCCACTGCTCCAGCACCGCCAGGAAGTCGAGCGCGACCATGTCGGCGCGGCGAGCTGCGGGATGTCCGGGTTCAGCTCGGCAGGTCGCCGGCCGGGCGGCCCAGCCACTTGTTGGCCATCTTGTCCAGGTCGCCCGAAGCCTTGGCCGCGGCGATGATCTCGTTCACTTTCAGGCGCAGCTTGTCCTCGCCCTTGGCCACGCCGATGAAGTTGGGTGAATCCTTGAGCACGAACTTGTACTCGGCGCCCAGGTTGGGGTTGCGCGCCATCATGTTGCCGGCCACCGACGCACCGGTGGCGATGACCTGCACCTGGCCCGAGACGAAGGCCGAGACGGTGGCGTTGTTGTCCTCGAAGCGCTTGATGTCGGCCGTGGGCGGCGCGATCTTGCTCAGCTCCAGGTCCTCGATCGCGCCGCGTGTCACGCCCACGGTCTTGCCGGCCAGGTCGGCCGCGCTCTTGACCGGCAGCGACTTGCTGGCAAACACCGCCTGGAAGAAGGGCGAATAGGCGGCCGTGAAGTCGATGACCTTCTCGCGCTCCGGGTTCTTGCCCAGCGTGGAGATCACCAGGTCGGCCTTCTTGGTCTGCAGGTAGGCGATGCGGTTGGCGCTGGTCACCGGCACCAGTTCCACCTTCACGCCCAGCTTGGCGCCGATGTAGTTGGCCATGTCGACGTCCAGGCCCTGCGGTTTCAGATCGGTGCCGACGTAGCCGTAGGGCGGGAAGTCGGTGGGGATGGCGATGTTGATGACCTTCCTGGACATGACCTCGTCCAGCGCGGCCTGCGCCTGGGCAAGCAAAGGCAGGCAGGTCGCAGCCAACAGGGTGGCCAGCAGCAAGGGGCGGCGAGACTTCATCGGAACTCCGGGTTCCGCGCGCGGTGACGCACGGCGGGTGGCGGGTTCGCCGACTTGCAGCACCGCAGTGGTGCAAACCGGCGCATGTCACGAGCCGCTGCGCCAGGGCGGTGCGCCCGCCGCGACACCGGCTCGCTCAACCCGCTTTCAGCAGGAGTCGTGCCACCGCCTCAGCACAGGGGCTCGGGCGCCGCCGGGCCGAAATGCAGCCGAGCAATCCAGCGCCGCAGCAACGCACGCAGCGCGGCACCGAACTGCACAGGGCGGCTCCAGACCTGCACGCGTGCCGGCTCCAATGCCTGGATCAATGTACGGCCGTCGCGCAGCGGCAGTTCTTCATTCCTGCGCAACACGGTGTCGCCGCTCTCGCCTTCCTGCGTCAGCCAGGTGGCGCCAAAAAGCACACGCACGCGCCCGTCGCGTCCGCCGTCGAAGATCATCAGCTGGTCGTAGCCGAGGTCGATGGTTCTGATCCGAGGAGTCATCGTCTTCATGTCCTGCTCCATCCGTAGTGCGCATCCATGCGCGGTCCGAGTCGACATTTCACGCCTGGGCGGTCCTTGCGACAAACGAAAAGATCGCAGTTGATGCATGCGCCAGTTGCATGTATGGTCGAGCCGTGAATGCAACATCGGGCAAGCGCCGGCCGATCGGTCTGGCGGCACTGCGCGGCTTCGAGGCCGCGGCGCGGCGGCTGTCCTTCACCGACGCCGCGGCCGAGCTGAAGCTGACGCAGTCGTCGATCAGCCGGCAGATCGCCACGCTCGAGCGGCAGCTGGGCAAGCCGCTGTTCGTGCGCAAGACGCGCGCGCTGCTGCTGACGCCGGCCGGCCAGCAACTGCAGCAGTCGGTGCAGCAGGCGCTGGCCGGCATCGACCGCAGCGTCGACCTCATCCGCGGCGTCGGCGGCGGGCAGCGCGTGACCCTGAGCACCTATGCGTCGTTCGCATCGCTGTGGCTGGTGCCGCGGCTCGCGCTGTTTCAGCGTGAGCATCCGCAGATCGAGATCCGCCTGGACGCGTCGGACCGCGTCGTCGACCTGCGCGCCGAAGACGTGGACATGGCCGTGCGCTGGGTGCCGATGCACAAGGTGGCGCCCGGCGCCACGCTGCTGGTGGACGACGTCATGGCACCGGCGATCAGCCCGCGCCTGCTGCAGCAGCGGCGGCCGCGCACTCCGGCCGAACTGGCGCACTGGCCGCTTCTCGACCTGGACGATGCCGTGCCCGGCGCGTTGCGGCTGAACTGGCAGACCTGGTTCGACTTTGCCGGCGCCGGGCCGGTGCAGCCGCTGGCCGGGCGGCTGGTGTTCAGCTTCGTCGACCAGGCGGTGCAGGCCGCCGTGCGCGGCCAGGGTGTGGCCCTCGTGCGCTCGCCTTTCCTGCAGGATTGCCTGGCCAGCGGCGACCTGGAAATGCCCTTCCCGCATCTGCACATGCCGGCCGGCTACCGCCACGTGCTGATCGTCAACCCGCAGGCCGCGCGCCGCGCGCCGGTGGAGGCCTTTGCCGCGTGGCTGGAGGAGCAGTTCCGGCAGGCGCCCAGGCTCGAGTAGGGGCCGAAGGGGTCCCGCCGCGCCGCATCCGGCCGGCGCCGCGCGCTACAGCGGCGCGGGCTGCGTCACCAGGCCAAGCAGGTCCGAAGGCCGGGGCACCGGCCTGCCGGGCGCCGCGGCCACCGCGCCGCGGTG